>JAHBWG010000066.1 GCA_019637095.1 Sandaracinaceae bacterium | reverse complement strand
CCTCGGCCTCGCCCGCCGACGGCGCTGAGGGCGCGCGTGGCCGTTCGCTTCGCGCAGCATCCTCGGGGCGCGGCGCGGCCGCGCCGGATCGCCGCGCCCGCGCGGCGCGGGCGCTCGCTCCGTCTCGCGGCGCTCGTCGGGGCGGCGCTCGGCGCGATCGGCTGCGAGGGCGCGGGGCCGGCCGTGGACGCCGGGCTCGGCGCGCTCGACGGCGCGGCCGACGACGGCGGGGGGTGCGCGCCGCTCGCGCTGGCGATCCCCGGCGCTCCGCGCGCGACCGGAGCGATCCACGCGTCGTGTGGCGCGACGCTCACGCTCGACGAGGCCCGCGTGCTCGACCTTTGGGTCGAGCACGGGTCGTTGACGCTCGCCGCGCGCGAGGGGGCCTACGTCGGGCCGCTCCGTCTCGACGCGGGGACGTGGCTTGTCGCGGTGGACCGCGACACGACCCTCCACGTCCGCGACCTCGGCGCGCCGCCGCCCGCCGCGCTGTCGATCGCGCGGAGCCTGACGTGGACGGACGCCGCGCTCCTCGACGACCCCGAGGTCGCCGGCCTCGATCGCGTGATGCGCGCGGTGAGCGGCGACGCGCCGCCGGGGCGGCTGCTCGACGCGATGTTCCGGCGCTTCGGCACCACCGCGCACTCCGAGCGGCTCGGGCCGCAGCGGATCGTCGAGGAGCAAGTCGAGTTGCAGGGTGCGGATCCGGCGGGCTGGGACCTCGACGCGCTCCCGTTCCGCGTGACGGGGGTGCACAACCGCGTCGATCTCGCGGACGGAACGGGGTGTGGCGAGCTGCGCGTGTCGCTCGCCTCGACGCACGCGCTCCACCAGCCGTTCCACTTGATCTTCCTCTTCGCGCAGCCGGCTCGCGACGAGGACCTTCGGCCGGACGGCGTCGCGCACTGCGCGGCGACGGCGCTCGCGTGGGCGCGGCTGAGCGCGCTCGACGACGCGGCGTTCCGCGCGGCGGCGCGCGCGGTCCTCGCGGAGGCGCTCGCGCCCGCGCGCTTCCTCGTGCTCGAGACGGTGGAGTTCATCATCTCGCCGTGGGAGTGGCGGCAGTGGTTCCTCGAGGGCGGCGCGCTCGAGAACCGGCCGCTCTTCCAGACAGTCGACACGGAGCGGCTCAACCGCGCCGGCCCCGATCGCGGCGCGTTCCTCGCGTGGGTCGGCGACAACGCCGCGGCGCTCGACGCGCGCACGCAGCTCGTCCCGGAGCGGTTCCGCGCGCCGAGCGCGCGCGTCAACGACGGCGTCCCGTGGATCGCGCTCGACCTCGGCGGCCTCGCTGCGCTCGAGCGCTACCCGCGCCTGCGCCAGCAGCTCGAGATCGTCGGCTGCCCCGCCTGCCATGCGACGGACGCGCCGTTCGTGCAGACGCTCCCCGACCGCACGTTCAGCCCGTTCTACCGGCGCGAGCTCGACGCGCGCGAGGCGCACCTGCGCTCCCTCGCCGAGGGCCGCGCGCCCATCCCGGCCCCGTTCGGGCCGCTCCAGCCAGACCCGCTGCTGCCGCCCTGACCGCGCTCGGCGCCCGTGTCTTTCTCGCCGGTGTTCGATCGCGCCGGGGAGCTCGATCTCGCGCAGCGCGGCATAGACGCAGAGAACGGGCTCGATCTTCACGGGTGCGGTGGCTCGAGGACGAGGCGCACGCCGGCCCAGATCTCCTCCAGCCGCCGCCGCGACACGCGCCCGGCCTTGGCCAGCACGACCAAGCGGTCGATCGTCGCGATCTGCGTGACGTTGACGACTGAGGCGCGCGGCAGGCCCGCCTCGCCCTTGCGGAGCCGCACGTTCCCGGGTGATCTGGCGAGCTCGAGATTGGACGTGATGGCCGCGACGACCGTCGTGGCGATCCGGCTGCGGTTGAAGCGGTCGTGCTGAAGGACGACGGCGGGACGCCGATCGGCGGGCTCCGAACCCTGCGCAGGACGCAGCTGGATCCAGACGACCTCCCCCTGCTCGATCACCATTGCGTGCCATCCTTCGGGGCGGCCTGCTGATAGTCACGGGCAGTCTCACGCTGCTCTCGCGTCACCGTCTCGTCCGCGAACAACTCGTCGAGCCGGCGCGTGATCTCCGCGTCCGTACGGGCGCGCGCGGCCGTTCGCAGAACATCCGTGATGAAGCGGCTCCGCGTCACTCCCCGCGCCGCTGCGGCCTCGTCGACTTGGCGTGCGACGTCTTCCGGCACCGAGATCGCGATCTTCTTGACGGGCATGCGTTCCTCCGCGGTATTCCACGACGAGAATACCGCCCGAGGCCGCTCCCTGCCGCCGCACGAGCGCGCGAAACCGCGCGCGCCGCCGACCGATGGCGGGGCATGCGCGCGCGTGCGATCCTCGGAGGGCTCCTGGACCTCGTCGCGCCGCCCGCGTGCGCGGCGTGCGATGCGCCGCTCGCGCCGGGCGGTGAGGGGCTCTGCGCGCCGTGCGGCGCGCTCGTCGAGCGCGCGGACGGCGCGCCGCGCGCCGCGTTCCTCTACGGCGGCCCGCTCGCCGACGCGGTGCGGCGCTTCAAGTACGGCGGCCGGAGCGAGCTCGCGCCCGTCCTCGCGCGGATGGCGCGTCCCGCCGTGCTCGAGCTCGCGGGTCGCGTGGACGTCGTCGTGTCGGTGCCGCTCCACCCGCGACGCGAGCGCGCGCGCGGCTACGACCAGACGGCGCTCCTCGCCCGCGCGTGGGCGCGCGCGCTCGCCGTGCCGTGCCGTGCGCGCGCGTTGGGTCGCGTGCGCGACACGCCGCCGCAGGCCAGCCTCGACGTCGGCGCCCGCGACGCGAACGTGCGCGCCGCGTTCCGCGTCCTCGCGTCGCTGCCGCCGCGCGTCCTGCTCGTCGACGACGTGCGCACGACCGGCGCCACGCTCGCCGCGTGCGGGGAGGCGCTGCTCGCGGCGGGGGTCGTCGAGGTGCACCCGTTCGTGCTCGCGCGCGTCGAGGGGTGAGCGCCCTTCTCGCGCGGCGGGGGACGGCGTAGCCTCGCGGGCGATGTGGGGCGTGCGCTTCGCGCTGTTCGCCGGCGTCCTCGGGGCGTGCGCGCCGGCCCCCGAGCCGGTCGGCGTCGAGCGCTTCCTCCGCGTCGGCGTGCAGGCGCGCGAGGAGGCGGACGCGGTGCGCGCGCGCCTCGAGGCGGCTGGCTGGGCGCTGACGCACGAGGTCGAGACGCCGCGGTTCGTCGCGCTCGCGTTCGCGCGCGGCGACGAGGAGCGGGCGGTGCGGGTGATCACGTCGCGCGGGCTCGCCGCGTCGCTCGACTCGCACGAGCCCGACGGCGTGCGGCGGCGGCACGGGCGCGTGACGCTCGCGGAGCCCGCCGCGCGCGACCTCGACGGTGACGGCGTCGACGAGCTGGTCGTCTCGCGCGAGGAGGAGCCGCTCCCGTGCTTGGCCGCGCTCCGCTTCGACGAGACCGGCGCGGCGCGCGCGCTCGCCGACGAGGCGGCGTCGCTGCGCGAGGGCGCGTGCGTCGGGCGCTACGAGGACGTCGACGCCGACGGCGCGCTCGAGGCGATCGTCCGGCTCGACTGGCCCGCGCTCTCGCTCGGCGAGCACGTCGCGGCGGTGGAGGTCCCGCTCGCGCTGCGCGACGGAGCGTTTCGCGCCGACGGCTTGCCCGCCGCG
Organism: Sandaracinaceae bacterium; assembly: GCA_019637095.1. Lineage (GTDB taxonomy): Bacteria > Myxococcota_A > Polyangia > Polyangiales > Sandaracinaceae > JACKEC01. Next base: position 50,646 of record JAHBWG010000066.1, on the reverse strand, counting down.
TTCGCGGAGCGCGAGCGCGCGCGCCGAGAGGCGGCGCTCGCCGCGGCGCGCGCCGCTCGTGAGGTCGCGCAGGCGGCCGATCTCGCGCTCGAGCTCGCCGCGCTCGCGCACCTCGCGGGCGCGTCGATCGCGCGGCAGGTCGAGCGCTTCGACGAGGCGCTGGCCGGCCTCGTGCTGACGCCGCACGAGCGCGATCGCGTCGCCGCGGTCCGCGCGGTCGTGGCGGCGGGCTGGCGAGACGTCGAGCCGTGACGTAGAAACGCCGCCGGCCCATGAGCGCGAAGAAGAAGACCGTCCCCGGTGAGCTGCTCGTGTGCCGCAACCCGAGGGCGACCAAGCTCTACGACATCGAAGAGCGGCTCGAGGCCGGGCTCGTGCTGACCGGGTCCGAGGTCAAGAGCCTGCGCAACCGGCGCGCGGACCTCGAGGGCTCGTACGGCGCGATCGAGGCGGGCGAGGCGTGGCTGCACAAGATGCACATCGCGCCCTACGAGCAGGCAGGGCCGTTCTTCCAGCACGAGCCCAAGCGCAGGCGCAAGCTCCTGATGTCGCGCCAGCAGATCGAGAAGTGGCAAGGCAAGTTGACGGTGCGGGGTTACGCGATCGTGCCGCTCGCGGTCTACTTCAAGGGTGGCTACGCGAAGGTGGAGCTCGGGCTCGGCAAGGGGCGCAAGGTCCACGACCGGCGCGAGGAGCTCAAGCGCGACCAAGACCTGCGCGAGGCGCGCGACGCGGTGCGGGGCGCCCGGTGAGCGACGCGGGGAGCGTCGCCGTCTCGGTGCCGGGTGGCGGCGGCGAGGCGCTCGCGTTCGACGGGGAGGAGGTCCTCGCGTGCGCCCTCGATCGTGCGTTCGCGCCGGGGGCGCCGATCGAGCTCGCGCTGTCTGCCGGCGAGGCCGCGCTCGCGCTCCGTGGCAAGGCCATCGGGAGCAAGCGCCGCCTCGACGGTCGATTCGACGTGCGCGTGCGCCTCGTCAGCCTCCGGCGCGAGGACCGCGAGGCGCTGTCACGAGCACTCCGGGGTTGAGCACGCCCGCCGGGTCGAGCGTCGCCTTCACCGCGGCGAGCACATCGCCGAAGGGCTCGGGGCGTTGCCGCTCGTACCACGGCCGGTGCGTCCGGCCGACCGCGTGGTGGTGCGTGATCGTCCCGCCGTGCGCGAGGACCGCCTCGGACGCCGCGTGCTTGAGCTCGGTCCACTGGCTCACCGCGCTTCCCTCGCGCGCGGGCGCGATGAACGTGAAGTAGGGCGCGGCGCCGTCCGGGTAGACGTGCGTGAAGCGGCAGGTGACGAGCCCGCGGCCGCACACGCGTCGCATCGCGTCCTTCATCGCGGCGATCACGCCGCGGTGGAGCGCCTCGAGCCGGTCCCAGGTGCACGCGGTCTCGAACGTGTCGGCGATCACGCCGAGGCTCACCATCGAGTTCATCAGGTAGGGCGCGTCGAGGAACGCCTGTCGCCAGCGGTCGGAGACCTCGTCGCGCGCCGCTCCCGGATCGTCGTCCTCGACCGCGCGCTTCTCGGAGACCCCGTCCGGGCACTCGCCGCCGTGCGCGCGCGCGAGCTCGAGCGCGCGATCCATCGCGGGGCGTACGTCGTGGTCCGCCGACTCGAAGCCCAGGAGCAGCACGTGCGTTCCGTCCGCGGCGACGCGGTTGAGCAGCGCCTCGCGCTGATCGAGCACTCGACAGTTCGCCGGCCAGAGGCCCGACTGTGCGATCGCGCGCGTCGCGGAGACGCAGCCGGTCCACTCGCGGAAGCGCACGCTCGCGCTCGCGCGCCAGCGCGGCCGCGGGCGCACGCGCACCCACGCCTCGGTGATCACGCCGAGCGTGCCCTCGGAGCCCATGACGAGCCGATCCGGGCTCGGCCCCGCGCCCGATCCGGGCAAGCGGCGCGACTCGAACACGCCGCGGCCGGTGAGCATGCGCGTCGACTCGACGAGGTCGTCGATGTGCGTCTCGCGCGTGGCGAAGTGCCCGCCCGCGCGCGTCGCGATCCAGCCGCCCAGCGTGGACAGCTCGAACGACTGCGGGAAGAAGCGGAGCGTCAGGCCGTGCGCGCGGAGCTGCGCCTCGAGCCGCGGCCCGGTCGCGCCGGCCTCGATGCGCGCCGCTCTCGAGGTCGCGTCGATCTCGAGGACGCGGTCGAGCCCGCGCAGATCGAGGCACGCCACGCCCGCGTATGCGTCGCGCGCGTCGACCTCGACGCCTCCGACCACGCTCGTGCCGCCGCCGTAGGGGACGAGCGCCACCTCGCGCGCCGCGGCCCACTCGAGCGCGGCGGCGACCTGCGCCTCCTCGGTCGGCCGCAAGACGACGTCCGGCGCGCCGGAGAAGTCGCCCTCGAAGCCGCGCGCGATGTCGCGGTACGAGCGCCCGTAGGCGCGCGAGGCGCGGTCGTAGGGGAGGGCGCTCGCGATGCTCGCGAGGCGCGGGTCGTCGACCGTGACGCGCGGCGCCGGCAGCCGGGCGTCGGCGAGCGGTGTCGGCTCGCGCGGCGTGAGCGCGTCGAAGCCCCCGAACATCTGCACCTCGCGCGCGAAGAGCCGGCGCGTCTCGACGTCGGGGAAGCGATCCTCGTAGCCCCAGCCCCAGTGGCTCAAGCGGCGTTGCATGCTCGGCCAGTTCACTCGGTGGCCGCGCCCGGGTCAAGCCGCGCAGAGGAAGTCCTCCTCCTCCACGAGGCCGAGCGCTCGGAGCCGCGCCCGCACGATCGCCCGCGCGCCGCGTGCGCCCACCGCGACGACGAGCGCGCCGCCTCCCTTCGCGACCGCCTCCGGCCCGACGATCGGCGCGCCGCGCGCGGTCCGGCCGATCTTGGCCGGGTCGATGTCGACGAAGCGCTGCGCGCGCACGCCGTGCGCCTCGAGCGCGCGCGCGAGCCGCCGCCCGGTCTTGCCGGCCCCCCAGATCGTGAGCGGTGCCTCGCCGATCGCGCGCGCCAGGAAGCGCGCGCGCAGCGCGAGCACGCGGGCGGCGGCGTAGCGCGGGTCGGTGAACGTCGCGCGCCCCTCCGAGTGCCGCCACTCGAAGAGCGCCTCGGGGACCTTCGCGAGCGCCCACCCTCGCGCGTGCAGCCGCAGCCAGAGCGCGTAGTCCTCGGGCCAGAGCTCGTCGCGCCAGCCTCCGACCGCCTCGACCGCCTCGCGGCGCAGCGTCACCGACGGGTGGCACAGCGTCGCCTCCACGAACCGCTGGCGCCGGTGGTCGGCGGGAGTGGTCAACGAGTTTTGCCATTCGACGTAGGCGCGCAGTCCGTCGCCGACGCGCTCGTCGGGGAACGCGCGCACGCGACACCCCACCGCGCCGAGCCTGGGCGACGCCTCGAGGGCGGCGAGCTGCGCGCCGAGCCGGCCGGGGAGCGAGCGATCGTCGGCGTCCATCCGCGCGAGGAAGCGGCCGCGCGCCGCGGTGCGCGCGCGCTCGAGGGCGCGCGCGATCCCGGCGCCGTCGCCCGAGAGGACGCGGACCCGCGGATCGCCGAACGAGCGCGCGATCGCGGCGCTCGCGTCGCACGATCCGTCGTCGACCGCGACGAGCTCGAGCGCGACCTCGCGCTCGGCGAGGATCGACGCCATCGCCTCGGCGAGCGTCGCCTCGGCGTCGCGGAAGGGCAACAGCACGCTGACGTCGGGGCGCGGTGTCACGGCCACGCAGCCTACGCCGCGCCGCGCGCCCCTCCAGCAATTGCCGAGCGATGACGGTCGCGCCGCGACGGCGCCCGTATGCTGCGAAGGTGAGCGCTGCACCGCCGACCCGCCGCCATCGGTACGAGAGGCTGGGATGGATCCCCTTCGTCGCCTGCCACTTCGTGTGGCTCGGGGTCTTCTGGTCCGGGATCGACTGGACGTCGGTCGTCGTCTTCGCGCTGCTGTACTGGGGCCGGATGTTCGCGGTCACCGCCGGGTACCACCGCTACTTCGCGCACCGCAGCTTCCAGACGAGCCGGGTCTTCCAGGCGCTCTTGGCGTTCGGGGCGACGCTCTCGATCGAGCGCGGGCCGCTCTGGTGGGCGGCCCACCACCGCGCGCACCACCTGCGCTCGGACACCGAGGCCGACGTCCACTCGCCGCGCCAGCACGGCTTCCTGCACGCCCACGTCGGCTGGTTCTTCTCCGGCAACGCGGAGACGGATCTGCGGCGCGTGCGGGACCTCGCGAAGTACCCGGAGCTACGCTGGATGGACCGCCACCCGTTCGTGGCGCCGACCGTCGTCTCGCTGCTCATCCTCGCCGCGTTCGGGTGGCCTTCGTTCTTCTTCGGCTGGTCGCTGAGCTCGATCCTCGTGTGGCACGGCACGTTCACGGTGAACTCGCTCGCGCACGTGTGGGGCACGCGCCGCTACGAGACCGGGGACGACAGCCGGAACAACGTCCTGCTCGCGCTGCTGACGTGCGGGGAGGGCTGGCACAACAACCACCACCGCTACATGACCAGCGCGCGCATGGGGCACCGCTGGTGGGAGATCGACCTCACCTGGTACGGCCTGCTCGCGCTGGAGAGGCTCGGGCTGATCTGGAACCTGAAGCCGGTCCCCGCGCGCATCCTCGACGAGGCGCGGAGCGAGGCGCCGGCGGTCGCGGCCCCGCTCAGAGCCCCGAGCTCTTGAGGCTCGCGGCGGTCTCCGGGTCGGGCAGGTGGATGCCGCACTCGCGCTTGTCGCCGAGGAGGCGCCCGGCGCGGTCGTCCGCTTCACCCGGCGCGACGGGCACCGTGGAGTGCACGTCGCCGATCGAGCGGTAGCCCCACGCGAGGAGCGGGTGGTAGGGCAGGTCGTAGAGGTCGAAGTAGTCGGCGACGTCTTGCTTGGTCCAGTGGAGGATCGGGTGGACCTTGTAGACGCCGTTCTGCCGCACGACGGGCGCGAGCCCGGCGCGGAACTCGGTCTGCTCGGCGCGCAGGCCGGCGAGCCACGCCGCCGCGTCGAGCTCGCGCAGCGCGCGCCGCATGGGCTCGAGCTTGTTGATCTCGTGGTAGCGGCGCAGCTCGTCCGCGTCGCCGTCGTACAGGCGGCCGAAGAGCGCCTCCTGCCGCGCGGCGGTCATCTTCGGGGTGTACACCTCGAGCCGCAGCCCGAGGCGCTCGGTCAGCGCCTCCGCGAACTGGTAGGTCTCGGGGAAGAGGTACCCGGTGTCGAGGAAGATCACGGGGATCCTCGGGACGACGCGCGACGCGAGGTGCAGCATCAGCGCGCTCTGCGCGCCGAAGCTCGACGACATCACGAGGCGCTCGCCGAAGGTCTCGGCCGCCCACCGCACGACCTCCTCCGCGTCGGCGCCCTCGAGGGCGGCGTTCACCGCGTCGAGGTCGAGCTCGTCGCGGCCCGGCGGCACGAGCTTGAGCGCTTCCATCCCTCGATTCATGGGCGAGGTCGGTGAGATTGTCAATCGGACAGGTCGGGAATCAGTGGGCGAGCCTCACCGATGGCCGGGGATTGCCGTCCCAGTGAACCACACTGTTCTGGTCAAGAAATGTCGGGCTGGGCACCGCGCCGGTTCCTGATAGCCTCGCGTCGACGCCGTGGAGCTCTTCGTTCGCACCCTACGGGCGCTCTCGGTCTTCGGGCTGATCTTCGCGAGCTACATGCTCCAGCTCGGGATGACCCAGCTGCTCTCGACGTGGGAGCGCGATCCGAGGACCGGCCGCGACCGGCGGATGATGCCGAACTGGCTCTGGCGCCGGCGCAAGCGCGTCGACCTGCGCAACGCGAAGCGCTTGCTCGCGGCGATCCTGCGGCTGCGCGGCGTCTACATCAAGCTCGGTCAGGTCCTGTCGATCATGGGCGGGTTCCTGCCGCGCGTGTACACGAAGGAGCTCGAGCAGCTCCAGGACGCGGTGCCGCCGCGTCCGTTCGCGGAGCTCGCCGAGACGTTCTTCGAGGACTTCGGCAAGACCGCGCACGAGCTCTACGCGCGCATCGAGGAGCAGCCGATCGCCGCCGCCTCGCTCGGCCAGGTGCACGTCGCGTATCTGCCCGACGGGACCAAGCTCGCGGTGAAGGTGCTCTACCCGGGGATCCGCAGGCTCATCCGCGTGGACATGCGCGTGCTGCGCCTCGCGATCGTCGTCTACAAGTGGTTCGTGCCGGTGCAGAACATCGAGCGGGTCGGCGACGCGCTCGACGATCTGCTCGCGCGCGAGACGGAGTACCTGCACGAGGCGGAGATGATGGAGGCGATGGCGAAGAACTTCGCCAACCGCAGCCACGTCCTGTTCCCGGAGGTGATCTGGGATCTCACCACGCGCAACGTCCTGACGATGACGTTCATGGAGGGGCTCAAGATCAACAAGGTCGAGGAGATGCCGGCGCTCGGCATCGATCCGCACGCCGTCGCGGTGCGCCTCGTCGAGTGCTTCTACGAGCAGGTGTTCGTGCACCGGCTCTTCCACGCGGACCCGCACCCGGGGAACTTCCTCGTGCAGGCGGGGCGCAAGCCGTCGCGGCCCAACATCGTCGTGCTCGACTTCGGCGCGATCAGCGTGGTGCGCCAAGAGCTCGTCGACGGGATGATCGAGATCCTGCAGGGCCTGTTCGAGGAGGACGGCTCGCGCTTGCTCAAGGGCTTCCTCGAGATGGGGTTCGCCTCGCACGAGGCGAACCACGAGCTGCTCGAGAAGACGGTCGAGGCGTACTTCCAGAAGCTCCTGCGCATCAAGGACCGCACGCCGGGGGCGCTGATGCGCGCGAGCCCCGAGGAGCTCGAGAAGCTCGCCGACCCCGAGGTCGAGCGCGAGGAGCTGCGCGAGCTGATGCGCTCGGTCGACTACCCGGACGGCTGGTTCTACGTGGAGCGCGCGTCGGTCCTGATGTTCTGGCTCGTCGGGACGATCGACGCGGACGTCGATCCGATGCGCATCGGCTTCCCCTACGTGATGCCGCTCGTGACGGCGAAGCGGGAGGCGGAGCGCCTCGCGCGCGAGGCGGCCGCGAAGGAAGTCGCGGCAGCCGAGGAACCTGCCGCGCTCGTCGCTGTCTGACCGGCCGACCCACACCCGCCTTCGCCGTCCACTCGCTCGCGAGCCGCCGCGCGGCCGCGCTGGAGGTCCACGATGCCCGAGCCTTCGACTCCGGGAGACGCCGCCGTCCGTCCCGGCGCCATGACCCGCGCGATGCGCGCGAGCGCGCTGCGCGTGAGCGGCACGGCGAGCGGTCCGCGCTGGCTGCGCTTCGCGCTCGTCCGCGACGGCCGCGTCGAGCACGAAGAGACCGTCCCGCCCGAGCGGACGATCACGCTCGGTGAGGCGGGCGACGTGCCCGCGACCGGGCCGCAACGAACCTTGCTATCCCACAGCGGCGGAGCGTGGATGGTCGCCGCCGACGAGGCGGTCACCGGCCAGAGCGACGCGGGACCGCTCGACGGAACGCGCGCGGTGCGGCTCGGGCCGTCCGGGCGCGCGAGGCTCGCGCTCGCGGGGGGCGCGGCGGTGCTCGTGCAGGTGGTCGATCGCCCGATCGAGCGCCGCCCTGCGCCGCTCCCTCCCGGGCTCGTGGGCGGCCTGCTCTCGGGGACCGACTGGTGGTTCACGAGCTTCGTCGCGGTGAGCTTCTGCCTGCACCTCGGCGTCATCGCCTACCTCCTCGACGCGGACTGGCCCGTGGAGAGCGCGCTCGTGCCCGTGCGCTTCGCGACGACGATCTTCATCGAGCCGCCGCCCCCCGACGAGCGACGCACGCCGGAGGTCGAGTCCGACACGGAGTCCGTCGCCGACCGCGCCGCGGACGACGCGCGCGACGGCGAGCCGGGCGAGCCGAGCGATCGCGCCGACCCGCACGAGCGGAGCGAGCGCCACGCGGACGCGCGCCGGCCGCCGAGCGCGCGCCCGACGGCCCCGAGCCTCGATCCGGACGCGATCGCGCGCAGCGTCGTCGAGCAGCTCCTGCTCGGCACGAGCCGCGGGCCGAGCCTGGCGAGCGCGTTCGACGCGCTCCGCGACGGCGCCGCGACCGAGCGATCCGCGGAGGTGTTCGACGTCGTCGAAGGCACCGCGGTCGCGTCGAGCGACCCCGGCGTGCTGCGCCCGCGCGACGGGCGCGAGAGCTCGGAGAGCGCCACGCGCGATCTCGGCCAGCTCGCGCGCCGCCCCGGCGACGGGATGGCGCGCCAGCCGGAGGGGCGCCCGATCCGCGAGGTCGAGGTGGTGCGACCGGCGAACGCGCCGCGCCCGATCTTCGGCACGCCCGAGCCGGGGGACCCGGACTTCCAGGTCGCCGAGCTGATCCAGCGCCTGCGCGGGCGGATGCCCGCGGTACAGCGCTGCTACGATCACGCGCTCACGCACGAGAGCCCGACGCTCGCCGGTCGGATCACGCTCTCGATGCAGGTGATGCCGCCCGGCCACCTCGCGGGCGTGCGCGCGGCCGACAACTCGACGGGCTCCGAGGCGCTCGGCGCGTGCATCGTGCGTGCGGTCCAGACCGTGCGCGTGACGCGCGGCCCCGAGCGCCCCGTCACCGTCGACTTCCCGATCGTGCTCGCGCGCCAAGGGTGAGCGACGGCGTTTGCGGCGCCGCGCGCGCGCGTGCACGCTCCGCCGACCGTGCAGGCGGCGATCGAAGAGGCGTGCGCGGCGCTCCGCGCCGGAGCGCTCGTCGCGTTCCCGACCGAGACGGTCTACGGGCTCGGCGCGGACGCGCGCTCCGAGCCTGCGGTGCGCTCGATCTTCGCCGCGAAGGGGCGACCCGCCGATCACCCGCTGATCGTGCACCTCGCGTCGATCGACGCGCTCGACGCGTGGGCGCGCGAGGTGCCCGCAGCGGCGCTCGCGCTGTTCGAGCGCTTCGCGCCCGGCCCGCTCACCGTGATCCTGAACAAGCGCCCGGAGGTGCTCGACGTCGTGACGGGCGGGCAGCCGACGGTGGGCTTGCGCGTGCCAGACCACCCGGTCGCGCTCGCGCTGCTCGAGGCGTTCGGCTCCGGCATCGCCGCGCCGAGCGCGAACCGCTTCGGCGCGGTCAGCCCCACGACCGCGGCGCACGTCGCGCTCGAGCTCGGCGACGCGGTCGCGCTGATCCTCGACGGCGGGCCGTGCCGCGTCGGCGTCGAGTCGACGATCGTCGATCTGAGCGGCGAGACGCCCGCGCTCCTGCGCCCAGGCGGGGTGGAGGTCGAGGCGATCGAGGCGGTGCTCGGTCGCTCGCTCGCGTCGCCGCGCGGTGGCGTCCGGGCGCCGGGCATGCTGCCCGCGCACTACGCGCCGCGCGCGCGCGTCGTCGCGGTCGACGCCCGGCGGCTCGCCGAGGCGGTCGCCGCCGAGGACGGCCGCGTGGTCGTCCTGGGCCCGGTGGACGTGGCGGGCGCGCCGCGGATCGCCCTCTCGGCGGAGCCCGCCGAGGCGGCCCGCGGCCTCTACGCGGCCCTTCGCGAGGTGGACGCGCGCGGGTTCGAGGTGGCGGTGGTGGCCCTGCCGCCGCCGATCGGGCTCGGCCTCGCCGTCGCCGACCGCCTCCGGCGCGCGGCGAGCCGGTGACCGAAACGGACGGTTTGGGACGGCCGGGGGGTGTTGTGGCGGTCGTTTTGGTCTTATAATCCCGTCCATGGGCGAGGAAAGCAGCCAAATCATCCGATCCACCCGGGGCCGAGCGCTGAGCTTCGAGGCGCTCCGAGGGCGCGCGGTGGTGGTCTTCTACGAGTCGCGCGACCACGTCGAGGACAACCTCCACCTCAAGGAGTCGTGCGGCCTGTTGTCCGAGAGCCCGTCGATGCGAGGTCGCCTAGAGGTGCTCGGGATCGCCGACGTGCGCGGGCTCGGCTTCGTCGAGCCGGTGGTCCGCGCGGCGGTCGGGCGCGTCGCGCAGCGCTACGGCGCCGAGCTGTGGCTGGACTTCCACGGCGTGCTCGCGCGGGCGCCGTACCGCTTCGGCGGGCGCGGGTCGACGGTGGCGGTGGTCGACGCGACGGGGTGCGTCGTCTTCCGCGGGGACGGCCCGCTCGACGCGGACGGGCTCGAGCGCTTCTTCGGCGCGCTCGGCGCCGCCCTCGACACGCGCGCCGCGGGCGAGCTCGCGCGCCGGCTCGCCGCGCGCGCCTGAGGCCGAGCGCTGGTCCGCCGCGCTTCGCACCAACCCGCAACGTCCCTTGCGATCGTGAGGTGCGGGCGCGCGGTGCGGGCGCGCGGTGCGGGCGCGCGGTGCGGGCGCGCGGTGCGGGCGGCTCGGCCGTCCGTCGCGGCAGCTCACCGCTCGTCGAGGATCTCTTGGACGACGCGGCCGAGCTGGCGGAAGGTCGTCACGCGGCGGCCGGTGGTCGCACGATCCGGCCACGCGCCGTTGCCGCCGAGGACCAGCGCGCAGCCGGCGGTCTCGCACGCCGCCTCGAGCGCCCTGAGCTGCGGCTCGAGGGCGGCCTCGTCGCACGAGAAGCTCGACGCGCTCACCGCGAGCGCGTCGACGCGCCGCGACGCGAGGGTGGCGGCGAGCTCGTCGAGCGGGGTCGCGCGGCCGCTCCAGAGCGTCTGCCACCCCGCCTCGCGCAGGACGACCTCCGCGAGCGCGAGGCCGAGCGTGTGCTCGTCGCCCTCGACCGTCATGAGCATCGCGACCGGCGCGCGCGGCGCCACCGGGAGGGCGTCGACCACGCGCGCGAGGCCTCGCGCGAGCCGCTCGCTCGCGAGGTGCTCGTCGACGACGCGGATCCTGCCCGCGGCCCAGGCCTCGCCGACCTCCGCGAGGACGGGCGCGAGCCGATCGCAGACCTCCGCCCAGCTCGGCGCGGTCGAGCGCTCGAGCAGGAGCTGCCCGTGCACCGCGTCGACGTTGCGCTCGAGCAGGACGGTCAGCCACTCGCCGACGCTCGCGTCGGTGCTCGTCGCGCCGTGCGTCTGCGCGAAGCGCTCGAGCGACTCGAGCGTGAAGCGGCGGTGGTTGCCCACCGTGCGCACGCACTCGATGAGGCCCGCGTCGGCCCACCGCTTGACGCTCGTCGGGCTCGCCTTGAGCCACTCCGCAGCTTCGGTGCTCGTCAGGAGGCGGTGGTTCACGGAGCTACTCTAGGGCCTCGGCGTCCTCTGGAAGCGGCCAAAACGCTCGGCGCGCTTGGATCGGGCGACGCGAGGCCCGAGCCTCACGCCAGGATCGGGGAGGGCGCGACGCCGGCCTCGGCCCGCGCGTGCTTCTCGCACGTGGCGTCGCACCGACCCGTCCAGCGCAGCCGGTTGTCCGCGAAGATCTCGTACGCGACCTCGAGGAGCTGCGCGACGACCGGGAGGCGGCTGAGCCACACGAGCGGGCCGAGGCCGACCGCCGCGTACAGGCGGCGGAACACCTCGACGCCTTCGATGAGCGAGCCGTCCGGCAACCGCCCGTGGATGCGCTCCATCAGCGTCTCGTACGTGGTGCCGACCGCGCGTGGGTCGAACGACGGCGCTGCGATGTCGGTGAAGCGGATCCGGCCGCGCCGGTCGAACCGCCTCAAGAAGCCGATCTCGCGCGCGCAGAGCGGGCAGTCGCCATCGAAGAACACTTCCACGTGCCAGGTGCTGCTCATGAGAGGAGCCTGGCATCGCGCGGGTCGAGTGTACACCATAAAACGACCATTAGCGGTCATCGTGGACGTTTTTATGGTTGTTTCTGGCCCGGGTGTCTCTAGAAAACGACCGTATGGTGGGTCGCGGCCTGTTCATGGCGCTCTGTCTCTGTGGATGCGCGGGCGCGCCGGTGCCGGCGCCGCGCGGGGGCGATCCGATCGCGGAGCTGCTCGAGGAGTGGGAGCTCCCGGGCGGCCAGGTGGCGATCGCGCGGGGCGGGCGGCTGCTCGTCTCGCGCGGCTACGGCGTCGCGGCCGAGGGGCGCCCCGTCACCGCCCGCACGCGGTTCCGGATCGCGAGCCTCAGCAAGCCGATCACCGCGGTGGCGGTGCACCTGCTCATCGCCGACGGCGCGCTGGCCCTCGACGAGCCGGCGCTCCCACACCTCGCCGCGTCGCCCGCGGACCCGCGCTGGGAGGACGTCACCGTGCGTCACCTGCTCGAGCACGCGAGCGGGCTCGACCGGCACGAGAGCCACGACTGGACGTTCGAGAGCCGGCGCGTGGCCAAGGAGCTGCAGACGCCGAGCCCGCCGGGGCTCGACGCCATCCTCCGCGTCGCGCTGCGGCGGCCGCTCTCGTTCGACCCGGGCGAGCGCTACGCGTACTCGAACCTCGGCTACGCCATGCTCGGCGCCATCGTCGAGCGCGTGAGCGGGCGGGCCTACGACGCATTCGTCGCCGAGCGCGTGTTCGCGCCGGCCGGGATCGAGCGCATGGAGCTCGCGCACACGCGTCCGTCCGAGCGGCCCGACGACGAGGCGGCCTACTTCCCTCACGCGCGCGAGGCGCGCGCGCGCTCGGTCTTCGAGGACGAGGAGGAGGTCGCGACGCCGGACGGCGGCTTCTACATCGAGCCGATGGCCGCGCATGGCGGCTGGATCGCGTCGGCCGCGGACCTCGTCCGCTTCCTCGCGGTGGTCGACGGGCTCCCGGGTCCCGACGACGTCCTGTCCGCGGAGGCGCTCGACGCCGTGCTCCGTCCGCCGTCGAACCCCGACTGGGACGGGCTCGACATCCACTACGGCCATGGGTTCTTCGTGCTCGAGTCGGCGCGCGGGCGCGCGTGGATGCACGACGGATCCAAGCCCGGGACGACCGCGTTCATGATGCGCGCCGAGGACGGGACGCTGATGGCGGCGCTGTTCAACGGGCGCCCCGTCGGCGGCAACGTGTCGGTGGCCGTCGAAGAGGCGCTGCGCGAGATGGCTGCGCGCCTGCGTTAGAGCACCGATTCGTCTGAACCCGCCGGAATTCGCGGGCGGAGGTGCTCGCCGTCGGCGACTGCGGGAGCGCCGAGGGCTCGATGACGGTGAGCGGCGGGCCCCACGGCGACTTCACGTTCGTGCCGACCGGCTGTGCCGTACGGTCGGCTCGGCGCCAACGTGCACGCCGACGGTCCGAACGACGGCGCCGTCTACGTGTCGCTCGACCACGTCACGGGGCACCGCGTCGAGATCGAGGTGCCGGGGAGCTGCCGCAACGCGAACGGCACGGACTGCACGGTGTTCCCGGTGTCGCGCGATCGGTGCGCCACCTACGACGCGAACGTCGAGCCGACCGGCACCGTGGTCGACGACGTGCGGCTCGTGGGAGGCCACGTCCGGCTCGACTGCACGCTCGAGGACGGAACGCGGGTCGTCGGCGCGATCACCTTCGACGAATGCTGACGGCGGTGCGCGTCAAGTCGTCTTTCGATCGTTCGAGCGTGGTACGGGATCCTCGGGCGCGCCGGCGGCGAGGGCGATCGCCTCGTCCTCGTCGCGGGTGACCTCGGTCCCGAAGCCCTGCTCGCGGGCGATGCGGTGCGAGTGCAGCTCGCCCGCCGCCGTCGCGACGAGCAGGACCACGCGCGCGTAGACGCGCCGCACGTGGCGCTGGAGCGGCGCCATCGCGCGCTCGAAGTCCTGGTCGGTGCGGCCGAGCGCCTCCCGCATGTCGAGCACGAGGCCCCAGCCGCGGTGGCGCCCCGTGTTGAGCCCGAGCGCCTCCTGGTAGCCCTCGATCAGCACCTCGGGCGTCTCGGGGCGGGTCCGCTTTCGCCGCACGAGCACGACCCGTCGCTCGGGCCGCTCGTCGACGACGATGTGCTCGTCCTCGTAGATCACCGGCATCGAGGGGCGCCTATGGGGCCGCGCGCCGTTGGCGTAAAGCCCGTCACGCGCCGAGCATCGCGACGGCCTTCGCCTTCGCGCCGAGCAGGCCGACCGCCGGGTCGAGCACGACGCTCACGCGGACCCGATCGAGCAGCGGCGCCATCCGGCCTTTCGCGCGGAACGCCTCGATGAACCCGCCCGCCCGCAGCGCCTCGATCATTCGCGGCGCGATCCCGCCCGCGACGTACAGGCCGCCGAACGGCAGGCACTTGAGCGCGAAGTTCCCCGCCTCCGCGCCGTAGAGCGAGACGAAGCGCCGGATCGCGAGGCCGGCCGCTTCCTCGCCCGCGGCCGCCGCGCGGCTGATCGCGGCGCTCCGATCGTCGCCGCTCGTCGCGTCGGGCACCGACGGCGACGCGGGCGCGGCGCCCGAGGCCACGATGTGATCGTAGACGACGGCGATCCCGGGGCCCGACACGAGGCGCTCGACGCACACGCGGGGGAAGCGCGCCTGCGCGAAGCGCAGCAGATCGATCTCCACCTCGTCGCGCGGCGCGAAGTCGACGTGCCCGCCCTCGGTCGGCAGCACGCGCGGCAGCGCGCCGCCCGTCGGGACGAGGATCGCCTCGCCGAGCCCGGTGCCCGCGCCGAGCACCGCGCGCGGCGCGCCGGGATCGGCGGGCCGATCCTGCAGCACCTCGAGCGCGCTCGACGGCAGCGCGTCGAGGCCGAGCGCGACCGCCTCGAAGTCGTTGATCAGCGCCGCCCGCGGGATCGCGAGCTGCGCGGCGAGGCGGCGCGCGTCGATCACCCACGGCAGGTTCGTCGCGTTGCAGACGTCGTCCTCGACCGGGCCCGCGACGCCGAGCACCGCCGCGTCGATCGGCTCGCCCGACGCGACGAAGTCGGCGAGGATCGGCGCGAGCCCGTCGCTCGACGCGTTCTCGTAACGCTCCCGTCGCGTCTCGCGGAGCTCGGCCGCGCGCGCGCCCTCGTAGAGCGCGAGCAGCGTCTTCGTTCCGCCGATGTCGCCGACCAGGATCCGCACGGCGCGTGAGGGTAGTCGGCGTCGCGGCCGCGTTTCCAGCCCGTTTCGCGCGGGGCGGGCGATTTCGACACTCAAACGAGCGTGACGACGCGCCCGCGGTCACCGCGCGGCGTGCGCTCGGGCGGAGGCCCTGGTACATCGCGGGCGCATGCGGCGGCTCGCGATCGATCACGGGGAGCGGCGGGTGGGGCTCGCGCTCTCGGACGAGGGCGGGACCTTCGCGACGCCGTACGCGACGTGGGAGCGCGGCGACCCGAGCGCGCTGTTGACGCGGCTCGCCGAGCTCGTCGCGAGCGAGGGCGTCGGGGAGATCGTGGTGGGCCTGCCGCTCCACCTCGACGGACGCGAGGGCGCGTCGGCGCGGCGCGCGCGTCGCTTCGCGGAGCTCCTCGAGCAACGCGCCGGCGTGCCGGTGGTGCTCTGGGACGAGCGCCTCTCGAGCGCGGCGGCGGAGCGGGCGCTGCGCGAGGGCGGCGTCCGGGCCAAGGAGCAGAAGGGCAAGCTCGACCGCGTCGCGGCGGCCCTCCTGTTGTCGAGCTACCTCGACAGCCGGGCGCGGGCAGGAGACGACCTTTGGGACGCAAGCGAGCCGAGCGCGGCGCGCGCCGAGCGCTCGTCCGAGCGCTGATCTTCGGCCTCGCGGCGCTCCTCGCCGCGGCGGTCGCGTCGATCGGCTGGCTCGCCATCGTGTACCCGAAGCGCGCCGGGCCGGGCCGGGGCCGCGAGGTGCGGGTCGAGGTGCGCCCGGACCTCGACGTCGACGAGCTCGCCGCGCGGCTCGCCGCGGCCGGCGCCATCGAGGACCCGTGGGTGTTCGCGCTCCACGCGCGCCTGATGCGCGCGGACCATCGCCTGCGCGAGGGCGAGGTCCTGCTCACCGACGACATGACGCCGGGGGACGTGCTCATGCGCGTGGCCGTCGGGTACGGCGACGCCACGGTGCGCGTCGTCGTGCCGGAGGGCTTCCACCGCTTCGCGATCGCGGCGCGGCTCGAGCGCTGGGGGATCACCGACGCGGCGTCGTTCCTCGCCGCGACGGAGGACCGCGCGCTGCTCGACGAGCTCGGCGTGAGCGCGCCGAGCGCGGAAGGTTACTTGCACCCCGACACGTACCGGCTCACCGCGTCGCTCGGGGCGGAGGGCATCGTGCGCCGGATGGTGGCCAACCACCGCCGGCGCGCGGCGCCGCTCTTCGAGGAGCACGCGAGCGCGATGCGCGAGCTCGAGGCGACGCTGTCGTGGGGGCCGCACGAGGTGCTCGTGCTCGCGAGCATCATCGAGAAGGAGGCCGTCGTCGCCGACGAGCGCCCGATCATCGCGCGGGTGTTCCTCAACCGGCTCCGCGTGCCCGGCTTCTCCCCGCGACGGCTCCAGGCCGATCCGACGGTGTCGTACGGCTGCCTCGCCGCCCGCGACGCCGCGCCGAGCTGCGCGGGGTTCTCGGGGACGATCACGCGCTCGATGCTCTCGGACCGCGAGAACGTCTACAACACCTACCGCCACGAGGGCCTGCCGCCGGGGCCGATCTCGAACCCCGGCCTCGCCTCGATCCGTGCGGTGCTCGACCACGAGCCCAACCGCTACCTCTACTTCGTCGCGCGCGGGCAGGGTCGCCACGCGTTCAGCGAGACGCTCGAGGAGCACAACGCCGCCGTCGCGCGCTGGCGCCGGCGGTGACCCGGCTCGGAGCGGCGCTCAGGCGGGCGGGATCAGCGCGGCGCGGGCGAGCCACGCGACGACCTCGGCGGCCGTCGCGTCGAGCGCGGCGCCGGTGGTGTCGACGACGAGCTCCGGGGACGCGGGCGGCTCGTAGGGGTCGCTGACGCCGGTGAACGAGGTGATCTCGCCCGCGCGCGCCCGCGCGTAGAGGCCCTTCGGATCACGGCGCTCGCACTCCTCGAGCGGGGTCGCGACGTGGATCTCGACGAAGCGGCCCTCTTCGAAGAGGGCGCGGACGCGCGCGCGATCGGCGCGGTAAGGGGAGATGAACGCGGCGAGCACGACGACGCCGGCGTCGACGAGGAGGCGCGCGACCTCGCCGACGCGGCGGACGTTCTCCTCGCGCGCGGCGGCGGAGAAGCCGAGGTCGGCGTTGAGGCCATGGCGGAGGTTGTCGCCGTCGAGGACGTACGCGAGCACGCCGCGCTCCACGAGGAGGCGCTCGACGCGGCGGGCGAGGGTGCTCTTGCCGGAGCCGCTGAGGCCGGTGAGCCAGAGGCACGCGGCGCGGTGTCCGAGCAGCGCTTCGCGCGCGTCGCGCGTGACCTCGCCGTGGTGCCAGGTGACGTCGGTGGCGGTCATGACGGCGCACCGTAGAGCACCGGCCCTCCCGAGACCACCGCGACGGGCGCGGCGGTCGCGGCGGCTCGACCGGGCTCGCCTCGCGGGGTGCGGGGTGGCAGGCTCGACGGCGCGATGGGCATGCTCGACGAGCTGGCGATCGACGGGGCGGAGCGGATCGAGCGCAGCCTCGGCAAGCGCGCCGCCTTGCGCGCGCTCGCGCCGCTGCTCGACTCGATGCCGGAGGGCGCGGCGCGCGCCCGCGCGCGGCTCGAGGTCCTGCGGCTCGCGGCAGGGGTCGACCCGGTGCGCTTCGGGATCCGGTGCGTCGCGTGGGAGACGGAGCGGCACGGTGAGCACCGCGCGGTCCGGCGGGTGGTGCGGGCGCTGTTGAAGGAGGGCGAGCGCGCGTCGGCGGTGGCGCTCGCGCGCGCGGAGGTGGCGCGCGTGCGCGAGACGCGCGCGGAGGCGCCGGCGAGCTACCTCCTCGGGCTCGCGCTCGAGGCGGCGCACGAAGCGGGCGCGCGCGAGGCGTACGACCACGCGGCGGCGCGCGCGGCGGGGCGCCCTCGCCTGGAGTCGCGCGCGCGCGTGCGCGCGTTGCTCGCGACCGCCGACCCCGGCGAGCGCGCGCGCCGCGCGGAGGCGCTGCTCCCGCTCGCGAGCGCGCCGCCGGAGCATCGGCTCGCCGTCGCGGTCGCGGCGCTCGGCTCGTCCGGTCGCTACCGGCGCGCAGCGGCGCTCGACGTGCTCGAGGAGCTCGTGCGCGCCGGCGGCCCCGTCGGCGAGCACGCGCTGGCGCGCGCGGCGCTCCACGCCGAGAGCGCGGCGTCGAGCGCGATCGAGCGCGATCGCGTGCGGGCGATCCTCGTGCAGGGCGGCGCGTCGCCCGAGGCGCTCGCCGCGCTCGACGCGCTCGCGCGCATGGCCGCTGGCGCGGCGGGCGCTGCGCGGGACGAGGCCGGACTGCGCGCGCGCGCGGTGCTCGACGGGCTCGCGCCGGGGCCGCGGCCGCGGGAGGGGCGGCTGCTCGTGGAGTGGCTCGCGCTCGCGATCGTGCACGCGGCGCGCGAGGGGCGCGCGGCCGAGGTGCGCGAGCTCCTGCGCGAGGCGCACTTCCGGATCGCGGGGGGTGCGCGCGTCGAGGCGCCGCTCTGGACGGCGGTGCTCGTCGGCGCGCCCTTCGCGCGCGAGCCGGCGCGCACCTTGGTGCGAGCGCTCTGTGCGCGCGCGGACGCGGAGCCGCCGCCGCGCGGTCACCTCGTGCTCGCCGACGCGTGGCTCGCGACGGGCGCGAGCGAGGAGGGGGTCGCGCTCCTGCGCCGCGCCGCCGCCGCCCGCGAGCCGGGGGCGCGGGCGCGGCTGGCGCTCTACCTGCGGAGCGCGGGGTGGACGGCGGCGCGCGAGGGGCGTCGCGACGAGGCGATCCGCCTCCTGCGCGAGGCCAAGCGGCTCGCGCGCTGACGCGCCGCGCGCGTGCTCGCCGCGCGGAGCCGTGGCACACCGTGGAGGTGGGGATCCTTCGCTTCGCCCGGCTCATCGCCCTCCTCCTCGTCCTTCCGTCCAGCGCCGCCGCGCAGGACGAGTGCAACACGAGTTGCCCTCGTCCGCAGCGCGACGCCCGCGGGTGCTGCCCCGATGCGCTCGAGGCGGCGCGCGCGCGCTGTGCGCCGGCGGACCTCGACGCGTGCACCGAGGCCGGCGACCTGCTCGAGGCCCGCGATCGGTTCGCCGAGGCCCTCGAGATGTTCCGCCGCGCGTGCGCGGGCACCGCGCCCGAGGGCTGCCGCCGCGCAGGCGCGCTGTTGCTGCGCCCTCGCCCGGGCGCGACGCCGGACCCGCGCGACGCGCTCAGCATGTTCCGCGCTGCGTGCGACCAGCGCCACGGGCAGGGCTGCTTCGACGCGGGCCGGATCTTCGAGCGCGGCGCGGGCGTCGCGCGCGATCCGCACCGCGCGCAGGAGTTCTACGAGCTCTCCTGCCGCTACGAGTTCGCGCCGGCTTGCACTTACCTCGGCCGTCGCCTCGCGGGCAGCGACGTCGCGGCGGATCGGCAGCGCGCGGCCTCGCTCCTCACGCAGGGGTGCCGCGGCGGCGACGGCATCGCCTGCACCGCGCTCGGGCGCATGCACGCCGACGGGCTCGGCGTCGCGCGCGACGCCGCGCAGGCGCGGCGCCTCTTCGAGCGCGGCTGCGAGCGCGCGGACCCGATCGCGTGCGTGCTCGTCGCGCGCGCGATCCTGTCCGACCCGCGGCCGGATCTTCCGCGCGCGCGCCGGCTCTTCGGCAACGCGTGCGACGAGGGCGACCTCGCGGCGTGCAACGACCTGGCGCTCCTGCTCGAGGAGTCGAGCCCGGCGCAGGCGGCGCAGCTCTTCCGCCGCGCGTGTGAGGGGGACGTCGCGGTCGCGTGCACGAGCGAGGGGCGGCTCGCGGAGGACCGCGACGACTGGGCGGAGGCGCGTCGCGCGCTCACGCGCGGCTGCACCCTGCGCGACGCCGAGGCGTGCGCGATGCTCGGCCAGCTGCTCGAGAACGGGCAGGGCGGGCCCGAGGATCCGGCGCGCGCCGCCGAGCTCTACGGCCGCGGCTGCACCGGCGGCGACCTCGCGGCGTGCGTGAGCCTCGCGGTGCTACACGAGGACGGGCGCGGTGTGACCCGCGACTACGCGCGCGCCCTCGAGCTGTCGCGCCGCGCGTGCGACGGCGCCGAGATGCTCGGGTGCAACAACCTCGGGCTCCTCTACGAGCGCGGGCACGGGGTCGAGCGGGACCTCGGGAGCGCCGCGCAGCAGTTCCGGCGCGCGTGCGACGCGGGCCTGCACCTCGGGTGCGTGAACCTCGGCGTGCGCATGCTCGAGGGGCGCGGCGGCGTCGCGCGCGACGTGGCGCGCGCGGTGGCGTCCTTCCGCGCCGCGTGCGAGGCGGACGAGCTCTACGGCTGCACGCGGCTCGGGCTCGTGCACCGGGACGGAACGGGGGTGCGGCTCGACGAGCGGCGCGCGCGGCAGCTCTTCACGCAGGCGTGCGACGGCGGCGACCTGCGCGGGTGCAACAGCCTCGGTCACGCCATGCAGTCGGGGCTCGGCGGCGCCGTCGACGTCGAGGGCGGCGCGCGGTTGTTCGAGCGCGCGTGCGAGCGTGGGCTCGGCGAGGCCTGCACGAGCCTCGGGGTCGCCGCGTTGACCGGGCGCGGGATGCCGCGCCACCCGGGCCGCGCCCGCGACCTGTTCGAGCGCGCCTGCCGCCGCGGCGACCTCCTCGGATGCAACAACCTCGGCTCGCTCCTCGAGACGGGCCAGGGCGCGCGGCGCGACGTGCACGAGGCGGCGCGCCTCTACCACCTCGCCTGCGATGGTGGTGAGGCGCGGGCGTGCTTCAACCTCGGCCGCGCGCACGAGCGGGGCCTGCTCGGCGGCGCGCCGAACGCGGCCGCGGCGCTCGGCCTCTACCGGCGCGCGTGCGAGATGGGCTACGAGCAGGCGTGCACGCGCGCGCGCGGCGAGGCGAGCGACGCGCCGAGCGAGTGAGCCGGCTCGGCGGCCTCGGAGCGCGTCGAGCGATCGAGCGCGCACGCGGCCGACCCCGCGATGGCAGGCTCAACGTCCGTTCGCTTCGCCCGCGCCGCCGTCGCGGTCGCCGCCTTCTCCGTCATCGCCGCGCTTCGCGACGGTGCCGGACTCGGGGCGGGGCGCCGGGCGCTCCGCGCGGGTCGAGCCCGGCTCGCGCCGCGGGACGAGCGCACCGGTCTCGGTGACGTCGAACGCGAGCGAGCGCTCGGCGGCCACCTCGGGGGGCCACACCGGCTCCTCGAACGTCTGCGCGTGCTCCGCCACGACGCCGGCGAGCGTGAGCAGCGACGGACGCTGCTGGGGCTCGCGGTCGAGCGCGGCCATCACCGCGGCGACGAGGTCGTCCGGCAGGTCCGGGCGCAGCACGCCGAGGGGCCGCGGGGTGCTGCGCAGCTGCTGGAGCGCCTGCACGAGCACGTTGTCGCTCTGGTAGGTGAAGGGCAGCGCGCCGGTCAGCATGGTGTAGAGGGTCACGCCGACGCTGTAGATGTCGGAGCGTCCGTCGGAGCGCTCGCCGAGCAGGCGCTCGGGCGCCATGTACTGCGGGGTACCCGCGATCTCGTCGACGGTGGCGGGCGCGTCGGGGGATGGCTCGAGGAGCTTGGCGATCCCGAAGTCGAGGACCTTCACCACCTCGACGCCCGTCGCGTCGCGCGCGAGCATCACGTTGGCGGGCTTCACGTCGCGGTGGACGATCCCCTCGCGGTGCGCCGCGTCGAGCGCCGCGCAGAGGGGGGACGCGATCTCGGCGGCGCGCGCGAGCCGGAGCACGCGCTCACGCTCGAGCTCCTGCTGGAGGGTCGGCCCCGAGAGCAGCTCCATGACGAGGTAGGGCAGCCCGTCCCACGTCGTGCCGGCGTCGAGGATCGCGACCGCGTTCGGGTGCCGCACGCGACACGCGGACACGCCCTCCTGCGCGAAGCGTCGGATCGCCTGCTGAGAGCCGAGCAGGTGCTCGTGGAGGATCTTGACCGCGACCGGGTTCCGCAACGCGACGTGCGTCGCGCGGTAGACGGTGCCGAAGCCGCCGACGCCGAGCCGCTCGCCGAGCGCGTACTTCCCGTCGAGCTGGTGGCCGGCGACGATCTCCGTCTCCGGCGGGGCGGGCGCGCGGACCACGGCGCGCAGGGCCGCGCGCATCCGCGCGATCAGGACGTCGAGGTCGATCGGCTTCACGACGTAGTCGTTGGCGCCCTTGTCGAGCGCCTCGACGACGTCGCTCGAGTCGCCCTTGGCGGTCGCCATGATCACCGGCAGCTCCTGGGGGCCTCGCGTCTCGCGGATCCGCTCGAGCACCTCGAGCCCGCTCATGCCGGGCATCATCACGTCGAGGATCACGAGCTCGAGGGGGCGCGCGTCGACGAGCGCGAGCGCGTCGGGGCCGCTCGACGCGACCGACACCGCGTAGCCCTTGCGCTCGAGCCGGCGCGCCAGGAGATCGAGGTTGTCCTCGAGGTCGTCGACGATCAGGACGCGCGGGCGCGGCTCGCTCACGGCATGGCTCCCAGGCAGGCCTGGATCTTCCCGAGCAGCCGCGTGAGGTCGACCGGCTTGGTGTCGTAGTCGTCGCAGCCCGCCGCGAGCGCGCGCTCGCGATCCTCCGCCATCGCGTGCGCGGTCAGCGCGATGATCTTGATCTCGCGCGTCGTGGGCTCCGCCTTGAGGCGTCGCGTCGTCTCCCAGCCGTCGAGGTCCGGCAAGCTCATGTCCATGAGGATGAGGTCGGGGTGCTCCGCGTGCGCCGCCTCGATGCCCCGGTGACCGTCCGTGGCCGAGACGATCTCGAAGCCCAGGCGCGTGAGGCGCCTCGTCAGCATGTCGAGGTTCATCTCGTTGTCCTCGACGATCAGGATCTTCACGGCGCCTCCGCCAGCGGCACGGTGACGCGCTCGAGCCACTTCACGAGGTCGCTCTGCGAGTAGAGCCCCTTCTGGAGGATCTGCTGCACGCGGCCCTCGAGGCGGCCGCGATCCTCTCGGCTCAACGTCTTGGCGGTCGTGACGATGACCGGGATCGCGCGCAGCGCCGGCTCCACGGCGATCCGCTCGAGCAGCTCGAACCCGTCGAGCTCGGGCATCATCAGGTCGAGCACGATCGCGGCAGGCTGCCGTTCGGCGAGGCGGTCGAGCGCGATCCGGCCGTTCTGCGCGCACACCGCGGTGCACCCGTGGCCCTCGATCACGCGCACCACGAGATCGCGCGAGTGCTCGTCGTCCTCGACCACGAGGATCTCCGCCGGCGCCTTCACGTGGCGCGCGATGATGGACGCGAGCCGCTCGCGATCCACGGGCTTGCTGACGAGCTCGGTCGCGCCGAGCGCGAGCGCGACGTTGCGATCGCCGACCATGGTGACGATGACGACGGGGACGTCCCGGAGCGAGTCGTCGGCGCGCAACGCGCTCAGGACGGCCCAGCCGTCGAGCTGAGGCATGAGCACGTCGAGCGTGATCGCGACGGGGCGCACCTCCCGCGCGAGGCGCAGGCCCTCTTCGCCGTCGGCTGCGGCGTGCACGGTGTAGCCCTCGGCCGCGAGCGTGCGCGAGAGGAGATCGCGCGCGTTCGCGTCGTCGTCGACGACGACGACGGCGCCGCGCGAGGGGCGGGCCGGACGCTCGAAGCTGCCCGACGGGTGCTCGGCGCGTGGCTGGCGCGCGGGGAGGCGGACGCTGAACGTCGAGCCGACGCCGGGCTCGCTGTGCGCGACGATGGCGCCACCGAGCATCCGGCAGAAGTGCTCGCAGATCGCCAGCCCGAGCCCGGTGCCGCCGTAGCGGCGGGACGTGGACGCGTCGGCCTGCTTGAAGGGGACGAAGAGGTTCTCCATCTGCTCGGGGGTCATCCCGATCCCGGTGTCGCGGACGGTGAGCACCAGCGTGTCACGGTCGCCTTCTCGCTCGCGCCCGGCGGTCAAGGTGACGCGCCCGTTGGACGTGAACTTGCCCGCGTTGCTCAGCAGGTTGAAGAGGGTCTGGCGGACCTTGGTCACGTCGACGTGCGCCGTCCCGAGCTCGCCCTCTGCGACGAGCTCGAGGGTGTTCCCGTTCTTCTCGACGACCGGACGGATGGTGCTCACGACGTCGGCGAGCAGCGGCCCGACCGGGACGCTCTCGAGGAACACGTCCATCTGCCCGGCCTCGATCTTCGAGAGATCGAGCACGTCGTTGATCAGCGACAGGAGGTGCTTGCCCGCCGAGTGGATGCGCAGGAGGTCGGTCGAGAGCGCCTCGTCTCCGGCGTCGATCGCGTCCTCGCGGAGCATCTCGCTGTAGCCGATGATCGCGTTGAGCGGCGTGCGCAGCTCGTGGCTCATGTTGGCGAGGAACTGGCTCTTCGCGCGGCTGGCGCTCACCGCCTCGTCGCGCGCGAGCGCGAGCTCGCGGGTGCGCTCCTCGACCTGCTGCTCGAGGGTCCCGGCGAGCGCGCGCAGGTCTTGGTTGGCGGTGAAGAGCTCCCGGCTCTTCTCTTCGAGGAGGCCCTCCGCCGCCTTGCGCGCGCGCCGCTCTCGCTCGAGCGCGCGCTCGAGGACGGCGATCGGATCGCTCACGTGCCGCCCCCGCGCGTGATGGTGAACCGCACGGCCTGACCGTCCCCGGAGAGATCTTCGCGCGCCACGTCGAGCGTCTCGCCGTAGTGCTCGGCGCAGCCCTCGATCAGGCCGGCGGCGAGGTCGGAGAGCCGGCGCGGGGAGCGATAGACCATGACGATGCGATCGGGGCCCTCTCGCGTGCACTCGAAGCTCGGGAGCTCGGCGTCGGGGTAGAGCTTCTTCACCTCGACGTGGATCACCGTCTCGACGCGCTCGAGCAGGCCGAGGGCGTCGGTCGACTCCGCGAAGAACCGGGGGAAGCCCTGCGTGAAGCGCGTCATCAGGTGCTTGCCGAACGCGTGCAGCAGCGCGGGGACGGGGGCTCCGGTCGCCGCGCTGAGCTCGCCGACGAGCCGCCCCATCTCCTCGACCGGGTAGGTGCCCACCGCCGTGTAGGAGCCGCCGGAGGGGAGCGCGGCGCGCTCGATGATCCCGTCGACGACCTCGAGCGAGAAGCGCTCTTCGACCATCTCGAGGAACTCGGTGAAGACGATGCCCTTCATGAGATCTCCCCTTTTCTCGCGAGAGCGGACAGGCTACGGGAAGTCACCCGTTGGTGGCAATCGTCACGGGGCGGGGAAGGGGAGCGCGACGGTGACCGCGAGCGCGCGGTCGGCGATCGCGAAGCCGCCGATCGAGACGACGTCGAGCGCGGGCGCGAGCGCGCTGCCCTCGAGCGCGGCGCGTACGCTCGGGACCGAGCGCAGGTCGGCGCGCAGGCGCGCGCCTTCGCGATCGACGAGCGCGTGCTCGCCCTCGCGGCGCTCGCCCAGGACGGGCCCCCAGAGCGCGCGCGCGATCGCGGCCGCGACGGCGCCGACGATCTCGCGTGCGCGCGCGTCCCCGGTCAGCTCCGGCGGCTCGACGCGGAAGAGGACCTCCTTGGCGCCGCGCGGCGCGAAGCGCGTCTCCTCCGGGATCACCGCGACGACGAGCGGTGCGCCCTGCTCGAACGCGACGTCGATGACGGCGCGCCCGTCGCGGAGCGAGACCGACACGCCGCTCGCGCCGGCGATCCCGTGGCTGATCGCGCGCGCGAGCCCGGCCTCGGTGATCATCGCCTGGCGGGCGCGCAGGTGCGCGAAGGCCTCGCGCAGGCCGGCGACCGAGCGGAGCTTGCCGACGCGCTCGGCGCTCGCCTTCGCGGCGCCGCGCACGAGGCTCTTGAGCACGTCGAACCGGCTCACGGCGCCGCCGCCTCCACGCGCTCGCTCGCGACCGGCAGGCGCCGCAGGCGCTCGACCTCGCGCGGCGCGATGCGCTCGCCGCCGACGTGGGCGAAGAGCGCGGCCCGCACCCACTGCGCCGGGATCTCCTCGTCGGCGCCGAGCAGCGCCGAGAGCACCTCGCCCGGCCGCGCCGCGCCGCTCCCCGTGATGCGCAGCCGGACGCGGACGGCGATCAGGTCGCCGGCGACGCCGGCCTCCGCGAGCGCGTCGGCGCCTTCGCCGGCGGTGACGTCGAGGAGGAACTGCGAGAGGTCGACGCGCTTCTTGAGCCCGGGCTCCTTCGTCTCGCGCAAGGCGGCGAGCGGCCCGCGCTTGCGCGCCTCGACGAGCGCGGCGAGGTCGGTGATGCCTCGCGCGGCGAGCAGCGCGCGCGGCACGCCCGCGACGTAGACCGCTTCGTCGATCGCGCGGGTGAGCCGGCGATCCTGGGCGTCGAGCGCGCGCGCGCTCGTGAACTCGATCCCCGGCTCCGTCACCGCGTTCAGCCGCGCGACGAGCCCGTCGACGACGAACGGGACGTCGCCGTCGAGCTTGACGTCGACGTACTCCGCGAGCGACGCGATGCCGAGGGCGAGCGCGGGCGCGAAGACCATCTCGGGCTTCGGGTGGAAGCCCTGGCTGTAGTAGAGGGGCATCCCGGCGCGCCGGAACACCCGCGGCAGGACGCGGACGAGATCGAGGTGCCCGCGGTAGGCGGCGCGACCGATCTTGCGGAAGCCGAGCCGCACCCGCAGCGGCGCGCCCTGAGGCCGCGCGACGGAGGGCTGCCGGCGCTTGGGCGTCGGCGCTTGCGTCGCGCTCACCTCGCGCGGCGCCGGCGGCGCCTCGGCGCGGAGCTCGCCGAGGAAGTCGAGGCGCTCCTCGCGCATCTTGGTCAGGTCGCACGCGACGCCGCAGTCGTAGCAGACGAGCCGGCGCCGATCCGCGCGCGCCTCGGTGAGGTTCGTGTGGTGTACGAACATCCCCGCGGCCTTGCCGCACGGTGGGCTCAGCCGGTCCTTGAGCGCCTTGACGTACTCGCGCGCGAGGAAGCCCTCCTCGAGGCCGACGTCGATGTGGTCCCAGGCGAGGCGCGCCGAGAGCGGGATCGTGCCGAGGAAGCGCGTGGGCTCGACGCCCGCCTCTCGGAACGCCTCCGCCCACGCCTCGACGACGAGCTTCTCCTCCCACGAGTCGAACCGGGCGCCGCGGCGCCACGCGCCCTCGACGACGTCGGCGAGCGTGCGATCGCCGCGCGCGAGCACGCCCTCGAGCCACGAGCTCTCGCTCCCGTGTGTGCGCAGCTTGATGCGCGCGGCGGCGGCCTCCTGGCGCAACCAACCTTGCTTGTCGCGGACGGTCTCGCGCTCGTCCATCGCGCACCACTGGAACGGGGTGTGCGGCTTGGGGACGTGGATCGAGACGCTGACGGTGACCTCGGGCCCGCGGCCCTTCTGGAGCTGGCGCCCGACGCGCTGCGCCCGCGCGCCGGTCCGCACGATCTCGCGGACGTCCTCCTCCTCCTCGGTCGGCAGGCCGATCATGAAGTAGAGCTTCATGCGCGACCAACCGCGCTCGAACACGCGGCGCGCCGTGAGCATGAGCTGCTCCTCGGTCACGTTCTTGTTCACCACGTCGCGCATGCGCTGCGAGCCCGCCTCGGGCGCGAACGTGAGGCCGGTGGCCCGCACCTTCTTGAGCTCGTCGAGCAGGTCCTCGTCGAGCCCGTAGGCGCGGAGCGAGCTCACCGAGAGCGCGACGCGATCCGCCTCGAGGGCGCGCATCACCTCCTTCACGAGCGGGTGGATCGCGCTGTAGTCCGCCGTCGACAGGCACGTGAGGCTCGCCTCGTCGTAGCCGCCCTCCTTCACCGCGCGGGTGATGCTCTCGAGGATCGAGGCGGGGCTGCGCTCGCGGACCGGGCGGTAGATCATGCCGGCCTGACAGAAGCGGCACCCCTCGGTGCAGCCGCGCGCGATCTCGACGCTCACGCGATCGAAGATCGTCTCGGTCGACGAGACGGGGCCGTCGTGCGGGAACGGGTGCGCGTTCAGATCGTCGAGCATCGCGCGCTCGACGGGGAAGGGGACGCCCTCGGTCGGGCTCGGCTCGACGACGAGCGCGCCGGTCGCCGGCTCGACGCGGGTCGGGTAGAGCGCGGGGACGTAGATCCCGCCGAGCTTCGCGAGCGCGACCAGGCGCTCGCGCCGCGGCATGCCGGCGCGGCGCAACGCGCTCCACGTGAGCAGCAGCTCGGGCGTCTTCTCCTCGCCGTCGCCGATGACGAACGCGTCGATGAACGGGGCGAGCGGCTCGGCGTGCGTCGCGGTCGGGCCGCCCGCGATCACCAGCGCGTCGTCCTCGGCCCGATCCTCCGCGCGGAGCGGGATCCCGCCGAGATCGAGCATCGTCAGGACGTTCGTGTACGTCAGCTCGAACTGGAGGGAGAAGCCGACGACGTCGAACGCGGAGAGCGGACGCGCCGACTCGAGCGAGCGCAGGGGCTCGTTCGCGGCGCGCAGCTCCGCCTCCATGTCGGTCCACGGCGTGTACGCGCGCTCGGCGAGGAGCCTCTCGTGGCGGTTCAGGATCGAGTAGAGGATCTTGAAGCCGAGGTGGCTCATCCCGATGTCGTAGAGATCGGGGAACGCGAGGCACATCCGCGCGCTCGCGGCGTCCCAGTCCTTCACGAGCGCGCCGTGCTCGCCGCCGACGTAGCGCGACGGCTTCTGCACGCGCGGGAGGAACGCCGCGTACGGGTGGGGTTCGATGCTCATCGGGGCCCGGGAATCTGCGGCGCCCGGCGCCCGCTGTCCAGCCGGGCACGCCGCGCGGGCGCGCCCGGCCGCGCCCTCACTGGAAGTAGTACAGCGCGGTCAGCGAGCCGATGAAGATGTCCCAGGGCTCCCCCTGCAGGCTCGTCGCGAGCGACCACTGGTTGACGCTCGCGCCGTCCCCGCCGCTGCGGGGCGCGCCGATGCCCGCCGAGACGTACTGGAACGCGAGGCCGACGGTGGCCATCAGCGAGAGGTTCGGGATCCCCATGAACCCGAACTGGAGCTCGGCGCCGGCGCGCGCCCCGACCGAGAAGAGGATCCCGCTGCGGCCGCGGTCCTGGTCGGAGATGGCGCCGTAGGCCGTGCCGGTCGCGAAGCCGAAGTTGATCTCCGGGATGATCTCGAACGCGAAGTGGCCCTCGTGGAAGAGCGCGAGCGGGATGCCGAAGTGCAGCGTCATCGCGAAGCCGTCGTCCTGGGGGACCGACGTCGAGCCGGCGGTGAGGTTGCCGCCCTGGTAACCCAGGCCGATGCCCGGCTCGATCGCGAGGGTCTCGTTGAGCCAGTAGCGGATGCCGATCGTCGGGGCGCTCAGGAACTGGGCCGCGCCGCTCGAGTCGCCGATCGGGACCTGCTGGATGCCGACGAAGCCGAGCCCGACGCCGCCGACCACGCGTGCGTGATCGCTCTGACCCGAGCGGGCGCTGCTGGGCGACGAGCCGTCGCCGGTGTTGCTCGACTGCCCCGGCCGCTCATCGTCGTAGGTGCGCGCCGGCTGCGCTGGCTGCGCGGGCTGCGCAGGCTGCGCGGGCGTCGTCCCCGTCGGGCCGCCAGCGTACCACGGCGTGGGCTGCGCCGGCTGCGCGGGCTGCTGCGGGGGCAGGATGAAGTCGCCCGTCTCGGGGTCGACCTCCTGCGCTACCGCGGGGAGCGTGACGAGGCAAGACAGGGCGATGAGGGCGAGTCGGAGCGTGCGAGACGTCATCGTGCGGTTCCTCCCGGCGACGGCCGTAGGTCAGGGCCTCCTACGCGAGCGGGGCTCGGCAGCTTCCCCGCGGCGCCGCCGGCCATAGCACGCCCTCAGCGGCCGCGCTCGGTCGGAAGGCCCATGGCCGGGAGGCGCTCGAGCGCGGCGTCGATGCGGTTGAGCTCGCTCACGATCGCGTCGAGCTGCCGGCGCGCGGCCTCGAGCGAGGCCTCCTCGTCGGTGCCGAGGCGCGCGAGCGGCCCGTCGATCTTCTCGCGCAGCGTCCCCATCAGTCGATCGCGCTCGCGCAGCTGCAGCTCGCGCACCTCCTCGGTCGCCGAGGGGACGAAGTCCGCGAGCTCGTGCTCGAGCCGCTTGGCGTACGACATCGCGGAGAGCAGGCGCTGGCTGACGTAGGCCGGGTCGTCGAGCTTCTTGCGGCTGAACTCCTGCTCGCTCGCCGTCTCGGAGAGCGCCTGCGCCTCGTTGTATACGCGGCGCCACTCGCCGGAGTCGCCGGCCTCCCACGCGCCGAGGCCCCGCTGCATCAGCGCGCCGATGCGATCCTCCCACTCGGCGTGGCCCATCCCGAGCATCGGCCCTTCCGTGCGGTAGACGGTCCGGCGGAGTTGATCGAGCACGACCTCGAAGCGGTGCATCGGCGGGCTCAGCGCGCCGTCGTCGCCGCCGAAGCTCTCGAGGAGCTGGTCGAGCTTGGCGCACAGCGCGGTGAGCTTGTCGGGATCCGTGCCGAGGACCTCGCGGATGCCGGTCACGAGCGGCTCCACTTCGCGGCGGTAGTGCGCCGCGTCATGGCCCCAGAGCGCGGCCTGCGCGGACTCCGCGCGCGCGAGGAGCTGCTCGACCTCTCCCGCGCCGGGCGTCTTGTGCGGCGCCGGCTCGACGTTGGCCCAGAGCTCCTGGCCCGCGACGAGCGCCCGCGCCTCGAGCCGCATCGCGTCGTCGCAGCGCAGCGTGAGCTCGACCGGCGAGCCGACGGGGACGCCGGGATCGATCGCGATCATCAGCGTCTTGATCGGCAACCGATCTTGCAGCAGGCGGAGCACGACGGCGCCGCTCCGGTCGCCCGTGTAGAAGGTGTGCGCCACCTCGGCCGGCAGCCCGGCGCCGCGCGCGAGCAGGACCTTGCGCTCGCGCCGCCCGGCCCGCACGACCTCGAGGGAGATGTCCTTGGCGATGACCGACGGCTGGCTGAGCGAGCTCGCGCGCGGCCTGACGTCGCCGCGGTAGAGGACGAACGGCAGCGTCGCGAGCGCCGCGCCGCCCGCGTCGAGCAGGACCGCCTCGACGGGGTTGCCCGGCTCGGGCCCGAGCGGCACGTCGAGCTTGAAGACGCCGTCCGCGATGGGGGCCTCCGCGATCACGGCGCCGTCCGCGCGCACCGCGAAGCGCCCCGCGCCCTCGGGCGCGCGCTCGACCTCGACGCGCAGCGGCAGCGTGTCGCGCTTGCCGACGAGCGGGCTGCGGAACGACAGCGTCGCGTGATCGTCGCCGACGCGCAGGCCGCCGAGCTGCGCGGCGTGCACGGCGGCGCCGAGCGCGACGCAGGTGTCGACCTCGTCCTGGAGCGGCGCGCGCTTGGCCCGGGTCTGCTCCGCGAGGGCCTCGGTGACGCGCCGCACGACCAGCGGCACGCGCGTCGAGCCGCCGACGAGCACCACGTGGTCGATGTCCGCGAGGCCGACCCCGGCCGTCTCCTCGGCGCGCGCGAGCGCGCCGCGGCAGCACGCGAGCGTCGTCTCGACGAGGTCCTCGACGGCGGCCTCCCACTCCGCGCGGCCGAGCTCGCGCTCGAGATCGATCGACTCGCCCTCCTTGTCGTCGAGCACGCCCTGCTTGTGCAGCGGCACCACGTCCGCGGTCGACAGCGCCTCTTTCACTTCTTGCGCGAGGTGCACGAGCGCGAGGAAGCGCGCGGCGTCCTCGGGGTCGCCGGCGACGTCGAGGTCGAGGGCGTAGCCGCGCGAGGCGAGCTCGGCGCGCAGCGTCTCGGCGTAGCGGCGGTCGAAGTCGTCGCCGCCGAGGTAGTTGTCGCCGTCGATCGCGAGCACCTGATACTCGCCGCCGAGGCAGCGCAGGATGGAGACGTCGAACGTCCCTCCGCCGAGGTCGTACACGAGGAAATTCCCGTCGCCGAGCTGCCGCTTCCAGGTGTGGTAGATGGCGGCCGCCGTCGGCTCCTGCAGCACGCCGAGCACCTCGAGCCCCGCGAGCTCGCCGGCGCGGCGCGTCGCCTCCACCTGCGGCTGGTCGAAGTACGCGGGCACCGTGATCACCGCGCGCGCCACGCGCACCTCGACGTCCCCGGCGCGCTCGCGCAGGTGCTCGCCCATGCGCGCCACGAGCTCTTCGAGGATCTTCGAGCTCACCTGCTCGGGCGTCAGCTCGTGCGGACCGACGCGGACGGTGACGTCGCGCCCCATCTTGCGCTTGATCGACTCGACGGGCCCCGGGTCGTGGCCGCGCCGGTTGCGCGCGGCGCGGCCGACGACGAACGCCTCCTTCTTCGGGTCCCAGCACACCGCGGACGGCACCGTGCGGCGGCCGAAGCGGTCGGCGTAGACGATGAGGTCGGTCTCGGATGGGTCGAGGAGCGCGATCTCGCTGTTGGTGGTTCCGAGATCGATCCCGATCGGGCGGTCGACGAACATGCGCTCTCCTATCAAGCGTGCGGGGCTTCGGGAACCCGGATTCACTCCGCCTCGAAGAGCGGATCGTCCTCTGGCGCGATCGCCGGGAGCGGTGAGGCCGCGACGGCCTCGAGGCCGAGCGCGGCGAGCACCGACGGGCGCATCACGAGATCGGCGAGCTCGACCTCGAAGCGCGCCGGCGGCGGCGGCGGCGGCGGCGGCGGCGCCGCGCCGGCCGCGCCGTGCGAGTCCGGGTGGGCGTTGGCCGCGGCGCGGAAGCGCCGCGCCGGGTGGCGCGTGAGCTCCTCCCACGCCGCGCGGATCGCGGCGCGCGTCGCCTCGTCCGGCGCCGCCTCGGCGAGCTCGCGCAGCCGCTCGGTGATCGCGGTCGGGCCCTCGGTCGGATCGAGGTCCCAGCGCTCGAAGGGGCTCTCGTCGTCGTCGCGGGCGTCAGTCATCGAGCCGGATCCCCTGGGCGGCGAGGCGGCGGGTCGCGTCCTCGAGGCGCTTGAGCTGGGGGTAGAGATCCTTCGCGCGGCGGCAGTCGCGCTCGGCGTCCGCGAGGGCGTCTCCCGTCTGCCACGGGAGCGCCGCGTCGAGCCGGCGCAGCGCGCGCTCGACGAGCAGATCCGCGACGACGACGCGCGCGTTGCGGTGCGTCGGGCAAAGGCGCAGCGCGCGCTCGGCGAGGCCGAGCTGCTCGTCGAACGTCGTGGCCACCTCGGCGCGGAACACGAGCATCTGCGCGCAGGGCGCGGCGTAGGCGAGCTCGCCCGGCTCGCGTTCGACGCGCGCGGCGAGCCGCTCCACCACCGGCTCCAGCGGCCGCAGGATCGTGCGGATCGCCTCCCACCGGCGCTCGCGGTAGTGGTCCCAGATCGCCGGCGTCGTCGCGCGCACGAGGGAGCGCTCGACGTGTACGTCCTCGCCGGTCCAGCGCCAGACCGCGGCCGCCTCGAAGAGCAGCGGGACGAGCTCGTCGCTGGGCGCGTCGCGCGCGATCGCCTCCTCGAGGCTCGCCTCGACGCGCCCGATCGCGTCCTCGACCGCGGCGTCGCGCGCGCGGCGGGCGCGCGCCACCGCCGCGGTCGTCACGGCCTCCGAGACCTCGGCGCGCGCGCAGGCGACGTCGACGAGCGCGAGCGCCGCGAGCGCGGCCTCGCCCTCCGCGCTGCGCTCGCGGGCGCCCTCGCGCGCCACCGCGCCGAGCGCGGCGATCGGCTCGTAGGGCGCCTCGCGCGCGGCGAGCGCGACGTCGCGCGGCGGCAGCGCGCCGTCGATCACGCGCGCCGCGAGCGCGGCGAGGTAGGCGTCCTCCTCGGCGAGCCACAGCCACATCGCGAGCGACGTGACGAGCGCCTCCACCGCTGCGGCGCGGACCGCGGGGTCGCTCGAGCGCGCGGCCGCCCGGCCGGCGCGCCCCCAGAGCAGCGCGAGGTGGTGCGCGAGCGGCGGCGTCAGCGTGGCGGGATCCGGCGCACGGATCGCGGAGACGAGCGGCGCGAGCTCGCCGCGCTGCGCCTCGCCGAGCGCCGCGGCGCCGGCGGGGATCGCGCGCAGCTCGGCGAGCACGCCCGCGGCCCGCCGGTGCGGTGCGGGCGCGCCCGGGGGCGCGAGGGCCCTCCACGCGGCCTCGAACAGCGCCTCGTCCTCGAGTCGCGCGAGGAGCGCGTCGTCCTCGCGCCGCCACGCGCGAGGGCCCGTGTGGGCGCGAGGAGCCGCCGGGACGGGTCGGATCACGGCACCGATCGTGGCTTCCGCGGGCAGCGTTCACAAGCTGGAGCACGCGACTTCGGCGCACGAGCCCGCCCTCGCGCTATCCTCGCTCGCGCGTGAGCGACGAGCAGGACGACACGGAGCACCGCTCGGAGGTGCTCTGGATCCGTTGGGAGCGCGCGGCCCCCGGCGCCCCCCGGGTGCTCGTGATCGCCCACGATCCGGGCGCCGCGGGGTTGCCAGAGCAGCGGCGGATCCCGGAGGGCTACGGGCTCGAGGTCCTCGGCGGGATGCTCGGGCTGCTCGGGCTCGGCGCGCTCCTCGTCCACCGGCTCGCGCGCACGAGCGCGGCCGAGCCCGTCGAGCTGCGGCTCGAGCCCGGCCGGCTGGTGCACGCGCGAGGCGCCGCCCGTCGCGAGTGGCCGACGAGCGCGATCCGCGCGTTCGGCGCCGGCGAGGACGGGCGCGAGTGGCGCACCGTCTTCGTCGAGGCGGACGGGGGCCGCGAGCTCCTGCTCGAGGGGCTCCCGCCCGCCGACGCGGGCCGCGCCGTCGAGGTCCTGCGCGACGCCCTGCGCGAAGCGCGCGAGTGATCGGCGCGGGGGTGTGCAGTTCGCGGACAGCCCTTGGCGAGCAAACTCACATCGGGCACGATGGCGGCGTCACCGGAGGTCGTCCTTCATGCGCGCGTCTTCGTTCGCCGTCTCATCCGTGTTCTTAGCCTGTTGTCTGGGCATCGCTGGTTGCGGCGCGGCGGGAGGAGACGGCCCTGGCGGGGGAGGCGGCGACCGTGACGGCGCAGCCGGAGGAGGCGCGGGAGACGCTGGCGGCGGTGGCGGCGGCACACTCGACGCTGGGGCGGGCATGGACGCCTCCGGCGATGTGCTGACGGACGGCGGCGGCGGCGGGACCAGCCCGGACGCGGGCCCCGACGGCTGCCGCGGCGCAGAGGTTTGCGGCAACGGCCTCGACGACGACTGCGACGGCTCGGTCGACGAGGGTTGCGGCTGCGAGATCGGGGCGACCCAGCGCTGCTACGACGGACCGCCCGCGCGCGCGGGCGTCGGCGCGTGCCGGCGCGGCGAGCAAGCCTGTGTGTCGGGGGGCGGCGAGTTCGGCGCGTGGGGCGCGTGCGAGGGCTCGACCCCGCCGGGCGAAGAGCTCTGCGAGGGGACGGCGGACGAGGACTGCGACGGGGTGATCGACGAGGGCTGCGGCTGCACGCCAGGCGACGTCCGGCCTTGCTACACGGCAGCGGCCGAGACGGAGGGCGTCGGCACCTGCGTCGGCGGGACGCAGGAGTGCGTCGCGATGGGCGGCACCGCGGACTGGGGCCGCTGCACCGGCGAGGTCACCCCGCGCCCGGAGCTGTGCGACGGCCTCGACTACGACTGCGACGGCGTCGCGAACACCGGCTGCGAGTGCGTCGTGGGCACCGTGCGCGGCTGCTACACGGGCCCCGTGGGCACGGTGGGCGTAGGCATCTGCCGCGAGGGCGCGCAGACCTGCGAGCCCGGCCCGGGCGGCGTCGGCGCGATGTGGGGCGCGTGCCTCGGTGAAGTGCTGCCCGAGGCCGATCGCTGCGACGGCATCGACTACACCTGCACCGGCGTCCCCGGCGCCGGCTGCGCGTGCATCCTCGGGACCTCGCGCCCGTGCTACGGCGGGCCGCCCGCGACGCGCGGGGTGGGTCTCTGCCGCGACGGCACCAACACGTGCGTCGCCGGCGCGGGCGGCGCCGAGTGGTCGGGCAGCTGCGACGGCGAGCGCCTCCCCGTCACGGAGGTCTGCGACAACGCGGCCGACGACGACTGCGACGGGGCGGTCGACGAGGGCTGCGGCGGGACGATCACGTGCCCCGGCGACACGACCGTCCCCGCCGGCCAGTCGGTGACCCTCACGGCGGTGGGCGTCGGCATTGCGAGCTACTCCTGGTCGATCGTGAGCGCCCCCGCGGGCGGTGCGTCGACCGCACGCTGGAGCCCCTCGCCGCCCAACACGGCGACCGTGAGCTTCACGCCCACCATCGTCGGCGACTACGTGATCGAGGTGCGCGGCACCGACGCGGCGGGTCGCGTCGTGACGTGCCGCTTCACCGTGCGCGCGCTGCCGCACGGGCTCCGCGTCGAGCTCTCGTGGAACGGCACCGGTGACGTGGATCTCCACATGCACAACCCGACCACGCAGCCGTGGTTCCGCGCGCCGGAGGACTGCTACTACGCGAACCGCACGCCCGCGTGGGGCGCGGTGCTCGACTTCGACAACACGAGCGCGAACGGGCCCGAGAACATCCGCATGGACTCGCCCGCGCTCAACGTCGACTACACCATCGCGGTCCACAACTACGCGCGCGCCGCGGGTCGCGTGGCGACGGTGAACGTCTTCTGTGGCTCGACGACCTCGACCATCCCGACGCAGACCTTCACGAGCCGCGCGCTCGCGGGGACCAGCGCCGGGAACTGCACGAACAACGACTTCTGGACGGTCGCGCGAGTGCGCTTCACCTCGGCCTCGACGTGCACGATCACCCCGATCAACACGTACCGGACGAGCAGCAGCGCTTGTAGCTCGTTCTGAGGTGACCGTGGTGCGCAGGCTGATCACGCTGCTCCTCGCGTGCGCCCTCGCGGCGTGCGACGGCGACGCGCCCGGCGGCGTGGACGCCGGGCCCGGCGGGATGGACGCCGCGCTCCTCGACGCCGGCGGGGGCGACGGCGATGGTGCCGCCCCCGGCGAGGACGCGGCGCGCCCGGACGCGGCGACGCCGTCCGGGCCGTGCGGCGGCGAAGGCGCGGGGTGCTGCCCGGTCGGCGAGGCGTGCGCGGAGGGGCTCACCTGCGTCGGTGATCGCTGCGTCGGCTGCGGCGCGGTGGGCGCGGCGTGCTGCCTGAGCGAGGCGCCCTGCGGCGCGGAGCGGATCGTGTGCGACGACGGCTCGTGCGTGGCGTGCGGGGCGCACGACGGCCCCTGCTGCGAGGGGAACCGTTGCTCGCTGGCGACCGACGTGTGCTTCGATGAGCGGTGCGTGACCTGCGGCGGCGCGGGCCAGCCGTGCTGTCCCGGTGGCGCGTGCTTCGCCGGCGCGAGCTGCCTCGCGACCGGGTTCTGTCGCGGCTGTGGCGGGACGGGGGAGCTCTGCTGTCCCGGCTCGATGTGCCGCGACGCGAGCACGACGTGCGACGCGACGGCGACGTGCCGGCCGTGCGGGACGGCGGGGACGCCGTGCTGCGGCGGGACGACCTGCGAGGCGAGCGCAGTGTGCCGCGTCTCGGCGTGCGTCGCGTGCGGCGGCGCGGGCGAGCCGTGCTGCGCCGGCGGGAGCTGCCGCGACGGCCGCACCTGCGGCTCGACCGGGACGTGCGGCGACTGCGGGGGGCCGACGCAGCCGTGCTGTCCGGGTGACGCCTGCGCCGCGGGCGCCGCCTGCTCCCTCGGGACCTGCGCCGCGTGCGGGGGCATCGGGCAGCCGTGCTGCGGCTCGAGCTGCGGCGCCGGCGCGGTGTGCTCGGGGGTCACGTGCGTCGCGTGCGGCGCGCGCGGCGCGCCGTGCTGTGCGGGCGGCGGGTGCGGCGCGGGCAACGTCTGCGGCGGGGACGGGCGTTGCGGCGCGTGCGGCGGCGTCGGTCAGCCGTGCTGCGCAGGCGCTGCGTGCGATCCCGGCGCGAGCTGCGACGCAGGGACGTGTCGCGCGTGCGGTGGCGTCGGTCAGCCGTGCTGCGGGAGCACGAGCTGCTACACGGGCGGCGTCTGCGCGTCCGGCGCGTGCGCGGGCTGCGGCGGCCGCGGCGAACCGTGCTGCGCGGGGGACGCGTGCGGCGCGCTCCTGTACTGCAACGGCGGGAGCTGCGCGCCGTGTGGTCGTCGCGGCGAGCCGTGCTGCACCGACCCGGGCGTGTTCCCCTACCCATGCGAGGCCCCGAACAGCTGCGTCGGGGGGCGCTGCGAGGCGTGCGGCTACGCCGACGAGCCTTGCTGTGCTTCGATGAGCTGCGGCACCGGCTACATGTGCGACGCCGCGTCGATGCGCTGCGTGCGCCGCACGAGCGAGTGAAGAGCCCTCACGGCAGCACGGCCGGGGCGCGGTCCGCGTCGGCGACGCCGTCGCCGTCGGCGTCGACGACGAAGCGCGCGACGCCGGGGAGCGCGACGCGCGCGCGGCCGGGGCTCGCGGTGCCGGCCGGGAACGGCGGCAGCGCTTGGTTCGAGGTGAAGCCGCCGTCCGAGTTGACGAGGACCACCGCGAGGGCGAGCTCGGCGCCCGGCGGCACGCGGCCACCGAGGTCGGGGTAGAGCGCGGCCCACGGCACGAACGCTTCGAAGCCCTCACCCGGCAGAGGAGACGCCGGGACGCCGGCGCGCGTGCGCACGCCCTCGCCGAAGTTGAGGGCGGCGGCGTGCCAGCCGAGGTCGTCTGGGCGCCCGAAGGGCGGCCGCAGGCCGCGCAGGCCGGCGTCGTCCGCGCGCTCGCCGAGCTGCGGGTCCGCGCCGCCGTACGTGACGATCGCGAAGTCGGCGCCGAAGCCCTCGACCGGCGGCGCGTCGAGGCGCGACGCGGAGAGCACCGCGTCGGCGCGTCCGTCCCGATCGCGGAGCGCGCCGGCGAGCGTGGCGTGGCCGGTCGCGGCGCCGAAGTCGACGTCGATGAGGACCACGAGCGCGTTGGCGCTCCACTCGAAGAGGCCCTCGACCCCGACGTGCAGGCCGTAGCGATCCGCGTCGAGGCGGAGCGCGTCGAGGCGGTTGTGGGTGGGACCGAAGCTGCTCTCGACCGCCTGGCGCGCGACCTCGTGCCGCAGGTCGAGCAGGCGGCCGTCCGGCACCGCGACGCGCGGGGGCGGGGCGAGCGGGGCGCCCGTGACGCGCGCGCGCAAGACGGCGTGCACCCAGCGGTGGTCGCGGACCTCGTCGTGGAGCACGTCCGCGAGCGGCCCCTCCGCGAAGACGGGGACGCGCGCGTTGGTGTGGTGGTTCCAACGCCAGCCCACGTCGGGGAGCGTGCCGGCGGGGCTCGACCCGCGGACCTCGAGGCCCCCGCACTCGTGGTCCGCGGTCACCACGAGCGTCACGCCCTCGCGCGCGCTCGCCCACGCGCGCACCGCGGCGACCGCCTCGTCGAACGCGAGCGTCTCGCCGATCGCGTTGGCGAGGTCGTTGCCGTGCGAGGCCATGTCGATCCGCGCGCCCTCGATCATCAGGAAGAACCCCCGATCCTGCGCCTCGAGCACCTCGAGGGCGGTGAGGGCCATCTCGGTCAGGGTGGGCTCGCGGCTGTCGCCCGCGCGCTCGCGCGCGAACGTCATGTGCTGATCGGCGAACGCGCCGAAGAGGCGCGCGGTCTCTCGCGGGTCGATGGCGGCGAGCCCCGCGCGATCCTCGACGAGCGCGTACCCGGCGGCGGCGAGCTCACCGAAGAGGCCCTCGTCCGGGCGCTGCGAGCCGGGGCCGGCGGCGCGGAAGTAACGCGCGCCGCCGCCGAGCATCACGTGCGGGCGGACGTCGCGCACCTGCGCGGCGGCGATGTCGACGTAGTGGTGTCGCGACTCGTCGTGCGCGGAGAACGCGGCCGGCGTCGCGTGCGGGAGCGCCGCGGTCGTGACCACGCCGGTCGCGAGCCCGCGCGCGTGCGCGAGCTCGACGAGGGTCTCGAGCCGGCGGCCGTCGCGATCGAGGGCCACGCGCGCGTTCTCGGTGACCTCGCCCGTCGACATGGCGGTGGCGGACGCGGCGGAGTCGATGATGCCGCTCGGGCCTCCGGTGGTGAGCGCGCCGCGCACCGGCAGCGCGTGCATCGCGAGCGCGCCGGGCGCGCCGTGCGCGAAGCGCGACGCCGCCTCGAGCTGACCCGGCCCCATCCCGTCGCCGATCATCAAGACGACGCGCACGGGGGGCGCGCTCGCGCTCGCGTCGGAGGCGGCGTCCGCGCGCGCCGCGGCGTCCGTCGCCGCCTCCGCGTCCGCGCCGGCCGCGTCGCGCGCCATCGCGTCGTCGCCGGCCGACGCGGCGTCGCGGGGCACGCTCGGAGCCGAGGACGTGCACGCGCCGACCGTGAGCGCTGCGAGGACGCAGCAGAGGCGGAGGAGCCGGCTCATCTCGGGAGTCAGTGGAGCACGCACCCCGCGCCCAGGCGAGCCGCCGCGTGCGCCCGGGCTCGAAGCCTCATCGGGGCGGTCGGTGGATCACGACGTTGCGCGGTGAGACCGTCGGGGGGAAGGCGCGCAGCACCTCGGGGGGAGCCCCGGCGCCCTCCTCGAGCGCGGCGGCGCGGTCGAGCACGACGGCGAGCTCGAGGGGGCGCGCGAGCATCGCGCGCGGCAGCGCGAGGCGTCGCATCACGGCTTGCTCCTCGGCGGCGCGCTGCGCGGCGCGCCGTAGGGCGGCGTCGCGCGGAGGGGGGAGCCCGAGCGCGCCGAACGCGCGCGCGGCCACCTCCTCGAGCGGCCGGCGGAACTGGCGGCGGTTGACCGCCCGAGCCTCCTCTCCCGGGTGCGTGGGGACGCCCGCCTCGTCGAGCAGGATCCGCAGCGCGTGGCGCATGGCGCGACGGTGCGCGGAGTCCGCGACGGTGGTGCCGGCCTCCGTCGCGCCGCCGAGGTTCGCGAGGCCGAGCACGCGCCGCGCGAGCGGGCGACCGCGCGACGAGAGCGGCGCGCGCACGTCGCCCGGGATCTTCTGCGGGCAGCACGGCACGAGGAGCACCGCCGCGCCGGCGCGCGCGGCCGCGCGCGCGAGCCGATCGCCGAGCGCGCCGCAGGCGTGCAGGCCGACCACGAGGTCGTCGGGCTCGAGCGCGAGATCGTCGTCGATCTCGCGCGCCTCGAAGGCGACGTCGGGGCCGGGCTCGATGGCCCGCGCGAGCTCGACCACCGGCGCGCGCCGCTCGATCCCGACCGCGGGGACACCGAGCGCCCGCGCGAGCCGTCGGGTGAGGTGTCCCCGGCCGGCGCCGAGGTCCACCACGCGCGCGACGCCGCGCGGCGCGAGCGCGACGAGCGCCTCGATCTGCACCTGCTTGCGCACGCTCGCCAGCCGCATCGGCGCGGCCGCTGGCGCGGCGCGCTCGGGGAGCACCGCCGCCTCGCGGACCTCCGCCGCGAGCGCGCGGAGCGAGGCGGGCGCGCGCGGGTCGCCGGCGAGGACGTGCTCGGGCCCGAGCGCCTCGGCCGCCTCGAGCGAGGAGTCGGCCATCTGCAAGAGGTATTGCGTCCACCCTCGCCCCTCGCACCACGGGGGCGGGGCCGGCGACGTCGGCCGCTCGGCGAGGACGTCGTCGACCGCGTCGAGCAGCGCGACGATCCACGCGAGGTGTCGGGCGATGGGGGGGCGGGCCTCGGCCACCCGCGCAGTATGCTTCGCGCGGGGCAACGGAGCGCCCAGTGGCGTAGGTTCTTCTCGTGCGGAGGTGCGTGGTCGCGGCGCTCGTGGCTCTCGCAGGGTGCGCGCACGCGCCCCGAGCGGGGCGCGCGTCCGTCGAGGGGGCGCCGCTCGCCGATCGGGACGGAGACGGGATCCCGGACGAGGCGGACGCGTGCCCCGACGCGCCCGAGGACGCCGACGGCTGGCAGGACGCCGACGGGTGCCCCGACGACGACGACGACGGCGACGGCATCGCGGACGCGGCCGACCTCTGCCCCCGGGAGCCGGAGGACGTCGACGGCTGGCAGGACGAGGACGGGTGCCCCGATCCCGACAACGACCAGGACCGGATCGCGGACATCGACGACCGCTGCCCGGACGAGCCCGAGGTCTACAACGGGCTCGAGGACGAAGACGGGTGCCCCGACGAGGGGGAGGTCCACGTGTACTCGTGCCCGGGGCCCGTGGTCTACGAGCGGATCGCGTTCGACGCCGGCCGCGACGACGTGCCGCCCGCCGCCGCGGCCGTGCTCGACGCCATCGCCGCGACGCTCGAGGCCAACCCCTCCATCGTCGAGCTCGCGCTCGTCGGGCACGCGGCGGCGGGGGAGCGCGCGCCCGAGGCCCTCGGCCAGCGGCGCGCGGAGGCGGTGCGGGCGGCGCTGCTCCGGCGCGGCGTCGCGCCAGAGCGCCTGCGCGCGTTCTCGAGCGGGGCGCGCGATCCGCTCGACCCCACGCGCCGCGCGCTCGCCGCGCAGAACAACCGGCGCGTCGCGCTCCACGTCCTGGTAACCGACGAGGGCGTGGTGCGTCGCTGGGACGGGACGCGAGTCGTCGCCGTCGAGCGATGACGTTCGCGCGCGCTCGCGCGAACGTGCCAAGATGCCCCGCGATGAGCGAGATCGATCCGCTCGACGCGCTCGCCGACGCGGGGGCTCGCCGGCTCGAGGCGCTCGATCCGGCGACCCGACGCGCCCGGGGCGTGGTCCACACGCCGGCCGCGATCGCCCGCTACGTCGCGCGCGCGATCGCGGACGCGCCGGGGACGCTGGTCGATCCTGCGTGCGGCCCCGGTGTGTTCGTGGCCGCGTGCATCGAGGCCCACGGGAGCGCGCGGCGCGCGATCGGGATGGACGTCGACCCCGCCGCGATCGCCGAGGCGGCCGCGGTGGTCGGCCCGCGGGCGGAGGCGCGCGGCTGGTCGCTCGAGCTCCGCACCGGCAACACGCTCGCGGCGCCGCTCGTCGAGCGCGGCCCGCTCGTGATCGTCGGCAACCCGCCGTGGGCGGGGCGGACGGCGAACGCCGGCGCCGCCTACACCGACGCGCTCTTGGCCGACTTCCGGCGCGACGCCGCCGGCGCGCCCCTGGGCGAGCGCAAGATCGGCGTCCTCTCGGACGACTACGTCCGGTTCCTGCGCTGGGCGTGCGAGCAGCTGCGTCGGCCCCAGGGCGGCGCGCTCGCGATGGTGACGAGCGCGTCCTTCCTCGACGGCCCCGTGCATCGCGGCATGCGCGCGCGCCTCTTGCGGTGGTTCGCGACGATCGACCTCGTCGACCTCGGCGGCTCCGCGCTCGTCGCCAAGGAGGGCGGCGTCCGGGACGAGAACGTGTTCGGGGTGAGGCCGGGCGTCGTGATCACCGTCGCGCGGCGTCCCGCGGGCCACCCCGAGGATCGCGACGGCGAGGTGCGGGTCGCGGCGCTGCGCGGCGCGCGCGCCGACAAGCTCGACGCGCTCGACCGCGGCGCCCTCGACTTCGTCCCGCTCGCGCCCGCCGCGCCGCTCGCGCGCTTCGTCCCGGCGCGCGACGTCGGGCCGGCGTACGCGCGCTGGCCGCCGCTGCCGGCGTTGCTGCCGTTCCACCGAGAGGGCGTGCAGACCAACCGCGACGAGCTCTGCGTCGACGCCGATCGCGCGCGGCTCGACGCGCGCCTGGACGCGTTCGCCCGCGGCGAGGCGTGGCCCGGGAAGGCCGGCGTCCCGAGCGCGCACTACGACCCGCGCGCCGCCGCCGCCGCGCTCACGCGCGCGCGCGCGGCGGGCGAGACGGTCGTGCGCCGCCTCGCGTACCGGCCCGGCGACGACCGCTTCGCGTGCCTGGTCCGCGGCCCGTGCCACCGGCCGCGGCTCGATCTGCTCGCGGCGATGGACCGCTCCGTCCGCGCGCTCCTGACGGTGCGCAAGGACCGCGGCGAGCGCGCGTGGGCGCACTTCGGCGCGACGCCGCACCCGGTCGACAATTGCTGGCTCTCGTCGCGCTCGAGCTGCCGGACGCGCGCGTTCCCGACGCATCGCCCGGACGGCGTGCCGAACCTCGACGCCGCCGCGGTCCGGGCGTGGGCGGGCTTCGTGCCGGAGCCCGTCGCGCTCTCGGACTACGTGCTGGGTGTCTTGGCCGCGGCGAGCTACCGCGCCCGCTACGACGACGCGTTGCGCGCGGACTACCCGCGCATCCCGCCGCCGCCCGACCGCGCCGCGTTCGACGCGCTCTCGGCCGCGGGCTCGGCCGTCGCCGCGGCGCTCTCGGCGCCGCCGCAGGGGGGAGCGCACGTGGTGATCGGCCACCGCGTCCTCGCGAGCGACGCGCTCGAGGCGGCCGTCCGCGCCTGCGACGTCGCCTATCGCACCGTCGATCGCCATTGACGCCCCTGGGGCGCGGCGACACGCTGCCAGGCATGGACGGCTCTCGGGTGAAGCCGCGCCTGACTCAGAAGCTGCGGATGGCGCCGACGCGCTACGTCCCGTCGGCGCGCCTCGCCTCCGGGGGGATGGCCGAGGTGTGGAAGGGCGTCGCGCACTTCCAGGACGGCGGCTCGCACCCGGTCGCGATCAAGCGCGTGCTGCCGGAGCTCGCGGCCCAGGAGATCTACCGCGCGATGTTCCAGGACGAGGCGCGGCTCGGGATGGCGCTGCGCCACCCGAACATCGTCCGCGTGTACGACGCGCGAGACGTCGGCGGCACGTACATCATGATCATGGAGCTGGTCGACGGGTGCTCGCTGAAGAGCCTGCTCGATCGCGCGCAGGAGCGCAGGGCGCCGATGCCCGTACCGAGCGCGCTGCACATCGCGTGGCAGCTCGCGAAGGCCCTCGAGTACGCGCACGCGGCGACCGACGCGCAGGGCGAGCCGATGGGCATCATCCACCGCGACGTCTCGC
Organism: Sandaracinaceae bacterium; assembly: GCA_019637095.1. Lineage (GTDB taxonomy): Bacteria > Myxococcota_A > Polyangia > Polyangiales > Sandaracinaceae > JACKEC01. The sequence continues at coordinate 6,707 of JAHBWG010000066.1, read as the reverse complement.
CGCACAACCTGCTGCTCGCGCGCAACGGCGACGTGAAGCTCGCGGACTTCGGCCTCGCGGACGCGAGCGTGCACTCGACGCAGCTCGGCGACGGGATGCTCGGCGGGAAGCTGGGCTACCTCGCGCCGGAGATCATCCGCCAGGAGCCGAGCACGCCCCAGATCGACATCTTCGCGGTCGGCATCGTGCTCTGGGAGATGCTCGCCGGCCGCCGCCTCTTCCAGGGCCGCACCGACGCGGAGACGGTGCAAGCGGTGGCGCGGTGCGAGATTCCCTCGCTCCGGGCGATCAACCGCCGGGTCACGCCGGACCTCGAGGAGCTGCTCGGCGCCATCCTCGATCCGGATCCGCGGCGCCGCGTGGCGAGCGGGGCGGAGTGCGCGGCGAGCCTCGACGTGCTGATCCGGCGCATCGATCCCGGCGTCGGCGCGCGGGACGTGGCGTTGCTCGTCGGGCTGCACCTCGCGAGCGTGCGGCAGGAGCAGGACGCCGTGCCCGCCGCGGTCGCGGAGCTGCTCGCGCAGGAGCTCGCGATGTTCAGCCAGCAGGCGGCGGGCGAGGACCTGCTCGACCTCGGCGCGCAGCCGCTCGATCCGGACTCGTTCTTCACCGGCTGACGCACCGGCGGGCGCCTTCAGCGGACGAGGTCGGCGTCGAAGTCCTCGTCCGTCGCGTAGACGTCGGCGACCTCGGGGCGATCGAGCAGCCACTCCGCGATGTGCGCGCCCGGCCGGCGCTGGCCGGAGAGCGAGACGAGCTTCTCGAGGAGCGCCTCGGCGAACGCGTCGAGGTTGGTGTCGGGCTCGAGCTCGATCTTCTCGGCGCGCACCCAGCCCTTCACGAGATCGCGGGCCTGCAGGAAGAGCGGCGAGGGCCCCTGCTGCTCCTCGGGCTCCGGCTCGGCGCCGAGACCGAGCGCGGCCGCGAGCGCGTCGAGGCGGCCGAGATCCCCGAGCTCGCGCGCGAGCCCGAGCTCGCCGCCGAGCTCCGCCTCGAGCGCCTCGAGCTCGTCGTCGGGGCTCGCCTCGTCCTCGTCGTCTTCTCCGTCGTCCTCGTCGGCCGGGGCCGGCGCGTCGGCGAGGAGGCCGAAGTCCGTCACGAGCGCGAGGACCTTCTGGCGCGCGGACAGGCCCCAGAAGCTCGCGTACACGCCGTCCCCGGCGCCGGCTTTGAAGGCCACGAGCTCGCCCCCGGGCAGGACCACCGAGGCGATCGGGTGGCGGCCGAGGTCGGTCACGAGCGCGTCGAGCGGGTCCGCGCCGCCGAGCTCCTCGCGCGCCCGCTCGTGGGCCTCGTGGTAGGAGAGGGCGTCCGTGGCGTCGACGCCGTCCGCCGAGAGCTTCGCGGCGACGCGCGCGGAGAGGGCCTCCTCGTCGGCGCGGAAGCGCTCGACGACGGCGTAGTCGGTGAAGCACCCCGTCCCGGAGTCGACGCCGTAGCCCGGCCAGCCCTCCACGTCCTCCTCGCCGGGGCAGCGGGCGACCTCCCAGCGGGCGATCTTGCCCTTGCCGAACCGCACGATCGCGTACGCGTTGTCGCCGTCGAGCTGCCCGACCCGCACCTCGTGACGTCCCGCCGGGACCTCGCGCGCGAACGGGTCCGCGCCGCTGAGGAACACCAGGGGATCACACGCGACGAGCCGCCCCGAGGTCACCTCGAGGCGCTCCTTGCCGACCTCGCGGACGCCCTCGAGCGAGCCTTCGGCGAGCTCGCGCAACCACTCGGGAGCCTCCGACATGAGCGCCAACGCATAGCACGCGTTAGGACGCTGGCCATGCCCTCCGGAGCGCTGAGCGCTGGCCTCCTCCTCGTACGATCCCGCGGCACCCTCGAGCACTTCCTCGTGCACCCGGGCGGGCCGTACTTCCGCGGCCGAGACGACGGCGCGTGGAGCCTGCCCAAGGGCCTCGTCGGCGAGGGCGAGGACCCGCTCGCGGCGGCGCGGCGCGAGCTGCGCGAGGAGACCGGCTTCGCCCCGCCGGAGGGGCCGTACGTGGAGCTCGGCGAGGTCCGCCTGCGCAGCGGCAAGCGCGTCGTCGCGTGGGCGGTCGCGGGGGACGTCGACCCGGCGCGGCTCGTCAGCGACACGTTCGAGCTCGAGTGGCCGCCGCGCTCGGGCCGCCGCGCGTCGTTCCCGGAGGTCGATCGCGGCGGCTGGTTCGACGCCCGGCGCGCGGCGAAGAAGCTCTCCGCTGCGCAGGTCCCCTTCCTCGCACGCGCCGAGGTGGCGCGCGCCGCGCTCGGCCTGTAGCGCGACGATCCCGTGGCGTCAGGCGGGGCGCAGCTCGTCGCGGAAGAGATCCTCGAAGCTCTGGCGGCGGCGGACGAGGTGCGCCTCGCCGCCCTCGACGAGGACCTCGGCGGCGAGCGGTCGCGAGTTGTACTGGCTCGCCATCGACATGCCGTAGGCGCCCGCGCCGCGCAGGATCAGCAGGTCACCGCGCGCGACCGGGGGCAGGGCGCGATCGATCGCGAAGAAGTCGCCCGTCTCGCAGACGGGGCCCACGAGGTCGGCGGCGCCCGCCGGCGCCGCGGCGCGCACCGGCATCACCGCGTGGTACGCGTCGTAGAGCGCGGGACGGATGAGCTCGGTCATCGCGGCGTCGACGATGACGAAGCGCTTCTGGTGCTGCTCCTTCACGAACACCACGCGGGTCAAGAGCGCGCCCGCGTCGCCGACGAGGGCGCGGCCGGGCTCCACGATCAGCTCGAGCCCGAGCGCCGCGGCGCCGCTGATCTCCAGCCCTCGACGGATCGCGGCGCCGAACGCCTCCCACGGCGCGTAGTCGAGGTCTTCGTCGCCGTAGCGGATGGGCCAGCCGCCGCCCGCGTCGAGCGAGCGCAGGGGCGCGCCGGCGCGCACGCACTCGACCGCGAAAGCGCCGAGGATCTCCACTGCGTCGGCCATCGGCTCCGCCCCCGCGAGCTGCGAGCCCACGTGGCAGGCGACGCCCTCGAGGGCGAGGTGCTCGCTCGCGCAGAGGCGCGGCAGGAGCGCGCGGGCGACGTCGAGCTCGAGCCCGAACTTCGTGTCGTGCAGCCCGGTCGCGATGTACGGGTGCGTCTTGGGGTCCACGTCCGGGTTCACGCGGAGCGTGATCGGCGCGCGCACGCCGCGGTCGCGCGCGATCGCCTCGATCGCGTCGATCTCGGGGACGCTCTCGACGTGCAGCGCGCGGATGCCCGCGTCGAGCGCCATGCACAGCTCGCGGTCGGTCTTGCCGACGCCGGAGAACACGATCTTCTTCGGGTCGAGGCCGACCTCGAGGCACCGCGCGAGCTCGCCGCCCGAGACGATGTCGGCGCCGCAGCCGCGGCGCGCGAGCCGCGCGAGGATCGCGAGGTTCGAGTTGGCCTTGATGGCGTAGGCGATCAGGCAGGGCTGCGGGACCGACGCGGCGAGCGCGTCGTACGCCTCGTCGATGGCGCGCGCGGAGTAGACGAACGTGGGGGTGTCGAAGCGCTCCGCGATCACCGAGAGCGGGACCTCGTCGCACGCGAGCGCGCCGAGGCGGTAGGCGAAGTGCGAGCTCGGCGGGATGTCGGCGCGGGTTCCTCGGTCCATCGCGTCAGACCTCCACCCCGCGCGCGCGGAGGCGCGCCTGCCACGCCTCGATCTGCTCGTGCACGCGCGCCCGCGCCGGGCCGCCGAAGAGGCGGCGCCGCTCGATCGCGGTCTCCGGGTCGAGCGCGGCGTAGAGCGTCTCGTCGAACGACGGGTGCGCCTCGCGGAGCTCCTCGAGCGTCAGCGCGGACAACGTCTTTTGCTCCGCGACACAGCGCCGGACGAGCGCGCCGGTCACGTGGTGCGCCTCGCGGAAGGGGACGCCGCGGTCCGCGAGCCAGTCGGCGACCTCCGTCGCGTCGACGAAGCCGCGCTCGAGCGCCTCGCGCATGCGCGCCGCGTCGAAGCGCGCACCCTCGAGCGCGCCGGCGAGCACGTCGAGGCTCGCGTCGACCGTGTCGAACGCGTCGAACACCGGGGGCTTGTCCTCCTGCATGTCGCGGTTGTACGCGAGCGGGAGCGCCTTCATCAGCATCATCAGGTTCACGAGGGAGCCGACGACGCGACCCGTCTTGCCGCGCACGAGCTCGGCCATGTCCGGGTTCTTCTTCTGCGGCATGATCGAGCTGCCGGTGGTGAACGCGTCGCTCATCTCGACGAACGCGAATTCCTGTGTGCTCCAGAGCACGAGCTCTTCGGCGATGCGCGAGAGGTGGATCGCCGTGATCGACAGCGCCGCGACCGTCTCGAGCAGGAAGTCCCGGTCGCCGACCGCGTCGAGGCTGTTGGCGCTCGGGCGGGCGAAGCCGAGCGCGCGCGCGGTCATGTCTCGATCGAGGTCGAACGTCGTGCCGCCGAGCGCGGCGGCGCCGAGCGGGCACTCGTCCATCCGCGCGCGTGCGTCACCGAGCCGGCCGCGGTCGCGCTCCAGCATCTCGGCCCACGCGAGCACGTGGTGCGCGAGCCGCATCGGCTGTGCGCGCTGGAGGTGCGTGTAGCCGGGCAGGAGGTGGTCGACGAGCCCGGGCGCGCGCCGGACGAGCACGCCGAGCAGCCGATCGATGCGCGCGCACGTCCCCTCGATCGCCTCCTTCGTCCAGAGGCGCATGTCGGTCGCGACCTGATCGTTGCGAGAGCGCCCGGTGTGGAGGCGGCCGCCCGCGGCGCCGATGCGCTGGCTGAGCCGCGTCTCGACGTTCATGTGCACGTCCTCGAGGGCCGGGTCCCAGGTCACCTCACCGCGCGCGATCTCCTCGCCGATCTGCTCGAGGCCGGCGACGATCGCCGCGGCGTCCTGTCTCGACACGATCCCGCGCGCCGCGAGCATCGAGACGTGGGCGATCGAGCCCCGCACGTCGACCGCGCCCAGGCGCTGGTCGAAGCTCACCGACTCGCTGAACCGCGCCGCTACCGCGTCCAGATCCGTGTCGAACCGTCCGCCCCACGCCTTGTCGCTCATGAGTGCGCGAGGTGTGCGGCATCGCGCGCCCGGGGTCAATCGCGAGCGCGCGTCAGAAGAAGAGCTGCGCCTGCAGGCGCACCTGGTGGCGCTCCGCGCGCGGCGCGTCGCCGAAGTAGTAGAAGTAGTCGAGCTGGAGCTTGAGCGCGTGCTCCTGCGCGTAGATGCTCACCGCGCCGCCGAGCTCGCGTTGCAAGAAGAAGCTCGCCTCCGGCGCGTTGCCCTCGAGCGGCCGGATCTCGCCGTAGCGCGCGGCGAGCTCGACGGGGAACGGGAGCATGTAGCCGAGCTGCGCGAACCAGCCCCACGCGGATCGCGAGTACTCGGTGACGAGCGCGCCATCGATCTCCCCGCTCCCGGAGGGCGCGTCGGCCTCCCGGAACATCGCCTCGGCGAGCACGCTCAGCCCGGCCCACTTGAAGGAGACGTCCGCGCCGAGGTGCAGGTAGTCGAAGCGGGCGACGCGGAAGACCTGCTCGTGGGTCCCGCGCCGCCGGTTGCTGTCGATGTTGTAGGCGGCGCCGAGCCCGATGGCCATGCGCGGCTGCATGCTGCGCGAGAAGTCGGGCTCGGTCCGCCACTCGAACGCGCCGAAGGGGCTGATCTGGATGCGGCCGACGAACATCGCGGCGTCGAGCGCGCCGAAGCGGTTGCGGCCGCGGCCGCCGAAGACGCCGATCTCGTAGCCGAGGATCCCCCCGAGGCCGAAGAGATCCTCCGAGAGGAAGTAGAGCCCGATGTCGCGGTCGAGGTTGAGCTCGGTGGTCACGATCGAGCGGTCGACGAACTGGAGCGCGGAAGACGAGATGACGCGCTGCTGCCCGAGGGGCACCTTCATCTGTCCGACGCGGATGCCGAAGTCGCGGTGGAGCTGCCACGTCAGCCGCGCGTCACGCAGAGGGATCAGCAGATCCTGCTCCATGTCGAGGGGCGCGACCCCGAGCTGGATGTAGTACTGGAGCTCGCGCACGAACGCGTGCCCCGCGAAGACGAGGCGCGCGCGGCGGATCAGGATCTCGCTGAACAGCCCCGGCGGCGCGCCGGCGTCGATCGCGCCGCTGCCCGGGTGCGCGAGCGCGACGCGGAACTGCAGCCGCGCGCGGACCTGGAGCGAGAACGTGTCGCCCGCGTCGAAGGTGACGCCGTCGCCGAACGCGGCGCGCCCGACGATGGGCTGCGGCGTCTGGCCGACCGTCTCGAGCGAGGGCGCGTCGTGCAGGCGCAGCCCCGCCTCGACCGGCGGAGGTGGGTCCACGGCGAGCTCGGGGATGTCCTCCCACTCGGGCGGGTCGATCTGGCTCTCCTCGGGGGAAGGGGGCGCGGCGGCGCTCGGGGCGGCGAGCGCGCCCGCGGCGCCCGTCTGAGCGCGGCCCGGGGCCGGCGCGGCGAGCGCCGCCAGCAGCAACCACGCGAGTGAACATCCCGCGACCAGCGCGGGGCGGGCAGGTGACGCGACCACGCGCGGACGTGTAGCAGACCGGGGGCTCGGTGGGCGACGGTGGTTGACCGCCGCCTCGCCGGCTCATAAGCCGCGCCGGTGAGCCCGGCCCGTCCGACCTTGCCCGAACGGCCCTGCCCGGTGTGCGGCGCGCCGGTGGAGCCGCTCCGCGCACGCGAGGTCCTGTTGCTCGAGGACGGGTTCCGGTTCCTCTGCGACGCGACGTGCCGCGCCCGCTTCGCGCAAGGGGAGCGGGACTCCGAGCGCGCGCCGGCGCCGCGGCGGCCCTCCGGCGGCCCGCCGCG
>JAHBWG010000065.1 GCA_019637095.1 Sandaracinaceae bacterium | reverse complement strand
GCGACGCGGAGCGGGCGAGCGGGGCGCTCACCGTACGCCGCGGCCGCGTCGCGTACCTGCGCTGCGACGGCGCGTCGGGCCGCGCGTGCGCGCGCGACGAGCCGATGGAGCAGGCGGTCTGGGCGGCGATCCAGGCGCTCCCCACGTGCGCGAGCCCGCCGAGCGCGGCGGGCCACGCCGACCTGCGCCTCGAGCTGCGCGCCGACGACGCCCCGCTCGTCGAGTGGCGCGACACGTTCGCCGACGACGTGGCCCGGCTCGACCGCGACGCCGTCCTCGCGTGCCTGCGCGCTCCGCTCGGCGCGGTGCGCCGCACCATCGCGACGGAGCGGCTGCTCGTGTCGTTCCGCTTCTCGATGGAGTGAGCACCGTCACCGCGGCGGGGCGGGGGGCGCGCACTTCGAGCGTGGCGGCGGCCGCGCGAGGCGATCGTGCGCCTGCGGCAATCTGCCGCGGCGTGTTTGCTGCGCACGGTGCGGCGCGAATGCGCGCGCGTGGGCTCGCGCTCGGCGGGGCGCGCGCGGCATGCCCTCTGCACTGGGACTCCGGCGGCTCCGATGCCACCGCCTGGAGGTCCCGATGTCCCACACTCGTTCGGCCAGCCTCGACTGCTACCGGCGCGACCTGAGCGCGGTCGTGCCCCTCGACCCCGCGACCGAGCGCGCCCTCGCGCTCGCCTGGCGTGCGGGTGACGCGCGCGCCGGGGCGCGGCTCGTCGAGGCGAGCCTCCCGTTCGTGATCCGGATCGCGAAGGAGTATCGGCGGTGGGGCGTCCCGATGGAGGACCTGATCCAGCAGGGGAACCTCGGCCTCTTGCGCGCGGCCGACCGCTTCGATCCCGAGCAGGGCGTGCGGCTCGTGACCTACGCCGTCTACTGGATCCGCGCGGAGATCCGCGAGTACGTGGTGCGCAGCTATCGCATCGTGCGCCTCGGCTCGACGCGCACCGAGCGCAAGGCGTTGCGCGCGTACCGGCGCGACGGGCTCGAGACGCTCGACGAGCTCGTCGAGGCGAGCGGGATGCCGCGCGAGCGCGCGAAGAAGCTCTGGCCGATCCTGACGCAGCGCGACTACTCGCTCGACGCCACCACCGACGAGCGCGGCCCGGCGGTCGGCCGCCTCGACGCGGGCACCGCGACCCCCGAGGACGTCCTCGTGCGTCGCGAGGAGCTCCGCGGCGTGCGCGAGACGCTCGACCGCGCGCTCGAGGCGCTCTCGCCGCGCGAGCGGCGCGTCGTCGAGGAGCGCCTCCTCTCCGAGCACCCGCGCACCCTCGCGGCGATCGGCCAGGAGATGGGCGTGAGCAAGGAGCGCGTGCGCCAGCTCGAGGCGCGCGCGTGCGGCAAGCTCCGCGGCGCCCTCGCCGACTACAGCCCCCTCGCGGCGTGAGGTCTCACGGCACGACGCGGATCGTCAGCGCGCAGGCGGAGACGCCGAGGTGGCCGTCGCGCACGACGAGCCAGAGCGCGACGTCGCCGGGCACGTCGGGCGCGGTCCACTCGACGTCGCGCTCGGGCGCGCGGGTGACGGAGAACCGGAAGCGGCCTGCCGTGGCGAACCACGAGTAGTACGCGTTCTCCATGCCGCGGATCGGGCGGCCCGCGAGGTCGAGCGCGGGGTAGCTCTCGAGCCAGCCCTCGTCGGGGTCGGGCGCCAGGACGATCACTTCGCCGGCGCGCGCCTCGAGCGGCGCGTCCTCGGGCGTGCACGCGGCGGGGTCGCCCGCCCGCGCGCTCGCCCAGCGCTCGCCGACACGAACGCGCGGCGGGGGCGGGTTCGTGGTGCGCTCCGCGCGCGGGCTCAGCCCGATCCGCTTGTGGCCCTCGGCGATGAGCCCGCCGTCCGCGTCGCGCACGACGAACGTCGCGAACAACACGAGGCCGACCTCCTCGTACACGAGCCGCACGACGTGCTCGGGTGTCCCCGGGGGCGCGTCGCCGACGCGCGCGTAGAGCGCGTCGATCGAAGCCTGCGTGCGCGCGCCATCGAGCCGGCCCTCGGGGAGCGCCTCGGGGGAGCCCGCTTCGAAGAGCGTCTGCCCCGCCCAGAGCGCGAGCGCGGCCGGGCTCGCGTCGAGCGACCACTCCACCGTCGCGCCCGGCGCGAGCGCGGTGAGCGCACGCAGCGTCACGTCCTCGCCCGGCGCGGCGTCGGGCGGCTCCGCGATCGCGGCGAGCACGCGGGCCCCCCGCACGAGGCTCGGCTCGTCGAACGCGGGCCCCTCGCACGCGGCGAGGCCGAGGAGCGCGAGCGCCCACGCGCGCCTCATCGGATCGTCCCCTGGACGCCGATCGACGGGATGATCGGGAGCCCGCGCAGGTTCGCCGAGCGCGCGAGGTCGTACTGGTAGATGCGCCCCTCGGGCAGCTCGCTGAAGTACACGTTCATCACGTCGAGGTAGACCGAGCCGGTGATGGGGCCGACGTCGAACTCGCGGTCGATGCGCACGTCGAGCTGGTGGGCGTAGTCGATGCGCTCGTCGCGCGGGCCGAAGATCCCCGCGTAACCGCCGGTGTCCGCGTCGAAGCGCACGGCGGCCAGGGCGCGCGCGGGGCGGCCGCTCGCGAGCGAGAAGCGGGCGCCGAAACGCCAGCCGTCGACGCGGTAGCTCGCGACCACGTTGAGCACGTGCGTCTGGTCGAACCCGAAGACGTCGGCCGCCTGATCGCCGACCCAGCGCTCGGAGCGGCTGAGCGTGTAGGTGACCCAGCCATAGAACCCGGATCGATCGGGGCCCTCGACGCGCAGGCGCACCATCGCCTCGAGCCCGAACGAGCGCCCCTCCTCGTCGGCGCGGAAGAACACACGCCGCAATCCGTCCTGCGTCGGCACGATCTCGTCGACGCCGCGCGCGATGTTCCACTGGCGGTTGTAGAACGCGGTGAGCCACGCCTCGAGCCCGAACGGGAGCGCGAGCTCGATCCCGCCGCTCGACTGGTACGCGCGCTCCGGGGGGATCGAGGGGTTGCCGCCGACGCGGAAGATCGTGAAGGGGCTCGGCTGCTGGACGAACAGACCGCCCGCCGCCTTGAGCGTGACCATCGGGTGCGGGCGCAGGCGCAGGACCACGCGCGGGTCGGGCACGATCTCGAACACGTCCCCGTAGCGCATCGCCTCGAGGCGCAGCCCCGCGCTCAGCTCGAACGGGGCGTAGTCGAAGACCTGCTCGACGTAGGCCGCGGCGAACGCCTCGACCACGCCGAGGGCGGCGTCGCTCGAGGTGATCGAGGGGAGCGGGCGCGGCAGCTCGCCGAGGCCGGGCGGCACCGGCGCCGTGCCCAGGATGCGCGCGTCGAGCGTGTTGACGTCGATCCCGACGCGGGTGCGCAGGTGCTCGTCGTGCACGACCTGCACGTCCGCCCGCCAGCCCGCGAAGAACGCCTCGAGGTCGAAGCGCAGGACGCCGAAGCCGGGCTGCGCGGCGTCGAACCCGCTCGCGTCGCGGCCGACCATCGCGCTGATGCTCGCGCGGGTCGTGCCCGCGCGGATGCGCGCGGTGGTGATCAGCCGGTAGAGGTCGAACGAGACCGACGAGCGGCTGCCCTCCGAGAGGAACCCGCCGTCGCCGATCTGCCCGCTCTGGTCGAGGTAGTCGTTGGCGCCGAAGAAGAAGAGGGAGAGCTCGAGGTGATCGTCGACGCGGTAGCGACCGAGCACCTGGTAGTCCATGAACGCGACGTCGAGGCCCGGCTGGATGAGCGGGACGAAGAGCTCGAAGTAGCTGCGGCGGAACGCGGCCGCGACGGCGCCGCGCCCCTCGTCGAAGGGCACGATCGCGAGCGCGCTCGCGCGGACCGCGTCGAGGGACGCCTCACCCTCGGGGCCGCGGGTGCGCGGGATGCTCGTGTCGAGCGCGACGAGGCCGCCGGAGTAGCGCCCGTACTGCACGGGGTAGTTGCCCGCGTAGAAGCGCAGCTCCTCGACGAAGCGGTTGCTCAGGATCGCGGGGCCCGCGCCCACGTGATAGAGGAGCGGCACCTGGAAGCCGTCGACCAAGAAGCCGGTGTTCTGGAAGTTCGAGCCGCGCACGAGGAAGAAGCCGAGGCCGAACGGGGAGCGGGCGACGCCGGGGAGGGTGGCCACCGCGCGGAGCGGCTCGCCGAAGGTGCCGGGCACGGTGGTCAGCTCGGCGCCGCGCAGGGTGACGCGATCCGCCGCGCCCTCCTCGACGCGCTCGATCTGGGCGGTGACGCCGAGCTCGTCCTCGCCGGGTGCCGGCGCGGTGTCGGGCTCGGCGGGTACCTCGCCGGGCGCGGCCGGTTCCCGAGCCGCCTCCTCGCTCGCCGGTGGCGCGGGGCCGACGACGAAGCGGAAGCGGATCCGCGCCGCGACCGGCTCGCCGTCCCGCGTCGCGGGCGAGAACACGAGCGCGCGCGCCGCCTCGAGCGCGAGCGCGTCGACGTCCTCGCGCACGCCCTCGATCACCTCGGCGTCGCGGACGCGGCCCTCGGTGTCGAGGTCGAGCGACAAGACGACCTGCGCGTCTCCATCGTCGAGGGGCGGCGCGTCCGGCGGCAGGCGCACCTCCGGCGCGCGCTCGAGGTGCGGCGGGCGCACGACCGGCTGCGCGTCGGCGGGCGCCGGCGCGAGCGCCGCGAGCACGGCGCACCAGGCCACCCCGGCGGTCCGTCCGGCTCGACCCGCGCCCCACGTTCTCCCCGCCGCTCCGATGCGCCACCCCTATCACGCGCGTCGCTCCTGTGAAATCGCACCGGGCGACCGTTCTCGACGGTTGCGTTCGCGGGTACCATGCCCGGATGGTCCAACGCTCGCGCCTGCTGCTCCTCGGTTGTTCTCTCTCGATGGCGCTCTCCCTGTCCGGCTGTGACTGCGACGGAGAGGTTCCGCCGACGCCCTGCTCGGTCGACGAGGACTGCGCGGCGGGCCAGCGCTGCATCGACGGGCGCTGCCGCGGCTCGGAGACGGGCGACGGCGCGACGCCTCGGCCGGACTCGGGGCCGCCGCCGGCGATGTGCGTCGACGCGGACCGCGACGGCCACTTCGCGATCTCGGACGACTGCCCGGAGGGCGACGACTGCGACGACGGGGACGCGGCGGTCTCGCCGAGCGCACGCGAGCTCTGCGGCGACACCGTCGACAACGACTGCGACGGGCGCGTCGACGAGCCGGACTGCGACTGCCGGCGCGGCGACCGGCTGCTCTGCTACGACGGCCCGGTCGGCACCGTCGGCGTCGGCGCGTGCGGCTACGGCGTCACGATCTGCCTCATGCCGGGGATGACCGACGAGTGCCGCGGCCAGCGGTTGCCTTCGGAGGAGACGTGCGACGGCGTCGACGAGGACTGCGACGGCACCGTCGACGAGGGCGTGCGCAACGCGTGCGGCGAGTGCGCGCCCGAGCGCACCGAGATGTGCGGCAACGAGATCGACGACGACTGCGACGGCATGGTCGACGAGGACTGCGAGTGCGACTACCGCTGCATGTGCGTGCCGGCCACGTCGTGCGTGTGCGAGCCGCCGACGAACCAGCCCTGCTACGAGGGCCCCTTCCGCACCGGCGGCACCGGCATCTGCCGCGGCGGGCGCCGGGACTGCGTCCCCGGCCCCGGCGGCATGGGCAACCTCTGGGGCGCGTGCATGGGCCAGGTGCTCCCGCGCGCCGAGTGCGCGGGCGGCACCGCGAACGGGCTCGACGACGACTGCAACGGCCTCGTCGACGACGGCTGCATCGACGCGGACGGCGACGGATCGCCGTGGCCGACGGACTGCGACGACTCGGACCCGACCGTCTACCCGGGCGCGCCCGAGGTGTGCAACGGCCGCGACGACAACTGCAACGGCGTCGCCGACGAGGGCGTGACGAACGCGTGCGGCGGCTGCGGCGTGCCCGCGATGAGCGAGACGTGCGGCAACGGGCTCGACGACGACTGCAACGGGCTCGTCGACGACGGCTGCACGTGCAGCAGCGGCGGCTCGCAGGACTGCTACGGCGGCCCCGAGGGCACGGCGGGCGTCGGCATCTGCCGGCTCGGCACGCAGGCGTGCGAGGGCGACACCGAGTTCCCGATGTGGGGCGCGTGCGTCGGGCAGCGTCTGCCGCTGCCCGAGGTGTGCAACGGCGTCGACGACGACTGCGACGGCGAGACGGACGAGCGCTGGGCCGCCGGCAGCAACGCGTGCGGCTTCTGCGACTCGACCGAGATCTGCGACGCGATGGACAACGACTGCGACGGGCTCGTCGACGAGGGCGTGTCCAACTCCTGCGGGCTCTGCGGCCCGGAGCCGGTCGAGACGTGCAACGGGCTCGACGACGACTGCGACGGGCGCATCGACGAGGGCGTGGTCAACGCGTGCGGCACGTGCCCGCCCGAGCCCTGCTTCACGGAGATGTGGGATCGGCCCGCGGACTGCGGCGTCGACGGGCGCACGTGCGACTCGGTCGTGGAGCACCCGGACCACCCGGGCAGCGTCACGCTCGGCGAGTCGACGGTCGACTTCGATTACATCTACATCGCGGTCACCGCGCGCAACATGGTCGCGCAGCTCGACACGCGCACCGGCGTGCGCAACTGGCTCGTGCCCTCGCACGGTCGCTGGCCCTCGCGCACCGCGGTCGCCGGGGACGGCAGCGTCTGGGTGAGCAACCGGGCGATCGGCGGCGGTGACGTGGTCTCCGACCCGAACCAGTCGAACGTCGTGCATCTGCGCGCCTCGGACGGCGGGCTCATCTGCCGCGCGCCGGTGCTCAACGTCGCCCGCTCGGTCGCCATCGATCGTCGCGGCGACATCTGGGCGGGCTCCTGGAACAACGGCGACCTCTACCACATCAGCGGCACGATGGTGGACACGACCACCTCGCCGCCGACCTGCGTCGTGCTCAACCGCATCAACGTCGGGCGCAACATCTACGGCCTCGCGGCGGACGCCGACGGGTACGTGTGGACGGCGAGCTCGCCGCAGACGGTGCGCGTCGACATCGCGACCTACGCGCAGATGCCGTTCAACAACCCGAGCTACTACGGCGTCGCGGGCGATGGGATGAACCGCATGTGGTTCGGCGGCTGGTCGGGGGGCGGCGTCGTGCACGCGCTCGACCGCACGACCGGCGCGATTACCAACACCGCGATCAACCAGGTGACCGCGGTCACCGTCCACCCCGAGGGCAGCATCTGGGGCTCCCGCTACGGGACGAACCAGATCGTCGGCTTCAACTCGGACGGCGCCACCCGGTGCCTCGGCGCGATTCCGTCGGGCACGAACCCGCACGGCATCGCCGTCGACCGGATGGGCCGGCTCTGGGTCCCCTCGCGCTTCGGCAGCGGCACCGTCAACGTGTTCAACACCTCGTGCGGTCACCTCGCGACGTACACCGTCGACGCCGGGCAGGAGCTCTACTCCTACTCCGACATGACGGGTCACCTCCTGCGCACCTTCGTCGCACCGGAGGGCACGTGGGGCCAGATCTTCGACTCCGGCTACGCGCTCGCGTACTGGACGCGGATCACGTGGGGCTCGATCGTGCCGCCGGGCACGAGCATCGAGATCACCGCGCGCACCGCGGACACGGTCGCGGGCCTGCCGACCGGCGTCGCGTGCGGTCCGTTCACGGCCTCGCCGGCGGACCTGTCGGGCTGCCCGGCGGGCTTCCAGAACCATCGGTTCCTCTCGGTCAGCGCGCGGCTCACCGCGACCGGCACCGAGCGCCCGATCCTGCACTCGGTCACGGCGAGTTGGGCCTACTGAGGGCGGCGCTCTTCGGCGCGCTCGCGTGGTCGGCCGGCTGCGGCTCCGGGCCCGACGCGGACGCGCCGCGCCTGGCCTCGGCGACGTGCCCGCCGCGCATGGCGCACCTCGCGCCCGTCGGCGCGTGCATCGACCGGTACGAGGCGGTGATCGACGGGGAGGGTCGCGCGGCGGCGGCCGAGCCGGCGGCGGGCCGGCTCCCCTCGAACGCGGTCTCGTGGCCGACCGCGGAGCGCGCGTGTCGCAACGCGGGGTTCCGCCTCTGCACCTCGCGCGAGTGGCGCTACGCGTGCTCGGGATCGCTCGACGCGGAGGGCGGGCGCTCGTACCCCTACGGCGACGAGGCCGAGCCCGCGCGCTGCAACGTCGCCGAGACGAGCACGGACGTGGAGCTCGCCGGGCGGCGCCTCGCCCCGGGGGGGGCGTTCGAGCGCTGCGTGACCGCCGAGGGCGTCCACGACCTGTCGGGCAACGTCGGCGAGTGGCTCGCCGACGCCGATCCGACGCGTACGCTGCGCGAGCTGCGCGGCGGCTCGTACGGGAGCTATCAGGCCTCGGCGGGCTGCGCCGACACCCACGCCTTCCAGCCGCCGGACATCGAGTACGACGGCGTCGGCTTCCGCTGCTGCGCCGACGCGCGCTGACGCCTCACGCGTGGACGCGCGTCTCGCGCCCGAGCCCCTCGATCGCCTCGCGCAGCGCGCTCGCGCTCGCGAAGCGCGCGTCGCGATCGGTCGCGAGCGCCGTCAGGACGAGCGCCTCGAGCGCGGGCGAGAGGTCCGCGCGGTGCGCGCGCGGGCTCGTCGGGCCGCGCGTCACCGTCGCGATCATCAGGTCCATCCCGGTCGCGCCGTCGACGGGCAGCGCCCCGGTCAGCATCTCGTAGAGCGTGACGCCGAGCGCGTAGACGTCGATGCGCGCGTCGAGGTCCGCGAGCCCGCGGCACTGCTCGGGCGCCATGTAGCCCGGCGTGCCGACGGCGACGCGCCCCGCGGTGACCGGCACGCGCGGACGCAGCGGGCGCGCGAGCCCGAAGTCGATGATCTTCGGGACGACCGCGCCGCTCGTGCGATCGAGGATCACGTTCGTGGGCTTGATGTCGCGGTGGAGGATCCCGGCCGCGTGCACCGCCTCGAGCCCGCGCGCGAGCTGCGCGGTGACGCGCGACGCCCAGCCCACCTCGCGAGGCCTGCCCCCGCACGCCTCGGCGAGGGTCATGCCCGAGAGCCGCTCGAGCACGAGGAAGGCCTCGCCCGTCTGGGCGTCGGTGCCGCTCGCGAGCAGGCGACAGACGTTGTCGTGCCGGACCGAGGCGAGCGTCTCCGCCTCCCGCAAGAAACGTTGCAGGGAGAGCTCGGGCTCGGGGCCGTCGAAGCCCTCCTCGTGGACCTTGAGGACGACCGCCTCGCCCGTGCGCTCGTCGCGCGCCGCCCAGGCGCTACCCATCGCGCCCAGGCCGAGGAGCTCCTCGACGAGGTAGTGCTCCCCGACGCGCTGGCCCACGCGCGCCAGCGCTCGCATCTCCGCGCTCGGTGTCCTCATCCCGCGCCCGGAGCATTGAGCGCGCACGGCGCGTTGTCCACTCGTCACGCGGCGAGGCGGCGCGCCAGCTCTGCGAGCCCGTGCGTGAGGTGGTCGCGGTACGTGCGGAACGGCAGGTGGAGCGCCTCCGCGATCCGCTCCTGCGAGTCGCCGAGCGGCCAGAGGTAGGTCGCCTCGATCGCGCGCTTGAGGCGGGCGCCGCGGGGTGTGCCCTCCATCGTGGCCAAGGCGCGCTCGATCTGCGCGCGAAAGCGCGCCACGCGCGCGCGCGGGCTCGCGTCGCGACCGCGCGCCGGCGCGAGCTGCGCGAGGGGGGTGCGCACGAACGCGGCCGGGTCGTGCAGCGCGGCGAGGCTCTCGCGGAGCGCCGCGACGGTGATCGCGGGGGCCGCGGGCGCGGCGCGCGGGGCGAGCGTCTCGGTGGGTACGGCGCCTGCGCCGACGAACGCCGCGCGCACGTACTCGGCGACCCGCGTCCCGCGTAGATCGAGCTGCCAGATCGCGTGCTCGCGTCCGTCCATCGAGAAGGTCCGGTCCAGGCGCACGTACCCGCGCGACTCCCACACGCGCGCCCACTTGAACCCGCTCGGCGCCGCGATCCAGCGCACGGCGAGGTTGGGCGTGCCGAGCAGGACGCGCGCGTCGTGCGCGACGCGCAGCGAGATCGTCGCGCCGATCGCCCGGCCCGCGTCGACGTCGAGCTGCCAGCGTTGCAGCGAACCTCGCTCGTGCGGCTCGAGGCGCAGCGCGTCGAGCGCCTCGGCGATCACCTCGAGGGCGGGGTCCCCCGTCGCGTCGGGGCGCGCGCCCGGCGCGAAGACGAGCTCGACCCAGAGCCCGCGCGCCCGCCGCGACCCGTCGCGCGCCACGCTGCTCGCTCGTCGTTGCCACGCGAGCGAGCGCTCCCACGCGCGCCGCGCGCTCGCGCCGTCCTCGCGCTCGACGAGCGCGGCGAGCGCGGGCACGTCCTCGTCGCGCAGGTCGTCGAAGTAGAGCTCGTCCGCCGCCTTCTCGAACGTGCGGCGCACGGCGGGCTGCCGGCAGAACATCCACGCGAGCGCGAGGGCCGGCGCGCGCGCGCTCGCGCCACGCGCGCCGAGCTCCTCGGCGTACTTCTCCACCGCGCGCGTCGCGAGCGCGGCGTACCCCTCGGGGTGGCGCCACCGCATGTCCGAGACGAGCACGTCGCGCACGAGGTCGTGGACGACCAAGCCGTCGTGGCTCGCGCGCACGTACGGCCGCGCTTGCAGCCAGCGGAAGGTCTCGAGCGGGTCGTCGTCGCGCGCGAGGTGCTCGAGCATCGACTGGGTCAGCGCGGGCACGATCGCCAGGCACTCGAGCGCGCGGCGTCGCGCGGGCGGCAGCGAGCGCTCGACGAGCGCGTCGAGCAGCGCGTGGAGCACCTCGGGCCGGGGGCTCGCCGGGTCGGTCGGGGGCGGCGCGTCGGGCGCCTCCGACGCGAGGGCGAGCGCGAGCGGGTGGCCGCGCGTGAACGCGACGAGCGCGGGGCGGCGCTCGGACGGGACGCCGCGCTGGGCGAGGTACGCGTCGCACTCGTCGGGATCGAAGTTGCCGAGCGCGAGGCGGACGAGGCGCCGCTCGAGGGCGGGCACGCGCCACTCGCGCGAGGGCGCGTCCCGCGACGCGACGATCACGAGCCCGCCGGCGCGCGGCGCCCCGGAGAGCTCGTCCGCGAGCCACGCCTCGAGGGCGGGCGTCGCCTCGAGCGCGTCGAGCAAGATCACGGGCGCGTCGTCGCGCGCGAGCAGCGCGGCGAGGCCCCGCGCGTGCGGCGCGCCGAGCGCCTCGCCGAGGGCCGCGCCGATCGCCGCCGGGCTCGGCGCGACGCGGTCGAGCCGCGCGAGCGCGGTGGGGCGGCCCGTCCCGCGGACCCACCGCTCGACCTCGCGGAGCAGCGACGTCTTGCCGACGCCGCCCGGGCCGTGGATCCAGGCGATCGCGAGCTCCCCCCGCTCGGCGAGCGCGAGCAGTCGATCGAGCTCCCGCTCGCGGCCGACGAACCCCGCCGCGCGCGGCGCGCGCACGTGCGTACCGCTCCGCCCCGAGCCGCTCCTCGAGCGCGCCCTGTCGCGTCTTGCCCCCGCCCGGGGCAGGCCGCCGCTCGGCGTCGTCCCGTCCCTCATCCCGATGGCGATCATCGCATCGAGCGCGCGGGTGTGTCGATGGGGTCGCTCACCCTCCGTAACGGGCGCGTAACTGGGCCTCCCGCTTCTGGCCGCGCTCGGCCGCGCGCTCGCGCTCTCGCTCACGGTCGCGCGGCGGGCCGGCCGTCACGAGCTGCTCGAGGAGCAGGCGCGCGGTGATCGCGGTGATCGCGTCGACCGCCTGCTCGAACGCCTCGCGGTTCGCCTGCGAGGGGCGCGTGATCCCGCTGACCTTGCGGACGTATTGGAGCGCCGAGGCGCGGATCTCCTCCTCGGTCGCGGGCGGCTCGAAGTGGTGCAGGAGCTTGATGTTGCGGCACATGGCTCAGCCTCCGTCGGGCAGGTGGCAGCGCCCGCGGGGCAGCGCGCAGCGCTGGCCGGGCGGGCAGTCGTCGTCGGCGGCGCAGGCGAAGCGCCCGTCGGGGATGGCCGGCGTGCACGCCGAGGTCAGGGCGAAGAGTGTGAGGAGCCCGAGGACGCGCGACATGCGCGGAGCATAGCGCGAGGTCTGCTACCATCCTCGGGCGATGAAGCGCTGGCTCGTCCTCACCGCCCTCGGCGCGACCGGTTGTCTGCCGGGGCCCGGGCCCTGCGAGACCTTCGACGTGCGCGAGATCGTCTACACGGCGGACGGTCTGCCGGCGTTCGCCGGGCAGGCGGTGTTGCAGACGAGCTGCGGCAACGGCGGCTTCTGCCACGCGGCGGACGACATCCCGCTCGCCGACCGCTTCGGCGTGCCGCTCGGGCTCGGCTTCGACGTGCGCCTCGCCGCGACGAGCAGCGAGGCGGAGACCGCGGCCGTCCAGCGTCTGGTCGATCACCAGACGCGCGCGCTGCGCATGCGCGGCGCGATCCTGCAGCAGGTGCAGCTCGGCCGCATGCCGCCCACCGGCGGCGCCGGCGAGGCGTACCGGTGCCAGGTCACCCCGTCGGCGTGCGGCGGCGCACCGGAGGAGGACCTCGTCTTCGATCGTTTCGACGACGACGGCACGACGTTCCGGCCGATGCCGACGTTGCTCGACCCCGACCCCGCGCGCCGCGCGGAGGCCGAGGAGATCCTGCGCAACTGGCTCTCGTGCGGGACGCCGGTCGTGGAGCGGACGGTGGACAGCCGTCGGCCCAACCCCGCGGGCTACACGGTCCCGGAGTGCGAGCGCACGTGCGTCGACGTCCGCTGGCCGTCGATCTACGAGCGCATCATCGCGCCGAGCTGCGCGAGCTCGCGGTGCCACGACGAGGACGACCCCGCCGGCCGGCTGGACCTCGCGACGGGCGGCGCCGAGGGTGTGCACGCGCGCCTCGTCGCGGGCGGACAGGTCGCGGACGGCGCGCAGTGCCGCGCCACCGGGATGCGCATGATCGAGCCGTCCGCCGCGGACGAGTCGCTCCTGTTCCTGAAGGTGGCGGCGGCGAGCTCCATGGACGTGTGCGGCAGCCGCATGCCGCTCGCGGGCAACCCGCTCGGCCTGCAGCGACGGTGCGTGATCTTCGAGTGGATCGCGTGCGGCGCGTGCGTCGAGGCCGACGGCGGCGCCTGCGCGGCCTGCCTCGACCGAGCGCGCACGACCTGCAACGCGGATCCCGCGCAGGCGTCCGGGTGCGGGACGACCGCGCAGTGCTCGAACCGCGTCGAGCTTTGATCTCTGGAGGAGCACGTTCCAACCCCGGGCTGGTCTCGATGGCGCGTTCGACGGCGTGGGCGCCGCACTTGTCGCCATCGTGGCTTTGAGGCATGCCACGCGCGATGGCGGAGCGACCCGCGCGGGCTCTGATCGAGGTCCTCAAGGAGCGGCCGGTCGTGTTCGACGGCGCGATGGGGACGGCGCTCTACGAGCGCGGCGTGCTGTTCACGAGCAACTTCGACCAGCAGACGCTCCTGAAGCCGGACCTGATCCAGTCGATCCACCGCGCGCACCTCGAGGCCGGCGCCGAGGTGCTGACGACCAACACGTTCGGCGCGAACCGCTACCGGCTGGCGTCCCACCGGCTCGAGGGCGAGGTCGAGGCGATCAACCGCGCGGCCGTCGAGCTCGCGCGGGCGGTCGCGCGGGACAAGGCCTGGGTGGCCGGCTCGATCGGCCCGAGCGGCCGGGTCTTCAAGACCGTGCCGGATAGCGAGAAAGCCAATTTGCGCGCGGCCTTCCGCGAGCAGGCCGCGGCGCTCGCCGAGGCCGGCGTCGATCTCTTGGCGCTCGAGACGTTCCGGCAACCGGAGGAGCTCACCCTCGCGATCGAGGGCGCGCGCGCCGGCTCCCGCGGCGCGGTGCCGATCCTCGCGAGCGTCTCGTTCGACGCCTTCGGCACGATGGCGGACGGCACCGGGCCCGAGGAGATGGCCAAGCGCCTCGCGGACCTCGGCGTCGAGGCCATCGGCGTCAACTGCGCCGACGGCCCCGCGGGGGTCTACGAGATGGTCACGCGGATGCTCGACGTCGGCGTGCCGGTGGTCGCGCAGCCGAACGCGGGCCTGCCGCGCCGCGTCGAGGGGCGCCTCGCGTACATGGCCACCGCCGAGTACTTCCTCGTGTACGCGCGCCGGCTGTTCAAGGCGGGCGTGCGGGGCGTCGGCGGCTGCTGCGGGACGACCGCCGATCACGTCCGCAAGATCGCCGCGGCGGCGCGGATGCTGCGCGGCGAGGAGCCCCCGCGCGACAGCTCGCCCCCCGAGGTCGCGAGCTCCGCGACGCGCGATCTCGAGCGGCCTCCGGAGGTCGCGCCCGGCGTCGTGGTCACCGCGCTCGCCGACAAGGGCGCGCTCGGCGCCGCGCTCGCCTCGCGCCGCTTCGTCGTGTCGGTCGAGGTGAACCCGCCGCCCGGGCTCTCGCTCGAGCGCGCGCTCGAGGGCGCGCGCCTCTTGAAGGACGGCGGCGTCGACGTGATCAACGTCGCCGACGGCGCGCGCGCCACCGCGCGCATGGGCAACCTCGCGCTCTGTCACCGCATCCAGGAGACGCTCGGGATGCCCGCGCTGATGCACGTGACGACGCGGGACCGGAACCTCCTCGGGCTCGTCGCGCACCTGCTCGCCGCGCACGAGCTCGGCGTGCGCGACCTCGTGATCATCACCGGCGACCCGCCGAAGATGGGCGACTTCCCCGACGCGACGCCCGTCTACGACGTGGACTCGGTGGGCCTGCTGCGGATCGTCAACGGGCTCAACCGCGGGTTCGACCCGGGCGGCAAGCCGCTCGACGCGGCCACCTCGTTCCTGTGCGCGACGGGCGCCGAGCCGGCGGCGCGCGACTACGAGCGCGAGCTGCGCCGCCTCGCGCAGAAGCGCGACGCGGGCGCCGAGGTCGTGATGACGCAGCCGGTGTACGACCCGGAGGTGCTCGATCGCTTCCTCGACGACGTCAGGCCGCTCGGGATCCCGGTGCTCGTCGGGCTGTTGCCGCTCGCGAGCTACCGCAACGCGGAGTTCCTCCACAACGAGGTGCCCGGGATGAGCATCCCCGAGCCGATCCGCGAGCGCATGCGCCGCGCGGGCGGCGGGCCCGAGGGGCGCGCCGAGGGCGTGCGCATCGCGCGCGAGATGCTCGCGTCGGTCGCGGATCGCGTCGACGGCGCGTACATCATGCCGCCGTTCGGGCGCTACGAGCTCGCGCTCGAGGTCATCGAAGGGATCGTGCGATGAGGCGCGCCCTGTGCGCGGCCACCTTCGCGGCGGTCGCGGCCGGCTGCTCGGGCCCCGCGTGCCCTCTGCACACGTTCGCCGAGGCGAGCGAGGTGCTCGCGAGCTACCGCGACATGCGGCGCCCGGCGCGCGTGCTCCGCGCCGAGGCCTCCGTCGATCGCCGCGACGGAGACGGCCGGGTGCGCGGCACGGTGCTGATGTTCGTCGAGCGCGACGACCGCGTGCGCTTCGACGCGATGACCCAGTTCGGGGCCGCGGCGATCCTCACGAGCGACGGCGAGCGCTTCGCGCTCACGGACCTGCGCGAGAACGAGTTCTTCGTCGGCCCGACCTGCGAGGCGAACATCGAGCGGCTGCTCGGGCTGCGGCTGTCGGCCGCGCAGGTCACGCGCCTCCTGCTCGGCGAGTCGCCCGAGATCGACGCCGAGGCGCGCGTGGTGCGCTGCGAGGGCGGCCGCTACCGCGTGACGCTGCGCGACGCGGACGGGCGCCGCCAGGAGCTCGAGCTCGAGGTGCGCGAGGCGGACCGCGACGCGCCGCCCGAGGCGCAGCGCATGCGCCTGCGGCGGAGCGAGGTCTTCCACCCGGACGGGCGGCTCCAGTGGCGCGTGACCTACGACGACTATCGCTTCGTCGTCGACCCGCGCGACGCAGAAGGGCGCGGCGTCGTGATGCCGTTCACCGTGCGGTTCGAGGATCCGGGCAACGGCGCCGACACGCGCGTGCGCTTCGAGCGCCTCGACCTCAACGTCGAGGTCCCGCCCGACGCGTTCACGCAGACGCCGCGCCCCGGCCTCACCGTCCGCCACCTCGGCTGCGAGTAGCAGCGGCGCCCCCCCCCGCTCAGAACCGGCCGGTCAGGCCCGCGGAGCCGCCGCCGAAGAACGGATCGATCGCGAACGTGGGCGTGAGCTCCACGAGGTCGCCGCCCATGCGCTCGCGCATGGTGCGGTAGGCCTCCCAGCGGCGCTCGGCGTTCGAGGCCGAGAAGAGGTTCACGATCGCCATCACGAGCGAGATCGCCGGCCCGATGAAGAAGATCAGCTCGAACTCCTGGAAGTCCCCGTCGGGGCGCATGCCGAAGTACGCGCCGACCAGCGCGGCGGCGCCGGCGACGTTGAAGCCCGTGTCGACGTAGCGGAGGATCGCCGACTGCTCCGCGAGGCGCTCGAGCTGCTGCTCGCCGAAGCGCAGCCGCGCGAGGCGCTCGGCGCGGTTGCCGCTGCGCATCGAGAGGTACTCGAGCGCGACCGGCTGCGGGTTCGGGCGCAGGATGAAGTCGACGACGATCGTGCGCAGCACCTGCACGCCGCCCGTGACCATGAAGATCGGCGCGATGAAGTCCCACGGCGGGCCGATCTCGAGGAACACGCTGCCGACGACGACCTGCGCGGAGCCGATGATCAGCGACAGGACCGCGTTCGTGTAGTTGAGGCCCTGCGCGCCGAGGATGTTGAACGAGGCGTCGAGCATCCGGAGCCGGTCGCTGATGCGCGCGTCGGTCTCGGAGCGCGGGCCGTCGACGCCGGGCGGCTCGGGGACCTCGACGCGGTAGCCCGCGGGCGGCGGCGCGGGGACCTCCGCGTCGCTTCGCGCTCCGCCTGTCGCCGGCGGCGCTGCCGGCGCCTCGCTCGGCGCTGCGCGGGCGCGCGTCGGCGTCCGTCCGGTGGGGTCGTCGAGGCGCCCGCCGAGCCCCTGCTGCGCGGCGGCCGGGCCCGCGAGCGCGAGGAGCGCGAGGACGAGGAGGGGAACGCAGGCCCGCGTCGAGGTCACCTGCCAATGGTAGCAGTGGGGTATCCTGCGCGCCGCCATGGGCGAGCCGCTGCTCCGCGTCGAGGACCTCGTGACCGCGTTCCACACGGACGAGGGGACGATCCGCGCCGTCGACGGGATCTCGTTCGAGCTCGCGGAGAAGCAGACGCTCGGCGTCGTCGGCGAGAGCGGCTGCGGCAAGAGCGTGACGAGCCTGTCGATCATGCGCCTCTTGCCCTCGCCCCCCGGCGAGATCGAGCGCGGCGCGATCCGCTTCCGCGGGCGCGACCTCGTCACGCTGCCGGAGCGCGAGATGCGCGCGCTGCGCGGCAACGAGATCTCGATGATCTTCCAGGAGCCGATGTCGAGCTTGAACCCCGTGCAGCGCATCGGGAAGCAGATCGGCGAGGCGGTACGGCAGCACCGCGGGGCGTCCGCGAAGGAGGCGCGCGCGCGCGCGATCGAGATGCTCTCGCTCGTCGGGATCCCGGCGCCCGAGAAGCGCGTCGACGCCTTCCCGCACGAGCTGAGCGGCGGCATGCGGCAGCGCGTGGTGATCGCCATCGCGCTCGCGTGCGAGCCGAAGCTGTTGATCGCGGACGAGCCGACGACGGCGCTCGACGTGACGATCCAGGCGCAGATCCTCGAGCTGCTCGGCGAGCTCTCGGCGCGGCTCGGGATGAGCATCCTCTTCATCACGCACGACCTCGGGGTGGTGGCCGAGCTGACCGACGAGGTGGTGGTGATGTACGCGGGCAAGATCGTCGAGCGCGCGCCGACCGCGGAGCTCTTCGCCGAGCCCGCGCACCCCTACACGCGCGGGCTGCTCGCGAGCATCCCGGGCTACGGCGCGGCCGAGCGGTCGGCGAGCGGGCGGCTGCGGCTGCCGACGATCGCGGGGATGGTGCCCGATCTGTCGCGGCTGCCGCGGGGGTGCCGCTACCAAGACCGCTGCCCGCTCGTGAGGGAGCGCTGCCGCGAGAGCGAGCCGCCGCTCGCGCCGATCGGCGCGCGCCGCGACGTGGCGTGCTTCGCCCACGAGGGCGGGCCGTACCGCGACGGAGCCCGCGCGTGAGCGAGCCGCTCGTCTCGGTCGAGGGGCTCACGAAGCACTTCGTGCACCGCGAGGGCCCGTTCGGCGTGCGCAAGCGCCCGATCAAGGCGGTCGACGGCGTCGATCTCGAGGTCCACCCCGGCGAGACGGTCGGCCTCGTCGGCGAGAGCGGGTGTGGCAAGAGCACGTTCGGGCGCGTGGTGCTGCGCCTGCTCGATCCGACCGCGGGCTCGATCCGGTTCGAGGGCCAGGACATCACGCGGCTCGACGCCGCCGCGCTCCGGCCGCTGCGGCGGCACATGCAGATCATCTTCCAGGACCCATACAGCTCGCTGAACCCGCGCATGACGGTGCGCGCCACGATCGGCGAGGCGATGCGCATCCACGGGCTCGTCGCCGACGACGCCGAGGAGGAGGCGCGCGTCGCCGACCTGCTCGCGAAGGTGGGCCTGCGCCCGGAGCACGCGAGCCGCTACCCGCACGAGTTCTCGGGTGGGCAGCGCCAGCGGATCGGCATCGCGCGCGCGCTCGCCGTGAGGCCTCGCTTCATCGTCTGCGACGAGCCGATCAGCGCGCTCGACGTCTCCATCCAGGCGCAGATCGTCAACCTGCTCGGCGAGCTGCAGGACGAGCTGGGCCTCGGCTACCTCTTCATCGCGCACGACCTGAAGGTCGTGGAGCTGGTCAGCCGGCGGATCGCCGTCATGTACCTCGGGCGCGTCGTCGAGCTCGCGCCGAGCGCGGCGCTCCACCGCGAGCCCAAGCACCCGTACACGCGCGCGCTGCTGAGCGCGGTGCCGGTGCCCGATCCGAAGCGCGAGCGCGCGCGCATCGTGCTCGAGGGCGACGTGCCGAGCCCGCTCGATCCGCCGCCCGGCTGCCACTTCCACCCGCGCTGCGCGATCGCGAAGCGGGGGCTGTGCGATCGCGAGGTGCCGGCGCTGCGCGCGATCGGCGAGGGGCACCAGGTCGCCTGCCACCTCGCGGAGTGAGCCCGCCGCGGGGGGCAACGACCTTTTGGCGCTCCGCCGGTTGCTCGGGCGAGCGCTTCCTAGTACCAAGCGGGCGTGGACGAGCTCGGGGATGCGGAGCGTGCGCAGCTGTTCTCGCGGTTCGGACGGTCGTTCGAGGCGGGCGCGCCGATCTACGCCGAGGGCGACGAGGCGACCCACTGCTACCTGATCCAGGACGGACGGGTGCGGCTCGTGAAGCGCATCCGCTCGACCGAACGGAGCCTGACGGTGCTGCGCCCCGGCGATCTCTTCGGAGAGGACGCGCTGATGACCTCCGCGCGGCGCGGCGCCGCGGCGGTCGCGTTGACGGACGTCTCCGCGCTCGCGCTCGATCGGCGCACCTTCGGGGTCCTGCTCTCGAGCAACCCGGACGTGGCGCTGCGCCTGGTCGAGCAGGTCGTCCGGCGCCTGCGTCACGCGGAGGAGCAGCTCGAGAACGCGATGCTGCGCGACCGGCCGAGCCGCGTCGTCAACACGCTCCTGCGCCTGGCCGCGCTCCACGAGCGCACGCCCGAAGGGCACGTCCTGTCGATCTCGCCGCTCGAGCTCTCGAGCCGCGTCGGCCTCGACGTCGACGCGGTCAAGCGCGCGGTCCAGCAGCTGCGCGATGGCGGCTACATCCGCATCCACGACGAGCGGATCATCGTCCCCGACCTCGCGGCGCTGCGCGAGCTCTACGAGCTGCTCGGCAAGAAAGAGGAAGCGCGCGGAGGGCTCGTATGACGCGTGACGTGGCTCGCCTGGCCCCGGTCCTCGCGGTCGCGATCGCGCTCGCCGGGTGCGGCGGCGTCTCGCAGGAGCAGCTCCTGCGCTCGCAGCGCGAGTACGACCTCGCGGTCGGCCTCTACGGCGAGTCCGACGTCGCCGGCGCGTTCGAGCACCTGCTCGCCGCGATCGAGCTCGACCCGGACAACGCCGAGGCGCACCTGCTCGTCGGCAACCTCTTCATGATCCACCGGCAGGACTTCGCGCGCGCGGAGCGGCACATGCGCGAAGCGCTGCGCGCGCACGGGTCGAGCGAGAGCCGCGCGGGCCTTCCGTCCGAGGCGCGCAACGCGCTCGGCGTGCTCTACAACAACGCCGAGCGCTACGAGGAGGCCGCGGCGATCCTCGAGGAGGCCTCGAGCGATCTGATGAACCGGCACCAGCCGCTCACGTGGGCGAACCTCTCCTGGGCGTACCGCGAGCTCGGCCGGCTCGAGGACGCGCTCCTGGTCGCGCGCCAAGCGGTGCAGCGCGACCCGGGGCACTGCGTCGCGCTCTTCCGGCTCGCGGAGGTCCACGTCGCCCTCGACCAGCGCGAGGCGGCGCAGCAGCGGCTCGACCACCTGCTCGGGCTCGAGGACCGGGCGTGCCAGAGCATGCAAGCGGCCTGGCGGCTGCGCGGCGAGGTGCGGGCGTACGTCGGCGACCGCGCGGGCGCGATCTCCGACCTCGAGCGCTGCGTCGAGCTGTCGGCGGAGACCGACGACGGGCAGGCCTGTCATCGCATGCTCGAGGGTCAGGGCGGCGCCACCGGCGCGGCGGCGAGCGCGGGCGGCGAGGCCCCCTGAGCGAGCCGCGCAGACCCGCAAGACGTCGTGCGACGGATCACCCGTGATCCCGACGGATCGCCCGCGACACGCCCCCGCACGAGGCCCTCGACGATCGCCCTCGGGGACCCGGATCAGGGCGTTTCGCACGTGATCCTGTAGGGTTAAACCCGCGAAATCACTGGATTGCGTCGATCTTCGATCCGATCCGTCCGGAGATCGTGCTAGAGGATCGGCTCCGCCGGGCGAGGCGGGTGGTGGGGCCTGAACTCGCCCGCGGAGAGCACAGCGATGGACTCACTCGGAACCTACCTCCGCCACGAACGAGAGCTGCGCCAGATCTCCCTCGAGGAGGTCGCGCAGAGCACCCGCATCCCGCTCCGCACCCTGCACCAGCTCGAGGGCGACGAGCTCGACCGCATGCCCGGCGAGGTGTTCGTCCGCGGGTTCCTCAAGTCCTACGCGCAGAGTGTCGGGCTGGACCCGGCCGACGTGCTCGAGCGCCACGCGCGCCGCGACGAGCCCCGCCCGGCCGAGGACCCGGGCGTCGCCCCGCTCACCAGCGTGCAGCCCGCCGAGGGCGGCCGCCGGTTCGGGATCGCGATCGCGTTGGTGATCCTCTTGATCCTGTTCACCCTCGCGCTCTCGATCGTCATGCGCCCGCGGCACCGCGACACGCCCATCGAGCTGTCGAGCGTGTCGCTCGAGCTCGCCGAAGCGCGGACCTGAGCTCTCCGCTCGTGGCGCGCACGGAGACGACGGCGGCGGTCCTCCTCGCCTCCGTCGACTACGGTGAGGCGGACCGCATCGTCACGCTGCTGACCGAGGCGCACGGTAAGGTCGCGCTGATGGCGCGAGGCGCGCGCAAGAGCCGCCGCCGGTTCGCCGGCGCGCTCGAGCCGTACGCGCTGCTCGAGGCGGAGCTCGCGCTCGGCCGCGGCGAGGTCGGCCGCCTCGCGCAGGCGCGGGTCGTGCGCGCTTTCCCGCGCGTGCTCGCGAGCCTCGACCGGATCGCGGCCGCCGCGGCCGGGCTCGAGCTGGTGCGCGAGACGGCGAGCGCGCACGAGGCGCCCGACGCGCGCCTCTTGCCGACGGTGGCGCGCTTCTTCGAGCGGGTGGAGGACGCGGCGCCGGAGGCGCTCGATCGCGTCCACGTCGCGTTCGCGCTGCGGCTGCTCGCGCTGACCGGCCACGCCCCCAACCTGGAGCGCTGCGGATCGTGCGGGCGGCCCGCCCCCGCGGGCAAGGCGGCGCTGTTCGCGCCGCGCGCCGGCGCGATCGTGTGTCGCGCGTGCGGTGGCGGTCCGCACGTCCTCGCGGGGCCGCTGCGCATGGCGATGCTGCGCGCGGGCACCCGCGCGTGGGACGAGGACGACCCCGACCTCGGGCTGGCGGGCCTCGCGCCGCTGCGCGCGTTCCTCGAGTGGCACCTCGGCAAGCCGCTGGCGGCGGGCGCGATGCGGGACCAGGTTCGGGGCTCGAACGGGAGGACACACCCATGAGCGAGCCGGTGACGCCGGTGGAGGTGCGCGCGCCCGAGGGTGCGCGCCGGTTGGAGATCGACTGGTCCGACGGAGTCACGACGGCCTACCGGCACGCGATCCTGCGGGGCTTCTGCCCGTGCGCGCACTGCCAGGGGCACCACGGCCCCGTCGCGTGGGTCGAGGGGGCGGACGAGCTGAACCTCGAGCTCGCCTCGATCGAGGAGGTCGGCACCTACGCGCTCCAGTTCGGCTGGGGCGACGGCCACGCGACGGGGATCTACACGTTCCGGTTCCTGCGCGCGCTCGCGGAGATCGGCGAGTCCGAGAGCGCGTTCGTGCGCGGCCGCAGCTTCATGCGGTGAGGGAGTCGCCGCACTCGGCGCCGCCCGGATCGCTCGGGAGTCGACCCCGGCGCCGCGATTTGTGAGAATCGGAGAATCGTGACCACGCGCGTCCTCGTCGTCGAAGACTCCAGCGCCATGCGCGCGTTCGTGCGCGCCGCGCTCGAGGAGGGCGGCGTCGCGCGCGAGGTCGTCGAGGCCGAGAGCGGGTTCGAGGCGCTGCGCATCCTCCCGCGCGAGGCGTTCGACGTCGCGATCATCGACATCAACATGCCCGACGTGAACGGGCTCGAGCTCATCCGCTTCATGCGCTCGAGCGACAAGCACGCGGCGACGCCGCTGCTCATCATCAGCTCCGAGGCGTCCGCGCGCGACCGCGAGCGCGGCCTCGGGCTCGGGGCCAACGCCTACCTCGCCAAGCCGTTCACCGCCGAGGCGCTCACGGAGGCGGTCACGCGCCTCGTGGCCGAGGCCTCGACGTGACCGAGGACGAGGACGGAGTCCGCGCGGAGTTCATCGCCGAGGCGCAGGAGATTATCGAGCTGCTCTCGCGCGACCTGCTCGTGCTCGACCACGGGCAGAAGGAGGGCCACCCCGATCCCGACCTCATCAACTCCGTGTTCCGCGGCGTGCACACGCTCAAGGGCATCGCGGGGATGTTCGGGTTCTACGACCTCGGCGAGGTCGCGCACGGCCTCGAGGACCTGCTCGACCAGCTCCGCCTCGGACGCGTCGAGCTCTCGCAGGAGGTGCTCGACGTGCTCTTCGAGGGCGTCGAGGTGCTCCAGCGCCTGCTCGCCTCGGCGCCCGACGCGCCGCGGCCGGATCTCGGCGCCTTCCACCGCAGGATCCAGAGCCAGCTCGGTGGGCCGGCGCCGCCTCCGCCCGACCTCGCCGCGTTCGGGCTCGACACCGGCGTGCTCTCGGTGCTCACCGAGTACGAGGAGCACCGCCTGCGCACGAACATCGATCAGGGCGTCCCGCTCTATCGGCTGCGCGTGCGCTACGCGCTCAGCTCGATCGACACCGACCTAGAGGACCTCAAGAGCCGCGCGAAGCCGATCGCGGAGATCATCACCTATCTGCCGTCGATGGACGGGGGCGACGACGACTCGATCGAGCTCGAGGTGCTGTTCGCGAGCCGCGCCACGGTGCGCGAGCTGCGCAACGCGCTCGCCCTCCCGGACGAGGCGGAGCTCGAGGCGGTCGCCAAGGTGGCGCCGAGCGCGACGATCCCGCCGCCCGCGCGCGCTCCGACCCAGCAACCGGCGTCCCCGCCGACCCGCTTCCCGCCGCCCCCGTCCGGGCTCGCCCCGCCCGCGCCGGGGCACGACGGCGGCGCGGACGCGCTCTCGCTGCGCGCCGTCGCCAAGACGGTGCGCGTGGACATCGGCAAGCTCGATCACTTGATGAACGTGGTCGGCGAGCTCGGGATCGTGAAGAGCAGCGTCGGCAAGGTCCTCGATCGCCTGCGCGGCGTGCCCGAGCTGCGCGCCCTCGCCGCCGAGCTCCACCGCATCCATCGCGGGTTCGAGCGGCACCTCGACGACCTGCAGGACGGAATCCTCGACGTGCGCATGGTGCCGCTCGGGCAGACGTTCGACCGGCTCGCGCGCGCGGTGCGGCAGGTCGCGCGCGAGCACGGCAAAGAGGTGCGCCTCGCGGTGAGCGGCGCCGACACCGAGGTCGACAAGCTCATCGTCGAGGAGCTGACCGATCCGCTGCTGCACCTCATCCGCAACGCGATCGATCACGGCATCGAGACGCCGGACGAGCGCGAGCGGCTCGGCAAGAGCCGCGTCGGGACGCTCGCGCTCAACGCGTACCAGAAGGGCAACCACGTCGTCATCGAGATCGAGGACGACGGCGCCGGGATGGACGAGGAGCGCATCGTCTCGAGCGCGGTCGCGCGCGGCGCGATCACCGCCGAGGGGGGCGCCGAGCTCGCGCGATCGGACAAGCTCGCGCTCATCTTCCTCGCCGGCGTGAGCACGGCCGAGCACGTGAGCGACCTGAGCGGGCGCGGGGTCGGCATGGACGTCGTCAAGACGCACATCGCGCGGCTCGGCGGCGTCGTCGACGTGCACAGCCAGCCCGCCGTCGGCACCAAGTTCACGATCACGCTGCCGATCACGCTCGCGATCATCAGCGCCCTGATCGTGCGCGCGGCGGGCCGCACGTACTGCATCCCGCTCACGGTGGTGCAAGAGGCCTTGCTCCTCGACCCGCGCGAGGTGCGCACCGTCGAGGGGCGCGAGGTGATCACGCTGCGCGGCGCGACGCTGCCGATCTGCCGCATCGCCCGGCTGTTCGATCTAGAGACGCCCGCGGAGGCGCGCGTGAAGGAGTACGTCGTCGTCACCTCCCTCGGGCAGCGGCGCGTCGGCATCGTCGTCGAGGGCCTCGAGGGGCAGGAGGACATCATCATCAAGCCGCTCGGCCCGAGCCTGCGCTCGGTGCGGGGCTTCGCGGGCGCGACGGACCTCGGCGACCAGCGCGTCGTGCTCGTGCTCGACGCGCCCTCGCTCCTCGAGGAGGTGTTCGCGGCGACCGCGGCGACCGAGGCGCGCGGCGCGCGCGGCGAGGCGAGCGCGTGAGCGGCGGCCCGATCCAGCGGCGGGAGACCGTCGTGCCCGCGCCGCTCGGCCGCGCCAAGGGCCGCGCGGAGCGAATGGGCGAGCAGACGCGCGAGTTCCTCGCGTTCGCGCTCGCGGGCGAGCGCTTCGCCCTGCCGCTCGCGTCGGTCCGCGAGATCCTCAAGCTCTCGCCCATCACCGAGGTGCCGCGCGCGCCGCGCGACGTGCTCGGGATCCTCTCGGTGCGCGGCCGGATCACGACGGTGATCGATCTTCGGCGCCGCCTGCGCTTGCCGCACGGCGAGGTCACGCGCGGCGCGCGCGTGCTGCTCGTCGACGCCGGGGTCGAGGTGCTCGGGCTGCTCGTCGACGAGGTCTTCCAGGTCTACCGGCTCTCGCCCGACGAGATCGAGCTCGCCGCGGTCGTCGCCGGCGATCTCTCCGACTACGTGTACGGTATCGGGCGGCCCGGCGCCGTCGAGCGCGGCGCCGCGGCCGACGAGATCATGATCTTGCTCGACCCCGTGCCGCTCTTGAGGAGGTGATGGTGTCGAGCCTCGCGCGTCGTCGCGGCAGCCGCGACAAGAACCTGGTCGGCTTCACCATCCAAGAGGTGCACTACGCCGTCGACATCGACCGCGTGCGCGAGATCCTGCGCCCGCTGCCGCTGGTGCCGCTGCCGCACGCGCCGCCCGCCGTGCTCGGCGTGGCGGACTACCGCGGCGAGGTCGTGCCCGTGCTCGATCTGCGGCGCCGCTTCGGCCTGCCGCCGAGCGGCGAGACGCGGCGCACGAAGTGGATCGTCGTCAGCGTGGGCCAGAAGCTCGCGGGGCTCGTCGTCGACGCGGTCACCGACGTGTTCGGCAAGAACGACGAGGAGCGCCGCAGCGTGCCCGAGCTCGGCGTCGGCGACGCGGCGCGCGGCATCCGCGCGGTGTACCCGTACGAGAAGGGGCTCGTGTTCGTGATCGACGTCGACCGCGTGGCGGCGGCCGCGGAGGTGCTCGACCTCGGCGGGCTCGAGCGGCTCGGCAACGGAGTCGCGCGGTGAGCGGGCCGGACGCCGAGGAGAGGAGGCGCGCGGCGGCCGCGCTCGAGCGGAGCGAGGCGAGCGATCGGGGAGCGCTGCTCGTGGTGGCGCTCGGCGACGAGGACTGGCGCGTGCGCAAGGAGGCGGCGCGCGTGGCGGCCGCCTGCGCGGTGGCCTGGGGCCTCGTCCCCGATCTCGTCGACGCGCTCGTCCAGAACGAGAACGTGGGGCTGCGCAACGCCGCCCTCGAGGCGCTCGAGCGGATCGGGCCGGCCGCGTCGAGCGCGCTGCTCGTCGCGCTGCCGCGCGTGCCCGAGGGCGCGCGCAAGTTCCTCGTGGCCGCGCTCGGGTTCGCGGGCGGCGCGGGCGTGGATCGGCTCGCCGAGCTCTCCTCGGATCGCGACTCGAACACGGCGCAGGCGGCGCTCGAGGCGCTCGCGCGGGTCGGCGGCGAGCGCGCCGAGGCGGTGCTCCGTGGGCACCTGGCCTCGCAGGATCCGGTGCAGCGGGTCGCCGCGCTCGAGGGGCTCGAGCGCCTCGAGGCGACGGTGCGCTTCCGCGAGCTCGCGCCGCTGCTCGAGGACCGGCTCGTACGCCGGCTCGCGCTGCGCACGCTCGGCCACTCGGAGGACGTCGAGGCGGTCGGCGCGCTGCTCGACGCGCTCGCCGACGAGACGCCGACCGTCGCGGCGGAGGTGGCGATCGCGCTCGGGCGCCTGCTCGCCCGCGGCGGCGCGCCCGCGCGACTGCTGAAGGAGCGCGCGCGCGCGCTCGACGCGTCGACCCTGTCGCGGCTCCGCGAGGTGTGCGCGTCGAGCGCGCTGCCGGCGCGGCGGGCCGCGGCGTGGGTGCTGCTCTGTGCGCACGACGAGGCGGGGCTCGCCACCGCCGCCGAGCTCGCCGCCGACGACCGCCTCCCGCCGCCCGCGCTCGACGCGATCCGGCGCTGGGGATCGGCCGCGATCGCGCCGCTGCTCGCGAGCGTGCCGGCGCTCGCGCCGCGCGCCGCGGCGACCGCCCTCGAGATGGCCGCCGAGCTGTCGGACGTCGCCGCGTCGCCCGCCGACGTGGCGTCGTTGCGCGCGGCGCTCCGCGACGCGCTGAGCTCGGAGGAGGTCGCGCTCGCGCGCGTCGCCGTCGACGCGCTCGGGCGCCTCGGTCAGGGCGAGGACGCCCCCGCGCTGGTCGACGCGGCCGGGCGGTTCGAGCGCGAGCTCGCCGGGCGCGCGGGCCACGCGCTCGAGGCGCTCGCGGCGCGGGCGCCGGACGCCGTGGCGCGCGCGCTCGACGGGATGGCGCTCGACGGAGCGCTCGGCGCCGGGCTCTTGCCGGCGCTCGCCGCGGTCGGCGGAGAGGGCGCGGCGGACCGGCTGCAGGCGGCGCTCAACGCGAACGATCCGCGCGCGCGCCGCGCCGCGGTGATCGCGCTCGCGCGGCTCGGCCCGAGCCTCGCGGCGGAGCTCGCCGGCTTCGCGCTCGCCGACGACGAGGTGGACGTGCAGCTCGCCGCGGTGCAGGTGCTCGGTGGCCTCGACGCCGCGGTCGGCGCGCCGCCGCTGCGCCTCGCGCTGCGCGCCGGATCCGAGCCGGTGGTCGCCGCCGCCGCGCGCGCGCTCGGCGCGCTCGGCGACCGCGAGGCGCTCGCCTCGGTGCGCGAGCTCGTCGGGGACTCGCGGCGCGGGGTCGCGCTCGCCGCGATGGAGGCGCTGCGCACGCTCGACGACGACGCGCTCGACGATCTCCTCGTCGAGGCGCTCGGCCAGCGCGACCCGGAGGTCGTGAAGGAGGCGCTGCGCTCGATCGCGCGCCGGCCCGGGCCGCGCCGCGCTGCCCGCGTCGCGCTCGCGCTCGAGCACGCCGCGTGGGACGTGCGCCGGCTCGCCGCGGAGCTGCTCGGGGAGCTGCGCGCGCCGGACGCGCGCGCCGCGCTCGAGCGCCGCTTGGAGCGCGAGGCGGACCGGCTGGTCCGCGAGGCGATCGAACGCGCGCTCGCCGCGCTCGGGGCCGAGGGCTGAGCGCGTGTCCGTGCTCTTCGACGCGGGGCCCAGGCTCCAGCCGGACGAGTACCGGCTGTTGCGCGAGCTCATCAACCGCTTCTGCGGCATGGAGCTCGGGCCGGACACGACCTTCCTGTTCGAGCGGCGGCTGCGCGAGCGAGTGCGCGAGCTCGGGCTCTCGGACTTCACGCAGTACTACCACCACCTGCTCTACCACCCCGCCGCGCGCGCGGAGCTCGAGGCGGCGGTCGACGCGCTCGTCACCAACGAGACGTACTTCTTCCGCGAGGAGTACCAGCTGCGCGCGTTCTCGGCGGAGATCCTCCCGGCGCTCCACGCGCGGCTCGCCGCGGAGGGCCGCCGGCACCTGACGATCTGGAGCGCCGGCTGCTCGACGGGCGAGGAGGCGTACACGATCGCCATCCTGGTCGCGGAGTCGGGGCTCTTCGAGGGCTGGGACGTGCGCGTGTTCGGCAACGACATCTCGCGGCGCGTGCTCGCCACCGCGCGCCGCGCCGTCTACGGGCCGTCGTCGTTTCGCGCGATGCCCGCCGTGCACGCGCGCCACTTCGAGCGCGTCCCAGGTGGCCTCGAGGTCGTCCCGCACGTCCGCGCGATGTGCCACTTCGGTCACTTCAACCTCCTCGATCGCGACAAGAGCGCGTTGATCGGCCGCGCGAACGTGGTCTTCTGCCGCAACGTGCTGATCTACTTCGACGACGCGGCGAGGCGGCAGGTGATCGACACGTTCTACGAGCGGCTCGCGCCGGGCGGCTACCTCCTGCTCGGCCACAGCGAGTCCCTGCTGAACGCCACGACGGCGTTCGAGCTCGTGCACCTCGCGACGGACATGGTCTACCGCCGCCCGCTCGGCACCGAGGGCGCGCGATGAGGGAGCTGCGCGTCCTCGTCGTCGACGACTCGGCGTTCAACCGCAAGCGCATCGCGGAGATCCTCTCGACGATCGAGGGGGTCACGGTGGTCGGCAAGGCCGCCGACGGCGAGGAGGCGCTGCGCCTGGTCGGCGCGCTCTCGCCCGACCTCGTCACGCTGGACCTCGAGATGCCGCGGATGGACGGCTTCAGCTTCCTGCGCTTCGTGATGGCGAAGAAGCCCGTGCCCGTGATCGTCGTGTCGAGCCACGCGGCCAAGCAAGACGTCTTCCGCGCGCTCGAGCTCGGCGCGCTCGACTTCGTCGCCAAGCCCAGCGCCGCGCCGGGCGAGCGCCTCAACGAGATCCGCGACGAGCTGATCGCGAAGGTCGAGATGGTTCAGCGCTTGCGGCCGTCCATCCGCGACGAGGGCGCGCGGCGCACGGTCTCGACGATGCTGCGCACCGTCCCCAAGGACGACTCGCGGCCGCTCCCCCGCAAGGACGCGCCCACGCGGCTCGTCGTGATCGTCGCCTCGACGGGTGGGCCGTCGGCGCTCGTGGATCTCTTCTCCACCTTCCGATCGGACATGGCGTTCTCGGTGCTCGTCGTGCAGCACATGCCCGCGCGCTTCACGCGCACGTTCGCGGAGCGCCTCGATCGGCTCGGGGGCCTGCGCGTGAGCGAGGCGGTCGATGGCGACCGGCTGCGGGCGGGACGCGCGCTCGTCTGCCCGGGCGGCCTGTGCGTCGACGTGGTCGCGGTCGCCGATGGCTTCGCCGTCCGGGTGGCGCCGCCCGGGCCCGACGATCGCTACGTCCCTTCCGGCGACCGCGCGCTCGCGTCGGCCGCCGCGGCGGCGGGCGCGCGGGTGCTCGGCGTCGTGCTCACGGGGATGGGCGACGACGGCGCCGCGGGCGTCGCCGCCGTCAAGGCCGCGGGGGGCGCGCTCCTCGCGCAGGAGCCCGAGGACGCGCTCCTCGACGGGATGCCCCAGAAGGCGCTCCAGACCGGGCACGTGGACCTCGCGCTCCCCTTGCGGTTGCTCGGCGAGCGGATCGTCGCGCTCGGTGAACGCTAGGCCGAGCCCGGTGGGTTTTGTGTATCATCGCGCCTCGGGCGGCCAATGAGCGACGAAGGCGGCGAGCGCGATGGGGTGCGCGAGAGCGAGAAGCCGGTGGACCTCACCCGCGAGCGTGAGTCGTTCGTGCGCCAGTTCATCCGTCGCGGGGTCGAGCTGACCGAGGGGCTGATCGAAGAGAACGAGCGCCTGCGCGCGCGGCTCGCCGCGCTCGAGGAGGAGAACGGCCTCTTGCGCGCGCAGATCGCGAGCGACGACGCGATCCGCGATCTGTTGCGCAAGGTCGAGACGCTCGAGCGCGAGCGCCGCGAGCTGCTCGATCGCTCGAGCCGGCTCGAGGAGAGCTCGCGCGAGACGCAGGACAAGCACTTCCAGGTCGAGCAGGAGCTGCACGACCTCGCGAACCTCTACATCGCGAGCTCGCACCTGCACTCGACGTTGTCGGTGCGCGGCGTGATGAGGCACCTCTGCGAGCTCTTGCAGCAGCTCGTCGGCGCGGAGGTCTTCGCGATCTACCTGCGCGCGGGCGAGCGGCTGATCCCGCTCGGCGCGGACGGCGTGGAGCTCGCCGCGCTCCCGTCGCTGCACCCCGCCGAGGGGGTCCTCGGCGAGGTGCTCCTGACGGGGCTCCCGCGCATCGCGGAGACGCCGCAGCCGGCCGGCTCGCTCGAGGCGCCGGTGGCGGCGATCCCGCTGATGGCGCGCGACGTCTCCGTCGGCGCGATCGCGATCGCCAGCGTCTTCGAGCAGAAGTCGAGCTGGGCGGAGGTGGACCGCGAGCTCTTCCATCTGCTCGGATCCCAGGCCGCGACGGCGTTGATCGCGGCGAACCTGTACTCGCGGGAGGCGGGCGTGCACGAAGCGCTCGCCGGTCTCGTCGATCGACTCACCCTCACTTGACCCCGAACGGAGCGAGCGCGCGTCATGGCTGACTATTCCTGTCTCGTCGTGGAGGACTCTCCGATGATGCGGCAGCTCTTGGTCTTCGCGCTGGCGCGGATCAAGCGCATCGCGGTCACCGAGGCCGAGGACGGCGTCGACGCGCTGCGCAAGCTCGCGGGCGCGAAGTTCGACCTCATCGTGACCGACATCAACATGCCGATCATGGACGGCCTCAAGCTCGTCAAGCGCATCCGCTCGGACGAGGCGCACAAGTCGGTGCCGATCATCATCATCACCACCGAGGGCTCGACCGAGGACCGGCAGCGCGCGATGGCGCTCGGCGCGAACGCGTACATCACCAAGCCGATCCAGGCGCCGCAGGTGATCGCCAAGGTCCAAGAGCTCCTGAACCTGTGATCCGCGTCAAGGTCTGCGGGCTCACGTCGCTCGCGCAGGCGCGCGCATGCGCCGACGCGGGCGCCGACGCGATCGGGCTCAACTTCTGGCCGCGCTCGCCCCGTCGTTGCGACGACGCGACGGCGGCCGCGATCGCCGCAGCCCTCGGCGCGCGCGTGCGCGTGGTCGCGGTCGTGGTCGACGCCGGCGCCGCGCGCATCGAGGCGATCCGCGCGCTCGGCGTGCGCTGGATCCAGCTCCACGGGAGCGAGCCGCCCGACGAGGTCGCGCGGTGGCTGCCGGAGGCGTACAAGGCGGTGCACCTCGACGGCGGCGCGACGCCCGAGGGCTACCCGGGCGACGAGCTGCTCGCGGACGCGCGCATCGGGGAGCTGCCGGGCGGGACCGGTGTCCCGTGCGACTGGGACGCGGCGGCCGCGCTCGCGCGCACGAGGAAGCTCTGGCTCGCGGGCGGCCTCACCCCGGACAACGTCGCCGAGGCAGTCGCGCGCGTTCGCCCGTTCGGCGTCGACGTCGCGAGCGGCGTCGAGCGCGCCCCGGGCGACAAGGACCTCGCCGCGGTGGCGCGCTTCGTAGCCAACGCGCGCGCCGCGGGCTAAGCCCCCGCGCATGGGCCTCGGCCAGTTCGGACCGTACGGCGGGCGCTACGTCGCCGAGACGCTGATCCCCGCGCTCGAGGAGCTCGAGGCGGCCTGGGACGCGGCGCGCGCCGATCCCGCGTACCGCGCGGAGCTCGACGCGCTCTACGCGGACTACGTCGGTCGCCCGACGCCGCTCTACCGCGCGCGGCGCTCGTCCGCCGATCTCGGCGCCGAGATCTGGCTCAAGCGCGAGGACCTCGCGCACACGGGCGCGCACAAGGTGAACAACACGCTCGGTCAGGTGCTGCTCGCGACGCGCATGCACAAGCCCCGCGTGATCGCCGAGACGGGCGCCGGCCAGCACGGCGTCGCGACGGCGACCGCGTGCGCGCTCTTGGGCCTGCGCTGCGAGGTCTACATGGGGGCCGAGGACGTGCGCCGCCAGGCCCCGAACGTGAAGCGCATGGAGCTGCTCGGCGCGACGGTGCGCCCGGTCACGTCGGGCTCGCGCACGCTCAAGGACGCGATGAACGAGGCCCTGCGCGACTGGGTCACGAACGTGCGCGACACGTACTACTGCGTCGGCTCCGCGGCGGGCCCGCACCCGTATCCGACCATCGTGCGCGAGCTGCAGCGGGTGATCGGCGACGAGGCGCGCGCGCAGATCCTCGAGAAGATCGGGCGCTTGCCCGACGCGGTCGTCGCCTGCGTCGGCGGCGGCAGCAACGCCATCGGCACCTTCGCCGCGTTCCTCGGCGACGAGTCCGTCGAGCTCATCGGCGTCGAGGCGGCGGGGGAGGGCGTCGAGACGAGCCGGCACGCGGCGACGATCGGCCGCGGCCGCCGGGGCATCCTGCACGGGATGCGCACCTACGTGCTGCAGACCGACGACGGGCAGATCGTCGAGGCGCACTCGGTGAGCGCGGGGCTCGACTACCCGGGCGTCGGCCCCGAGCACGCGTACCTCTCGGACTCGGGGCGGGCGCGCTACGTCGCGGTCGACGACGAGGCCGCGCTCGCCGCGTTCCATCGGCTCTGCGCGCGCGAGGGGATCGTGCCCGCGCTCGAGAGCAGCCACGCGCTCGCGGCGCTCGAGACGCTCGCGCGCGAGCGCCCGGGCGGCACGTTCCTCGTCACGCTCTCCGGTCGCGGAGACAAGGACCTCGAGACCGTCCTCGGGCGGGCGGCCTCCGCGCCGAGGGCGACGGCGGCCACCGCCGCGCCCGCGCGGCCCGCGCCCGCGGCGCGCGTCGAAGCGCCGTCCGAGGCGGCGCCCGCCGCGCCGACGCCGTCCGAGGCGGCGCCCGCTGCGCCGACGGACGGAGCGCAGCGGCTCGCCGCGGCGTTCGCCGGTGATCGCGCCGCGCTCGTCATCTACCTCTGCGCGGGCGATCCCAGCCTCGCGCTCACGCCGGAGCTGATCGTCGCGGCCGCGGAGGCGGGCGCGGACGTGATCGAGGTCGGCATGCCGTTCAGCGACCCGACGGCGGACGGGCCGGTGATCCAGCTCGCCTCCGAGCGCGCGCTCCGAGGCGGCGCGACGCTCCCGCGCGTGCTCGACGCGATCGCCGCCGCGCGCACGCGCACCGACGTGCCGATCGTGCTGTTCGGCTACGTGAACCCGATCGCGTCGTACGGGGAGGCGCGGCTCGCCGCGGACGCCGCGCGCGCCGGCGTCGACGGCCTGCTCGTCGTCGATCTGCCGCCCGAGCACGCGGCGCCGCTCCTGGGGCCGCTGCGCGCGCACGGCCTCGCGCTCGTCCCGCTCCTCGCGCCGACCTCGACCCCGGCCCGCGTCGCCGCCGCCGCCGCGCAGGCCGACGCGTTCGTCTACTACGTCTCGACCACCGGGGTGACCGGCGCGGCGGCCGCGCCGCTGGCTGACGCCGCCGCGCGCGCCGCCGAGCTCTCTCTCGCGATCGAGCGCCCGGTCGTCGTCGGCTTCGGGGTGCGCACCGCGGCCGACGTCGCCACCGTCGCCGCACGCGCGCGCGGCGTGGTGGTCGGCAGCGCCGTCGTCCAGGCCATCGAGTCGTCGACCGACCCGGTCGCCGCCGTCCGCGCGTGCGTCGCCGAGCTCTGCCGCGGCCGATGAGCCGCCGCGCGCGCCGGCTGCACGCGCCCGGGCTCCCCGGGCGCGCGACCGACTCGGCGACGGAGCCGTCGCGCCGTGGGCTCGCGCTGCTCGCGCTGCTCGCGCTCGGCCTCGCCGCGCCCGCCGCTGCGCACCTCGGCAGCACCAAGCTCGTGTGGGTCGAGCCGACCGACGGCGGCGCCACCGTCCGGGTCGACCTCGACCCGATCGACGTCGCCTACGAGCTCGACGTCGCCGACCCCGAGCACCCGGACCTCGACGCCCTCCTCGCGCGCGCCGACGAGGTCCGCGCGTGGGCGGCCGGCGTCTTCTCGATGCGCACGGACGGCGGCGCGTGCGCCGTCACGCCCGGGGAGGTCGGCGCGGTCGCCGTCGAGAGCCTGCGGTTCGCGCGCGCGGTGCGCGTCGAGCTCGCGTTCGCGTGCCCCGAGCCGCGCGCGAGCGCGGTCTTCCGCGACGAGGCCGTGTTCCCGACCGATCGCCAGCACGAGGCGATCGTCCGCGCCGGCGGCGCGGTCACCGTCCTGCGCGTCGGTCGCCAGGAGGCGCCGGTCGGCGCGGCGCCCTCGCTCGGCGAGACGCTCCTCACCTTCCTGCTCGAGGGCGCGATCCACCTCTTCACCGGCTACGACCACGTCCTGTTCCTGCTCTCGCTGCTGTTGGTCGCCGGGGAGCTCGCCGCGCGCGACGGGAAGAAGAAGGCCATCGTCGACGTCGCGCTGCTCGTCACCGCGTTCACCGTCGGTCACTCGGTCACGCTCATCGCCGCCGCGCTCGACGTCGTCGCGCTGCCCTCGCGCCTCGTCGAGAGCGCGATCGCCGCCTCCATCGTCGCGGTCGCCGGGTGGAACCTCGTCCGCCTCGAGGCGCGCGTCGGGCTGCGCTGGGTCGCGGCGGCGTTCGGCCTCGTCCACGGCTTCGGCTTCTCGAGCGTCCTGCGCGAGCTCCTCTTGCCGGCGGGCCAGCGCGTGGTCGCCCTGCTCGCGTTCAACGTCGGCATCGAGCTCGGTCAGCTCGCGATCGTGCTCCTCGTCGTCCCCTTGCTCGCCCTCGCGGGCGAGGCGCGCTGGTATCGGAGCGCCGTCATCCGCGGCGGCTCCGCCCTCATCGCGCTCATCGCCTCGTGGTGGCTCGTCGAGCGCGCGTTCGATCTCTGACGCGGCGCCGATCGACCCGATCAGATCAGCTCGGTCGGGCAGCCGAACAGCACCTCGAGCTGCCCGCGCGTGGTCGCGCGCACGCGCTCGCACGCGGCCCCGTGGAGCTCGATGCGGGACAGGTCGTCCGAGTAGTCCCACCCGTCGCGGCGGCTGGGGTCGCGCCCGATCCGCTCGACCTCGCCCTCGTCGTTCGTGTGCCGCACGTTGACCTTCGTCGGATCGAACGCGCCGTCCGGGTTGGGCGGGATCGCGTACTCGCACGAGAGCACCGCCTCTCCGATCGCGCCGAGGGCGGCGCGCAGCGCGCCCCCGAAGTCGAGCGCGGGATCGGTCAGGTCGTAGTGGCAGAAGGCGGGCCCGCCGACCGCGCAGCCGGCGCGCGCGGTGCCGGCGACGCTCGCCATGCGGGAGAGGATCGGGCGGTAGCTCGCCGAGCCCGGCACCCCGATCACGAAGGTGCGGATGTCGTCGGCGGTGGCCGCGCGCTCGACGTCCGCGACGAGCGCCTCGTTGTCGCGATCGAGCGCGTCGAACGAGCACGCCGCGTCGCAGCCCAGGCACACCGTCGCCGCGCCGTCGGTCGCGAGGATCTGATAGCGCGGGCGGGCGTCGTCCTCGGCCCGCAGCCGGCGCAGCGCGTTGTCGACCGCGTCGCGCGTGGGCGTGATGCCCTCCGGCGCGACGCCGAGCAGCGCGGCCTCGATCGCGACGCGGCTCGACGCGAGCGGCGCGATGCCGACGAGGAGCCCGTCGCGCGAGCAGCTGAACGTGTCCGGGTAGTGCATGACGCCGACGCGCGTCGTGTCCGGGAGCAGCCCGAGCGCGCGCACGAGCTCGATGCGCAGGACGTCGTAGCGCGAGTCGTCGGGCGCGGGCGTCGGGTCGCCGACCGCGCACGACGCGGCGGACGCGAGGCAGTTCATCGACCCGCTCGTGTCGAGGTTGACCAGCAGCGTCGCCGGGAGCGGCTCGGCGCGCGCGGTGGTCGTCTCACAGGTCGGCGCCTCGGCGTCGAGCAGCTCGCGCGCCGCGTCCGTGCGTGTCGTGCCCGCGTCGGCGCCCGGACCGCTCGCGTCGGCCCCACCGCCGCCCGACACCGCGCACCCGGCGAGCAACCACGAGACGAGGACGGCGCGCACCCGCCGAGGGTAGAGCACGCGCGCCGCGCCGACGACGCCTACCGTCGCTTACAGCTCCCCGACTGGATCCAGGGGACGATCCTCGTCATCTCGTCATTCCGTTCGG
Organism: Sandaracinaceae bacterium; assembly: GCA_019637095.1. Taxonomy (GTDB): domain Bacteria; phylum Myxococcota_A; class Polyangia; order Polyangiales; family Sandaracinaceae; genus JACKEC01. The sequence continues at coordinate 18,265 of JAHBWG010000065.1, read as the reverse complement.
GTCGCGCGCTTTGCGGTGAGCGGAGAAAGACGAGATGACGAGGATCGTCCCCGCAGCTCAGTACGTGAAGCCGCTGCCGCCGATGAACTCGCGGAGGATGGAGGTCGGCGGGACGTGGTCCGGGTAGATGGTGATCCAGCGATCGAGCAGCGCGAGCAGGCGCTCGGCGGTCGCCTGGGCGTCGTGGTGCCGCGGGACCTCGAGCAGGTAGCGCTCGGCGAAGACCTTCAGCACCGACACCTCGTACACGAGCGAGGTGTCGAAGACCTCGTCGGCGTGGTGCTGGTAGGGGAAGATGTGCGTGCGCTCGCCGGCGCGGACCTTGGGCCAGCGGCGGATCGTCTCGGCGGCGTCCTGCGAGCGGCCGTGACGATCGCGCACGATGCGGCGCAAGAGGCGCAGATCGCTCGCGTGCATGCGCGTCAGATCGTCGAACGGGAGCTGCACGAGCGGGCAGACGAAGATGCGGAAGATCTTGTCCGCGGGCAGGTGCTCGTAGAGGCGCGGGTTGAGGCCGTGGATGCCCTCGAGCATCAACAGATCGTGCTCCTCGAGCCGGATCACGGGGCCGCCCTCCGCGTGGCTCCGCCCGGCCTTGAAGTCGAAGTGCGCGGTGCGCACCGGCTCGCCGCGCGCGAGGCGGCCGAGGTGATCGACCAACAGATCGAGGCGCAGCGCCTCGAGGCTCTCGAAGTCGAAGTCGCCGTCGGCGTCGCGCGGCGTCGCGTCGCGGTCGACGTAGTAGTCGTCGAGCCCGAGCCCCTTCGGGTTGATGCCGTTGACCTGGAGCTGCACGCGCAGCCGGCGGATGAACGTCGTCTTGCCGGAGGACGAGGGGCCGGCGATGCACACGATGCGGACGTGGTCCGCGTTCGCGGCGAGCGCGTCGGCGATGCGCCCGAGGCTCTTCTCGTGGAAGCCCTCCGCGACGTGGACGAGCTCGCCGACCGCGCCGTCGATCGAGCGCCGGTTGAAGTCGCCGACGCAGCTCACGCCGAGCGTGTCGAGCCAGCGCTCTTGCTGCTCGGTCATGCGCACGGCGCGGCGCGAGACGTCGCGCGCGACGAGGGCGAGGCTCGCGGGCGGCAGGCCGGAGATCCGCGCCGCGCGGTCGCGCGCGACGACCTCGGGCGGCCCGGCGCGCTCGTGCCCGGGCACGGTGAAGACGAGGAGCAGATCCGCCTCGTCCTCGACGAGCCCGAAGTGCGAGAGGCGCCCGGTGCTCGGCAGGAAGGGCCCGTGCTCCGGGACGAACAGCTCGCCGTACGACGCGAGCGTGATGGCGGCGTCGCGCGTGGTGTCCGCGAGGCGCGCCGCGCTCGCCCAGCCGACCCGCGCGAAGTAGTCGATCGCCTCGGCCACGCCGACGCGCTCGCGCACGAGGGGCGCGTCCCGGGCGATCAGCGCGCGCATCGCCTGCTCGAGCGCGTCCGCGAGCTCGGCGCGATCGGTCGGCTCGACGAGCAGCACGCGCTGCGCGAAGCCGAGCGAGGGGCCGAGCCGCACGCGGACGCCGAGCTCGCGCGCCGCCTCGAGCAGGGCGAGGCCCAGGCTGTGCCGGTAGATGCGCTGGCCTTCCCAATGCGCGGTCGTCAGCGGCGCCAGCGTCGCGTTGCCGTTGAGGGGTGCGTCGAGGGGGCGGGGCCGTCCGTTCACGAGCGCGGCGACGACCGGCGTTCCATCGATCGCCTCGGGCAGGAGCGCGCGGGCGAGCGTGCCGTTGTGGACGGTGCGCACCTCGCCGTCGAGCCGGACCTGGACGTCGACGCGGCGCGGGAGCCCGCGCTCGCGCAGCAGCCCGCCGAGCGTCTCGTTCATGCGGCTGAGGTGCGCCGAGGAGCTCGCGACCACCTCGCGCAGGAGCCGGATCGCGATGCGCGGGTGGCCCTCGGCGAACGCCTCGAACGCGTCGGCCTCGAGCGAGAGCAGGCGCGACGCGCGGTCGGCGATGACGCTCGCGGTGCGCGTCGAGCCGGTGATCAGCGCGAGCTCGCCGAAGTGCTCGCCGACCCCGAGCGTGCCGAGGTGCAGGTCGTCGTGCATGACGCGCACGCTCCCCTCGACGATCGCGTAGAGGCCGCGGTCGCGGTCTCCCTCGCGGACGATCACCTCACCGGCGGGGACGTGGCGCGGCTGGAGCGCGTCGCCGAGCCGGGTGAGCTCGTCGTCGTCGAAGCAGGCGAAGAGCTCGACGCGGCGCAGGGTCGCGAGGTCGGCGTGCGGTGCGGGCATCCGACCTCATCGACTACCACGCCGCTCGCCCGCGGCGCGAGGCCGATCGCCGCCGCGCGGCTGCAACGATCGTGACGGCGCGGCCGTGCCCGCACGCGCGGCGCGCGATCGCGCGGCGCGCGGTGTGTCGGTGTCGCCGACTGGAACGCTCGTTGCGGAGTCCCGACGCATGACCTTCACCTCTCGTCTCTCGCGGACCTCGGCGTTCCTTCTCCTCACCGCGTGCGGGACGTCCGGGGTCGCGCCGGCGCCCGACGCGGGCCCGGCGGCGCTCACCGACGCGGGCGCCGCGGGCGCCGTGGACGCGGCGGCCCCGGACGCGGGCCCGAGCGAGCTCCGCGACGGCGCGGTCCCGATCGCCGCGACCTGTCGCCGGGTCGGCCCGGACGGCCTCGCCGCTCGCTACCTCGAGCTCGAGCGCGACGCGAGCGGTCGGCTCGCGCGCGTGTTCCAAGGGGACCCGGACGGCAGCCGCGCGCAGCGGGTCGAGATCGTCGCGTGGGACGCCGGCGGACGCGTCGCGCACTACCGCGTGTGGGAGCAGTACGGCCACACGCCGCCGGAGCCGGAGCCCCCGCCGCTCCTCGTCGCGGAGGAGCACCGCGAGTACGCGGAGGACGGTCGACCGCTGGTGTTCACGGTGCGCCACGGTGACTGGGAGGGCCTCGTGCGCCGCCGCACGTGGGAGTACGGCGAGGACGGGCGGCTCGTCGCGGTGCGCGTCGAGGAGCCGGGTGCGTCGGAGGCCTCGCGCGCGGTGATCGAGGTGGACCACGTCGCGCGCCGCGCGACGATCCGCGGGCGCGCCTACGAGGCGCGCGTGGCGCGGGCGGCCTCGATCCGGCCGCTCGAGGAGACGGTGGAGTGGAACGCGGACGGGACGCTCGCGAGCGCGACGTGGCGGACGGAAGCCGCGACGGGGACGCACTGCGCGCGGAGCACCTACGCCTACGACGCGGCCGGCGACCTCGTCTCGGAGCGCACCGATCCGTGCGACCTCGACTTCGAGCCCACCGAGTGGCGGTACACGTGGACGTCGGAGGCCGGCGTCGTGCAGCGCCACGTGGAGGTCGTCGAGGGGCCGCCTGGCGCGTTCGCGCGGCGGGACCGCTGGCTCGACGGCGGCGCGCACGTGCGGACGTGGTCGACCCGGCGCTCCGAGCGCGCGCCGGAGCCGTTCGTGGAGGACGAGTACATGGACTTGCTCGGGTGCGACGTGCCGATGGAGCGGCGCGCGCCGGTGCTCGTGCCGGGCGTCGTCGAGACGCTCCGTCTCGCCGGCGTCCCGCTCTCGTTCGAGGCGCGCTCGCCTTGGGACGAGATCGACGCGCGCACCCTGTTCGACCTCTGAGGCTACGCGATCACGAGGCGCTGGCGGCGCGGGCCCCAGGTGCCGGGCTGCGCCTCGAAGCGCCCCGCGAGCCGGTGGCCGCACTCGGCGCACGCGCCCGAGGCGTCGAGGCGCCACGCGTCGAGCTGGTACCAGTCGCGGCCGATGAGGAGCGCCTTGCAGCCGGCACAGTACGTCGACTGCCCGGCGCGGTCGTGGACGTTGCCCGTGTAGACGTGGGAGAGGCCCGCGGCGAGCGCCTGGCGCCGCGCGCGCGCGAGCGTCTCGGGCGGCGTGGGCGGGACGTCGCGCATCATGAAGTCCGGGTGGAACGCCGAGAAGTGGAGCGGCACGTCGGTCCCGAGCTCGGTCGCGATCCAGCCCGCGAGCTCGTCGATCTCCTTCTCGGAGTCGTTGTGGCCCGGGATCACCAGCGTGGTGATCTCGAGCCAGACGCGCGTCTCGTGGCGCAGGTAGCGCAGCGTGTCGAGCACCGGGCCGAGCTCACTGAAGGTGAGCTTGCGGTAGAAGTCCTCCGTGAACGCCTTGAGGTCCACGTTGGCCGCGTCCATCGCGGCGAAGAAGGGCGCCCGCGCGACGTCCGTGATGTACCCCGCGGTCACCGCTACCGTCGCGACGCCGCGCGCGCGGCACTCCGCCGCCGTGTCGATCGCGTACTCCGCGAAGATCACCGGGTCGTTGTAGGTGAACGCGACGCTCCGGCACTCCGAGCGCACCGCGGCCTCGGCGATCGCGGCCGGGCTCGCCACGTCCATCAGCCGATCCATCTCGCGCGCCTTCGAGATGTCGTGGTTCTGGCAGAACCTGCAACCCAAGTTGCACCCCGCGGTGCCGAAGCTGAGCACGCTCGTGCCAGGGTAGAAGTGGTTCAGCGGCTTCTTCTCGATCGGGTCGATGCAGAAGCCGGACGCGCGCCCGTACGTCGTGAGCACGACCTTGCCCTCGTGCACGCCGCGCACGAAGCAGAAGCCCCGCTGCCCCTCCTTCATCGTGCAGAAGCGCGGGCACAGCTCGCAGCGCACGCGCCCGTCCGGCATGGTGCGGGACCACTCGGGCGGCGTGGGGTGTCCTCCCTCGATCGTCATCGCTTCGGCTCCTTCGCGGCGCCCAGGGTGGTGCACGCGGCGCGGCCGACCACCTCGCGCACTCGGTCGTCGCCGATCTTCGCGAGCGCGCGCGCGATCTCGCCCGGCAGCTCCGTCATCGGGAGCGGTACCGTCTTGGGCGGCACGGGATCGGGCGCCTGCCCGGGCGGCGGCATCGGGCCCATCTTGATGCGGATCCGCTGTACGGCCGGCGCCACGCGTCGGACCGAGGCGAGCAGCTCCTCTTCGTGGAACGTGAGCTCCTGCGCCCACGCGCTCGAGCGCGTGTGGACGTAGAGCGTCCCGTGCGAGAGCTTCACCGGGCGCGCGGCCTCCGCGATCCGCCGGCTCACCGCGCGCTCCCACCACGCGAACGTGCGGATCAGCGTGAGGTCCTCCGTGCGCCCGGGGTAGGTGCCGGCGAGGATGTCCGCCACCGAGCGGAGAGAGCCCTTCCGTGCCGCGCGTTTCGCCACGCGCTGAATGTAGCCCCGTGCTACCACCCGGCACCATGATCCGCTCGGCCACCGCCCTCGCCGCCCTCGCCGAGGCGCTCGCGGAGGCCGAGGTCCTCGGCCTCGACGCCGAGGGGGACGGCTTCTTCCGCTACCGCACGCGCCTCTGCACGCTCCAGCTCGCGGACGGTGAGCGCGCCCACGTGATCGACACGCTGGCCATCGAGGATCTCTCGCCGCTCGCGCCGCTCCTCGGCCCCGAGGGGCCGCTCAAGGTCGTCCACGACGTCTCGTTCGACCGCAAGATGCTGGCGAGCCGCGGCCTGCCGCTCGCGCCGGTCTTCGACACGGCGGCGGCGGCGCGGATGCTGGGGGAGCCGAGCACGGGCCTCGCGGCGCTGCTCGAGGCGCGCTTCGAGGTCGTCCTCGACAAGCGCCACCAGCGGGCGGACTGGGGCGCGCGGCCGCTGACCGACGATCAGCTCGCGTACCTCGCGGCCGACGTGGTGCACCTGCCGGCGCTCGCGCGCGAGCTGCGCGAGGCGGCGCTCGCGCTCGACGTGCTCGAGGAGATCGACGAGGAGACGCGCTACGCGATGGAGCGCGCGCTCGAGCCGGAGCCCGTCCGCGAGCCCGGCTCGCGGATCAAGGGCGCGATGGACCTGACGCCGCCCGCGCGGGCGCTCCTCTTCGCGCTCGCCGAGGCGCGCGAGGAGGTGGCGCGCGAACAGGACGTACCGCCGTTCCGCGTCGCGCCGAACGCCGCGCTCCTCGAGGCCGCCAAGCGCCGCCCGCGCCGCGCCGAGGACCTGCGCCGCATCCGCGGGCTCCACCGCATGCCGAGCGACGCCCTGCGCGCGGCCCTCGCCGAGGCCGAGCGGCGGGCGGCCGCGCCGCCCGAGCCGCCGCCTCCCGCGCCAGACCCGGCGGTCCGCCGCGTCCTGCGCGCCCGCGAGAGCGCCCTGACCTCGTGGCGCGCCGCCGAGGCCGCCGCGCGCGGTGTCGACGTGCAAGTGGTGTTGCCGGGGCATTGTCTCCGGGACCTGTCCGCGCTCGCGGTCGTCGACGCCGCTTCGGTCGCGGCCGTCCCGGGCTTGGGCGACAAGCGCGTCGCCCGCTACGGCGAGCGCCTCCTCGCGCTGCTGTGCGACGGCTCGTCGCGCGGCTGATATACGGAGCGCACCGTGGACGAGAGCCTCCTCCTCTGGATCAACGGGATGCGCGCCCCGTGGCTCGACGCGATCGCCTCGCCGATCACCGAGTACGGCATCTACGCGCTGCCGCTCGCGATGCTCGCCGCGCTCGCGCGCTCGCTCGGCCACGCGCGCTCGATCCGCGACGGGTGGCTGACGTGGTTCCTCTCGATGCTCGTGTGCGAGCAGATCCTCAAGCCGCTGATCGGACGGACGCGCCCGACGGCCGGGGAGCGGCTGCGCGAGGCGCTCGACGTGCTCGGGAGCGTGCCGCCGCCGAGCTCGCTCGGCTTCCCCTCCGGCAGCGCGACGGTCGCGTTCGCGGCGGCGACGTGGATCTGGCTGCGCTGGGGCTGGCGACCCGGCGCGCCCGCCGCCGTCTTCGCCGCGCTCGTCGCCCTCAGCCGCGTCTACGCCGGGATCCACTGGCCGACCGACGTGCTGGGCGGCGCGGTGCTCGGCGCCGCGGTCGCGGTCGGCCTCGACTGGGTCGCCAAGCGCGTCGACGCCCTGCGCCCCCCGCCCGACGACGAGTGATCCGTCCGGCTCACATGCTCGCGCGGTAGAGCGCGAGCATGTCGTCCTTCGTGCACGGGCGCGGGTTGGGCTGGTGCACGTAGTCGGCGAACGCGAGCGGTGCGAGCGTGACGAGCTGCTCCTCGGTCACGGCGGCCTCGCCGAGCCCGTTCGGCAGCCCGAGCTGCGCGCGCAGCGCGCGCACCGCGCCGGAGCACTCGAACGCCAGCGTCTCGACGTCGTTGCCCTTCACCCCGAGGATGCGCGCGATCCGCGCGATGCGGATCGTCGCCGCGGCGCGGTTGAAGTCGAGCACGGCGGGCAGGCACAGCGCGTTCGCGAGGCCGTGGTGCATCCCGAGCTCCGCGCCGAGCGGGTGCGCGAGCGCGTGACAGGCGCCGAGCCCCTTCTGGAACGCGACCGCGCCCATCATCGACGCCTTCAGCATCGCCCCCCGCGCCTCGACGTCCTTGCCGTCCTCGACGGCGGTCACGAGGTGCTTCGCGATGAGCTCGATGCCCATGAGCGCGATCGCGTCGGCCATCGGGTGGTCACCCTTGGCGCAGTACGCCTCGACGTTGTGGGTCAGCGCGTCGAATCCGGTCGCGGCGGTCAGGTGCGCGGGGAGCGAGAAGGTCAACGCGGGGTCGAGGATCGCCACGTCGGCGAGCAGGCGCGGCGAGAAGATCACCGTCTTTCGGTGCGTGCGCTCGATCGTCACGACGCCGCTACGGCCGACCTCGCTGCCCGTGCCGGCGGTCGTCGGGATGGCGATCATCGGTGGCATCGGCAGCGTCACCTTCGCGTCGCCGCCGATCGCGTCGTCGTACTGCTCGAGCGGGGGCGGGTGCGTCGCCGCGAGCCGGACGAGCTTGGCCACGTCGATCGGCGCGCCGCCGCCGAGGCCGATCACGAGGTCCGCGCCGCTCTGGGTGAACGCCGCGGCGGCCGAGAGGACCTCGGCCTCGGTCGGGTTCGTGCCGACGCCGGTGACCACGGTGCTCGCGACGCCCGCCTTCTCGAGCGCGCGCAGGATCTCGCCGGTGAGGCCCGCGTCGCGCACGCCGGGGTCGGTCACCACGAACGCGTGGCTCGCGCCGAGCCGCTTGGCCTCGGGGCCGACCTCGGCGGCCGCGCCTTCACCGAACACGACACGGGTGGGGAAGCTCCAGGTGACGGTCATGGACGCCAATGACCCCACAGCGGAGGCGGCTCGTCAACTCGAACGGGGCGCGCCCGCGCCGGGCGCGTTGACGACGGGGGCCGGCGCGTCGATGCTTCGCCCGATGACCGGCACCGAGAGCCTCGACCCCGAGTCGATCCCGCGCGATCAGGCCGAGCGCCGCCAGCTCGCCACCGAGCTGCAGGCGCGCGCGCGCGCGGCGTTCGAGCGCGGCGAGCTGCAGACGGCGACGCTGTTCGCCTCCGACCTGCTCATGCTCTACCCGAACGAGCGCGCCTACCTAGAGACGTTCGACGAGATCGTCACCTCGACCGACGACCCGCTCTCCACGCTGCCGGTGGCCACCGGCGCGGTGCACGTCGCGACGGCCGCCGCGCGCGCGCGCGTCCTGATGATGAACCGCCGCCTGCCGGAGGCGCTCGACCTCCTCGGCCGCGCGATCGAGGCGGCCCCGCACGTGCCCTACATGCACTGGGTGATGCGGTGGCTGCAGCCGCCGGTCATCTCCACGCTCGCGTGGGAGGGCGTGTTCGAGTCCGTCGTGCGCACCGCCCTGTCGGTGGCGGTGGGCGTGCCGGTGCCCGCGCCGGACGACGACCTGCGCCTCATCAACCTGCGCGCGGCCGCCGAGACGTTCGCCGCGCTGCGCGAGGTGTTCACCGACGAGAGCATCCTCTGGTACGGCGAGGGCCTGATCCGGCGCCGCCTCGGCGAGCCCGAGGAGACGGTGCGCATCGCGGAGGAGGGCGTCGCGCGCTGGCCGGGGGACTGGCGGCTGCGCACCGGCCTGCTCAACGCGTACCGCGACGCCGGCCGCGCCGACGACGCGCTCGCGCAGGCGCGCGAGGCGCTCGCGATCAGCCCCGGCGACTACTCGCCGCTCCACGACGCCGCCTGGGCGCTCGTCGACCAGGTGCGCTTCGGCGACGCGGCCGCGGTGTTCGAGGAGATCGTCGCGGCGGACCCGGACTACCCCGGCGCGCGCGCGTGCCTCCACTACCTGCGCTGGAAGGCGACCGGCGACGAGGCCGAGCGCGACGCGCTGGTCACCCTGCGCGACCGCGACTGGTGGGACGAGCAGGCGCGCTCGTTCGCCGACGAGGCGGACCCGCCGTACCCGTACGTCAACGTCCTGCCGGCGCCCGGGGACGCCACGCTCGCCGCGGCCCGCCACCTCGCGAACGAGCTCGGCCACGTCATCCGGTGCTGCGGCGCCGGTGGCCACGTCGGCCTCACCATCGGCTCCCGCTACCTCGAGTCGCCGAGCGTCGAGATCGCGTTCGATCTCGCGATGCGCGCGATGGGCGCGAACGGCTCGCTCAGCGTGGTCGTCGACGAGATCCAGACGCCCGATCCTCGCGCGGACAAGGCGCAGCTCTCGACGCCGGTGTGGCGCCGCGAGGGCGACGCGCTCGTGAAGGTCCACCCGCAGGGTGACCCCGCCGCGCAGGCGGCCATCGCCTCGATCGCGCGGCTCACCTTCCACCGAGATCGCTGGGACGCGGCGGCGCGCGACGTCGCCGCGCGCTTCGGCGCCGAGGGCTACCACGCGCTGCTCTGTGTCGCGACGAACCCGCCCGTGCCGGGCCCCGACGACCCGTTCGATCCGTTCCTCTGGACCTGGCGCTGCCAGGTCGCGACCGCGCTCGCCCTCTCGCACCTCGGCCCGTGGCAGACGGGCAGCGCGCGCGCCGCGCTCTACTCGATGATCTACGGCCCGAGCGACTGGATCACCGGCGCCGCGATCCTCGCGTTCGGGTGGCGCGCGAGCGAGGACGCGTCGATCTGGCCGGAGGTCGAGCCGATCTTCGGTTGGCTGCGCACGCTGATCCCGGAGCGCGGCTTCACCGCGTGGGAGATCGTCCTGGCCGAGGTGTGGCTGGGCCTGGGCACCTACGACGAGGCGCGGCGGCTCGACCTCGAGGCGTGGGTCGACCGCTACTACGAGACGCTCCCCACCAAGAACGCGGTGCGTCCGCCCGAGCGCCGCTACGCGGGGATGACGCTCGAGGAGTACGCGCGCGGGCGCCGCGAGGGGCACGAGGTCCCCGAGTGGCACGAGGCGATCCAGGCGAGCCCGGATCTCCAGGACCAGCTCGCGGAGCTCGAGCGCCGGCTCGAGCTCGAGGCGATGGGCGTCACGCAGCAGGAGCTCGGCGCGCTCGACGAGATCCGCGCCGGCGAGATGGACATGCACCTGCGCATGGCCCAGCAGCAGCAGGCTCAGCGCGAGGCCGACGACCCCGCGCAGGACGCCGACCCGCTCGTGTTCCCGGGCGAGCGCGTCCAGCGGCTGAGCGACTACGTCAACATCCTGCGCGACATGCAGCGCGGCGACATGAACGGCGCGCTGTCGCGCTACGGCCTCGACATGGCGGCCTACACGCAGGTCGCGACCGCGTGGGGCGCGAAGATGGCCGCGGACCCGCTCCTCACGGAGAAGTTCCACCGCATGCTCCAGGCGTGAGCGCGCGGAGCTGCCGCGCGAGGCGCGCGCCGCGTCGCGTGCTTGCACACCGCACGTGCCTTCGACGCTTCGCCGCCGCCGCGCGAAGCCCGCGCGGGAGAGCTCGAATGACGATCCGCTGCGCCGCGCTCGACGACCACCAGCCCGTCGCCACGGAGCCCCGACGGGGCCGACGTGAGCGTCGGCCATGACCCGGAGAGCTGATGATTGCCCGTGGCGTAGTTGATTATCACCTGTGTTGTGGTTGATTATCACCGGTTGTGCAGGTAGATTGAAGCCGCATGAGCTACCTCCCCCGGCTCGCCGGGCCGTCGCTCGCGGCCGACCTCGCCGTCTTTCCGGTCGTCGTGCTGACCGGCGCGCGTCAGACGGGGAAGAGCACCCTCGCGCGCGAGAGCGAGCGGCTCCGCGGCCGGCCGTACCTCACGCTCGACGATCTCGACGTGCGCGATCAGGCGCGCAGCGAGCCGGAGCAACTTCTCTTGCGTCACTCGACGATGACGCTCGACGAGGTGCAGCGCGAGCCCGACCTCGTGCTCGCGATCAAGGCGCTCGTCGATCGCGAGCGCCCTCGCCGTCCCGGGAGGTTCCTCCTCACCGGCTCGGCGAACCTCCTCCTGATGAAGAGCGTCGCCGACTCGCTCGCCGGGCGCGCCGCGTACCGGGTGCTCCACCCGATGACGCGGCGCGAGCAGCTCGGCCTCGGCGTGGCGGGTCGTTGGGGCGATCTCTTCGGCGAGGAGGCCGATCGGTGGCCGAGCCTGCTCGACGCCGACCGCACCGGGCGGGCGGACTGGCGCGCCCTCGCGCGGCGCGGCGGCTTCCCGGTGCCTGCCACGGAGCTCGACGCCGACGCCGCGCGCGCCGCGTGGCTCGAGGGCTACACGCGCACCTACCTCGAGCGCGACCTGCGCGATCTCGCGAGCGTGCAGAGCCTCCCCGACTTCCGCCGGCTCATGCGCGCCGCCGCGCTCCGCCTCGGCGGCCTGCTGAACCAGAGCGAGCTCGCCCGCGACGTCGGCCTCCCGCCGACGACCGCGCAGCGTCACCTCGGGATCCTCGAGACCTCGCACCTCGTCGTGCGGCTCGAGCCGTACTCGGTGAATCGAACGAAGCGCCTCATCAAGGCGCCCAAGCTCTACTGGACCGACCCCGCGCTCGCGCTGCACCTCGCGGGCGCCGATCCCGCGGGCGCGCACCTCGAGAACCTCGTCCTGCTCGACCTCTTGGCCTGGTCAGAGAGCGCGCGAGGTGCCCGGCCCCAGATCCTCTACTGGCGGACGGCCGGAGGTCAGGAGGTCGACTTCGTCGTCGAGCACGAGGGGCGGCTCCTCGCGGTCGAGCTGAAGGTCACCGGTCGCCCGAGCCCCGCCGACGCGCGCCATCTGCGCGCGTTTCGTCACGAGTACGGCGACGCGGTGCAAGGCGCCTTGCTATTGCACGATGGCGACGACTGCTTCCGCCTCGAGCAGGGCATCGTCGCCGCGCCCTGGTGGCGCGTGATCTGACGTGGCCTCGATGGCGCGCTCGCGATTCGACGGCTTCAGCGGCGCTCGACGACGCGACAGCGCGAGATCGCGCAGTGATGGCAGATCCCGCTGCGCGCGACGGGCGTCCCCGCGCGGTAGCGCCCTGCGCGCGCGACGTACGGGGTGGCGACCTCGTGCAGCGTCGCCACGTTCTCGGGGCCCGGCGGTCGCGTCGGATCGGTGATCTCTGCCCAGCGCCGCTGGCTCGTGAGCTCGCGCAGGCCGGCGCCAGGTGGGCCGGTCACCGTAGGGAAGCCGAGCGTGCGCCCGACGAGGTGGCCGCACGCGCCGCGCATCACGTAGAGGTCGTACGCCACCTCGTGCGGGCACGCGCGAGCGCTCACGCGTGGCACCACCACGTCGAGCCGTCCGTCGGCGTCGAGATCGAGCGCGCGCGTCGTCGTGAAGCGCCAGGCGACCTCGGCGCCGTCCCGGTGCTCGGGCCGCGGGTTGGCCTCGCGGCCGTGCACGAGCACCCGCACGTCGACTCGCGGCGGCTCCACGCACCGGCCGGGCAGCGCGGGCGGCGCCGGCCGCGCGACCCATCCGAGCGAGCCGTGCACCCGGGCGCTCCCCGCGCCGAGCGAGACGTAGCCGCGCGCTCCGTCTGCCGCGTCGAGGTGCGCGGTCACGCTCGTCGCGTCCTCCTCGAGCACCGTCACGCGCACGCCGCGTCCTTCGAGGGCCGCGCGCCAGCGCGACCACGTCTCGTCGAGAGCGCCCGCGACGGTGAAGCCGACGGGCGAGCCCCCGGCGCTCGTCTCGAGGCTGTCTACGCCCTCGGGCGCCGGGAGCAGGGGCGCGACGCGCCCGACGGTCGACGCCCACGTCGGCGCGGGCGCCGCCTGCTTCGAGGGCGCGCCTTTGCTCGCCGCGGCGAGCGCGAGGGGCAAGAGCGTGAACCAGATCCACTGCACGGGGCCTCGACCGCCCGAGCGTGACCCGTCTTGGCTGGATGTGCCCCCGATCGCCGGATCCGTCGGCGCGACGTCCACGAGGCCATCGTCCCCGGGGCCGGCTCGGACGCGAGCCGGATGGCGGCCGCTCTGCCGCGACGGGCGTGCGCGATCGGCGGTCGGTGACGCGCCCGCGCGCCTCGCCTCAATGACGTGACCCCGACCCCCGCTCGAGGACCTCGCGAACCTTGCGCGCGAGCGACGACGGCGTGAGCGGCTTCTCGAGATACGCGATGCCGGCGTCGGCCTCGAGGATTCCGTGCTGGAGCGCCGTGTCGTCGGTGTACCCCGACATGAACAGCACCTTGATCCCGGGCCGCAGCGCGCGGAGCCGCTCGGCGAGCTGGCGCCCGCCCATGAGCGGCAAGACGACGTCCGTCAAGAGGAGATGGATCCTCGCGGTGTGCTGCTCGCACAGGAGGAGCGCCTCGCCGCCGTTGGCCGCCTCGAGCACGACGTAGCCGTTGCGCCGGAGGATCGTCCTCGCGACGGCTCGCACGTGCGCGTCGTCCTCGACGAGCAGGATCGTCTCGTGTCCGCGGAGCGACTCGACGCGCGGCGCCTCCGCCGTGGGCGACACCCCCCCGCTCGCGCGCGGGAAGTACAGCTTGAACGTCGTGCCGTGGGAGGGCTCGCTGTACGCCCAGATGTGCCCACCGCTCTGCTTGACGATGCCGAACACCGTCGCCAGCCCGAGCCCCGTCCCCTTCCCCTTCTCCTTGGTCGTGAAGAACGGCTCGAAGATCCGCGCCTGCGTCTCCGCGTCCATCCCGACGCCGGTGTCGGCGAAGGCCAGCATCACGTAGGCGCCGGGGCGCACGTCGTGATGCGCCGCGGCGTAGCCTTCCTCGAGCACCACGTTCGCGGTCTGGATCGTGAGCTTGCCGCCGCGCGGCATCGCATCTCGTGCGTTGACGGCGAGGTTGAGGATGACCTGCTCGATCTGGCTCGGATCCGCCTCGACCGACCAGGCGTCCGGAGCGAGGAGCGACGTGAGCGTGACGTCGGCGCCGAGCAGGCGGCGGAGCATCTTCTCCATCGTCGCGACGCTGTGGTTGAGTGAGAGCACCTTCGGCTCGCGGACCTGTTGGCGGCTGAACGCGAGGAGCTGCCGCGTGAGATCGGCAGCGCGTCGGGTCGCCTCCAAGATCTCTTCGACGTCGGCGTAGAGGGGCTCCTCGGGTTGGAGCTCGGCGCCGATCATCTCGGCGTAGCTCAGGATGACCGACAGCATGTTGTTGAAGTCGTGTGCGATGCCGCCGGCCAGCCGCCCTATGGCCTCCATCTTCTGTGCCTGCCGGAGCTGCTCCTCGAGCCGCCGGTGCTCGGAGAGGTCGAACGCGATCGAGATGTGCTCGCCGCCCTGGAGCGGCGCGATGGCGATCAGCGCCGGGATGCGGCGGCCGTCCTGGCGGCGGTACTCACCTTCCCACGGGCGCGCGCTGACGTCCGACGACTGGGCGTCTCTCCCGCGCTGCTCCCACACGACATCGCCCGCGAGCAGCGCTTCACGCGTACAACCGACCATGCGGAGGAACGCGTCGTTCGCCTCGATGACCCGCCCCTGGGCGTCCGTCACGGTGATCCCGACGATGCCCGACTCGGCGAGGCGGCGGAACCGCGTCTCGCTCGCGCGGAGCGCCCCCGTGCGCGCGTGGGCGGCGTCGAGGTGTGCGCGCACGCGGGTGACGAGCTCGCGTGACGAGAACGGCTTCAGGAGGTAGTCGTCAGCCCCCTGCTCGAGGCTCTCGACGACGGCCTCCTCGCCTGCGCGAGCAGAGAGGAGGATGACGGGGATCTGGCGCGTCTCCGGGGACTCGCGGAGGGCGCGCAGCAGCGCGAAGCCATCGACGCCCGGCATCATCACGTCACTGAGCACGAGATCCGGTGGGGCCGCTCGGATGCGCGCGAGGGCTGCCTCGCCGTCCGCGGCGAGCTCGACCGTCCAGTGCGGGCGCAAGAGGCTCGCGACGTAGGCGCGCATGTCGGCGTTGTCGTCGACGACGAGCACGCGCTCTCGGCGCTCGCCGACCTCGCCCGCGTCGTCGGCCGCGGGCCCGGTGAGATCGGCGCGCGTCCACTGCGCGGCCTCGAGAACGTACGGCGTCACCCCGCCGCCGGACGCCGGCTCGCTCGGGGAGACGACGCGGTCGGCCGGCAGGTGACGCGCGCCCAGCGGGACCGTCACCGTGAACGTGCTGCCGCGCCCGAGCGCGCTCTCCACGCGCACCGACCCTCCGTGCAGCTCCACGAGCTCGCGCACGAGCGCGAGGCCGATCCCGGTCCCCTCGAAGCTGCGCCCGCGGGCGCCTTCGATCCGGTGGAAGCGCTCGAAGACACGGTCGAGCTCGTCCGCGGGGATGCCGGTCCCCGTGTCGCTCACCACGAGCTCGACGGCGGCGTCCCGCGCGCGCAGGCGCACGGCGATCTCACCCTCGAACGTGAACTTGAACGCGTTCGAGACGAGGTTCGAGACGATCTTCTCCCAGTGCGCGCGGTCGACGTACACCGGCTGCGGTAGCGCGGGGCAGTCGACGAGCAGCGACATGGCCGCCGACTCCACGAGCGACTGGAACGAGCCCGCGATCCCGGCGGTCAGCTCGGCGAGGTCGATCGCCTCGAAGCGCGCTTGGAGGCGGCCGGCCTCGAGGCGCGAGAAGTCGAGGATGGTGTTGACGAGGCGTCGCAGCCGGAGCCCGCTCCGCTGGACCGCGCGCAGCGGCTCGCCCGCGAGAGCGCCGCCGCGCTCGATCGCGTCATCGACGGGCCCGAGGATGAGGGTGAGCGGCGTGCGGAGCTCGTGGCTGACGTTGTCGAAGAAGGCCGTCTTCGCGGCGTCGAGCTCACCGAGCCTCGCGTTCGCCTCGCGCAGCGCCTGGTTGGCGGCCGCGAGCTCCTGGCTGCGCCTGACGACCTCGCGCTCCATCGCGCGGGTCTCGTCGCGCAGCTCCGCACCGCGCTCCGTGGCTTCTACGAGCTCGGTGACGTCCTCGACGCGATGGAGGATGTAGCGCACCTCGCCCGAGGGCGACAGCACCGGGAGGTTCATGGGGCTCCAGAACTTCGTCTGGAACGTGCCGTCGGGGCCGCGGATGTCGTAGCGCTGCACCGCCATCGTGTCGGGTGCGCGCGACGCCAGCACGCGATCCAGCGACGCGCGCAGCTGGGTCGTCCCGGTGGCCTCCGGGTCGCCGGGGTTGTCCGGGAACAGCTCGAAGAGCGACCTCCCGATCGTCTGCTCGCGGGTCGTGTGCGTGACGGCGAGGCGGGCGTCCGTCGCTGCGACCATCGTGTAGCGCGGCGCGTCGGGCCGCAGGACGAGCAGGATCTCGGGCGAGGCCTCGAACACCAGGCGCAGGTCGTCGCCGAGATCGTCCTGTCTCACGGTGCTCGTCGGCTCATCCACGTCGTCCATCGCAGCTGGCGCGAGGCTCAGGGTACCCGACGCAGCGCGGTTCGCGCATGTTCAAACGGTCGGACGTGGGCGTCCGGGCGTCGTCGAGGTCGCGCGTGACGACGCCGCGGCCGTGGCGGCGGATGCGGTCATCGGCCCAGAGCTCGCCCTCGGGGCGCGCAGCGCGCCCTTCTCCTCTTCTCTCGGTCTCCCCCTCTCCCGATCAGGAGCTCGGCGCTCAGCGCAGGCGCACGCCCTCGTCGAGCCGGACGCCGGTGAGGATGGCGCCATCGAACCGGGTGCGGTCGAGGTTCGCGCCGCGCAGGTCGGCGTCCGTGAGGTCGCAGCCCTCGAAGCCGCACTGCATGAGCGAGGCGCCGGCGAGGCAGGCGCCGCGGAACGAGGCGTTGCGGAAGGCGCCGCCGTCGAGGACGGCCCCGGTGAGGTCGGCCTCGTCGAAGCGAGCGCCGGTGGCGAGCGGCGAGGACCAGACGACGTGGCGCAGGCTCGCGCCGGTGAAGTCGGCGCCCTCGAGCTCGGGGTCGAGCATGGAGGAGCCGTCGAGGCAGGCGCCCTCGAAGCAGGCGCCCGCGAGGCCCGGCACGTCGAGGAAGGCGTTGCGCCAGGAGCTGCCGCGGGCGTCGAGGTCGCCGGCGTCGAGGGACTCGGCGCGCACGCCGTCGAGGCTGGCGAAGGAGGCGTCGACGCCGGTGAGGTCGATGCCGGGCACGGGCTCGTCGGCGTCGGCGGAGGCGCGCAGGCGGTCGAGCGGGCTCATCGCTTCTCCCGGGGTGGAGGGACGAATCGAGGCGCGGGGTTCCTGAACCAGATACCCCCCATCCGCTCCACGATCTCTGGAGCGCAGAACACCTCCCGCGGATAGAGGACGTTCATGCAGGCGTGCCACCGGTCGACCAGCTCGGCGAAGGTCGCGTGGAGAAGGTCCTCGCACAGGTCGATCCGGACTGCGCCATCGTCCAGATACGTGACGCAGGCGGGGAGGGAAGAGAGCGTCTCGCGTCCGATGAGATCCACGTAGTGGGCGCAGAGGTAGGTGCGGAGGCTGAGTCCGGTTGGCCCCACGAGGTAGTAGTCCTTTGTCACTGGGTCCATCCCGTAGACCATCAGTCGTTCTGCGAGATCCCGCTCGTCCGCCCATCGCTGGGGACGTTCACGGAGAATCGGCGCCCAGCCGATCACGAGATACTCCGGAGCCAAGGTCTCCCTGAGACGATCGGCGGCTCGCAACCATCGCTGCTTGTCGACATCAGATGGGCTCAACGGCACCGCGGAGTCGACGATGAGCCCCGCACGAAATGATGTCCGTATGCGGATCTCGAGGTCGTTCGGGCCCGTGGCCAAGAAGGTTCCCTCAGAAAAGACCTTGTCCACATCCCGTTCCACGGAGTCACGGCTGAACCGAAGCCGCACAGCACCATCGGCGATGCCGTAGCGGCTCGCGGTGATCTCGGCGTCGATCAGCGTGTCGATGACATCGAGCACGATTTCACGCGTCGGAATGGGCGCGAACGCTCGGAGAACCAGTCGCGCGGCGGGCGCTTCAATTGGCTTCATGAAAACACGTTCCATCGTGAGTTTCTGCGATCCCATTCGGCCGTCACGGTCCCTGCCGAATCGGTGTAGTAGACGGTACTTTCCTGTGCGAGCGGTCCACTGGGTCTGGGCCTGGGCGGGTTGCCGGTGAGATCCGGCGAGTCGCTGCTCATCGTCACGATGTGCGTTCCTCCCATCTCGCGCTGTCGCTCCATCTGCCGGGTGTTGTACACCGTCTGCTCCTGCCCGCCGAGGTGCTTGTGCTCGTGGACGAGGTCGATCTCGCCGGCGGCGTTGCGGCCGATGCTGTCGGGGCGGGTCCCGCCCCGTTCGACGGGAGCGGAAGCGCT
>JAHBWG010000064.1 GCA_019637095.1 Sandaracinaceae bacterium | reverse complement strand
CGCCGACGTCGCGCCCGTCCGCGCCGGCAACACGTTCCGCCTCGGTCGCCCCGGCATCGCGGGGCGCGGCGGCGGCGGCGCGGCACCGGGCGGCGACGGCGCCGCGGGAGGAGCGGTCGATGTCCGCGTGGACTGACGGGGAACGAGCGGCGCGGCGCTCGGCGCAACTCTTCTTGCGATTGTCGAGCGCGCTCGCGACGCTCGCGCTCGCGCTCGGTGGCTGCTACGGCCGCCACGAGTGCGGCAGCGTCGAGGTGTGCAACCTGTTCGACGACGACTGCGACGGCCTCGTCGACGAGGACTTCGTGGACGCCGACGGCGCCTACCGCTCGCCCGAGCACTGCGGCACCTGCGGTGTGAGCTGCGCGAACGCGTTCCCGAGCGCGGAGGCGGTCGCGTGCGTCGACGGCCCCGAGGGCCCGGCGTGCGTCATCGCGAGCTGTCCGCCGAGCTTCCACCGCGCGGGCGACGGCGCGTGCGTGCCCGACGTGCCGGTGCTCTGCCTGCCGTGCACGACGGACGCGGACTGCGCGCTGCGCATCGAGGGCGCGCGCTGCCTCGAGACGGGGAGCGGGCAGGCGCGCTGTGGCCAGCCGTGCGACGCGAGCGCCCCCTGCCCCGACGGCTTCGCGTGCGCGGCGGGCCAGTGCGCGCCGGCGAGCGGCTGGTGCGGCTGCGACGAGAGCACGGAGGGGGCGGAGCTCGCGTGCCTCTTGCGCGTCGACGAGGACGGGCACGCCTGCGTCGGCGTCCGCCGCTGTGGCGCGGAGGGCCCGGGCGAGTGCGAGCCCGCGCTCGGCGAGGCGTGCAACGGCCAGGACGACGACTGCGACGGCGCGATCGACGAGGACTTCCGCGACGCCGACGGCCGCTACGTCGATCGGCTCCACTGCGGCGGCTGCGCGATCCCCTGCGTCGAGCCGGGGCCCAACATGCTGGCGGAGTGCTCGCCCGACGGAGCCGGCGTGCGCTGTCAAATCGAGTGCCTCGAGGGCTTCGTCGACGTCGACGGCATCCTCGCCAACGGCTGCGAGTGCGAGCGCTACGACGGCGTCGGGCCGCCGCCCGCGGTCGGCGGCGACGCGGACTGCGACGGCGTCCCCGACGACACCGACGACTTCGTCTACGTCACCACGACGGGCAGCGACACCAACCCCGGCACGCTCGCGCGCCCGATGCGCACGCCCAACGCCGCGCTCGCGCGAGCGCGCGCGCAGGGCAAGTCCGTGCTCGTCGCGCGCGGGATCTACCGCGGCCCCGTCGCGCTCGTCGCCGGCGTCTCGATCTTCGGCGGCTACCGGCCGGACTTCCGCGACCGCGACCTCGAGCTCTACGCGGTCGTGCTCGAGGCTCCGGCGCCCGGCGTGCCGGCGCTCACGTGCACGAACGTGCGCACGCCGACCGCCGTCGACGGCTTCACCATCTTCGGCGCCGACGCGGTCGGCGCGGGCGAGGGCAGCACGGCGGTCTTCCTCGATCGCTGCGGGCCCGAGGTCACGCTCGGCGCGCTGTCGATCTTCGCGGGGCGCGGCTCGGACGGCGCGAACGGGCTCGACTCGACGGCGCGCCTCGGCGAGCTCGGCTTCACCTCCCTCGCCGACCTCGACGGGACCGGCGGGGCGAACGGGCGCGACGGCAACGACGCGGGCTCGCCCTGCGGCACGTTCGCCGGCGGCGCTGGAGGTCGCAAGACGTGTGGCGGCTCCGACGTCAGCGGCGGCGCGGGCGGCGCGGCGGCGTGCCCGAACCTCGGCTGCGTCAACGGGCGGCCGTGCGGCAACGCCGGCTGCACGGACTTCACGGTCGGCGGCGTCTGCGACTTCGACGCCGTGCTGCGCGTGGCGGTGCCCAACCCGGCGCCGAGCCCGGGCCGCGGCGCGCGCGCGGGCGTGGGCGGCGAGCTGACGTACAACGCACCGACCAACCGCGGCGTCTGCAACTTCTGCGACGACAACCCGACGCTCGCGCGCGACTCCGCGCACGGCGCGGACGGAGGCCGCGGGGACGACGGCGTCGGCGGCGCCGGCTGCGACGGGCGCGCGTTCCTCGAGCTCGCGACCGGGCGCGTGCGCGCCGGCGGGGGCGGCGACGGCACGCGCGGGCTCGACGGCTCGGGCGGCGGCGGCGCGAGCGCGGGGGCGGGCTACGCGGTGATCGGCGGCACGAGCGGCGGCTGCTCGGATCGGTCCGGCGGCTCGGGCGGCGGCGGCGGCGCGGGCGACGACGATCCGCCCGCCGGCGTCTTCGACGAGTCGGACGACGGCGGCGGCGCGGGCGGGGGCGGCGGCGGCGTGTTGATCCTCGACGCGCACCGGCGGCTCGTGATCACCGGCCGCGTGCTCGCGCGCGGCGGCCGCGGCGGCGAGGAGTTCTGCGACGGCGGCGGCGGCGGCGGCGGCTCGGGCGGCTGGGTGCTGCTGATCGCGGAGCGCACGCTCCCGGACGTGAGCATGGGCGAGGTCGACGTCAGCGGCGGCGAGGGCGGCGGGTCGCTCTTCATCGGCGCCCGCGGCGGCGACGGCGCGCCGGGCCGCTTCGACCTCGGCATGACGCCGCGCTGCGCGGACGGGGTGCGCAACCGCGACGAGACCGACGTCGACTGCGGCGGCACCATCTGCGCGCCCTGCGCCGCGGCCCGCATGTGCGCGCTCGCGCGGGACTGCGCGAGCGCGACCTGCACCGCGGGCACCTGCGAGTGAGCTGAGGCCGCGTCCGACCCCGCCCCTTGGCGTCACGGCCAGCGACGGAGGAGGTCGGCCGCCTTCGGGCGCGAGGCGGCCGGCGCGGGCTGCGCGGGGGTACCGCAGTAGAGGAACGCGACGAGGTGGTCCTCGGGCGCGAGGCCGAGCGCGCGCTTCACCTCGGGGTCGTACGCCGGATCACCCGTCCGCCAGATCCCGCCGAACCCGCGGGCGTGCAGGCCGAGCAAGATCCCGTGCGCGAGCGCGCCGGCCGCGAGCACCTGCTCGATCTCGGGGATCTTCCCGAGGCGCGGGGTCGCGGCGATCACGACGACGAGCGGCGCGCGCAGCGCCTTGTCCGCGGCCCGCCGGAGCGCCTCGGCGTCCGCCGCCGGATCCTTGCGCGCGAGCGAGCCGGCGAAGAGGGCGCCGAGCCGCGCGAGCCCCTCGCCGCGGATCGCGAGGACGCGCCACGGGCGGAGCGCGCCGTGATCGGGCGCGCGCAGCGCCGCGTCGACGATCGCGGCGAGCGCGGCGTCGTCGGGCGCGGGCGCGGTCAGCTTTCCTTGCGAAGCGCGGGTCTCGAGCAGCTCGATGGCGTCCATGGCGCGGGGTCTCCGTCGTCGGGGCGGCGCGAAGCCGCGGCGCACCGAGGCTACTCCGATTCGCGCCCCGCGTGCGCGGCGGTGCGCGGCGAGCGCGCGCTGGGATCGGCCGGGCCGACCTCGTCGCGCTCGCGCATCCGCGCGAGCGTGGCGGCGGCCCAGCGCGCATACTCACCGTGCTCGATCGCCGCGCGCGCGGCGCGCGTGAGCTCCCCATAGAAGTGCAAGTTGTGTTGCGTGAGGAGGCGCGGCCCGAGCATCTCCTTGGCGCGCACGAGGTGGTTCAGGTAGGCGCGCGAGAACGTGGCGCAGGTGGGGCAACCGCACGTCGGGTCGAGCGCGGTGTCGTCGTCCTTGTGCCGGGCCTGGCGCAGGTTCACGCGCCCCGACCACGTCAGCGCCTGCCCGCTGCGCGCGTTGCGGGTCGGCAGCACGCAGTCGAAGAGATCGACGCCGTGCCCGATCGCCGTCACGAGATCCGCGGGCGTGCCGACGCCCATCAGGTAGCGCGGCCGGTCGGCGGGCATGCGGGGCGCGACCTCCGAGAGCACGCGGTACATCTCGACGATCGGCTCGCCGACGGACAGCCCGCCGAGCGCGACGCCGTCGACGTCGAGCGCCGCGATGTCGTCGAGGTGCGCGAGGCGCAGGTCCACGTGCGTGCCGCCCTGCACGATGCCGAAGCGCGCCTGCGCGGCGGGCCCGGGCGTCGCGAGGCAGCGGGCCGCCCACGCGCTCGTGCGGCGCATCGCGCGCTCGATGACGTCGCGCGCCGCGTCCGCGGGGGGGCACTCGTCGAAGAGCATCGCGACGTCCGCGCCGAGCAGGCCCTGGACGCGCATCGACTCCTCGGGGGTGAGCCGCAGCCTCGCGCCGTCGAGGTGCGACTTGAAGGTGACGCCGTCGTCGTCGACGCGGTTGGCGCTCGCGAGGCTGAACACCTGGAAGCCGCCGCTGTCGGTGAGCAGCGCGTGCGGCCAGGCCATGAAGCGCTTCACGCCGCCGCGCGCGGCGACGCGCTCGGCGCCGGGCCGGAGCCAGAGGTGGTAGGTGTTCGCGAGGATCAGGCGCGCGCCGGTCGCCTCGACCTCCGCGGGGCTGAGCCCCTTGACGGTGCCGAGCGTGCCGACGGGCATGAACGCCGGCGTCTCGACCACCGCGCTCGGCGTGGTGAACGTGCCGCGCCGCGCGACGCCGTCGGTCGCGCCGCACGCGAACGCGAACCCCGGCCTCACGCGCGGCTCCGGACGAGCATCGCGTCGCCGTAGCTGAAGAAGCGGTAGCGCGCACGCACCGCCTCGGCGTACGCGGCCCGCGTCGGCGCGACGCCCGCGAAGGCCATCACGAGCGCGAGCAGCGTGGAGCGCGGGAGGTGGAAGTTGGTGAGCAGCGCGTCGATCACGCGGAACTCGAACGGGGGCCGGATGAAGAGGTCGGTGGCGCCCTCCCCGGCGCGGATCGCGCCCTCTTTCGCGGCCGCCTCGAGGGTGCGCACGACGGTCGTGCCGACCGCGACGACCGCGCGGCCTTCGCGCTTGGCGCGCGCGATCGCCTCGACCGTCGCGGGCGCGATCGCGTAGCGCTCGACGTGCATCGGGTGGTCCTCGAGCCGCGCGGCCTTCACCGGGCGGAACGTGCCCGGGCCGACGTGCAGGGTGATCGCGGCGAGCTCGTGGCCGGCGGCGGCGAGCGCGTCGAGGAGCGCCGGCGTGAAGTGCAGCCCCGCGGTCGGCGCGGCGACCGCGCCGGGGTGCGCCGCGAAGACGGTCTGGTACGCCGCGCGATCGGCGGGCTCGACGTCGCGGCGGATGTACGGCGGCAGAGGCACCTCGCCCTCGCGCTCGAGGATCGCGTCGATCGGCTCGTCGGCGGACAGCGCGAGGACGACGTGTCCGTCGCGCTTGTCCTCCACGGTCGCGCGGATCGCGCCGAGGGCGAGCGCGGCGCCCGGGCGCAGCGGCTTGCTCGCGCGCGCGAGGGCGGACCAGCGCTCGGTCGTGCCGGGCGGCGAGAGGCGCTCGACGAGGAGCACCTCGACCTCGCCGCCGCTCGCCGCCTTGCGGCCGCGCAGGCGCGCGCTCAGCACGCGCGTGTCGTTGACGACGAACAGCGAGGGCGACAGCAGCGAGGGCAGCGCGCCGACGCTCGCGTGCGCGGTGCGCTCGCCGTCGACGACGAGCAGGCGCGCGGCGTCGCGCGCCTCGAGCGGGCGCTGGGCGATGAGCTCCTCGGGCAGCTCGTAGTCGAGGTCGGCGACGTCCACGGGAGCGCGAGCGTAGCCGCGCGCGCGCGCGGCGCTACATGCAGCCGGGCGGGTTGGGCGAGCTCACCGCGTCGCAGGGGTGCCAGAGGCGCCCGAGCTGGTTGGGCGTCAAGACCTGCGTCGGGACCGCCCCGGCGCCGATGTTCCCGCACGCGTCGCCGCTCGCGTTGAAGCCGATCGAGGAGCACTCGGGCGCCAGGTTCGAGTAGGGATAGACCTGCGCGAGCGTCGTCCCGGTGAGGATGTCGACCCACTCGCCGGTGGCGACGCGGAGCCGCCCGGGCGGGTTGGGGTTGTTGACGAACCACCCGCTGATGGTGTTCGGTCCAGCCATCGTGAGCCGGCTGACGCGCAGCCCGAAGAGCGCCGGGCTCTCGGCCCCGAGGAACGGGAAGCTGCACGTGGAGACGCTGCGATCCCGGATCGCGACGTAGACGCCCCGGGGTGGGATCACGTCGGCCGCGCCGAAGTTCATCCACCGGTACGAGGTGCTCGCGCACGTCGAGTTGCAGTAGCCGAAGTGGTTGCCGTCGAGCGCGACCGGGCAGTGGCTCAGGTTGGTGATCTCGATCGCCTCGCCCGCCTCACTTGGAGCGCCGTCGATGACGTACTCGCTGAACACCACGTTGGACGGCGTCGGCGGGATCGGCGTCGTGCACTCCTCGACCATGCGCACCTGGGTCGAGACGCCGGCCGAGCAGCAGGCCGGGTCGGCCGAGCGGCAGGCGCGCGCGACGATCGTCGACAGGGCACCGGGCGGCGGGGCGCCGGCGGAGAGCGGGCTCGCCGGGCGGTGGTAGTTGTGCCCGGCGGTCGCGACCGTCGCGTAGGGCGTCCCCTCGAAGAACAGGCGGTACTCGATCCCGGCGGGCACCGGCGTGAACTGCACCACCGGGCGCCGATCCCAGCTCGTCCCGCAGAGCGTGACGGTCGGCGCGGCGGGCGGGACCGCGCACGACGGCGTCGCCGTCACTTGCGCGGTACAGCACGCGCGCAGCCCGGTGTCGTCGGTCGCGCAGAGCTGGAGCGTGTAGGTCCCCGCCTCGTCGGGGACGAAGCTCGAGACGGCGGCGTCGCTCGGCGTCGGCGCCGCGAAGGAGCCCATCGGCCGCGTGACCACCGTCCAGCGGTAGGTGATCGGGCCGCCGTCGGGGTCGGTCGCCCCGCCCATCAGCGCGAGCGTCGCGCCGACGACCCCGGACTGCGCGCCCGGGCACGTCACGACGGGCGGCCGCGGCGGGCACACGCGCCCCTCGTCGATCGCGCCGTCGCAGTCGTCGTCGCGCCCATTGCAGATCTCCGGTGACGGGCCCGCGCCGCCCGTGCAGACGGCCCACTGGCCCTCGTCATCGCAGGCCTGCATGCCCAGCCGGCACTCGCCCACCATGCTGCCGCACGGGCGCGTCGCGCCGAGCATGCAGTCGCAGCCCTCGTCGACGGTCCCGTCGCAGTCGTCGTCCGTCCCGTCGCACGTCTCGACGCGCGGCAGGATCGCGTCGACGCAGGCGCCCCACGTCCCGCCGGCGCTGCACGCCTGCGTCCCGGGCTCGCAGCGCCCCTCGCTCGTGCCGCACGCGCGCATCGTGCCCGCGGTGCACGGACAGCCCTCGTCCACGCTCCCGTCGCAGTCGTCGTCGGTTCCGTCGCACGTCTCGGCGCGCGGCGGGATCGAGCCCGCGCACGCGCCCCACGCGCCCGCGGCGCACGTCTCGGTGCCCACGGTGCAGGCGCCGACGGGCGAGCCGCACGCGCGCACGAGGTCCTCGTCGGTGCGCCCGTCGCAGTCGTCGTCGATGTCGTTGCACGTCTCGGCGCTCGGCCCGATCGCCCCGACACAGTCCTCGAGCATCCCGCCGACGCACGCCCGCGTCCCCGCCTGGCAGGCGCCGACGTCCGTCCCGCAGATCGCGCGCGCGTCCTCGTCGACCCTGCCGTCGCAGTCGTCGTCGGCCCCGTTGCAGACCTCCTCGGACGGCGCGACCGCGCCGCGGCACTCGCCGAAGCGCCCGCCCTCGCACGTCTCGGTGCCCATGCGGCAGGCGCCGACCGACAGGCCGCACGCGCGCACGAGCCCCTCGTCGGTGCTCCCGTCGCAGTCGTCGTCGATCCCATTGCAAGTCTCGCTGACGGGCCCGACCGCGCCCTCGCACGCGGTGCGCGTCCCGGCGATGCAGCGCTGCACGCCGGCGACGCACGCGCCGACGTCGGTGCCGCACGGCAGGTCCGGGTCGCCCTCGGCGCAGCCGCAGCCGTTGTTCGAGGCGCCGTCGCAGTCCTCGTCGAGCCCGGCGGCGTCGCAGACCTCGGGCGCCGGGCCGACCGCCCCGACGCACGGGCCCCACTCGCCGAACTCGAAGCCCTCGCACACCATCTCGCCGTCCCGACACAGCCCCACGTTGCGGAAGCGCCCCGGCGCGAGGAAGCACGGCGCGCGATCGCCCGGCGCGCACCCGCAGCCCTCGTCGACGCGGCCGTCGCAGTCGTCGTCGAGCCCATCGCCGCACGCCTCCTCCTCGAGGCAGCCGCTCGGCCCGCCGTCGAACGGGCCGGCGTCGTGGCCCGCGTCGTAGCCGGCGTCGCCGGGCCCCGCGTCGGTGCCCGCGTCGAAGCCCGGCACCGTCGCGTCGATGCGGTCCGGCGGATCGTTGACCGTACAGCCGACCACGACCAGGAGCCCGACGGGCACGACCCAGCGTCCGCTTCGCATCGCGTCCAAGCCTACTGCGAGCGGTGCAGATCCGAAAACGTCGGGTTCGAATGTGCATGGCGACGAGGTGGTGACGGTCCACGCTCAGTGACGCGGCGCAGGCCCCGATGTCCGAGAATTGCGCAGCTTCCGCGCCCGCCGAGGCGCGGGCCACGCCGGGCACGCGGCCTGCATTGGTGTCGCGCATATGCCTTCTCGTGGCTTCTCCTCGGGGTCCGCGCGCGGTGACGCGACCCGCGCTCCGATCGCATCGCTCGCGCGCGGCGCCGTCCGCATCTCGGGGACGGTCGAGCGCGGCGCGAGCTGGCACGTCGTCACCGATCGGCTCGGCTGGACCACCGTGGTCCTCGTCGGCAGCCCCCCGGACCGCGCGCTCGAGGCGAGCTCGGTCGACGCGGTCGTGCGCGCGGCGGCCGAGCGCGGGCTCGACCCGGTCCGCACCGCGCGCGCGCTCGCGCACCGCTTCGGCGATCGCATCGACGCGTGCGAGCTCGGCATCCTGCGCGTCGGGCCCCGCGGCTGCCTCGCCGAGCTGCTCAACGTGAGCCTGCCCGCGATCCTGCACCACGACCCGCGCGACGGCGTGGCGCCGTACGAGGCGGTCGGCGTCGAGGCGGTGCGCAGCGGGCGCGCGGCGACGGACGTGGTGCGCCTCGAGCCCGGCGCGCTCCTCTTGGCCACGACCTGCGGGGTGCTGCCGCGCAACGCCGGCTGGGCGGAGCTCGCCCGGTTCGTCACCTCGCTCTGCTTCGATCAGTACGGCGGGGAGCTCGCGGACGTCCCGCCCGACGAGCTCGGGCGCCTGCTGCGCAGCTCGCTCGCGCTCGAGGACGGACCGCGCGCGGTCGTGGCGGTCGGGCTGCCTCCGGCCGAGCGGCTCGTCGCGTGACTCGCCGAGCGGTGCCTCGCCGCTCGAGCACGCTCCCGCCGGGCGCGCGGCTCACTCCGCGTCCGTGCGCCGCCACGCCTGCACGACGCCGCGCTCGGTGCTGACGTAGAGCGTCCCGTTCGCGCCGAGCACCGGCGCGTCGTACGTGTACGCGCCGAGCAGCAGCCGCCAGCGCTCGGCGCCGTCGGCGCCGAACGCGTAGAGTCGCGCGCCGCGATCGACGACGAGCGTGGTGTCGTCTTCGTCGATGGCGGCGGGTCCCATGAACACGGTGTCCGTCGCCGCGCTCCAGCGCGGCGTGCCGCCCGGCCCGACGCAGATCACGCCGCCGCCGTTGGTCGGGACGCGCACCGCGCCGTCGCGCCCGATCGCGAGCCCCGCGTCGTCGTAGTGGCGCGCGCCGAGCTCGGTGCGCGTGCGGACGCGGCCGCGGCCGTCGATCGCGAAGAGCACTCCGTCCGCGGTCGGCACCCAGACCGTGCCGTCGTCGGCGACCGCGGGGTGCCCGGAGGCGCGCACGCCGAGCGAGATCTGGCGGAGGGAGCGCACGTCCGGCGACAGCAGGACGAGCCAGCGGCCCGCCGACGCGGCGAAGCCGCCACGCCGCGTGCGCGCGAGGGCGGCGGTCACGCTCTCGGGGACCGCCGTCACCGCCGTCCGGCGCAGGCTCGCGTCGAGCCGATGGACGCGCGAGGCGAGCGTGCCGACGATCACCGAGCCGTCGTCGAGGACGAGCGGCGCGCCGCGCACCGGCTCGCCGAGGCTCGCGGTGCGATGCACGACCCCCTCGGGGGTCACGTCGATCACGAACCCCTCGCGCGACACCGCGACGACGTGCCCCGCCGGGGTCAGGCTCGGCGCAGCGGGCAAGTGCCATTGCCCCACCGCCCAGCGCTCGATGCCGTCCGCGTCGAGCGCGACGAGCCCGCGATCCGTCGCGAAGTAGAGCGTCCCGTCCGCGCCGATCGTCGGGCCGCGCGGCCGGCGCTGCGAGAGCTCGCGCTCCCAGATGCGATCCGGCCGCTCGAGCGGCGCGCGCCCGCGCAGCCGCCCCGCGCGCGCGGGCCCTCCCGCCACCATCGGGTGCGGGTGCGCCGGATCGATGCCGTAGGGGATCTCCGCGTAGCGACCGACGCGGACCGGGTGCGCGAGCGCGACCGAGGCGGTCGCCGACGAGAGCGCGAGGGCGAGCGCGATCCGCCTCACGAGGGCTCCACGCCGCGCTCGACGCGCAGCTCGTAGCGGTGCTCGGGGTCGTTGCCGGCGCCGACCTTCGGCCGCCGCGCGGAGACCTCGAAGCAGTAGCGGCCCGCCTCCGCGCGCTCGAGCACGTCCGTCGCCTCGCCTCCGCCGAGGCCCTCCTCGTCGAACGCCGTCGCGCGCCCCGTCGTGCGGTCGATCCGGCGCAGCACCAGGTCGAGCGTCGGCACGGCGCCGAGCCGCGCCACCACGCGCTCCGCCTCGCCCTCGAGGCAGAAGACGTCCGCGTCGCCCGCCCAGCCCACGAACCCGCGCACGGAGCCGCCCGGCGCGATCGTGCCGGCGCGCTCGACCGAGTCGTTCACCTCGCGCTCGTCGTCGGCCTCGGGCTCGACGACGCGCCAGCGCACGGTGTACGGGTCGGAGACGTTCTCCGAGGGCAGGCGCCCCGCCTCCCACAGCTCGCGCACGCGCAGGTAATAGGTCGGGCCGTCGATGACGAAGTTCGGCACCGACTCGGCGCCGCCGATCCCCGCGCTGTCGGCGACGAGGAGCGGCGAGGTGATCCCCTCGCGGTAGAGCTCGAACATCACGTCCATGTTCGGGATCGCGCCGACGTCGATGCGCACGACGCGCCGCCCGCCGCCCGGGTTGCGCAGCTCGAAGAGGTCGGCGTCGCTGCGGCTCGCGTCGATGCGGCGGCCGAGGTATGCGCGGAGCGTCGCGCCCTCGGGGAGCAAGTTGGCTTGCGAAATCTCGTCGTTGGGCTCCTGCTCGGTCCCGACGTGGAGCTCCGGTGGGTTGCGCCAGAGGTACGCCGCCCCGACGGCGAGCGCCGCGAGCGCGAGCACGCCGAGCATCACGCCGAGCACGCTGCGGCGGCGCAGCCTCGCCTCGAACGCGTCGACGTCGACGCGCGTCGCGAGCTGCTGTTGGCGCGCCGCGCCCGCCGCGAGCCCGACGCTCGTGCCCAGGCGCAGCGACTCGAGCCCCGCGTCCTCTCCGATCGCCTCGAGGTACTCGAAGAGCGCGTCGCGCAGCCCGCGCATCGTCTGGTAGCGGTCCGCCGGGTTCTTGCGCATCGCGCGCAGCAGGATCTCGTCGGCCTCCTTCGGGATGCCCCGCTCCGGCGCGCGCTCGCTCGGCGGCTCGACCTCGTCGGTGAGGTGCATCGTGAGCACGCCGACCGGCGTCGTCGCCCAGAACGGCGGCACGCCGGTGAGCGCCTTGTACATCAGCGCGCCGAGCGCGTAGACGTCGCTGCGCTGGTCGACGGGCTCACCGCGGATGTGCTCGGGCGCCATGTAGTACGGCGTGCCGAGGATCGCGCCCTGCCTCGTGATGCTCTGCCCGCCCATCTCCTCGTGCTCGCGCAGCTTCGCGAGCCCGAAGTCGAGCACCTTCACGAAGTCGCTCATCGCGCTGCCCTCGATGAGCATCACGTTCTCGGGCTTGAGGTCGCGGTGCACGACGCCGAGCTCGTGCGCCTGCCCGACCGAGCCGCAGACCTGCACGCCGATGCGCGCGACGCGCGCGAACGAGAGCGGCCCCGTCTCCTTGAGCGCCTGCCCGAGGTCGCGCCCGGGCAGGTACTCCATGACGAGGTACATCATCCCCTCGCTCTGGCCGAAGTCGAAGACCTGCACGGTGTTCGGGTGATCGAGGCGCGAGACGAGCTCGGCCTCGCGCTTGAAGCGCTTGACGGTCTCCTTGTCGCGCGCGAGCGCGCCGTGCAGGAGCTTCATCGCCATGAGCTTGCCGATGTTCACGTGCTCGACGCGGTAGACGACGCCCATCCCGCCCCGGCCGAGCAGCTCCTCCATGCGGTAGCGATCGGCGATCACCCGGCCCAGGAGCGGGTCCGCGCCGCCCTCGTCGTCGAACGCGTCGGCGCCGAAGCGGTGCCCACAGCCGGCGCAGAAGCGCGAGTCCGGCGGGTTCTGCCGGTCGCACAGGATGCAGACGAGGGGGCTCGTCGCCTTCGCCACCCCGGGCTGCGTGTGCGAGCCCGAGTCGGCCCGCGCCGCCCGCTCGCCGCCGTCCGGAGCGTCGCTCGCGCGGGTCACGTCACCGTCGCGCCGGCCCCTCGCCGGGCAGGATGAAGGTGGCGTCGACGCGCGGGACGACGCGGAGCTCGCCGGACTGCGAGCGGAACTGCTGCTCGCCGCCGACGGTCCCGAACACGCGCACCCGCGTGCGGCGCTCGATCTCCGTCGCGGCGGGGTACGTCACCCAGAGCGGGCACTGGTCGCCGGCCGGGCACTCTCGCACGAGGATCTGCAGGTTGCTCTGCCCGCCGCGCACGTCGACGTTGTAGACGAGCCCGTCGAAGCGCACGCGCTGTCCGCGGTACGTGGCCGGGTTCTGCGCGATGCGCGCGTAGGTGAGGGTCGCGTCGTGCGGGAAGGCCGCCGCCTCGGCCTCGAGGTCCGCGACGCGCCGGATCGCGACGCGCACCACGCGGGGCGCGCGCCCCGAGACCTGCGCGACGACCTCGACCTCGCGCTCGCCCACCTCGTCGACGGCGAGGCGGTGCACGAAGCGGCCCTCGCTCACCGCGACCGCCTCCCCGCCGATCGTGACCGTCGCGCCGGGACCGACCGCGCCCGCGAACTCGACCGACGCCTGGTCCGTCACGACGCTCGTGCCCGGCCGATCGAGCGAGAGCGTGGTGAGCGGGATGCGGGTCCGCAACGAGCCTTGCGCCACTTCACCGCCGGGCGGAGAGACGCGGTAGCGCACCACGTGCTCGACGAGCCCCTCCGCGCTCGCGCCGCGCCCGTCGATCTCGAAGCGCCGCGTCCCGCGCCCGTTCGCGTCGAGCGTGAGCGGCGCGCCCTCGATGGACGCCTCCGAGCCGGGGGGCGCCTCGACCACGACCTCGATCGCGGGCGGCGCGCTCGCGAGCGGCCCGAGGTCCGCGCGCACGCGGATCTCGAGGCGCAGCTCGACGGTGCGGCTCTCGACGTCTCCGTCCGGCGCGATCACGTCGACGGTGAGGCGGTTGTCGCCGAGGCTCAGCGCGTCCGCGGAGAGCGGGAAGCGCGCGCGCCCCGCCTCGAGCGCCTCCTCGCGCCCGCCGAAGCGCACGCGGGTGCCCTGCTCGGCGCCCGGGACCTCGAGCTCGAGCAGCTCGCCGCTCTCGCCCTGCACGACCGACGCGCGGATCGCGGGGCCGCTCGAGAGCAGCGCCCACGCGAGCGCGCCGCCGCCGATCGCGAGGGCGGAGAGCCCGAGCACGAGCGCGGCGATCGCGAGCCCCTTCGGCGGCTTGCGCGTCGGCAGGACGGTGAGCGCGTCCTCCTCGTCGGTGTCCGTCGGGTACACGACCGGCGCGCGCATGCGGCCCGAGCCGTGCGAGTCCTCGAGCCCCCGCGGCTCCTTCTGGGCCTTCGCCTCGCGGCGGCGCGCGACCTCGGCCTCGACGTCCTCTTTGCGCGGCGCCGGCTGCCCGAGCATCGTGCGGTTCGTCGTCGGGTCGAGGGCGGCCTCCGGGCGCGCGGACGGACGCTTGCCGAGCGCCTCGGGCGTGCGCTGCTCCTCGCGTCTCTCCGGATGCGGCGCCGCCTCGACGGGGGCGGCGCTCGCCTCGCGCTGCGGCGCGGGCGCCTCGCGCTGCGCGCGCGCCTCCTTCGCCCGCGCGACCGCGGCGGCGACCTCGTCGCCGTCGGGCGTCGGCATCCCGAGCACGGTCCGCCCGCTCGTGGCGCCGCGCTTCGCCTCGGGCGCGCGCGCCTCCTCGTCGCGCGGCGGCGCCGGCTCCTCGCGCCCCTCCGCGGCGGCCGCCTTCGCCGCCTCGATCAGCTCGCGGGACGGCGCGCCGACGCCGATCATCGTCTTGGCCTGCCCGGCGACGCGGCGCGCGCGCTTCGCGGGGCGGTCGCCGCGCGGCGCCTCGCGCGCCGGCCGCTCGCTGCGCGGCGCCTCGCGCGCCGGCTCGGGCGCCTCGCCCTCGACCTTGCTGCCGCACTTGCTGCAGAAGACCGCGTCGCGCGCGTTCTGGTGCCCGCAGCTCTCGCAGGTCCGCCCCTCGCTCATCGCGCCCGGAGCGTAACCGGGGACCCCCCGATTTGTTAGTAGCTATCGGTCCGCGCCCGAGTTGCAGTATTCTACGTCGCAGGGTTGTGACAATCCGCGGGGGAGGGCCTCACGCGGAGCACCAGGGTGGAGAGGAACGACATGAAGACGAAGCGATTCTTGGCATGCGCCGTGGCGCTCGCGCTCGGCGCGTGGGGCTGCGACGGGAACGGGGGCACCGACGCCGGCACGATGCCGGGCACGGACGCGGGTCCGCGCGACGCGGGCGGCGGAGGCGGCGAGGACTCCGGCATGACGATGATGGACGGCGGCGGCGGCGAGGACTCCGGCATGATGATGACGGACGCCGGACCGCCGCAGACCTTCCAGGTCCGCATCGTCAACAACATGCCCGGCCTCACCGGCACGACGGCGCGCCCGGGCGGGTTCCACATCTGCCTCTACGTCGCCTCCGGGGCCACGATCCTCACGAGCCGCTTCGTCACCCAGACGCTGGGCCCCGTGCCGTTCCGCGGCGTCTCGCCGTACACGAGCCTCGAGGTCATCGCGCCGCTCGACTACATCGCGGCCTTCTACGAGCCGGCGAACCTCGGCGACCCGGCGATGTGCCCGGCGGACCCGAACGCCGCCGGCGCGCCGACCGCCGCGCTCATCGCGACGATCCCGCCGACCGCCCTCGAGGTGAACGGGCGCTACACCATCATCACCTCCGGCCTGTTGCCCGACACGTTCGGCGCGACCGGCGGCGCCCTGCCGTCGATCTGCAACCCGGCCGCCGCGGCCCCGACGTTCATGGCCGCGTGCACGCAGGGCTCGCAGCTCCTGCTCATCGAGGACGACGACACCGCGCCGGCCTCCGGCAACACGCGCGTGCGCGTCTCGAACCAGGTCGTGAACTCGACGCCCCCGTCGGGCTTCACCGTCTGCTACGACCCGAGCATCGTGCCCAACCCCGCGGGCGACGGCACCTGCGTCGACATGAACCCGGCCGACGAGGCGGTCGCGCTCGCGACCGGGCTCGCCTACGGCATGGTCAGCGCCTACGCCGAGCGCGCCGAGATCGTCCCGACGATCCCGGCCGCGATGGCGGGTGGCGGCCTCTACGTCCGCCTCGAGGACGGCATGGGCTGCACCCCCGCGTTCTCCGGCGGGCGCTGCTACCCCATCCTCGACGCGTGGCCGACGGCGATGCCGGCGGACGAGATCCAGCCGCGCATGGCCGACGGATCGATCAACACGATCTTCATCAGCGGCCTGCTCCCGCCGGGCGCGCCCTTCGCGGCGACGCACGGTGTGCAGTTCTTCGTCTGGCAGGACAACTACGTCGCGCCCTGACGCGCGCCTGTGATCTCCCTGGCGCCCCGCTCCGGCCTCCGGAGCGGGGCGTCCGCGTTCGAACCTCCGGGTTCGAGCGATCGAGCGGCCCGATCGAGCGGCCCGCGATCGACACCTGGGAGCGACGCGGGGTACGCTGCTCCAGATGCCCCGCTTCGCTGCCCTGCTCGCGCTGTGTCTCGCCGCCTGTGATGGCGGCGAGGGCTCCTCGTGCGTCCTCGACTCGGACTGCGCGGACTTCCTGGAGGCCTGCATCGACGGCCGCTGCCAGCCGGCGGGCGCGCGGACGGACGGCGGCGGCGCCGGCATGGACGCGAGCGCCGAGACCGACGCGGGCCCGCCGGGCCGCGACGGCGGGCCGCCGCCCGACGACGACGCGGGCGAGACCGACGCGGGCGAGGCCGACGCGGGCGAGACCGACGCCGCCGTCCCCGTCTGCGCCATGCCGCCGACCGCGTGGACGGTGAGCTTCGTGAGCGCGGACGTCCCGTGCGGCGGGGCGGTGGCGTCGCAGATGGTGACGATCACCGAGGACGCCGCGGCGCCGTGCACGTTCGTGGTGACGGCGGTCGACGCGCCGCCCGCCCTCGAGGGGACGTTCACGCTGAACGAGTCGGGCAGTATCGCCGGCACCCTCACGCCGGGCGCGGCCGCGCCGACGACCTGCACGGGCACGTACGTCGCGGATCCGCCGCAGCTGACGTTCATCTGCGGCGGCGGCGCCTGCGTGATGGGGCTGAACCCCACCTGAGTCTCGACCGACACCTGCGCGACGGGCTCGCAGCGAGGCCGCGCGGCGCCTCAGAGCCCGAGGACGTCGGCCATCCCGTAGTGGCCCGGCGGCTGATCGACGCACCACTTCGCCGCGCGCACCGCGCCGCGCGCGAAGATCGAGCGGTCCATCGCGCGGTGCGTGAGCTCGAGGCGCTCGCCCTCGCCGACGAGGTGCAGCGTGTGATCGCCGACGACCGCGCCGCCGCGCAGCGTCATCACGCCGATCTCGTCGGCGGTGCGCGGGCCGACCTGGCCGCTCCGCGCGAAGCGCAGCGCCCGCTCCGGGGAGAGCGAGCGCGCGCGCGCGACGTGCTCGGCGAGCCGCACCGCGGTCCCGCTCGGCGCGTCGACCTTGTGGCGGTGGTGCATCTCCACGATCTCCGCGTCGAAGTCGTCGAGCCGCGACGCGGCGAGCTCCGCGAGGTGGAAGAGCAGCGTCACGCCGACGCTCATGTTCGGCGCGTGCACCACGGGGACCGAGGCGGCCGCACGACGCAAGGCGTCCTCCGCCGCGGCGTGGAGGCCCGTCGTCCCGCTCACGAGGGCGGCGCCGCTCGCCGCGCACGCCGTCGCGACCAGCTCGGTCCCGTCGGGCGTCGTGAAGTCGATGACGACGTCGGCGTCGATCTCGCCGAGCACGCCGATCGCGACCTCGAGCCGCCCGACCCCCGCGAGCTCGCCGAGGTCGAGCCCGAGCCGCTCGTCGCCGCCGTGCGCCCACGCGGCGACGACGCGCGCGTCGCGGTCGCCCGCGAGCACGCGCGCGATCGCCTGCCCCATGCGCCCGGTGGCGCCGAAGAGCGCGACCCGCGTCACGCGAGCACCCCCGCCGCCTCGCAGGTCGCGCGCACGCGCGCGACGGTCGCGTCGGAAGGCCACGCGAGCGGGAGGCGGACCTCCGGCGCGCAGTGGCCGGCGGCGGCGAGCACCGCCTTGATCGGCCCGGGGTTGCTCTCGAGGAACATCGCCTGGTGCACCGGCGCGAGCCGCAGGTGCGCGGCGCGCGCGCCCGCGAGATCGCCCGCGTCGAAGCGCGCGACGACGTCGCACACCGCGCGCGGGAACGCGTTGGCCGTCACGCTGATCACGCCGCGCCCGCCGAGCGCGAGCACGGGGAGCGTGAGCGCGTCGTCGCCCGAGAGCACCGTGAAGCGATCGCCGAGGGCGGCGAGGATCTCCTGGGTGCGCAGCACGTTGCCGGTGGCCTCCTTGATCGCGACGATCTCGGGCACGTCGGCGAGCCGCGCGAGCGTCTCGACCGCGAGGTCGACGCCGGTGCGACCCGGGATGTTGTAGAGCACGGCGGGCAGCGGCGCGGCCGCGAGGATCGCGCGGAAGTGCGCCTCGAGCCCCGCCTGCGTCGGGCGGTTGTAGTACGGGCACACGAGCAGGAGCCCGTCGGCGCCCGCCTCCTTGGCCTGGCGCGCGAGGTGGATCGAGTGCGCCGTCGACGCGGTGCCCGCGCCCGCGATCACCGGGACACGGCCGCGCGCCTGCGCGACGACGGCCGCGATCACGCGGGCGTGCTCGGCGTCGGAGAGCGCCACGCTCTCTCCGGTGGTGCCGCAGGGGACGAGCCCCGCGACGCCGCCGGCGATCAGGCGCTCGACGAGCGCGCGCAGGGCGGGCTCGTCGAGCGCGCCCTCGCGAAACGGCGTCACCAGCGCCGGGAGGACTCCTTCGAGGGTCGGCATCGGCCGGTTCATACCGCAGCGCGACGCCGCGGGAAACGCCGAGCACGCGCGCCGGTGTCGTGCCCGTCGCGCACTCTCGCGGGCGTCGAGCCCCGCGCGGCCCATCATCGGTCCATCAACGCGCCGTCTGGTCGCGGCGCGCGGGGGCGTCGAGGATCGGCGAATGCCTCGACACGCGCGCCTGCTCCTCACCGCCATTCTCCTGTCGGCCGTCGCCTGCGACGGCGGCGCGACATCCGACGCGGGGACCCGACCCGACACCGGCGCGCCGGCGGACGCCGCCGCGGCCGAGGACGGCGGCGCCGACGCGGGCGGCGCGGACGGCGGAGGGAGCGACGCGGGCCAGGACGCGGGCGGCGCCGACGCCGGCCCGCTCGATCCCGCCTCGTTCACCGTCGCGGTGGTCGAGGGCGACCTCGAGTTCGGCTCCTGGAGCTGCGGCGCCACGGCGCCGGCCGCGCGCACGGTTCGTGTGACCAACGACGGCCCCTCGCGCGGCAGCTTCCTCGTGCGCGTCGGGCCCGACTACGCCGCGTGGTTCGTGCTCGAGGGGACGCTCGGCGGAGAGCTCGCGCCCGGCGCGAGCGCCACGTTCACGGTGCGCCCACAGATCGCGCCCGGCGCCCAGCCGCTCCTGCGCACGGCGATCACCGAGCAGATCACCGCCGCCCCGCTCGGTGAAGCGATCGGCGGCCTGAGCGTGAACGCGAGCTTCACCGCGACCGGCGGCTACCCGATCGTCGGGGACACCCACGCGTTCGGCGATCAGAGCGTGGGCTCGACGAGCTCGTACCTGTTCTCGGTACGTAACCCCGGCGACCAGAGCGTGACCTTCGCGGTCGCGGCGAGCCTCCCTGCGCCGTACACGCTCGAGCTGCCCGGCCTCGCCGCAGGGATGCTCACCGTCGCGCCGGACACGATCGTCAACGGCACGATCCGCTTCGCGCCGACGCAAGAGGGCGAGTTCGAGGGCTCCGTGTCGTTCGAGCCGCGGAGCGCGGTCTGCCGATCGATCATCGGGCCGGTGAGCGTGACGGGCGCGGTCCGGGCCGGCTCGCTGCGCGTCTCGGGCGACGTGGACTTCGGCGAGTCGCGCTGCGGCACGATGCCCACCGCGCAGTCGGTGACCGTCTCGAACGCGGGCGGCAGCTCCCTCGCGTGGAGCGCGGCCCTGGGCCGCGGCGCGTCGAGCGCGTTCACCCTGACGCCGGCGTCGGGCACGATCGCGGCCGGCGGCAGCGCGACGATCATGGTTCGACCCGACGCCGCGCCGTTCACCCCCGCCGTGCCGCTCGACCTCGGCGACCTGCTCAACATCACGGCCGGCGCCGACTCGCGCACGATCGCGCTGCGCCACCGGGCCGGGGGCGCGGTGATCCGCTGGGTCGACGCGCGCACGGTCGAGCTGCGCACGCTCGTCGGTCAGCCGGCCACCGCCGAGTTCACCGTCGAGAACGCGGGGACCGAGGCGGCCGATCTCGCCGTCCGCGCGTCGATGCCCTCCGCGGTGACGTTCGCGGGCGCCACGGATCTGCGCCTGGGCGCGGGCGAGCGGCACACGGTGCGCGTCGTCTACACGCCGACGGCGACCGACGTCCCGAGGCAAGTGAGCTTGTCGACCGGCGTGACCGACGCGTGCAGCACCCCGGACGCGGAGGTGAGCCCAGTGCTCCAGCTCCGACCGCGAGGGGCCGCCAACCTCGTGGTCGGCGCCGACTCGCTCGTGTTCGGCGCGGTGCCTTGCGGGCTCGACCCCGCGCCGCTGTACCTCCCCGTCACCAACCTCACGACCGGCCCCCTCGAGGTCGAGGTGCGCGTCGACGGATCGTTCGGGGTCGCCTTCGGCGGTGCGCCGGTCACGGATCGCGTCACGCTGCCGCCGGGCGCGCACACGCTCATGGTCACCGCGCCGCCGCGCTCGGGCACGGGCCCGCAGTCCGACGTCGGGAGCATCTACCTGCGCCTCGTCGATACGCCCTGGCAAGCGGTGCATCTCAGCGCGACGCGCTACGGCGCGGTGCTCGTCGCCGAGGGGAGCGCGATGGGGACGGTCCCCGCCGGCGCGACGATGACGCAGACCGTGCGCGTCGGAAACGCCGGCAGCTCGCCCGTGACGATGATCGTCGCGCACGACGCGGCGAGCGAGGCGCACGTCGTCACGATCGCGGCCGGAGCGACCGAGCGCGTCGAGTTCTCGCGCCTCATCCCGACCGGCGCGTTCAGCGACCTCGTGCGCCTCACGCAGCGCGGCGGGACCAGCGGCGTGCTCTGCGGCGCGCCGCCGACCGAGGTGCGCATCACCGGAGAGGGCACACTCTCCCCGAGCTCGGTCGACACCACGTCGGTCGCCCTCGGCGACAACCGCTGCGGCGGGACACCCCCCTCCGGCCGCACGGTGCGCGTCCGCAACCACGCCATGGCGGCGGTCACCTTCAGCGCGGCGTTCCTGGGGGCGCCGCCGATGTTCGACGTCGCGCCGGCGAGCGGGACGATCCCGGCGCGCGGGACCATCACGCTCGACATCACGCCGCGGGCGATAGTCCACGCGGAGCCCGGCGAGCAGGCGCGCGACCTCGCGATCACGACGCCGAGCGCGGCCCACGTGGTGCGCGTCTCTCAGATCGTGCGCGGGATGATCGTGTCGCGCGACGCGACGATGATCACGCTGCCCGACACCTCGATCGGCGAGGTCTCGCGCGCGAACGTGCGCGTCACGACGCGAGGCAACGAGCTCGCGCCGCTCCTGTTCGACGAGAGCGATCCGATGAGCGAGCTCTCGGTCACCGCCGACACCATCGCGGGGCCGGGGCGCTACCACGCCCTCTTCTCACCTGCCCTCGTCGGGACACGCACCTTCAGCGTCGACGTGCGCGCGCCGGCGGGCGCGGCGCTCTGCGCGCCCTTGCCGAGCGGCTCGAGCACCCTCACGGGTCGCGGGATCGGCGAGATCGGGCTCGACGTGGCGCCGACCTCCGTCGACTTCGGGCCCGCGGGGTGCGGCACGCGCCCGAGCGCGCGCGGGTTCGTCGTCGAGAACCGCGGCGACGCGCCGCTCTCGTTCACCATCACCCGCCCGGCGCCGAGCTGGTTCGGCGTGAGCCCCTCGAGCGGCACCGTCCCGGTCGGCGGGCGCGCGACCATCACGGTGACGCCGCTGGAGGTCCCCAGGACATTCGACTTCGAGAACCCAGTGCCCCACGTCCGGGCCGAGGAGATCGTGGTGAGCGCCGGCGCGGCGAGCCGCACAGTGGAGCTCCGGGCAACCGCGGTTGGCGCGGTCTACCAGATCAGGACCAATTTCTACCCGGACCCGAGCGATCCGGACGTGACGGTCTACAGCCCGGTCACCGGCTGGACCGTCGGCGCCTACACGTTCCCGACGGAGGCGACCGCGCCGTGCATCGCGCTCTCGCGAGCGCAAGGCGGCTGCCAATGCCCCACCGCGGGCGGAGGCACGTGTGTCGTGCGAGCCGAGGTCGATCCACGCTTCTACGCGTGCAGCCCCATCGGCGTCACCTGGAGCGGCCCGCCCTGACCGCGGCGCGGCGATCGCTCAGCCCAGGCCGTAGCGCTTGAGCCGCTCGTTGAGCGTCGTGCGGCTCACGCCGAGCTCGCGCGCGAGCTGCGTGCGGTTGCCCTCGGTGCGCTCGAGCCCGCGCGCGATGATCGCGCGCTCGAGCGCGTCGACGGCCGCGGCGAGCGTGCCCGTACCCGCGGCGGCGGCGGCGGCGGCCTCACCCCCCGACGCGCCAGCGTAGCCGCCCGCGGCGCGCACCGGCGCGGAGAGGTGCTCGGGACCGAGCTGCGGCTCGCCGTTCGCGGCGAGCGCCCAGCGCTCCACCTCGGCGCGCAGCTCACGCACGTTGCCGGGCCACGCGTAGCGCTCGAGGCAGCGGCGCGCCGCGTCGCCGATGCGCGAGGGCACGCCGTCGATCTCGCGCGTGAAGCGCTGGATCAGGAGCGGCAGGTCTCCGGGCCGATCGCGCAGCGGCGGCACCTCGAGCGCGAGCACGTGCAAGCGGTAGAAGAGATCCTGGCGAAACGTCCCTTGCTTCACCATCGCCGCGAGGTCGCGGTGGCTCGCCGCGATCACGCGCACGTTCGCGGAGCGCGCCTCGGTCGCGCCGACCGGGAGGTAGCTTCCGTCTTGCAGCACGCGCAGGAGCTTCACCTGCATGGCGGGCGACATCTCGCCGACCTCGTCGAGGAAGAGCGTGCCGCCGTCCGCCGCGCCGAAGAGCCCGACGCTGGCGCGGATCGCGCCGCTGAACGCGCCGCGGACGTGGCCGAAGAGGCTCGACTCGAGGACGTCGGCGCCGACCGCGCCGCAGTTGGCGGCGACGAACGGCTTGCCCGCCCGCGGCCCGTGCTCGTGGAGCGCCCGCGCGACGAGCTCCTTGCCCGTCCCGCTCTCGCCCAGGACGAGCACGGTCGCCTCGCTCTGGACGACGCGCTGCATGAGGCCGAAGAGCACGCGCATCGACCCGGACGCGCCGACGATGCCGTAGCGCCCGGGGAGCTCGTCGCCCTCGCGCAGGCGCGCGCGCGACTCCTCCTCGCGCGCCACGATCTCGTGCGCGGCGGCCTCGAGGATCGCGCGCACCACGCCGACGCGATCCCCTGCGACGACGGGCAGCGTGCGCGCGGGCGCGCTCGGATCGGGGAGCATCGGGTCGAGCAGGGCGAGCGCCGCGGCGAGCTCCGCCGGGTCGGGCGGCGGGTGCGCGCGGCTGCGCGGATCGACGAAGCCCGAGGCGACGAGGTGCCCGAGCACCGCGCCGTCCACGATCACCGCCACGTGCGTCGCGGCGAGCCCGAGGTGACAGCGGCGCGTGCCCCCGGCGTCGGTCCCGCCGAGCGTCGCGTAGAAGGCGTCGCAGCGACCGAACCCCTCGCGCGAGAACAGCGCGGCGCGGCACACCTCGCTCGAGCCCGTCATCACGCCGCCCCGCTGGTGCGCGAGCGGGCCGCGCGAGTCGACGAGGAGCAGCTCGAGCCCGTACGCGGCGCGCAGGATCGCGCGCGCGACGGTGACCCCGCGCAGGCGCTCGTGGCGGGCGAGCCCGTCCGACGGCTCACTCATCGCACCCTCCGCGCGAAGCGGCGCACCCCGTGCTGCACGAGCGAAGGCTACCTCACGTCGGGCGCGTCGATCGGGCCGATGCGCGCGAGCACCTCGACGAGCCGCGCCGAGGCGTGCACGACGAAGTCGCGCGTCCCGAAGCCGAGCCGGTCGCCGGGCGCGACGGTCACCGGACGCTCGATGCGCGTCTCGCCGACGAACGTCCCGTTGAGGCTGCCCGCGTCCTCGACGTCGAACGCGTCCTCGCGCAGCCGGATGCGCGCGTGGAGCTTCGAGATCGAGTGGTGTTGGATGCAAACGTCGTTGCTCGACGCGCGCCCGACGAGCAGCACGGACGGGAACGTGGGCGTCCGCTTGAGCAGCGGGTAGACGACGCCGCGCTCGAAGTCGAACCCCGCGCCGACCTCGGCGGCGACGGTGGGAGACACCATCGCGCTCGTGCTGAACGACCAGCCGGCAGGCTCGTCCTCGTCGAGCTGGCCGACGAGCACGAAGCGCCCGAGGCGGGCGACGAGGGCCGCGCCTTCGCGCGCCGCCTCGTCGGCGACGCGGACGATCGAGAGGCCGTGGTCGCGGCGGCTCACAGCCCCGTGCAGCCGGTGAACGCGAGCTCCGCGCTCGCGCCGGCCGACGTCGGCGAGGTGACGTCCCGCAGCTCGGACGGACGCCCGTCCGCCGGCGCGTCGTCGCAGCGCAGGTCCGCCGACAGCGTGGGCACACCGTCCACGCTCCGGATCATGATGCGCGAGAGCTGGCACGCGGTGCCCGGCGCGGGGCTCGAGCTGGTGCAGGTGGTGAGCAGGTCCACGTCGCCCGGCTCGAAGATCCGGATCTGACAGAGCGAGCCCATGATGCGCCCGCCGTCGGCCCCGATCGTCGCGCCGCGCACCTCGAAGCCGTACCCGTCGGGCGAGCGGGCGGTGATGTCCATGCGGCGCGTCGCGCCCTCGAGCGGGAGATCGCAGCGCACCTCGTGCCCGTCCTGCAGGTGGTCGTGATCGATCGTGCGCGCCGGCGTCTCCACCGCCGGGCACTCACCGCTCGCGCAGCGCATGCGCCACGACGCCCTCGCGTGCGCGGCGCGAGCGCCGCCCGCGTCGTGGCCGCCGCCCGCGTCGGTCCCCCCTCCGCCCCCGTCGCAGCCGCCGACGAGGAGCGCCGCGAGCGCCACCAGCCACCACCTCACCATCCCTCGACTCTGCCACGCCGCAGGCGCCGCCGGAACGGGGTTCGGGGCGCTCGCCGGACGCACCTCGACCGGCCGTGACCGATCGGTCATCTTGTGACCTCGCCCATGCGCGCCCTCCGCCTCGCCCTGTTCGCCGCCGCGCTCGCTTCGTGTGCCGAGGCGCCGCCGACGCTCGAAGGCGCCGTCGTCGACGCGCTCTCGGGCGCACCGATCGCCGGCGCGCGCGTCGCCGGTGGCGGCGTCGTCGTGCGCACCGACGCCGAGGGCCGCTTCGCGCTCCCGGGCGGTCGCGCGCCGCTCCACGCGATCGCGCCGGGCTTCCTCGGCACGCGCGTGCTCGCCCTCGACGGCCTCCGCCCGACGCTCGCGCTCTGGCCGCTCGCCCCCGACGACGCCGCGATCGACGCGCACCTCGCGCGGCTCGAGGACCTGCGCGCGCTGCGCGACGATCCCGACGACCCGGCGCTGCGACCCGCCGAGCGCGCCTACCTGCGCGGCGAGCCGCCGCCGCCGATCGAGGGCGCGCCCTCCGACGTCGCCGCGACCCGCGCCGCGCTCGACGCGCCGCCCGCGACGATCCGCGTGTGGCGCCGCGGGCTCGACGGCACCACCGAGTCCTGCGCCGGCCGCGTCGACGTGATCCCCTTCGAGGAGTACGTCGCGGGCGTCCTGCCGCACGAGTGGATCCCGTCGTGGCGCGAGGAGTCGCTGCGCGCGGGCGCGCTCGCGATCCGCACGTACGCATGGAACATCGTCCGCCGCGGCGGTCGCTACGACTGCGCCGACGTCGACGACACGTCGCGCAGCCAGGTCT
This sequence comes from Sandaracinaceae bacterium, assembly GCA_019637095.1. Classification (GTDB taxonomy): domain Bacteria; phylum Myxococcota_A; class Polyangia; order Polyangiales; family Sandaracinaceae; genus JACKEC01. The sequence goes on along the minus strand of JAHBWG010000064.1, from coordinate 29,912 downwards.
ACCGCGACACGCGCAACGAGCGCGCCTCCGCCGCGGTGCTCGCCACGACGGGCATGGCGATCACGCGCGACGACGCGCTCGTCTCGGGCGAGTACAGCGCCGAGAACGGCAACCCGACCGCCCACGGCGTGGTCGACCCGCTCTGCGACGGCTTCGAGATCCGCGGGCACCGGCGCGGCATGTGCCAGTGGGGCTCGCAGCGGTGGGCGATCGAGGGGCGCGACCACCTCTGGATCGCGACGCACTACTACCCGGGCTCGATCGTCGAGGGCGGCGCGCCCGCCGCGGACGACTACGACGCGCGCGCCGTGGACGTCGACGCGCCGCCGAGCCTCGTCGCCGGCGCGCGCGCGCTCGTCACGGTGCGGCTCGAGAACACCGGCCGGCGCGAGTGGACCGCCGAAGGCACGCGCCTCGTGACCGCGAGCGGGATGCCGTCCGCGCTCTTCGACGACGTGAGCTGGATCGACGCGGCGAGCGCGACGGCCCCCGACGTCGCGCGCTGCGCGGCCGGCGAGACGTGCGCGTTCTCCTTCCGGGTGACCGCGCCGGACGTCGCCGCGGAGGGCGACGTGGCCGAGGCGTTCTCGCTCGCGCACGAGGGCGTGGGGCGCTTCGGCGAGGCGGCGACGGTCCGCGTCCGCGTCCGGCCGCGCGACGGCGCGGTGGTGACGCCGCCCGCGGACGCGGGCTCGATGGCCGCGGACGCAGGGGACGGCGGGCCCGGCGGCGGCGGGAGCCTGAGCGGCGGGTGCGCCGCGACCTCGTCGCCCGCCGGCGCGTCCGCGTGGCTCGCGGCGCTCGCGCTCGCCCTGGTGCTCAAAGGCGGTCGATCAATCAAGAGCGCAAGCGGCCGCCGGCGCCATCGAGACCAGCCCGGCGCGTAGCGACGGGCGTCGGTCGAGGGGGCCCCATCGCCCCGCGATGGGGTCGAACGCGGCTTCGCCGCGTTCGCCTTGGGTGGGGGGCCCCATGCGGCTTTGCCGCATGGGGGGAGGGGTTGGAACAACCCCTCCGAAGACTGGCGCTCAGGCGCCGGCGCGCCGGATGATCGTCGGGTCGAGCGCGAGGTAGCTCGCGTCGCGGTCCCGCAAGATGGATTGCACCCTCGCCTCGACGTCCTCGACCCCGAGCGCCCGCACCGTCTCGAGGTTCAGCTCGGAGATGCGCTCGTGCAGCGGCGGCTTCGGCGGCGCGGTGAGCGCCGCGAGCGCCAGCGCGTCCGGGTCGACGAACGCGGTGCCCGTCGAGGAGCCGCGGCGCACGCGATCGAGGACCGAGAGGCGCGTGAGCTGGAGCGTCGGATCGGGGGTGCGCCGCACGAAGGGGGTCAGCCGCTCGGGCGTGCTCGTGTCCGCGGCCGCCGCGGGGTGGAACCCCTCGATCGCGACGAGCGCGCGGCCGTCGCGCCGCGCCGCGTGCGCCTTGCGCAGCACCTCGACCCACCGCCCGAGGCTGGCCTGGCCGAGCGCGAGGCGCGGGAGGAGCACGAGCCCGATCTCCACCTGCGGGTCCTCGGCGAGCTCCTCGACCGCCTCGAGCACGCGCTCGTCGGTCGGGGTCGGCTCCGCGATCACGACCTCGCGCGTGCGCCCCTCCTGCCGGCACCGCTCGGCGTAGGGGCAGAAGCCGAGCGCCTCGACGATCTCGACGGCGTAGCGGCGGTAGAGGCGGATCGCCTCGCGCGCGAGCGCCGCCTCGTTCAGCGCGCCGACCACGGATCTCTGCGCGCCCCGAGGCGCGCGAGCACGCGCTGGAGCTCCTCGACGGAGATGTCCACGTGCTCGACGACGCGCCCGTAGAGCGTCGCGGTCGGCACGTCGCGTCCCCCGCGCTCCCGCTGGGTCTCGTGGAGCTGCCAGAGCACGACGCGCTCGATCCGGGTCAGGCCGTCGCGCGCGTCCGGGATCCGATCGAGCTCCGAGCCCACGGCGCGCTCAGATCCCGAGGTGCCGCATGACCGTCGCGACGAAGTTGTGGACCATCTGCGGGTTCTCGCCGGCGAACACCAGCGCGACCATGTCGACGCCGACCTGCTCGTTCTGGTTCGCCCACGCCTGCGCGCTGCCCGCCGGCAAGCCGATGCGCGGCCCGAACTCGATGAGCGAGCGCCCGAACCGCGGCCCGCCGCCGACCGCGACCTGCGCGAGGTGCGCGCGCAGGCCCGGCCCGACCGCGACGGCCCACGTCCACTGATCGAGCTGCGCGAGCGTGGCGTCGCCGAGCGCGTAGAGGGTCCGCCCGCCGGCGCCCGCCTCCGGCGCCGGCCGCGAGCCATGCCGCGCCACCGCGATCGAGAGCGCGCGCTCGAAGTCGGCGTCCGTGAAGCGGCCGCTGAAGATCAGCATGCCTTCTTGCGTCCCCGCGCCCGGCCCGAACACCCCGAGCGCGGTGTCCGTGCGGTCGAGCAGGCCGCGCAGCGTCGCCGCCTCGCCCGCGAGGCCGAGCTCCGACGCGAGCTCCCCGGCGATGCGCTCGTAGCGCGCCGGATCCTGGCGGACCGCGACGAGGTTCGCGTGCAGGACGACGTTCGCGTTCGAAGGCGCGAGGGTGAGCAGGTCGAGCGCGCCACCCGGCCGCGGACCGGCCTCCTCGGCGGCGGCGGTGGCGGTGCGGCCGCCCGTCGCGCCGCCGCCCCCGCCACAGCCGAGCGCGAGCGCGAGCGCGAGGGACGAGAGCCCGAAGCGACGCAGGTACTTCATCGGGCGGAAGATACCAGGCTCATCCGGCCGCTCGCGGGCGAATCGTCGTGCCGCCGCGCGCCGCCTCGTCGAGCTCGAGCGAGCACCTCCGGCAGACCGGCCGCTCGCGCGCGTAGCCGCGCAGGATCCCGCCGGCGGCGAGGTAGAGCATCGTCGAAGGCAACATCACGCAGTAGTCCGACGCCAGGATCGGGAAGCCGACGAGGATGCCGACGAAGCCGACGCGCCACGCGACCCACAGCGGCTTCCAGCCGCGCCACGGGTCGATCGTGCGCACGGCGTCGTCGCAGCGCGGGCAGAAGAGCGTCCGGGGCGGAGCCTCGCTCACGACGATAGCGTTGAGGTCGTCGGCAGGTGAAAGCAAGCCTTCAAGTGCAGCGACCCGCCGAGCAGACGCGGGAGCAGCAGTCGGCGTTCTCGAGGCAACCACGGCCCGCGGTGCGGCACGTGCACTGCCTCGTGGTGGCGTTGCAGTCCATGTAGCCGCAGCAGTCGCCGCCGACCGCGCAGGGCTGCGTCGCCTCCGCGCAGCAGCGCACGCCGAACGTCACGCCCTGCCGGCAGCTCAGCCCGCCGCAGCAGTCGCTCGCGGTCGTACACGAGCCTTGCACCATCGAGCACGTACAGCTCGACGCGCCGAAGTCCCAGTCCCCGCAGGAGCCGGTGGTGGGCCCGCCCGCGGTGCCGCCGCGGCACGTGCGATCCGACTCGCACCAGCCGCAGCCGCTGCGCGCGGTGCACGCCCCACACGCGGTCTCGGCGGCGCACGGATCGGGCGCGACGCACTCGGAGCGCAGCCACGCCCAGCTCGGACAGCTCCCGCTGTCGGGGCCGCTCGCGCTGCCCTCCGTGCACGCGCCCGTCGCCCCGCAGAAGCCGCACGGGTACTCCCCCGTGCACGCGTCGCAGGTCGTGTGGCGCGCGCAGGTGCCGGCGCCGCCACACTCCGAGGAGACCCAGCTCCAGTCGCCGCACGTGCCCGCGCTCGGGCCGGCGCCCGTCCCGCTGCGGCACGCGCCCGCGCCGTCGCCGCAGTAGCCGCAGCCGGCGCGCGCGGTGCACGACGCGCAGTCGGTCGAGGACGCGCACGGATCGGGCGCGCCCGGGCACTGGCTCCCGAGCCACGCCCAGCTGCTCGCGCAGCTCGCGCCGCTCGGCCCGCTCGAGGTGCCCTCGCGACAGCCGACGCCGTCGCACCAACCGCACGGGTAGTGGCGCGTGCACTCCGCGCAGTCGAGGTACGCGCACGCCGTCGCGGGCGGCGCGCACCGCCCGCTCGCGCACGTGAGGGTGCCCTCGCACCGCGTGCCCTCGCAGCAGGGCTGGCCGTCGCCGCCGCACGTCGGGTCCGGCGCGCCGCAGCGCCCTTCGCGGCAGCTCAGGGCGCCCGTACACTCGCTCGGCGGCAGACAGCACCGCTGCCCGTCGGCGCCGCACGGCTCGCACCGTCCGCCCGCGCACTCGAGCCCGCTGCGGCACGCGTCGCCCGCGCAGCACGCTTGCCCCTCGCGGCCGCACTCCTCGAACGGCCGCAGGCAGAGGCCGTCGGCGCACAGGAGGTCCGTGCAGCAGTCCGCCGACGAGCGGCACGAGCCCATCTGGAGCGCGCAGCACTTGCCGCCGACGCAGTCGTTCTCTCCACAGCAGTCGCTCGGATCGCCGCACGCCGCGCCGCCGCCCGGGTTGGCGCAGCACGCTCCGTCGTCGCCGCAGGAGGCCCCCGTCACGCACCGCGCGCCCGACGCGCAGCACGCTTGGCCGACCTCGCCGCAGTCCGGCGGCGGCGTCCCCGTGTCCAGCGGCGGCGTCCCCGCGTCCTCGCCCGGCGGCATCCCCGTGTCGACGCCGCCTCCGGCGTCCATCGGCGAGGGGCCAGCGTCCACTTCGGACGGACTGGCCGGGCAACCGGTGGCGAGCATGCAGGCGAAGACGGCGGCGAAGCGCATGAGCGAACCGTACACCCACGCGGAGGTGGCGGGCACGCTCAGCGACGGCGCGCGCGCGCGACCACGAACAGCGCCAGCGCGAGCGCGGCGAGCGCGCCGCCCTCCCCCGGCACGCCGGGCGCGTTGCAGCCCCAACACGCGCCGTAGAAGCGCGAGTCCCCCGCGGCCGACGCCGTCAGCGCGACGTCCTCGAGCACGAACGGCGCGCTCGCGTTGCCCGCCGCGTCGATCGCGGTGACCGTGATGCGCGCGATGGTCCCCGCCGCCACCGCGGGCAGCGTCGGCCTCTCGCGGCTGTCCGCGTCGCAGATCTCGCCTCCCGAGCCGAGCACGAGCGTGCGGTACGCCGAGGCGAACGGCACGCCGTAGAGCACGTGCACGTCGCCGCCCTCGAGCTCGACGGCCACCCGCAAGAGCGAGATCTCGCCCAGCCCGTCGTCGGTCTCGATCGTGACCCGCGTGCCGACGAAGGCGTCGCAGAGCTCCCCGTCGTCCACTGGCGCCGCGGTGGCGCTCAGGACCGACGGAGCCTCGCGATCCGCTCCCTCCGCCGTGAGGAAGTCGAGCCTGAACGGCGCTCCCCCCGCGACGTGCTCCCAGCGCCCTTCGAGCCGGAACCGCGTGCTCGGCGCGAGCGCCGCGGCGGGCGTGACGAACACGGCGTCCGCGTCGGCGACCGGCTCGACGCGGACCGGCAGCGAGACGTCGGGCGCTCCGTCGGCGAACAGCGCGACGCGCGGCGCGATGCCGTCCAGCGTCGGGACGAGCACCCGCGCGTTGGTCGGCACGAGCACGGAGCCGTTGGGATACATCGTCACGCGCGGCGCGTACTGCGAGCACGCGCAGCCGCGCTGACACGGCTCGCTGGCGCTCGCGACGACCGGCGCGAGCAAGAGGGTGAAGACCGCAACCATCGCGAGAGGCCTCGTCATGCAGCGACGCCTAGGCAAGGGCCGCACCACCGGCGCCCGCCGATGGCCGGGTGTGCCGCCTCGTGCCGTTCGCCGCGGGAGCGCGCGGGATCACGGCGCGCGATGTCCTGGTAGACAGCGCGCCGCCGCCCGACGCAGGCTGCCTCGGATGCGATCGGATCACGCGCTCGTCGCGGTCTTCCTCACCGCGTGCGCCGGCGCGTCGTCGCCGGATCGCGCGGCGCACCCCGAGAGGCCCTCGATGACGACTTCGCCGACGTTCGCGGACGACGTGGCCTTCCTCCGCCGCCACGCGCCCGATCTCGTGGTGCTCGAGCGCGAGGACGCCCGCGTGGCGGTCGCGCCCGGCTACCAGGGGCGCGTGATGACGAGCGCGGTGACCGAGGGGGGCGCGAGCTTCGGCTGGATCCACCGCGCGCGCATCGAGAGCGGCGTGCCGACGCCACACATGAACGTGTTCGGCGGCGAGGATCGCCTCTGGCTCGGGCCGGAGGGCGGCGCCTTCGCGCTCTACTTCGCGCCCGGCGCGCCGTTCGAGCTCGCGCACTGGCAGGTGCCGCCGGCGATCGACCTCGCGGCGTGGGAGGTCACGGCGCGTGAGGCGGCGTCGGTCGCGTTCGCGCACGAGGCCCGCTTCGTCAACCGCGCGGGGACCGAGCTCGTCGTCGCGATCGAGCGCACCGTGCGGATGATCGCGCCGTGGGTCGAGGCGCCCGGCGCGCACGCGGTGGCGTACGAGTCGGTCAACCGCATCCGCAACGCCGGGACCGCGGCGTGGACCGCGGCGAGCGGCCTCGTGTCGATCTGGATCCTGAGCATGTACCGGCCCTCGCCCGCGACGACGATCGTCGTCCCGTTCCGCGCGGGCCCCGAGGCCGAGCTCGGCCCGATCGTGAACGCGGACTACTTCGGGCGCGTGCCGAGCTCGCGCCTCTCGGTCGACGCGGAGCGCGCGGTGATCTTCTTCCGCGGCGACGGCGGCGAGCGCGGGAAGATCGGCGTGTCGTTCGCTCGCGCGCGGCCGGTGATGGGGAGCTACGACCCCGAGGCCGGCGCGCTGACGCTCGTGACGTACACGCTGCCCGAGGCGGCGCCGCACGGCTACGTGAACAGCCTGTGGGCGGAGACGGACACGCCGTACGGCGGCGACGTGGTGAACAGCTACAACGACGGCCCCCTCGCGCCCGGCGCCGCGCCGCTCGGGCCGTTCTACGAGCTCGAGTCGTCGTCGCCTGCCGCCGCCCTCGCGCCGGGCGAGGCGCTCGAGCACGTCCATCGGACGATCCACCTCGTCGGACCGCGCGCGGTCCTCGACGCGGTCGCGCGCGCGCAGCTCGGCGTCGGGCTCGACGCGATCGAGGCGGCCCTGCCGTAGCGACCCGGAGGAGGCTCGGACGGACTCCGCCCCCGCCGTCAGGCCGACCCGCCGTCGAGCGCGACGCGCAGGATGGCGCGCGCGAGATCGCTCATCGCCTCGCCGCGCGCCGCGAGCGCGAGGCCGATGGTCGGCTCGTCGATCGACAGCGCGCAATTCGCATTGACCTCGAGGACCTCGAGGCCGCGCGGGCCGTCGCGCAGATCGACGCGCGCGTAGCCGCGACCGGCGGTCGCGACGAACGCGCGCCGGGCGAGCGCCTCCGCGGCGCGGCTCGCGTCGGGGGCGGCGAGCCGGTAGCGGCAGTGCGGGACGCCGGGCGCGTGGGGCGAGGGCTCGAGGCGGTGCCCGTGGAAGAGGATGCGCTCGGTGGCGGGCGTGCCCGGCGCGAAGTCCATCGCGACGGCCGGGTACGAGGTCAGCGCTGCGAGCGCGTCGGCCGCGCGGGCGTCACCGACGACCAGGACCGTGAGCTCGTCGCCCGGCGCGAACGCCTCGACGAACGCGCCGCGCGCGCCGGCGCGCGGGAGAGCCAGCGCGGCCTCGAGCTCGGCGCGGGCGGTCGCGACCGAAGCACGCCCGAGGCCGAGGCCCGCCGCGCCGGTGTCGAGCTTGACGAGGCACGGCAGCCCGACGGAGGCGACGAGCGCGTCGAGCTCGCCGATCGGTTCGGCGAACGGCGGCGTCGCGACGCCCGCGCGCGCGAAGGCGCGCTTCATCGCGAGCTTCGAGCTGCTCGTCCGGTAGAACGCGGCGTCCGCGCCGGTGAACGGCACGCCGCGGCGCTCGAGCGCCTCGACGACCGAGAGGCCGGGGTAGCCGTCGAGCTCGTCTCCGTCGCAGAGGTTGAAGGCGACGGCGTCGTCGCGTCCGGCGAGCGCGGCCGCGATCGCGTCCGCCTCGCCGATCCGCACGGGCACCCACCGCCAGCGCAGCCCGAGCGGCGCGAACCACGAGGCGAGCTCGGCGCGGTGCGCGGGCGTGTCGAACTCCGGGCTCCGCCCCTCGGCGTCGCAGGGGACCAGGACGTGGACCTCGCGCCCCGCGCCGCTCATCGCGCTCCGTCGTCGAGGCGCGACGCGAGGTGCGGCGCGAGCCACGAGGCGAGCGCGGCGCGCGCCGCGCGATCGAGGTGGGCGAAGCCTCGGATGGTCCCGGCGCACGCGGGCGCGCCGCACGTGCACTCGAAGGGCGCGGCCAGCTCCCACTCCGTCGTCAGGTAGTTGAAGGTGATCTGCTCGCCGCGGGCGATCGCGCGCCGGGCGACGAGCCGCGCGGGCCCGGCGCCCGAGGGCTCGAACGCGATCACGCAGCTCGGATCACAGGAGTGGTTGACGTAGGCCCAGAGCGCGTCGTCGGGCGCGACGTGGAGATCGGCGCCGACCTGCACGGTGAAGCGGCTCGGCGCGGCGCAGGCCGGCCCCTCGAACGAGAGCACCGCCTCGCCGGGAGCGAACGGCGCGGCGGCGACGACGGCCGCCCCGTGAGCGCACGCGCCGAGCGCGACCTGGGGGAGCCGGTGAGGGTCGGACGGGACGGGGCGGGGTCGGTCGAGCACGCGCGCTCCTCCTGGTGAGGCGCGGCACTCTAGATCGCGCGGCGGCAGAGCGGATCGACGGAGCGCGGTCGCGCGGTTCGTTGGCCCCGACCTCGAGCGCGGCCGCTATGCTGCGGCGCGCATGCCGCCTCGCGTCTGCGTCCTGTCCCCCGCGTGGGCAGACTCGACCATCGACTACCGGAGCTACGACCCGCCGCGCGATCTCTCTCGCCTCTGGCCCGAGGCCGACGTGACCCACGTCGCGCTCCACAAGGCGACCGTCTACCGGCAGCTCCGCGCGCTCCGGCGCGAGGGCTTCGACGTCTACGTCAACCTCTGCGAGGGCTACCTCGACTGGGACGTCCCCTCGATCGACGTGATCCACTCGCTCGAGGCGCTCGAGCTGCCGTACACCGGGCCGAGCGCGGCGCTCTACGACCCGCCCAAGCACCTCATGAAGCGCGTCGCGTTCTACGCCGACGTCGCGGTGCCGGAGCACGTGCTCGCGCGGACCGACGCGGACGTCGAGGAGGCAGCCCGCGCGCTGCGCTTCCCGCTGTTCGTGAAGCCCGACCGCGGCGGGGACAGCCTCGGGATCGACGCGAGCTCGCGCTGCGAGGACGCCGCCGCGCTCCGGCGCGTCGCGCGCCGCGTGATGGACGAGTTCGACGAGGTGATCATCGACGAGTACGTCGACGGACGCGAGCTGTCGGTGCTCGTCGCGGCGCCCGCGGAGCCGGGCGGCGAGGTGCTCGCGCTCCGCCCGGTCGAGTTCGTCTTCTCGCCCGACGAGCCGTTCAAGACCTACGAGCTCAAGACCACGCGCTACCTCCCCGAGCGCAACGTCCCTTGCGACGACCCGGCGCTCGACCGCGCGCTGCGCGACGCCGCGCGCGCCGTGTTCCGCGCGTTCGGCGGCGTGGGGTACGCGCGCATGGACTTCCGCGTCGGCCACGACGGTACGCCGCGCCTGCTCGACGTCAACTTCGCGTGCTCGATCTTCTACGGCGAGGGCGCCTACGGGACGGCCGACTACATCCTGATGCACGACGGCATGGGGCAAGCCGCGTTCCTACGGCACGTGGTCGCCGAGGGGATCGCGCGGCACCGCGCGCGCCAGCCGCTCTACGAGGTCTTCCGCAGCCCGCGCGCCGGCCTCGGCATCCGGGCCAAGCGCGCCATCCTCCGGGGCGAGGTCGTGTTCCGAGGCGAGGAGCGCGCGCAGCGGCTCGCGACGCGACGGCACGTCGAGACGCGCTGGTCGGCCGAGGACGCGCTCACCTACCGCCGCTACGCGTACCCGGTGAGCGACGAGGTGCGGATCCTCTGGGACGCCGACCCCGCCGCGTGGGCGCCGCAGAACCACTCGTGCGATCCGAGCACCGCCTACGACGGCCTCGACGTCGTCGCGCTCCGCGATCTCGCGCCGGGGGAGGAGCTCACGCTCGACTACGCCTCGTTCTGCGACGAGGGGATGGAGCCCTTCGCGTGCCGGTGCGGCGCGGCGCGGTGCCGCGGCACGATCGCGGGCGCGACCGGCAACTCGGTCGACCGCCGCGAGCGCGCGCGGCGCGAGGGCGCGTGAGGCGGCGCGCGACGCAGCACGCGACAGAGCGCGGGCGCGCCCCGGCGAAGGCGCGGGGACGGACGCCGTGAGGGCGCCGCCGGTCGTGTTCGTGCTCGTCCCGTTCGCCCGCGAGGGCGGGGCGCTCGTCAGCCCCTACTACGACACGCCCGAGCTGCGCCGCGACGTCGCCTCGTGGATGGCTGCGCTCGGCGCGCGCTGGGAGTGGGTCTCGGTGACGATCGACGGCGTCGAGCAGGCCGTGCGGCGCGTCGCGCGCGAGGCCCCCGCGATCGCGCTGAACCTCTGCGACGGCGACGACGTGAACGGCTACCCCGGCCTCTCGGTGGTGCGCGCGCTCGCCGCGGCCGGCGTCGCTCACACCGGCGCGGACGCGGCCTTCTACGCGCTCTCGACCTCCAAGCTCGCGATGAAGCGGCGCTTCGTCGCCGCGGGCGTCGCGACCGCACCGTGGGTGGAGATCGCCGAGCCCGCGCGCGACGTCGCCCGCGCCGAGCGCGCCCTGGGCTTGCCGTTCTTCCTCAAGCCCGACGTCTCGTTCGGGAGCGCGGGGATCACCGTGCGCTCCGTGATCCGCGACCGGGCGAGCGGCGTCGCGCAGGCCATGCGGCTCTTCGGCGGCATGCACGGGTGCCGGTTCGCGCCGGGCGCGATCTTCGCGGAGCCGTTCCTGCCCGGCCCGGAGTACACCGTACTGCTCTTCGACGATCCGCGCGCACCGGACGGCGTGCGCGTGCTCGCGCCGTGCGAGCGCGTGTTCCACCCGGGCCTGCCGCCGCTCGAGCGCTACCTGACGTTCGAGCGCTACTGCGAGGAATACGACGAGGATCCGCCGCCGCCGCCCGGCGAGCCGTACTACCGCTACGCGGCCGTCGAGGCGGAGCGCGCCGCGCCGCTCGCCGCGCTCGCGAGGGCCGCGTACCGCGCGGTCGGCGGGCACGCGTACGCACGCGTCGATCTGCGCGTGTGCGGCGCCGGCGCGGCGCGCGTGCTCGAGGTCAACGCGAATTGCGGGCTCTCCTCGGACGACACGTCGACCGCGGGCGCGATCCTCGCCGAGTCCGGGTGCGCGATGGCGGAGCTGATCGGCGCCGTCCTCGCGCACGGCTGGCGGCGCCGGCACGGCGCGACCACGCCCCCGTTCGACGAGCCGGCGCGCGCCGTCGCGCTCGGCGCCGGGTGATCGCGCGCCGCGCGTGCTACGCCAGGGCGCGATGGCCGCGCCGCCGATCGAGCCGCCCTTCCCCACGCCGGAGGCGATGGCCGCCGCGCTCGAGGCCGAGGGCTACCTCGCGGATCGCGACGCCGTCGTGGTGAGCTGGCTCGCGGGGGCGCTCGGCCGGCCGCTCCTCGTCGAGGGGCCGCCGGGCGTCGGCAAGACCGAGCTCGCCAAGGCGGTCGCGCGCGCGCGGGGGACCGCGCTGCTCCGCTTGCAGTGCTACGAGGGGCTCGACGAGCAGAAGGCGCTCTACGAGTGGGAGTACGGCAAGCAGCTGCTCTACACGCAGCTCCTGCGCGACGCCCTCGGCGCGACGCTCGCGGGCGCCAAGGACCTGAGCGAGGCGGTCGATCGCGTCGCCGCGCACGAGGCCGCGTTCTTCCACGAGCGGTTCCTGATCGAGCGGCCGCTGCTGCGCGCGCTGCGCAGCGAGTCGCCGGTGGTGCTCTTGATCGACGAGGTGGACCGCGCCGATCCCGAGCTCGAGGCGATGCTGCTCGAGGTGCTGAGCGACTTCGCGGTGAGCGTGCCCGAGCTCGGCACGCTCGAGGCGCGCTCGATGCCGTACGTCGTCCTGACGAGCAACGCGACGCGCGAGCTGACCGAGGCGCTGCGCCGGCGGTGCCTGCACCTCACGCTGAGCTTCCCGGACGCCGCGCGTGAGCTCGCGATCGTGCGGCGCGCGGTGCCGGAGGCGAGCGAGACGCTCGCGCGGCAGCTCGTCGCGTTCGTGCAGTCGGTCCGGGCGAGCGAGCTGCAGAAGGCGCCGAGCATCGCGGAGACGATCGACTGGGCGCGCGCCCTCGTCTTGCTCGGCGCGCGCGCGCTCGAGCCGGAGCTCGTGCGCACGACGCTCGGCGTGCTGCTCAAGCGCGCCGAGGACGTGCGGCGCGTGACGCCCGAGCTCGCGCGCCGGGTTGGCTGAGGCGCACGTTCCAACTCTCCCTCGGCTCCCGTGAGAGACGGGAGGCGACGAGACCCGGAGGCGACGAGAGGGCGCCGTCGGCGCGCGGGAAGGACCTCGGCGGGATTCGAGGGCGCCCGTCAGCGCTGGCGCGAGGGCACCCACGCCGTCGTGCGCCCGCCGATCACGAGGTGCTCGACGCGCTCCCCGTCCGCGGTGCGCGCGTCCGGGTCCTTGCCCCAGCGGCGATGGAAGAGCCAGTCCGCGGGCAGCGCGTCCTTCGACGCGCCCGCGCGCACCGCCGTGACGACGACGTGGCGGAGCGCCTCGTGGAGGCGCGCGACCTCGGCGTCGGCGAGCGAGCCGGCCCGCCGCCGCGGATCGAGCGCCGCGCGGTGGAGCACCTCGTCGGCGATCCAGTTGCCGACGCCCGCCGCGAAGCCCTGGTCGAGCAGCAGCGCCTTGAGGACCGCGCGCGGCCGGCGCGAGAGGAGCGCGGCGAAGCGCGCGCGCGACGGCATGTCGGTGAGCGGGTCGAACCCGAGGCGCGCGATCGGGGGCTCACCCGCGGGATCGTCGCGAAACAGGATCCGCCCGAGGCGACGGGCGTTGGTGAACGCGAGCGCGCCGCCGTCGTCGAGCGCGAGCAGGAGCTTGGTGAAGCGCGGCGGCCACGATCGATCGACCGCGCGCGGGCTCGACGCGAGCCGCAGCGGCTCGTCCCCGGGGGACCGGAGCGTGCCCGTCATGCCGAGGTGGACGATCGGGTGGGGGCCCTCGTCGAGCACGAGCCAGAGGTACTTGCCGCGCCGGTGGGCCTCGCGCACGGTCCGGCCCGTCAGGCGCGCCGCGACCCACGCCGCGGGGCGCCCGTCGAGCACGATCGGGTCCTCGGCGACGTCGGCTCGCGCGACCCGGCGACCGACCGCGACGCGCTCGAAGATCCGCCGCGTGTGCTCGGCCTCGGGCAGCTCGGGCAAGGCGGCGAGGTCTAGCACGATGGATCGACGCGGGAATGGCGCGGCGAGCGCACGTCGTTGTCCTGGGCCATGCGCGCGCAGAGCTTCGCGGTCCTCCTCCTCGCGTCGGCGGCTTCGTCGGCGTCCGCCCAAGGGCGGTGGGACGCCGTCCCCGACGAAGCGGTCGAGCAGACCTCCGAGCACTACGCAGAGACGAACGAGCGCGCGCACGCGCTGTTCTTCCCCTCGATCGCCGGGCGCGGCGGCGCCTACCTCGGCGTCGGCAGCGACCAGAGCCTCACGCTCGCCGCCGTGCAGGGCGCCGAGCTCGTCGTGCTCGTCGACTACGACCCGGTCGTCACGCGCCTTCACCGCGCGCTCGCCGTGCTGGTCGCGGGCTGCCCGGACGCGGCGTGCCTCGAGGCGCGCCTCGCCCCCGAGGAGGAGGCGCGCACCGCCGCGGCCGTCGCGCGCGCGCTCGGCGACGACTGGCACGCGCGCAGCGCCGTCCGCGAGCTCCGCGTCCACCGACCGCTCCTCGCGCGCTCCGTCCGCGCGCAGCGGAGCACTCAGAGCTGGCTCGGACGCGCGGACTGGTACGCGCACGTCCACCGCCTCGCGCAGCGCGGGCGGATCGTCGCGCGCGTCGCCGATCTGCGCGGCCCGTCCACGCTGCGCGCGGTCGCCGCCGCCGCCCGCGCCGAGGGCGCGCGCTTCTCGGTGATCTACCTGTCGAACGCGGAGGAGTACTTCGCCTACGAGCCGCGGTTCGTCGACAACCTCGCGGCGCTGCCCCACCCGCCCGACGCGGTGGTGCTGCGCACGCTCCGCGACCGCCGGCTCCCGCGCGCCCCCGCCGACTCGATGTGGCACTACGACGTGCAGCCGCTCGGCGACCTGCTCTCGCGCATCCGCGACCACGGCTACGCCGACTCGAGCTGGATCGTGCACGACTTGTTGCGCTCGGAGGTCGCGCACCGACCCGACGGATCGAGCGTGCTCGACGCACGGACGCGCGCGTACGCCACGCCCTCGAGCCGGCGCTGGTGGCTCGAGCACGCGCCGCCGCCGCCGCCCGCGCTGCGCGGCCCGCGCGGTCCCTCGCGCCTGCTCGCGGTCACGCGGCGCGCCGTCTCGCCCGCGCTCGACGCGGCGCGGCGCGCGCGGCTCGAGCGCGTCGAGCTCGCCGGGACGGAGGTCGCGCACCTGCGCGACGTCGTGCTGCCGCCCGACCCGCGCACCGGGCGCGCGGTCGAGCTGAGCGGCGAGCCCGCGCCCGGCGCTCTCCCCCGCGTCCCCGAGCCCGAAGACAACCTGCACGCCATGTTGCTCGACGGAGTCGCGCGCGAGGTGCTCCCCGCGCTCTACGCGCGCGCGGGCGAAGACGCGATCGCCGCCTCCCTGCGCGACGCGCCCGCCGCCGCGGATCGCTACGCCGCCTACCGGATGCGAGAGCGGCTGCTCGAGCGCTGCCCCGCGCGCGCCCGCCCCGCGCGCGGCGCGAGCCCCGAGGCGCTCGCCGCGACGCGCGCGTGCCGCCACGCCACCCGCTTGATCCGCCCGGTGCCGACCGCGCGCGCGCGCCCCGGGTGGCCGGAGCGCGAGGCCGCGATCGGGCGGGCGATGCACGCGATCGGGCGCGAGGCCGCCGCGTCGGACGCCGCCGCCGACGCGCTGGTGGTGCTGTTCGAGCGGCTCGCGCGCGTCGCGGCGGCGACCGGCGGAGAATGACGAAATGACGAGGATCGTCCCCGGTGCCCGCCTCGCGGCGGCGACCGGCGGAGAATGACGAAATGACGAGGATCGTCCCCTTGCTCCGGGGACGAGACACCCCAGCGGCGAGCGGGGGCGCTCGGGCACGGAATCCCCAGCAGGCGAGGCGGACCGCGGAGTTCTCCGCAGGATCGCGGGTTGCAGAGGCACCACTTCGCCATGCGCGCCATCCTCGCCTTGCCCTCCCTCTGCCTCTGCGGTTGCCTCGGGATGCTCACCGGGACGGGGGGCGCGCCCGCGCCGGGCGACCCCGGCGCGCCAGACCCGGAGGCGGCCTGGAGCCTGTCGATCGACACGAGCCGCAGCGACACGTACCTGCCGGTCGGCGCGACCACCGCGACGATCCGGGGACACGTGGTGGCCTCGGCCGGGGTCGACCGGGCCGAGATCGGTCCAGGCGCGGCGCCGACGCGCGTCCCCGTCGACTCCGGCGGGAGCTTCACGGCGCCGGCCACCGTCGCGCCGGGCTACTCGCTCGTCGAGGCGCGCGCCTACGACCGGCAAGGGCGCGTCGTGAACGGGCACCGCTCCGTGCTCAGCGCGGCGTACACGCCGGAGTGGCAGCTCCTGGGAGAGACCGCGGTCCTCGCCGCCGACGAGGCGATGCTCGCCGCGCTCGGCGAGAGCGCCGGCGCGCTCCTGGGTGGGCTCGACCTCGGCTCGTTCATCACGCCGGGCACGGCGCTGATGAACAACAGCACCTGCCAGCTCTTCGTGAACCGCGCGAGCACCGGGCGCCCGAGCCTGCGCCTCGCGCCCACGGCGGACGGAAGGTTGCTCGCGGTCGTGCGTGTGCCCGACATCACCGTCGGCTTCGGAGGCCGCTGCAACGCGCTCGGCACGGAGATCACCGTGCGCGACTCGAGCGAGGCCGACGAGACGACGGTGGAGCTGTCGATGATCCTCGAGCCCATCGAGCCCGCGCCCGGCCAGTGCATCCAGGGCTTCACCGCGAGCGACGTGAACCTGCGCATCACGTCGTTCGATCTCGACCTGCGCCTGTCCGGCTCGCTCTTGCTCTCGCTCGCGGGCGAGGTGGTCGGCGAGATCATCGAGGGGCCGGTGAAGTCGATGATCCAGCGCCAGCTGATGGAACAGGTCGGGCCGCTGGTCGGGCCGATGCTCGCGGAGCTGCGCGTGCTCGACGAGACGACGACGCTCGACTTCCTCGGCACGTCGGTGGAGCTCGGGCTCTGCCTCACGGGCCTGGGCCCCTCGCCCGAGGGCCAGCTGCTCGCGCGCCTCGGCACGCGCGCGCGCGGCCCGGGCGGGCTCGGGATCGAGGCCCCCGGCGCGCCGCACCTGCCGACCACGCCGCCCGCGACGGGCGGCGGCCTGCTCCTCGATCCGGCGCTCGTCTCGCAGATCCTCTTCAGCGTGTGGAACGGCGGCGCGTTCGCGATCCCCGACGTCTCCGCCCTCGGGGGTGGCGGCGAGGGGCTCGGCTTCACCATCGACACGCTCTCGGGGATCGTGCCGCCGCTGCGGCAGATGCTCGCGGACGGACGCATCCCGCGCGGCGCGCCGCTCGTCGTCGGCGTCGACGCGCAGATGGCGCCGCTGGTGCGCGCCGCGACGCCCGAGGAGTCCGCGACCGGCGCCGACGTCTTCATCGAGCTCGGCGACCTGCGGCTCTCGCTCGGCACGAGCGCGGGGACGCTCTTCGAGCTCGCCTCGCACGTGCGCCTCGGGCTCTCGCTCGAGGCGACGCCGGAGGGCGCGCTCGCGCCGGTGCTCGTCGCGGCGGCGAGCAGCTCGCGCACGTGGATCGTCGACACCGCGGTGACCGGCCTCGCGCCGCGCAACGCCGACACGCTCGCCGAGCTCGTCGACGGGCTCATCGTCTCGCAGCTCTCGCCGCTGCTCTCCGGCGTCGCGATCGCGCTGCCGGATCTCGGCGTGCCCCTCCACGTCGGCGACGTCGCCGCCGACCCCGGCGGCTACCTCGTGATCGATCTGACGGTGGGCGCTCCCTGACGTGAGGCCCGGCGCCCGCGGAACGGAGTAGGCTCTCTGCATGCGCGCGCTCGCCTCCGGCCTCGCCGTCGCCGCCCTCGTCTCGCTCGCGCACGCGCGCGCCTCGGCGGATCGCGTCCCGCCGCCGCCCGCCGACTGCCCGCGCGGCTCGGTCGGCCAGACCTCGCACGCCGGGCCCTACTGCGCGCCGACGAGCTGTGAGGGAGGCCGCGGCTGCGAGCGCGGGCAGCGCTGTGAGGAGATCGCGCTCTGCATCGCGCGCGAGCGCTACACGCCGCACAGCCGCCTCGCGGGCGACGCGCCGCGCGCCACCTACCGCGACGTCGCGCGCGGCCCGTGCGTCGACGGCGCCTGTCCGCGCGGCGGGACGTGCCGCCGTGCACCGCGGTGCGTCTCGGGCGGCGGCGCGCGCTCGCTCTCGACGGGCCGCCCGGGCGAGCCGATGCCGGGATGCCGCGCCGGCGCCGGTCGCGCCGCGCCCACCGCGCCGCTCGCGCTCGTCCTCTTCACCCTGCTCGCGCGCGCCCGGCGACGCGCACCGCGCGCCTGAGGGCGCCGAGCCCGACGTCGCGAGCTCGGAGACTGTCGCCGAGCGCGGAGACTGGCGATAGCCGAGCGCCCTCGCGGTAGAGCACCCGTCGAGACAGCCGTTCGAGGCCAGGCCATCGCGCAGCGATGGCCGTGGGCCGAGGGGACCCCATCGCCCCGCGATGGGGTCGAACGCGGCTCCGCCGCGTTCGCACTGGGGAGGGGGCCCCGCTGCGGCTTGCCGCAGCGGGGGAGGGGTGCGGAGCACCCCTCAGCAAGCTCAACGGAACTGGCTCATGAGCTTGTCGAGGGCGGCCGCGCCGGGGCAGAGCTCCTCGAACGGCACCTCGACGAGCGGCGTCTCGGTCGTCGCGCTCATCTCGTGCATGTCGGCGCCCCCCTCCTCCACGTAGAGCAGCCCCGTGGCGATCTCGCCCGCCTTCGCGATCTCGCGCAGGCGCATGTACACGCGGTCCCGGTCCGTCGGGTCGTAGCCCGGCTCAGTCCCGCGGAGCGTCACGAGGCTGCCGTCGTGCATGCGGACCTGCGTCGTGGCGGCGCGCGCCCCGTCCGCCTCGATCGGCTTGCGCAGCGGCACGAGGTCCGCCTCGACCAGCTCGCGGTAGTGCTCGCGCGTGTACATGTAGCTCTTGGTCGAGCCCACGTGGTCGTTGAAGGTCACGCACGGCGAGATCACGTCGACGAGCGCGAAGCCCTGGTGCTTGAACGCGGCCTCGAGGATCGGCACGAGCTGCGCCTTGTCGCCGGAGAACGAGCGCGCGACGAACGTCGCGCCGAGCGTGAGCGCGAGCATCACCGGGTCGATCGGCTGCTGCCGGTTCTCCTCGCCGCGCTTGGCCTTGCTGCCCACGTCGGCCGACGCGGAGAACTGGCCCTTCGTGAGCCCGTACACCCCGTTGTTCTCGAGGATGTAGGTGAGGTTCACGTTGCGGCGGATCGCGTGGCAGAACTGCCCGAGGCCGATCGAGAGGGAGTCGCCGTCGCCGCTGATGCCGACGTAGAGGAGCTCGCGGTTGGCCGCGTTCGCGCCCGTCGCCACCGACGGCATCCGGCCGTGCACGGAGTTGAACCCGTGGGCCTCGCGAAGGAAGTACGTCGGCGTCTTGGAGGAGCAGCCGATGCCCGAGAGCTTCACGACGCGGTGCGGGGCGATCGACAGGTGCCAGAACGCCTGGATGATCGCGGCGGTGACCGAGTCGTGGCCGCACCCGGCGCAGAGCGTCGAGAGCGCGCCCTCGTAGTCGCGCACGGTGAGCCCGAGCGCGTTCTTCTCGAGCCGCTTGTGGTGGACTGCGGGCTTCACGAAGGTCATGCGCGCGCTCCCAGCTTCGAGTGGAGCCCCGTCGACTCGGGCGCGGCCGCGTCGGGGCGGAGGCGGGCGATGCCGCTCATCACCGCGTGCTTGCTCAGCGGCAGGCCGCCGTAGTCCACCACGCTCGCGATGCGGTCGCGCTCGATGCCCGTCTCGAGCAGGAGCAGCCGGCGGAGCTGGCCGTCGCGGTTCTGCTCGACGACGTAGTTGATCGCGTGCTCGCGCAGGAAGGCCTCGACCTCGTCGGCGAAGGGGAAGCCGAGCACGCGGAGGTAGTCGACCCGTACGCCCTGCTTCGCGTACGCCGCGATCGCCTCGCGCACGGCGCGGTCGCAGCCGCCGACGGTGACGATCGCGAAGTCGGCCGGGCCGTCCGCGCGCTCGATCACCGGCGCGGGGATCCTCTCCTTGGCGGAGCGGACCTTGCGCGCGATGCGGTCGACGACCTCGGTGTACTTCGCGGCGTCCTCGGTGTACTTGCCGTACTTGTCGTGCCCGGAGCCGCGCGTGAAGTACGCGCCCTTCGGGTGCACGCCGGGGAGCGTCCGGTACGCGACGCCGTCGCCGTCGACGTCGAGGTAGCGGTAGAACGCGTCCATCTGCTCCAGCTGCTCCGCGGAGAGCACCTTGCCGCGGTCGGGGCGGTACGCGTCGTCCCACTTCAGCTTCGGCACCATCCAGTCGTTCATCCCGATGTCGAGGTCGCTGACCACGAACACGGGCGTCTGGTAGCGCTCCGCGAGATCGAACGCGTCGCGCGCCATCGTGAAGCACTCGCCCGGGTCCGCCGGGAAGAGGGCGACGTGCGCGGTGTCGCCGTGCGAGGCGTAGATGTTCGAGAGGATGTCGCCCTGCTGCGTGCGCGTGGGCATCCCGGTCGAGGGGCCGACGCGCTGCACGTCGAAGATCACGCAACCGATCTCGGCGTAGTAGGCGAGCCCGAGGAACTCGTTCATCAGGCTGACGCCGGCGCCGCTCGTGCTCGTGAACGCGCGCGCCCCACCCCAGGCGGCGCCGATCGTGATGCCGATCGCGGCGAGCTCGTCCTCGGCCTGCAGGATGATGTAGTTCGCCTTGCCGTCCGCGCGGTGCCGGAACTTCTTGCAGAAGCGCGTGAAGCCATCGAAGAGCGAGGTCGACGGGGTGATCGGGTACCACGCGCCGACGGTCGCCCCCGCGTAGACGCACCCGAGCGCAGCGGCGGTGTTGCCGTCGATCATGATGTGGTCGCGCGTCGCGTCCATCGTCTGCGCGCGGATCGGGAGCGGGCAGGCGAAGTGGGCGCGCGCATAGTCGGCGCCGAGCGCGATCGCCGAGAGGTTCGCGTCGATCAGGTGGCGCTTGGCGGCGAACGTCTCCTCGAGCATCCCGCGCACGATCTCCATGTCGAGGTCGAGGAGCGCGACGAGCACGCCCACGTACGCGATGTTCTTCATGAGGAGGCGCGTGCGCGCGCCCTCGAAGCCCTCCGCGCACAGGGCGGAGAGCGGCACGCCGAGGTAGTGGATGTCCGAGCGCGACGCGAGCGCGGGGTCCAGCGGCCACGTCGAGTCGTAGAGGAGCCAGCCGCCGGCCCGCACGTCCGCGACGTCGCGCCCGTACGTCTCCGCGTTCATCGCGACGACGATGTCGAACTCCGGGCGGCGGGCGGTGTGCCCCTCGCCGCTCACGCGGATCTCGTACCACGTGGGCAGGCCCTGGATGTTCGACGGGAAGATGTTCTTCCCGCTGATCGGGATGCCCATGCGGAAGATCGCCTGCATGAGCATGCCGTTGGCGCTGGCGGAGCCCGTGCCATTCACGGTCGCGATGCGGATCGCGAAGTCGTTCACTCGGATCGGTTCACCCATCGATGGCCTACTTCGCGTGGGGAATCTTCAAGTCCATCTTGGCCATGTCCCACGCGGAGGTGGGGCAGCGCTCGGCGCAGAGGCCGCAGTGCACGCACACGTCCTCGTCCTTGACCATGACGCGCTTGGTCTGCGGGAGCGGCGCCGACACGTAGAGCGGCTGCGTCAGGTTGTCGGCCGGGACCGTGAGCCGCTTGCGCAGCGCGGGCTCCTCGGCGTTCTCGACCATCGTGAGGCAGCTCGTCGGGCAGATGTCGATGCACGCGTCGCACTCGATGCAGCTCTTGGCCGTGAACTCCGTCTGGATGTCGCAGTTCAGGCAGCGGCGCACCTCGAGCGCGGTCTGGTCCGGGTCGAACCCGAGCTCGACCTCGAGCGAGAACTCCCTCAGGCGCGCGGCGAGGTCGACGTGCGTCATCTTCACGCGCGGCTTCGGGTTGTAGCTGCTCGCGTAGCTCCACTCGTGCAGGCCCATCTTCGAGCTGGTCAGCTCGAGCGCGTTGGGCGGCCGATCGGTGAGGGGCTTGCCCTGGCAGTGGCGGTGGATGGAGATCGCCGCCTGGTGCCCGTGCTCGACGGCCCAGATGATGTTCTCGGGGCCCCACGCGGCGTCGCCGCCGACGAACACGCCCTCGCGCGTCGTCATGAACGTCTTCTTGTCGACCTTCATCAGGCCCCACTCGTCGAACTCGATCCCGATGTCGCGCTCGATCCAGGGGAAGGCGTTGTCCTGGCCGATCGCGAGGATCACGTCGTCGCACGGGATGTCCTTGCGCCCCACGGTGCGGCTGCGCTGGCGTCCCGACTCGTCCTCGTACCACTCGACGAGCTCGAAGCGCATCCCGACGAGCTTCCCATCTTCGATCAGGAACTCCGCGGGCGAGTGGTTCTCGAGGATCTCGACGAGCTCCTCCTCGGCGTCCTCGAGCTCCCACGGCGAGGCCTTGAAGTGCGGGCGCGTGCGGCGCGCCATCACCTTCACGTCCTTGCCGCCGAGCCGCTTGCTGCTGCGGCAGCAGTCCATCGCGGTGTTGCCGACGCCGATCACGAGCACGCGCTCGCCGATGCGCTCGACGTGGCCGAAGTGCACCGCCTCGAGCCACTCGATGCCGATGTGGATGTTCGCCGCGCCCTCGCGGCGGCCGGGCAGGTCGAGCTCCTTGCCCTTGGGGGCGCCGGTGCCGACGAACACGGCGTCGAAGCCGCCGTCCTCGAGCAGCGCCCTCATGCTCTCGACGCGGTGGTCGTAGCGCACCTCGACCCCCATCCGCAGGATGTAGTCGATCTCCGTGTCGAGGACCTCGGCGGGGAGGCGGAACGCCGGGATGTTCGTGCGCATGAGGCCGCCGGGCTTCGGGAGCGCCTCGAAGATCGTGCACTGGTAGCCGAGCGGCATCAGGTCGTTGGCGACCGTGAGCGACGCCGGGCCGGCGCCGATCAGCGCGACCCGCTTGCCGTTCTTCTCGGCCGGCGCCGTCGGCAGGAGGTGATCGACCTCACCCTTCAGGTCCGCCGCGACGCGCTTGAGGCGGCAGATCGCGACGGGCTTCTCCTCGACGCGCCCCCGCCGGCACGCCGGCTCGCACGGCCGGTCGCACGTCCGCCCGAGGATCCCCGGGAAGACGTTCGACCTGCGGTTGAGCATGTAGCTCTCCGTGTATTTCCCCTGTGCGATCAGGCGGATGTACTCGGGGACGTTCGTGTGCGCCGGACACGCCCACTGGCAGTCGACCACGCGGTGGTAGTAGTCGGGATCGCGGGTGTCGGTGGGCTGCATGGGGGCTGGCCGCCGATTATGCGTGGACCGTTTGGGGACGCCAGCAGATTTCGCGTGTGTAAACGGGGCCGGATCCCGGGACCGCGCGCCTCTCAGCGCCCCCGGAGCTGTCGCTGCGCGAGGCGGCCGAGCGTCGCGACGGCGTCCTCGAGCCGCTGCGACCAGGGGAGCCCCGCGTTGAGCCGCATGCAGTGCGCGTAGCGGCCGTTGGCGGAGAACATCGGCCCGGGCGCGATGGAGATGTTCTCGCGCGCGGCGGCCTCGTAGAGGATCGTCGAGTCCACCCCGCGCGGCATCTCGACCCAGAGCAGGTGCCCGCCCGCCGGGCGCGTCGCGCGCGTGCCGGCCGGGAACGTGAGGGCGATCTGCGCGGTCATCCGGCGCACGTGATCGCGGTAGGTCGCGCGCAGGCGCCGCAGGTGCCGGTCGTAGCCGCCGCCCTCGAGGAACCCGGCGATCGCGAGCTGCGGCGCGGCGGGCGACGCGGTGTTCGCCACGAGCTTGAGCCGAGCGATCGTGTCGAGCGCGCGCCCGGGCGCGCACCAGCCGATGCGGACCCCCGGCGAGATCGTCTTGCTGAACGACGAGCAGTAGAGGACGCGCCCGTGGCGATCGAACGCCTTGACCGCGTGCGGCCGCGGGCCCTCGAACGGGAGCTCGCCGTAGACGTCGTCCTCGACGAGCGGGACGTCGTGCGCCTCGAGCACGTCGAGCAGCGCGCGCTTCTTCGCGTCGCTCATCACCGAGCCGAGCGGGTTCGAGAAGCTCGTCACGAGCGCGACCGCGGCGACGCGCGTCGCGCCGAGCGCCTCGTCGAGCGCGTCGAGGTCGATCCCCTCGCGCGGATGCGTGCGCACCGCGAGCGCCTTGAGCTCGAGCGCCTCGAGCGTCTCGAGGTGCCCGTAGTACGCGGGCGACTCGACGACGACGGTGTCGCCCGGGCGCGTCAGCGCGCGCAGCGACAGGTACACCGCCTCCTGCGCGCCGCTCGTCACGACGACGTCGTCGGGCGACAGCGTGCAGCCCGCGTCGAGCATGCGGCGCGCGATCTCGCGGCGCAGCGGCGCGTGCCCGGAGTCGACCGCGTAGCCGTGGCTGAGCGCGGGGGCCTCCCGCAGCGCCCTCGCGATCAACCGGTTGAGCGCGTCGAGCGGGAGCAGATCCGGGTGCGGCACCGCGGCCCCGAGCTTCACGAGATCGGGCCGGTTCACCTCCGCCATCAGCCGATAGGCCATCGAGCCGCGGATGCGCCGCGCCCGCTTGGGCGGGTTGCTCGCGCCGGGCTCCTCCGGCAGCGCGCGCGGCGTCGCGCGCACGTAGTAGCCCGACTTCGGGCGCGCCTCGATGAGCCCGCGATCCTCGAGGCGGCGATACGCCTCGAGCACGGTCGAGACGCTGACGGACCACTTGCGATGGAGCCCGCGCACGCTCGGGATGCGATCGCCCGGGCGCAGCGTGCCGTCGCCGATCAGGCCCTCGAGCCGATCGGCGACCGCCTCGTAGAGGCGCTTGTCGAGCGCGTCGTCCTTCACGAGAGAGGGGATGGTCATCTCAGAGGCGCGGCGGTAGGCACAGCCCGGCTCGGGCGGGAGGAGCACAGTCGAGCAGAGGCTCGAACTGTACTCGTCACAATCAGCTTCGGCTACCTCTGTGATGGTCGACGGACGAGGCCCACGCTCCGTGCATGTCCACGCGTCTCTGCGCGCTCGCGGTCCCGGCGGCGTTCGCTGCCGTCTACTCCATCTGGGGCTCGACCTACGCGGCGATCGCGGTCGCCGTCGAGGACCTGCCGCCGCTGACGATGGCGGCGGCGCGCTGGACGCTCGCGGGCGGCGCGCTCTACGCGCTCTCTCGGGCGCGCGGCGCGCCGGCGCCGGGCGCGCGCGCGTGGCGGCACGGCGCGATCGCGGGCGCGCTCCTGATCGCGCTGGGCAACGGGCTCGTGTGCTGGGCCGAGGCGCGCATCGACTCCGGCCTCGCCGCGACGCTGCTCGCGATCACGCCGTTCCTGGTGGTGCTCCTCGACTGGATCGCCCTGCGCGGCGAGCGGCCGGCGCCCGCGACGTGGGCCGCGCTCGCGCTCGGGCTGGTGGGCGTGGCGATCCTCGCCGGGCCGTCGCTCTCGAGCGACCTCGGCGCGCTCGCCGCGCTGTCGTGCGCCGCGCTCGCGTGGGCGGTCGGGGCGCTCTACCTGCGCCACCGCGGGGGCGGCGCGCCCGGCCTCATGGGGAGCGCGACGCAGATGATCGCGGGCGGGGTCGCGCTCGCGCTCGCCGGCGCGGCGGTCGGCGAGCCGTGGCCGACGTCCGTCTCGCTCGAGGCGGGCCTCGCGGTCGGCTACCTCGCGGTCTTCGGATCCATCGTCGGGTTCGGCGCGTTCGGTTACCTCGCGCGCCGCGTGGAGCCGGCGCTCCTCGCGACGCACTCGTTCGTCAACCCGGTCATCGCGGTGATGCTCGGCTGGCTCGTGCTCGGCGAGCGGCTCGATCCGCGCGGCGCGGTCGGCGCGACGCTCGTCGTCGGCGCGGTCGCGCTCAGCGTGCTCCGGCCGCGCGCGCTCGCGGGCCCGGTCGCGTCGACGCGCTGACGTGTTATCAAAGCCCGCGTGACCCGCGCCCCCCACGCCCGCGCGCTCGTCCTCGCCGCGGCGCTCGCGCTCGGGTGCGCGCAGCGCGCCCCGACCCCGCTCGTCCACCTCAAGGCGAGCGCCGTCGAAGCGTTCGCGCGCGCGCTCGAGGCGGACGCGGACGACGCGACGCGCCTCTCGCGCCACTTCGACTGGGAGTCGATGGCGGAGCGCACCGCGCCACCCGGCCTCTCGCCGGCGGAGCGCGACGGCTTCCTCGAGGGTGTGCGCGGCTCGCTCGGCTCCGACGGCAGCGGCCTCTTGCCCGCGCTCGCCGCCGGGCGCTTCTCCTTCCGCGGGGTCGTCTGGCGCGACGGCGCCCCGACCGCGCGCTTCCGCTTCCTGCCGCCGGAGGGCGGCTTCAACTTCCACGACCTGGTGATCGCGCGGCGCGCCGATGGGCCGCCGCGCGTGGTGGACCTGTTCGTGTTGACGAGCAGCGAGTACCTGACCGAGTCGATGCGCCGGATGTCGGCGTTCCTGCTCGGGCGCGGCTCGAGCCTGGCCGCGCGGCTGCTCGGCGGCGGCGGCGCGAGCGCCGAAGAGATCGAGCAGGTCGCGCGGTTCAACGCGCTCAGCAACGGCGACGACCCGGAGGCGGCGCTCGCCGCGCACGACGCGCTCCCGCCCGCGCTCCGGCGGCAACGCGCGGTGCGCCTCCTGCGCGTCCAGGTCGCCTCGCGCCTCGAGGACACCTCGCGCTACCTCGCGATCCTGAACGAGACCGCGGTGAACATGCCGAACGATCCCGCGCTCTCCACGATGATGCTCGACGCGCACTTCCTCGCCGGCGACTTCGCGGGGTGCCTGCGCGACCTCGACGCGATCCGCGCGAGCTACCAGGACCCCTACCTCGACGCGTTCGAAGGGCGCATCCACGTCGCCGCGGGAGAGCACGCCCGCGCGCTCGAGGTCGCCGAGCGCGTGATCGCGGTCGAGCCGGGCCTCATCGACGGGCACGACGTCGCGCTGCTCGCCGCGCTCGGGCTCGGCCGCGCGGAGCGGGCGCGCGCCGCGCTCGACGTCCTCGAGCGCGACCACGGCGTCGACCCGCGCGTGCTCGCGACGATGGCGGGCTACGAGGCGATCGGTGACCTCCCGGCAGCCGCCGACTGACCGATCGCTATACTGCCTCGCGGATGCGCCGTCTCGACTGCAAGATTCCTTGCTTGCTCTTCGTGCTCGCGCTCGCGCGCGCGGCGGGGGCGAGCGCGCAGGCGCCGCCGGACGATCCCGAAGAGGCCGGCGAGCTCTCGGGCACGCCGGACGCGGGCGCCGAGGCGCCGGACGCGGGCACCGAGACGCCGGACGCGGCCCCGGCCGACGCGGACGAGGCGGGCGGAGCAGGGCTCGATCCCGAGGCCGAGCCCCCCGCCGAGCCCCCCGCCGAGCCCACCGCCGAGGCCGAGCCCGAGCAAGCCAAGGTCGCGCGCGCCGACAAGCCGCTCGATCGCCGGAGCATCACGGACCGCACCCCGAGCGACGTCGTCATCCGCACGCTGCTCGCGCTGCTCGGGATGCTCGTCCTCGCCTACCTCGCGGGGCACCCGAGGGTGCAGCGGCTCGAGGAGCGGCTCGGCATCTCGCAGGTCATCGCCGCGGGCCTGCCCTTCTTCGCGCTCGGCGCGATCGCGCACCACCCGCGGGTCGACCTGCTCTCCGACGCGCTCCTCGCGGACCTCACGCCGCTGCTCGAGTTCGGGCTCGGCTGGATCGGCCTCTTCGCGGGCATGCAATTCGACGTGCGCGCGACGGACCAGTGGCCGAGGGGGACCGCGAACCTCACGGCGGTGCTCACCTTCGTCCCGTTCCTGGTCATCTCGGGGGCCGCGGGCGTCATCCTGTACGCGCTCCTGGGCTCGACCGACACCTACGCGCTCTTGCGCGACGCCGCCGCCTTCGGCGCCGCCGGCTGCCTCGCCGCGCCGACCGCATCGACCCTGCTCGCCGCCACGCTCTCCGAGCGCGCGGCGCACGTCGTGCGTTCCGTCGCCGTCGTCGACGACGTCGGCGGCGTCGTGCTCCTCGCGCTCTTGAGCGCGTTCTACCGGCCGAGCGGCGGCCACATCGCGTGGGAGCTCCCCGGCGTCGGCTGGCTGCTCGTCCTGCTCGGCCTCGGCCTCGGCCTCGGCGGGCTCGCGTACGCGGTCCTGCGCGTCGCGGCCAACCCGCGCGAGGTCACCGTCGTCCTGGTCGGCGGCATCGCGTTCGCCGCGGGCAGCGCGACGTTCTTCTCGCTCTCGCCGATCGTCATCTGCTTCCTCGCCGGCCTCGTGATCGCGAACCTCCCCGGCCGCCACCACGACATCATGAAGGCGCCGCTCGCGCGGCTCGAGCGCCCCATCTACCTGATGTTCCTCCTCATCGCGGGCGCGCTCTGGCGCTTCGACGCGTGGGAGGGCTGGATCCTGCTCATGGCGTTCGTCGCGGCGCGCCTCCTCGGCCGCGCCCTGGCCGCCAAGATCGCGCACCTGCGCGGCATGCTGCACGAGGCGCCCGGCGAGGAGGCGGAGGTCAGCCGCGCGTTCGTGCTCGCCCCGGTCGGCGCGCTCTCGATCGCGATCGTCGTCAACCTCAAGACGCTCTACCCGGGCGAGACCGTGCCGATCATGGTCACCGCCGTCGTCGGCGGCGCGCTCTTCTCCGAGCTGCACGTGCAGGTCTCGTCGCGCTACCTCGCGCGCGGGCGCCGCTCGACGCCCGCGCCCCCGAGCGTGGTCTCGACCGCGAGCGAGGAGTCGGCCCCGTGATCGTCCGCGCCCTGCTCCTCGTGGTCATCGGCTCGTTCATGTGGGCCGCGCGCTCGTTCATGCCCGACGTGCACGGCGGGCTCGGCGCGGGCCCCGGCCTCACGCTCGCGATCGGCTTCGTCCTGCTCGCGTCGTTCTTCGCGGGCCAGCTCGTCTCGAGCTTCGGCCTGCCCAAGCTCACCGGCTACATCGGCGCCGGCATGCTGTTCGGCCCCGCCGCGCTCGACCTCGTGACGCACGACATGGTGCAGGGCCTGCAGCTCGTGAACGGCGTCGCGATCTCGCTCATCGCGCTGACCGCGGGCGGCGAGCTCAACGTGCGCCGCATGCGCCCGCTGGTCCGCACGATCGGCTGGATCACCCTCGTGGCGGTGATCGGGACCGCGGTGCTCCTCTCGGGCGTGGTGCTCGCGCTCGCCCCGCTGCTCCCGTTCCTCGAGGGCCTCGGCTGGACGGGCACGCTGGCCGTCGCGCTCGTCCTGGGCGTCACGCTCTCGGCGCAGTCGCCCGCGGTGGTGATCGCGGTGCGCGCCGAGACCAACGCCGACGGGCCCGTCACGCAGACGATCCTGGGCGTGGTCGTCGTCGCGGACCTCGTGATCATCGTGCTCTTCGCGATCGCGTCGGCGGCGGCGCGCGCGGTCCTGCAGGGCACCGCGGACATCGGCGAGACCGCGGGCTCGGTCGCGTGGGAGCTGTTCGGCTCGATCGGCGCGGGGATCGTCATCGGGGCCGTGCTGCTCCTGTTCCTCTCGAAGGTCCGCGGCAGCGCGAGCCTCTTCCTCGTGATGGTCTGCGTGATCGTCGCCGAGGTCGGCACGGCCGTGCACCTCGACCCGCTGATCATCGCGCTCACGGCGGGGATCGTCGTCGAGAACCTCAGCGACAAGGGCCACGTCCTGCTCGAGGAGATCGGCGCCGCGTCGCTCCCGCTCTACGTCGTGTTCTTCGCGGTCGCCGGCGCGAGCATCCACCTCGACGTGCTGCCCGTGGTGGGGATCCCGGCGGGCCTGCTCGTCCTCTCGCGCGCGGCCGGGTTCCTCGGCGGCACGCGCGTCGCCGCCAAGCTCGCGGGCGCGCCGCCCGAGATCGGCAAGTTCGCCGGCTTCGGCCTCTTACCGCAGGCGGGCCTCGCGATCGCGCTCTCGCTCTTGTTCGCGCGCCTCTTCCCCGAGCTCGGCGCGGACGCGGCCGCGCTCACGCTCGGCGTCGTCGCGCTCAACGAGATCCTCGCGCCGGTCTTCTTCCGCCGCGCGCTGGTCCGCTCCGGCGAGACCCGCCCCGACGCCGCGCCCGAGGACGCCGCCGCGCCCGAGGCCGCCGCCGCGCCGGACCACCGCTGAGCTGGCGGGTTCCACGTTCCAACCCTCCTCGCCCTCGTCATCTCTTCGATTCACGTGACGAAGGCGGGAGGCGACGGGCCCCGGTCGAGCGCCCGTCGAGGCGTCTGCGCCGAGACCCTCGCCCCGGCGCCGTAGGCGCGCTCTCTTCGCCTCCGACTCGTTCGCCTCCCGTCTTTCGCCGTCTCTCGCGGGAGACGACGAGAGAGGGAGCGACGAGGAGGGCTGGGGCGTTGGAGACTCAGCCCAGGAGCGCCTCGATCCGCGCGCGCAGCTCCGCCGGCGTCGTGCGGGACTCGAAGCGGCCGACCACGCGCCCCTCGCGATCGACGAGGAACTTCTCGAAGTTCCAGCGCACGTCCTTCTCGCCGAGGTCGTTCTTCTTGGCCGCCGTCAGGTAGCGGTAGAGCACGTGCGCGTCGCGTCCGTTCACGTCGAGCTTCGCGTGCATCGGGAACGTGACGCCGTACTTCGCGTCGCAGAACGCGCGGATCTCCTGCGCGGTGCCCGGCTCTTGCGAGCCGAACTGGTTGCAGGGGAACCCGAGGACGGCGAGGCCGCGCGGCCCGAGCTCGCGATGGAGCGCCTCGAGCCCCTCGTACTGCGGCGTGTAGCCGCACTTGCTCGCGACGTTGACGATCAGCATCACCCTGCCGCGGTGATCGGCCAGCGTGCGCTTCTTCCCGTCGAGGGTGTGGACCTCGATGTCGTAGATCTCGCTCATGGGCCCCATCTACCGCGACGCGCCGCTGCCGCGCAACGCGCGCTGCGGTCGGCGGACGCTTCACGCGGGCCGTCG
>JAHBWG010000063.1 GCA_019637095.1 Sandaracinaceae bacterium | reverse complement strand
GCCGCCGAGGGTGCGCTCGAGGTCGGCGGCGCGGCGCTGCGCGTCATCGCGCGCGGCCACCGTCGTCGCGAGCTCGGCCTCGCGCTCGCCGAGCGCGCGGCGCGTCGTCAGGAGGAGCTCGCGGGTGCTCGCGCGATCCGCGATCGCGCCGGCGAGCTCGTCGCGCACGAGGCCGAGCTGGCCCTCCGTGGTCGCGAGCTGGTCGGCGAGCTCGCGCCGGCTCATCCGGCTCTGCTCGTAGCGCGCGAGGAGCGCCGCGTGGCCCTCGGCGAGCGCGCGCTCGCGCGCGTCGGCGACGACGAGGTCCGCGCGCGCCTCGGCGAACGCGGCCTGCGCGCTGCGCGCCTCGTCGCGCCCCTCGGCGACGCGCCGCTCGAGCTGCCACACGACGGCGCCGAAGATCGCCGCGAGCGTCAAGAGCAGCGGGGCGAGCCAACGCAAGAGCCGCGCGCGCCGCGCTCGCCGCTCCTCGGGCGCGGTGAGGATCGCCAGCTCGTCCGCGAGCTCCGCCGCCGTCGGCCGCTCCATCGGGTCGTGGCTCATCCAGCGCCGCAGGTGCGGCACGAGGTAGCCGAGGTCCGCCCCCGACGGCATGTCGGGGAGCTCCTCGGCGCGCCGCTCCACGAACGCCTTCACCGCGCCGGCGGCGACGTCCGCCTGCGTGTCGGGCTCGAGCGCGTTGCGCAGCGACAGGGCGAGCGCGAACACGTCGGCGGGCGGCCCGACCTCCGGCGCCCCGAGGCCCCCCTTGGCGGTGAAGCGCGCGGCGACCTCGGGCGCGAAGTAGAGCGGCGTGCCGCCGAGCATCGTCTCGGCCTCCTCCGCCGCGACGCCCAGGTCGATGAGGATCGGGAGCGTGCCCTCCTCGCCCGGCAGCTCGGTCAGGAGCACGTTGTCCGGCTTGATGTCCTGGTGCCGGATCCCCGCGGCGTGCAGCGCAGCGAGCGCGCGCGCGAGCGGGACGAACACCGCGCGCGCCTCTCGGCGCGTCAGCGGCGCGCGCCGCATGCGCTGCTCGAGGGTCTCGCCCGCGTACCACGGCATCACGAACCAGAGCCGCTCGTCGTACCACCCGTGGTCCTTGAACTGGACGAGCGAGGGGTGGAACACCGCCGCGTTGAGCTTGAGCTCACGCAAGGCGTTTTGACGCGCCGACGAGCTGAGCGCGGGCTGCCGCAGGAGCTTGAGGGCGACCTCGTGGCCCGGCACCTCGACGTCGGTGGCGCGGTAGACCTCGCCGAACGCGCCCGTGCCGACGCGGCGCACGATCTGATAGCGGCCGCCGACGAGGGTGCCCGGCTCGAGCCCGAGCTCCTCCTCGGACGACGAGTGCCCCGCGACCTCCTCGTGCCAGGAGCGCGCGAGCGCGAACGCCTCGACGTACGGGGTCGCGCGGGGCGCGAGCGGGTCGGGCGCGTCCTCGCCGAGGATGCGGCGACCATGCGCCTCGGCGGTGTCGAGCCGTAGCTCGGCCTCGTCGATCGACAGCTCGAGCACGAACGCGAGCTCCGGCAGCTCGAGCTCGCGCGCGTGGCGCAGCTCGAGGATCTCCGCGTCGCGCGGGGAGAGCTCGGCGCGCAGCCGCGCGTAGCCGCGGCGGCCGGCCGTGCGCCACCGCAGGCTCTGGCCGGGCGCGCCGCCCGGCATCGCGCGCTCGGTCTCTGCGACGGAGCGCGCGAGCCGATAGAGCTGCGCCTTGGGCCCCGGGTCCTCGAGGAGCTCCTCGATCGGGAGGCTGTCCACCATCCGCACGAGCGTCCGCCACGCGGTGCGCCCGCGCGCGCCGCTGCCGAGGCGGATCGCGAGGTACTGCTGGATCGCCTCCGCCCACGGGCCGAGCACGCGCCGCCGCAACAGGCCCGGCGACGTCTGGAACACCCCCGACGCGTGGGCGGCCTTGTCGGTGACGGTCTCGAGCTCGGCGGCGCGTGAGGTCATAGGGGTGCGAGGGGAGACTACATTCACCTTCATCGGGGACGAAGAAAGCGGCAGGCCGGGGCGCGCCCTCGCTCCGCGGGGGCCTCGGGACAACGGGCGTGGCAAGGTCCTGCCTTCCCGGAGGGAGGTCGACGATGGGCTACGGCGAGCGAGTGGACACGGTCATCGGCGGGCTCTCGCGCCTGCTCCACCTGCGCGCCGCCGAGCACAACACGGTCGCCGACCTCGAGCGCTACCTCGACCTCGCGCCGGACGTGGCCTTCCCCGCGCCGCCGCCGATGCCCGCGCCGACGATGAAGCGCACGCCGCTCGACCGCGTGCTGCGCTCGAGCACGCTGCGCTGGCGCTCGACGCACGAGGTGCTCTGCCCGCGCTACCGCAGGCGGCACGAGGGCGAGTACCGCATCAACCAGACGGCCTCGATGCGCTGGCTGCGCCCGGACGGCAAGCGCCGCGAGGACTGCCTCGTGTACGTGCACGGCTGGCTCGAGCCCGGCTCGTGGGCGGAGGAGACGACCCTCTTCCGCAAGTGGAGCCGCGAGCTCACGCGCTGCGATCTCGCGCACGTCGCGTTGCCCTTCCACGGCGTGCGCAAGCCGTGGGGGGCGCTCTACTCGGGCGAGCTGTTCTGGACGGCGGACCTCGTGCGCACCGTGGAGGGGATCCGCCAGGCCGTGCACGACGTGCGCAGCGCGATCGGCTGGCTGCGCACGCAGGGCTACGCGCGCGTGGGCGTGACGGGGCTGAGCCTGGGCGGCGCGATCACGATGCTCCTCGCCTGCCTCGAGCCCGCGCCCGACTACGTCATCCCGATGATCGGGCACCTGCAGCTGGTCGAGGCGGTCGAGCAGGCGCCGATCCTCTGGCGCATGAAGCACGACCTCGAGCGGTGGGGCGTCGACGCCGACGCGCGCCGGCGCATCTTCGACCGGCTCGGCTGGGCGAGCTACGCGCCTCGGCTCGCGCCCGACAAGCAGCTCTGGATCCAGGCGCGCGAGGACGTGTACATCGACGCGCTGCTCGCGGAGCGTCAGTGGCGCGCGTGGGGCTCGCCGCCGATCCTCTGGATCGACGGAGGCCACATGACGTTCCCGCTGCACGTCGATCGCATGACCGCGCGCATGGCCGAGCACATCGAGGCGCAGCGCGGCGCTCAGCGCTCCTGACGCCAGCGCGTGAGCTTGCGCGGCCAGTCGCCGCCCGCGTGCTTCTTCGCGAGCCCATCGAGGAGGCGGCCGCCGAACGTCGCGATCCACGCCTGAGGCGGCCGGTCCCACGGCTCGATCGCGACCTGGCCGCGCTCGATGCGCGCGCGCGTCTCGTGGCGCACCGCGCCCGGCGCGTAGACGGTCACGCGGTACGTCGCGCCCTCGTCGCCCACCGCCTCGCGCGACAGGACGATGCGGGCGCCGTGCTCGGGGTGGAGCGAGGCCACGTCAGCCGCCGAACGGATCCTCGATCGAAGGCTCCTCCGCGACCGCCACGGCCTCGGCGGGCTCGGGAGGCGGGAGCGGCGTGAGCGCGCCCGTCGGGCTGATGCGGAACGCCTCGCCCGCCGGGTTCACGTAGGCGCGCCGCTCGCTGTCGAAGCGCGGGAGCGCCTGCTCGATCGGCGTCGCGCGCGAGCCGCGGACGCGGCCCTCGAGCACCTCGACGCGCACGGGGCGCGCGAGCTGGAACACGTAGCCGCCGCGGTCGATCTCGAGCGCGTAGTCGTGGCCCTGGTGCTGGATGTGGCGGCGGTAGGTCGTCGCCTGATGCCCCGTGCGCGTGTGCTCGCGGTGCGCGAGCACCCAGCTGAACAGGCGCACGGCGATGTGGTTGTGGAGGCGGTGGCAGCCGTGCGAGTGCCTGCGCATGATGCTCATGTAGTCGACCGAGCCGTGCGTGCGGATCCCCTCGTCGCCGCGCACCTGGAGCCGGCCGCGGTCGTCCTCGGTGTAGAGGCGGTGATAGGCCGCGACGAGCCCGTAGGCGCTCGCGTAGCTCGGCCCCGTCTCGTGGAGGTTCACCCGCCACGCGTTCGCGCCGCTCCCCCGCGGCACGCGCACGAGCAGCTCTCGCGAGGGCGTCGAGGGCGGCGGCATCCACACCGGCGCCGCGACGATGTTCTCCCAGACGCGCGGGCCGACCGGCGAGTTCTTGTACTTCCAGTAGAGGCTCCCGTCGATCTCCTCGCTCCGCCAGCCGCCGATGGTGGTGCCGAAGCGCGCGATGCGGATGTCCTGGCCGCGATGGCGGACCACCACGCTCAGCCGCGGTCGACGCTGGACCGGCTGGCCGCGCTCGCGCCCCTCGTCGTCGTAGGGGAACTCGTACCAGACGTCGCCGCGATCGATCTCGACGCGGATGTCCATGTCGCTCGAGTAGTAGGCGGGGAGCGCGGGCGCGCGGATCGCGACGGTGCGCTCCTCGCCGAGCGAGAGCTCGCCGAGCCCCTCGAGGAAGTCGAGCGTGGACTCCGGCGTCCCGAGGCCGAGCGCCTCGACGATCGCCTCCTGGATCCGAGCCTCGAGGTTCGGGACCGGGACCTCGGTCCCGTCGGCGCGGCGGTAGGTCGAGCCCTCCGCGCTTCCGTCCTCGAGCACGCCCATCGAGTGGACGGCGCGCTCGGTCAGGATGCGCACGACGGCCTCGCGCTCCAGCTCCATCGGGGTGCGGCGCAGCCGCTCGAGCGTCTCGCCGCCGATGAAGCCCCACCCGTACACGCGGTGTCGGCGCTCGAACTCGGCGAGCGCCTCGTGCGTCGCCCAGTCGATCGCGCCGCGCACGTACTCGCCCTTGCCCTCGAAGTAGCCCTCGCACGCGAGGCGCTCCTGCGCGGCGCGGATGGCGCGCACGCGGGCGATGCCGTCGCGGTACTCGCGCAGCGTCCGGCGCTGCCGATCGTCGAGCCGATCCTCGTCGAGCGCGGCCTCGCTCTCGACCCGCTGCGCGGCGACGAGCCCGGCGACGGCGCGCTCGATCGCCCCGAAGTTGCGGGCCGCGGCGCGCGCCGCGTCGTTGTTCGTGTAGCGCACGAACCCGTCGAAGGAGGCGAGCGGCGAGAGATCGAGGGACTCGCGGCACGCGAGATCGCGGACGGCGCGGAACCGCTGCCGCAAGAGCCCGAGCGTCGGCGTGATGCCGTAGAGCTCGAGGTAGCGATCGCGCGACGCGCGCGCCCCGTGGTGGTCCGAAGGGAGCTCGCCGCGCGCGAGCGCGAGGTACGTCGCGCGGTAGGCGTGCTCGACGCGCGGGTCGTCGGGGTTCGCCTGCTCCGTGAAGAGATACGGCGTCCACGACTCGCCGAGGTCGAGGAGCAAGTAACCTTCCTCGCTCGCGGTGGCGGCGTCGATCTCGCCGGCGCTCGCGCCCCCTTCGAAGAAGGGCACCGGGTGCGCGAGCGGCGGCGGCCGCGCGTCGACCCGCGCGCGCGGGCCGTCGTCGTCCTCGGGCTCCTCGGCCGCGACCTCGTCGCGCCCGGGAGTCGGCGCGAGGTCGCCGTCCGCCGGCGACTCGCCGGAGGCCGCGTCGAGCGCGAGCTCGCCGCAGCCGCTCGAGGCGAGCGCGAACGCCGTGATGAGGAGGAGCCTGCGCATCCGAACAGGCCGAGCCTTGAACGAGAGGTCGGTCGGCGCAAGTTTCGAGCGGCCAGAACGCATCGATC
Source organism: Sandaracinaceae bacterium (assembly GCA_019637095.1). Lineage (GTDB taxonomy): Bacteria > Myxococcota_A > Polyangia > Polyangiales > Sandaracinaceae > JACKEC01. The sequence goes on along the minus strand of JAHBWG010000063.1, from coordinate 52,333 downwards.
GCTCGCGCCGCAAGAGGCACGCCAGCCTGGCTCGGCTCGGTGCGGGAGGGCTCGGCGAGCCGGTCCGCGGCAAGGCGCCCGCGCTCCGTGGCGCCGTTTCCTCTATCCTTGGGCACCGTGGAAGGGGCGATCGGCTCGGGGTGGCGCGCGTGGGCGGGGTGGATCGGCGCGCCGCTCGTGTTCGGCGCGCTGTGGCTCGCGCCCCTGCCCCTCGAGCCGGGCGCGCACCGGCTCGCCGCGATCTTCGCCGCGGTGCTCGCCCTGTGGCTCACCGAGGCGATCCCGATCGCGGTGACCGCGCTGCTCATCGCGCCGCTCCTCGTCGTGTGCGGGATCACGACCCCGGGCAACGCGTTCAAGCACTACGCCGATCCGCTCCTGTACCTGTTCGTCGGCGGCTTCTTCATCGCCGAGGCGATGAGCGTGCACGGCCTCGACCGGCGCATCGCCAAGGCCATCGTCGCCGCGCCGGGCGTTCGAGGCGCGCCGGCGCGCGTGCGCGTCGCGCTGATGGTCGCCGGCGCGGTCCTCTCGATGTGGATGGCGAACACCGCCGCGACCGCGATCCTCGTGCCGATCCTCCTCAAGCTGATCGGCGCGCGCCGCGGCGCCGACCGGGCCGCGTCGGGCGGGGTCCTCGCGCTCGCGTACGCGTGCTCCGCGGGCGGGCTCGGCACGCTCGTCGGCAGCCCGCCGAACCTGATCACCGTCCGCTTCCTCGCGGGCGCGGGCACGAACCTGGGCTTCCTCGACTGGATGAAGATCGGCGTGCCGTCCGCGCTCGTCGTCGGCCTCGCGATCTGGCTCGTCGTCTCGCGGCTCCATCCCGCCGGCAGAGACGGCGCGGCGGCGGCCGACGCGGGCGCGCTCTTCGACGACGTGCCGGCGCGCTGGACGCGCGGCGAGAAGGTGACCGCCATCGCGTTCGCGCTCGCGGTCGCCGGCTGGGTCGGGCCGGGGATCCCGCAGGCGCTCGGGCACGCGTCCGCCGCCGAGGTCGAGCGGCTGCTCCACCCGGGCGTCGTCGCGCTCGTGGCCGCGTCGGTCCTGTTCTTCGTGCCGCGCGGCGAGGGCGCGGAGCGCGTGCTCTCGTGGCGGCAGGCCGCGGGCATCGACTGGGGGGTGATCCTGCTCTTCGGCGGCGGCATCGCGCTCGGCACGCAGCTCGTCGAGACCGGCCTCGCCGCCGCGATCAGCCGCGGGTTCGTCGCGATGAGCGGGATCGCGTCGCTCTGGACGCTGACCTTCGTCGCGTGCGCGTTCACGATCTTCTTCACCGAGGTCTGCTCGAACACCGCGTCGGCGAACATGCTGGTGCCGCTCGTGATCGGCATCGCCACCGAGCTCGACGTCTCACCCGTCCCGCCCGCGCTCGCGGTGGGCCTCGCGGCGAGCTGCGCGTTCATGCTGCCGATCGCCACCGGGCCGAACGCGATCGCGTTCAGCACCGGGCGCGTCACCCAGCTCGAGATGATGCGCACCGGGCTCGCGCTCAACGTGGTCGCGACGCTCCTGGTGTTCGCGTGCGTGCGCCTGTTCTGCCCGCTCCTCGGGTGGGCGTGACGGACCTCGGGGACGCGCTGCTCGCGCTGCTCGCGCCGCTCGCGCCGGGCGACACGCTCCTGGGCGCGACGCTCCGCGGCGCCTCGACCGAGCTCGGCCTGCGGTTGACCTTCGAGGACGCCGGCGGCCTCGTCCACGTCGAGGTGTTCCCCGACGAGCCGGGCACCAGGCACGCGGCGCGCAGCGCGCGGCTGCTCTTCGCGTATCGCGCGCTCGGGACGGAGCGCGCGCGCGGCGAGGCGCTGTGTCGCGCGGTGGCGGAGCGCGCACGCGTCAACGAAGATTCCGTGCTCGATTCGCTCGGGACCGGCGATCGCGCGGCGCGCGTGCGAGAGGTGCAGATCACGCGCGCGCTCGAGCCCGCCGGCACCGCCGAGCGTCCGTACCTGACGCTGAGCCCCTACGTCGGCTGCCTCATCGGCTGCCGCTTCTGCTACGCGCAGGAGCGCGTCGGCGTCGCGCGACGCCTGCGCGGCCTCGCGCCGGCCCCGTGGGGCTCGTACGTGGACGCGCGAGTGAACGTCGCCGCGGTCCTCGCCCGCGAGCTCGCCGAGGTCCCCCCGCACCCGATCAAGCTCTGCCCCATCGTCAGCGACCCGTACCACGCGATCGAGGCGCGCCTGCGCCTCACGCGCGCGTGCCTCGAGGTGCTGCGCGACGCGGCGCCGCGCGACGTCTACGTCCTGACGCGCGCGCGGCTCGTCGAGCGCGACGCGGACGTGCTCGCCGCGATGTCGCGCGCGCGGGTGGGCTTCTCGTTGCCGACGATCGACGACGCCGTCCGCGCGCGCTTCGAGCCGCGCGCCGCCTCGATCGCGGAGCGCCTCGACGTGCTCCGGGCCCTGCGCGCGCGCGGCGTCGCGACGTTCGCCGTCGTGCAGCCGGTCTTGCCCGGAGACCTCGACGCGCTCGCCGACGCGCTCGCCGAGGTCGCCGGCTCGGTCAGCCTCGACGTCCTGCGCGGCGAGGGCTCGGCACGCGCCGACTTCGACGCCCACCCCGAGGCGCGCGACGAGGCGTGGCAGCGCGACCGCGTCCTCGCGCTCCGCGCGGCGCTCGACGCCCGCGGCGTCCCTCGCTGGGAAGGCGAGCTCCCGGCCGACGCGCCGCGCTGACACCTCGCCTCCGCGCGCCCGCGGCGTACCCTCGGGCCACGTGTCCAACTGGTTCATCGGCTGGCCGCTCGAGGCGGCGGCGCTCGACGCGATCCTCGCGGCGCCGCCGCGCGGCGTGCGCGTGCTCGCCCCCGAGGATCGGCACGTCACGCTCGCCTTCCTCGGGCCGGTGGGCGAGGCGCGCGCGGGCGCCGCGTTCGACGCGCTCGACGTCGCGAGCCTGCGCCCGCTCGAGGTCACCCTCGGCGGCGTGGTCTTGATGGGACACCCGCGGCGCGGGACCGCGCTCGCGGCCGAGCTCGAGCGCGGGCGTGACGGAACCGAAGCCGCGATCGGCGCGCTGCGCGAGGCGCCGATCGCCGCCGCCGGCGCCCGCGCCGAAGCGCGCCCGCCGTACGCGCACGCGACGCTCGCGCGCATCGCGCAGCGCGCGAGCCCGACCGAGCGCCGCGCCGCCCTGCGGTGGGCCGCGGCGCTCCCGACGCGGGGCCTCGGCGCGACGCTCGCCGCGATCGCCCTCTTCGGTCCCGCCGAGCACCCCGGCCCGGCGCGCTACCGCGCGGTGCGGGTCACCGCCCTCGCCCCCGCGCCGTCGTAACGCTCGGAGCTCAGGGACGGACGACGGTGCCCTCGCCCTCGCACACCGCGGTGACCGACTCGAGCGTCTCGGGCGCGTAGTACCAGTCGACGACCTCGCTCCCGAGATCGCAGCCAGCCACCATGCCGTCCGGCGGGCAGCCACCGCTCCGATAGCTCCCGCCAGAGGCCTCGCACGTCGCCTGATACGCCGCCGGGTTCGCGGCCTGGACGCCGGAGCGCTCCTGGCAGCGGTTGCGCGCCGCCCGGAAGTCGCACGCGATCGGGCTCGAACCGAAGCAGCCGGCGAGCGGAACGAGGAGCACGACGCACAGCAACATCAGGAAGGATGCCCTCAAGCCACACCTCCGCGCGAATCATACAGACATGGCGCACGCCCTGGAAGCGTACGAGCTGTGGAGCACGTTGTGACACAAATCGCGTGACACGCGGCCGGGTTTATGTAATACACCGTGTTACAGAACCGAGCTGGAGCGTGTGACATGCAAATCGAACGAGAATTCCGGGCCTCGCGGCCCCGCCGCCTCGAGGCGAACGCCGGCCTGCGCGAGTGGCTCCGCGTCGTGGACGCCATCCTGGGCGCCATCGAGGCGGCCGTGTGGGAGGTGCGCGACGCCGGCGAGCGCGCGTGGGACGAGGCGCGCTCGACCCCCGAAGAGGTCAAGCGGCTCGCCGCGACGGGCTGGTGCCTGACCGCGATCGCGGCGAGCTACCGCCTCCACGTGACGCGCGCGGCGTTCCTCCCGCGGGCCCGCGCCGCCCGCGCGCTCGAGGCGCTGCACGAGAAGAACGCGCGCCGCTTCTACGAGCTGTCCGTCGAGCACGGCGGCGCGTTCCTCAAGGTCGGCCAGCTCCTGTCGGCGCGCGCCGACCTGCTCCCGCCCGCGTGGGTGCGCGAGCTCGCCCGGCTCCAGGACGCGGCGCCGAGCCTGCCGTTCGAGGCGGTGCGCGCCACGGTCGAGGAGGACTTCGGCGAGCCCCTCGAGGACGCCTTCGCGTCGTTCGACGAGGCGCCGATCGCGGCAGCGAGCATCGGACAGGTCCACCGCGCGCGCACGCACGATGGGCGCGACGTCGCGGTGAAGGTACGCCGCCCGGGCATCGAGGCGCTCGTCGCGCGCGACCTCGATCTGCTCGAGACGTTCGTGCGCGGCGCGCGCGCGTCGCTGCCGCCGAGCGACTGGGACACGATCGTGCGCGAGGTCCGCGCGATGGTGCTCGCGGAGCTCGACTACGCGCGCGAGCGCGAGACGATGGAGCGCCTCGGCGCGTTCTTCGCGGACGGGCCGTTCGAGGGCATCCGCGCGCCCGTCGCGGTCCCCGAGCGGTGCACCGCGCGCGTGCTCGTCTCGAGCTTCGAGCGCGGCGACAAGATCACCGACGCGCTCGACGCGCTCGCGGAGGCCGGCGCGCACGCGCGCGTCTCGACGATCCTCGGGCGCCTGATCGAGGCCTACGTCGCGCAGGTGCTGGAGGCCGGCGTGTTCCAGGCCGACCCCCACCCCGGCAACTTCCTCGTGGCCGACGACGACGCGCTCGTCATCCTGGACTTCGGCTGCGCCAAGGAGCTCCCGCGCGAGGTGCGCGACGGCTACCTCGCGCTCGTTCGAGCCGCCTTGCTCTCCGATCGCGCGCGCGTCGTCGCCGAGCTCGCCGCGCTCGGCTTCGAGACCGCGAGCGGCCGCCCCGACACGCTCGAGCGCTTCGCCGACGCGATGCTGAAGGACTTCCGCGACGCCGCGGCGAGCGGCGAGCTCCGCTTCCCCGACGGGGAGGGCATGCTGCGGCAGGCGCGCGAGCTGCTCGGCGCGGCCGAGCAGGACCCCGTCGTGCGCGTGCCCGAGCACTTCGTGATGCTCGGCCGCGTGTTCGGGACGCTCGCCGGCCTCTTCGCGCACTACCGGCCGCACATCGACTACGCGACGCACGTCCTGCCCGTCTTCATGCGCGCCGGCCGGTAGCCCGCCCCCGCTTTCGTGGGCGTGGCCTTTGTCGCGCCGCGGCCCTTTGGTATGCTCTCGCGAGCGGTATGGCGACGCGTCCCTCGAGCCCGTGGTCCTTGCTCGCGCTCACGCTCGGGATCGCGCTCGCGATCGGCGGCTGCGCGAGCGGTGAAGGTGGCGAGTCGGACGCGAGCGTGCGGCGCGACGCCGGGCCGCCGAGCGACGGCAGCGCGGGCGAGGACGCGGCGACGCCGCCGCGCGACTCGGGACCGCCGACCGACGCGATGGCGCCGCGCGACAGCGGGCCGCCGGACGAGTGCGGCGACGCGTGCGCTCCCTTCCAGTACTGCGACAGCGGCACCTGCCGCGACTACCCCGCGTGCCGCGGCGACGGGACCTGCGATCGCCCGAGCGACATCTGCCACAACCGCCGCTGCGTCCCGCGCGACGTGGACATCGACGGCGACGGGTCGCCGGCCGGCGAGGACTGCGACGAGACGGACCCGGGCCGCTTCCCGGGCAACGCCGAGATCTGCAACGGCAAGGACGACGACTGCGACGACGTGATCGACGACGGCGATCCGGCGCAGCTCTGCGAGTTCTACCCGGGCGGCGGCATCTGCATCGACGGCAACTGCGGCTGCCCGCCGGGCACGTTCGACCTCGACCGCAGCATCCCCGGCTGCGAGTGCGTCGCGAGGCCGGCGATCGACCAGGGCGTCTCGTGCGACGCCGCGATCGATCTCGGCAACATCTCCGACGTCGGCCAGATGATGAGCGTCACCGGCAACGTGATGCCCGACGATCGCGAGACCTGGTACCGCTTCCGCGCGATCGACGCGCCCGACACCGCCTGCGACAACTACCACGTCCGCGTCCTGATGACGGCGAACCCGGGCAACTCGTTCGAGCTCACGGTGTTCCGCGGTGGCTGCGCCGCGTCGGCGGGCTGCGCCGACTCGGGCTTCACCGACTACAGCTGGGCGACGGACTTCCGCCGCACGGTCGACGGGCGCCTCACCGGGCAGTGCCCGTGCACCGGGCTCGCCGCCGCGCGCATGCCGAACGTGAGCCAGTGCCAGGACGACAGCGCGGACTACGTCGTGCGCGTCCGGCGGCGCGCCGGCTCCACCCTCGCGTGCGCCCCGTACACGATCGAGATCAGCAACGGCGTCTACGACACGCCGTGATCCTCCGTTCACGAGCGGACGGGCGCTCCGGGTGAGGGCTCGTGAACGAGCGTTCCCACGGTGCGCGCCGCAGGCCGACGGATCCTCGGTGGCACGCCGTCTGCCCCGACGCGAGGCATGCGCGCTCGCTTCCCCGCTCTCCTCCTCGGTGCGCTGCTGCTCGCTTCGGCGCCCGCGGCCGCGGACACCGGCCACGTCGGCCTCGTCGGCGGCGCGCTGACGCTCGACGAGGGCAACCAGACCCAGTGGCGGCCCTACGCCCGGGCGGAGCTGGGCCTCCGCTTGTGGGGCCCGTTCGAGCTCGGCGCGCACCTGCAGATGGCGACCGCGGGCTTCCCCGCGGAGCTCGCCTCGTTCGGCGGCGGCGTGATGGTGCAGCTGCGCCCCGACGTCGCGCTCTTCGGCTTCCTCGTCCCGCACGCGGAGGTCGCGGGCAGCCGCGTCACGCTGCCGACGGGGAGCGGGCGCCTCGACGCGTGGGAGCTCCGCGTCGGCGGCGGCCTCGGCTTCGAGCCGGGCGCCGGGTTCGTGATCGAGGCGCGCCTGCACCACCACTGGTACTTCGACCTGCCCGCGAGCGCGGAGCTCGGCGCGGAGGGCTGGACGGTCAGCGCGGGCGTCACCTACCGCATCCCCTGAGCGGCGCCGTTGGAGCGCGAAAAAGCCCGTGCCGACGCCGCGCCGGCACGATACGCTGCGCGGCTCGGGAGGGACGCGCATGACGGACAGGAAGACGCTCGTCGACCAGCTCGCGGGTTGGGCGGCCAAGCGGCCGGATCGCCAGGCCATCGCCACGAAGGTCGACGGAGCCTGGAAGACGCACACGTGGAGCGAGTACTGGACCGCGGTGCGCGAGACGGCCAAGGGCCTGATCGCGCTCGGCCACGAGGTCGGCGAGTGCGTCGCCATCGTCGGTGACAACCGCAGCGAGTGGGTGATCTGCCAGTTCGGCATCATGGCCGCGCGCGGCGTGCCCGCGCCGATCTACACGACGAACACCGAGGAGCAGACGGCGTACATCGTGAGCCACTCGCGCGCGAAGATCGCCATCTGCGACGGGGCGGCCCAGCTCGCGAAGTACCTCACGTGCCTCGAGAAGGGGCTGATGAGCGTCGACAAGATCGTCACGATGGACGCGCTCGAGTCGAAGGACGAGCGCGTGATGAGCCTCGAGGCGCTGCGCGCGCTCGGCCGCGAGCAAGACGACGCGGCGCTCGAGGAGCGCCTCGCCGCGCTCACCGAGGACGAGACCGCGCTGCTCATCTACACGTCGGGCACCACCGGCGTGCCCAAGGCCGTCACGCTCGAGCACGGCGGGATGGTGATGATCGGCGACTCGATCATCGAGCGCATGCCGCCGTTCGCCGAGGAGGGCGTGTACCGCTCGGTGAGCTACCTACCGCTCTGCCACGTCGCCGAGCAGCTCTTCACCAACTTCATGCACCTCAACACGGGCGGGCAGGTCTACTTCTGCCCGGACCTCAAGCAGATCAAGGACTACCTCGGCGACGTGCGCCCGACGCTCTTCCTCGGCGTGCCGCGCGTGTGGGAGAAGTTCCAGGCCGCGCTCGAGGCCAAGCTCGCGGAGACGGGCGGCCTCAAGGGCTGGCTCGTCGGCTGGGCGCGCAACAAGGAGCTCGCCTGCTTCAAGGAGGAGGTCGCCACCGGCCGCAAGGTCACCGGCATGGGCCGCAACTTCGCGAACAAGATCCTCGGCGGCGTGCGCGAGAAGCTCGGGCTCGACCAGCTCATCGCCGCGGCGACCGGCGCCGCGCCGATCTCGGTGGGCACCCTCGAGTTCTTCGCCTCGCTCGGGATCACGATCTACGAGGGCTTCGGCATGAGCGAGACGACCGGCGTCGCCACCTGCGGCACGTTCGGCAAGCCGCGCTTCGGCACCGTCGGGACGGCGCTCGCGGGCGTGACGGTGAAGATCGCCGAGGACGGCGAGATCCTCCTCAAGGGCCGCAACATGACGCGCGGCTACCTCCACATGCCGGACAAGACCGAAGAGCTCATCGACCCCGAGGGCTGGCTCCACACCGGCGACCTCGGCTCGCTCGACGAGGAAGGCAACCTGCGCATCACCGGGCGCAAGAAGGACCTCATCATCACCGCGGGCGGCAAGAACGTCGCGCCGGCGGAGATGGAGGCGTACATCAAGCAGATCCCGGGCGTCGGCCAGGCCGTCGTCGTCGGCGACCGGCAGGCCTACCTCGCCGCGCTGATCACGCTCGACCCGGAGGGGCTGCCCGAGCTCACGAGCAAGCTCGGCATCGCCAACGACGGCATCGCGAAGATCGCGAAGAGCGCCGAGGTGAAGAAGTACCTCACGGCGCAGATCGAGTCGGAGTGCAACGCGAAGGTCGCGCGCTACCAGACGATCAAGAAGTTCGAGGTGCTGCCCGTCGAGTTCTCGGTCGAGGGCGACGAGCTGACCCCGACGATGAAGATCAAGCGCAACGTGGTGAACGAGAAGTACGCCGCGAACATCGCCGCGCTCTACGCGGGCGGCGACGAGGATCGCGCGGCCGCGCCGGCCGAGTGACCCCCGTCGCCCTCGTCGCGGCCGTCGTCGTCGCGATCGCGCTCGGCACCTTCCTCGCCTGGTACTTCTCGGCGGATCAGCGGCTCAAGCGCCGGATGCGCGCGACGCCGCAGCGCGCGATCGCCGACGTGGTCGAGGGCGAGCGCGTGCGCATCGTCGGCCGCGTGCGCGGCGACGCGACGATCGCGGCGCCGCTCAGCGGCCGGCCGTGCGTGTACTACCGCGTCGTGGTCGAGGAGCAGCGCCGCCGCGGCAAGAGCAGCTACTGGGCCACCCTGGTCGACGAGGAGCGCGGCGTGGAGTTCCTCGTCGAGGACGGCGCCGGCGTCGCGCGCGTGCCGGTGGGCCACGTGCAGGCGGTCCTCGAGGGCGACGCGCGCGGCAACAGCGGCTTCTTGCGCGACCCGACGCCGGAGCTCGAGGCGTTCCTCGCGGCGCGCGGTCACGCGACGACGGGCTGGGTGTTCAACAAGACCATCCGCTACCGCGAGGGCGTCGCGGAGCCCGGCGAGCGCGTCGCGGTCGTCGGCACCGGCCGCTGGGAGCGCGACCCCGAGGCGAGCGCCAAGGCGGGCGAGGGCTACCGCGAGGCGACGATGCCGAAGCGGCTCGTGCTCGAGGCGCCCTCGGACGGGCCGCTCCTCTTGAGCGACGAGACCGACGTCACGGCGCGCTGATCGGCGCGAGCCACCCGAACCCGTGCGCCCGCACCTGGTTCACGTGCAAGCCCGCGCACTCGGCGTCGAACGCGCAGCCGCGGCAGCGGAGCGACTTCACCCGGTAGCCCTCGAGGATGTGCCGCCGCGTGTAGCGGAAGATCTCGAGCCGGCCGTCGGGGCGCAGCATCGCGGCGTCGAGCGCCGGCGGCGTCGCGCGCGGCGCGGCGCCGACCACGCAGCGCGGCAGCCCCTCGACCGGCGTCGCCGTGCCGTAGCTGGCGAAGAACGCGGGCGCGTCCACGTCGCGCTCGGCGGCCTCGGTCAGCCGCTCGTAGGTCGGCTGCCGGATCACCACGCGCGGCGCGCGCGGGTGCGCCTCGAGCCAGGCGGCCGTCTCCCTCGTCAGCAGCACCACGACCTCGAACGGCGCGTCGATGGCGAGGAGCACCTCGATCTGCGCGACGCTCGCGGCGACCGCGGCGGTGACGTGCGCGAGGTCCTCGGCGAGCCCCGCGTAGTCGTCGAGCTCGAGCTCCACGGCCTCGACGCGATCGAAGCGCGCGAGCGCCGCGCGCGCCTCCGCGAGCGCGGGGGCCTTCACACAGAACGCGCCCGCGCCGGCGCGGGCGACGCGGGCCTCGAGCGGCAGGTGCTCGAGCGCGGGCGCGCCCCCGAGGACCGGCAGGCTCCGCTTGCCCTCGACGGCGCGGCGCGCCGACGCGGGATCGCCGCCGAACGCCGGCGGGAGGCTCGCCTCGAACCGGGTGTCGAGGCGCACGCGCGCGAAGGTGTGCTCGTGCAAGGTCCGTTGCGCCGCCTCGAGCCCGTCGCAGAGCTGCTCGAGGTAGCAGTAGCGGCAGCGCGCCGGCTCGCGGCAGTCGAGCGGCTCGCCGAGCTCGAGCTGCCGCTCGAGCTCGGGCGCTCGCCCGCGCACCTCGTCGTTGAGCTTGTACGGATCCTGGATGAGGTGCTCGTAGCCCTCGAGGTGCGGCGGCGGGAAGCGGTTGAGCCACACGTGCACGTCGGGTCGCTCCGAGAACGCGAGCGCGCGGCGCAGGTACGGCGCGGCCTCCTCGAGGTCGTAGAACAAGATGTCGCGCCCGTCGGTGAACGCGCGCCCGAACGGGACCACCTGCAGGAGGTCGAACTCGCGCACGCCCCAGCCGTAGAACGTCTCGAGCATCTCGGGCAGCACCTTCACGTTGCCGCGGTTGATCACGATGTCGACGTTCACGATCGGGCGGCCGTCGTCGAGCGCGCGGCGCAGCCCCGCGCTCTCCTGCTCGAACGCGCCCTTCACGCCGACGAGCGCGTCGTGCACGCGCGCGTTGGGCCCGTGGAGCGAGAAGGTGATCTCGCTCAGGCCCGCCTCGATGCAGCGGTCGAGGAACTCCTGGTACGCGAACAGGCGCCCGTTGGTGACCGTCTGGATCTTGCGGTAGCCGGCGCGCCGGCCGAGTCGGATGAAGTCCACGTAGCGCGGGTGGATCGTCGGCTCGCCTCCCGACAGGATCAGCCGCGTCGCGCCCTTGCGGCGGCCGTCGAGGATCTGGCGCTTCACGTCCTCGGGGTCGCGCATCTCGCCGTCGTGCGTGTCCGAGTCGAGGCAGAACACGCACTTGTTGTTGCAGTCGTACGTGAGGCGCACCCAGTTGCGCTTCTCGTGCGCGGCGTCCTCGTGCTGCGCGACCTTGTCGCCCGCGACCCCGTCGGCGTGGAGCTCTTCGCTGAGCATCGCCCCCGATCGTATCCGAGGCTACCCTCGGGGTCATGGGTCGCGTGCTCGTTCTGTCTCCCCCGGCGACGATCGCGCGCGATTTCATCGACTACCCGTACTTCGCCGACCTCGGCGCGGTCCAGCTCGCGGCCGCGCTGCGCGCGCGGGGCGAGGCGGTGACGCTGCTCGACGCGTTCGCGCTCGAGAGCTCGACGCTCCACTGGCGCAAGGACGGCCGCGGCCACCTCGGCGCGAGCGTCGACGAGGTGCTCGCGCACGTCGAGCGCGCCGCGCCGCCCGACGCGGTGATCGTCACCGTGACGCCGTTCCACCGCCCCCCCCACCGCGACGACGTGCTCGCGGCGGTCCTGCGCGGCGTGCGCTCGATCCACCCGCGCGCGCCCCTCGTCCTCGCGGACGCGTACCAGTCGGGGCAGCACTACGTCGAGGTCGGCGACGCGCTCCTCGCGAGCTATCCCGAGGCGCGCGCGTGGCTGAAGTACGAGGCCGAGACGAGCGTCGGCGAGGCGCTCGGACGAGAGGGCGTGATCCGCGGCGCCGACGCCGACCTCGACGCGCTGCCGCCGCCCGCGTGGGACCTCGTCGACCTCGAGCTCCACGATCGCTTCCGCGCGCGCGTCGTGGCGCGCTCGGAGCGGCCGCGCTGGCACTTCCCGATCGAGGGCCGGACGCTGCCGATGGTCAGCTCCCGCGGCTGCCCGTTCCGCTGCGCGCACTGCTCGTCGAACCCCGGCCGCGCGCCGGGCGCGCCCAAGACGCAGCGGCGGATGAGCGCCGCGACGCTCGCCGCGCACCTCGGCGCGCTCCGCGCGCACGGCGTCACGCGGGTCGCGCTCCTCGACGAGCTGGTCAACGTGCATCGCTCGCACTTCGACGAGGTGCTCCGGCTCGTCGAGCTGCACGACCTCGCACTCGAGGTGCCCAACGGCTTTCGCGCGGACTACCTCTCGCGCGCGCACCTCGAGCGCCTGCGCGGCCGCGTCACGACCGTGAGCGTGAGCGCGGAGAGCGGGAGCCAGCGCGTGCTCGACGAGGTCGTCGACAAGCAGCTCGACCTGCGCGACATCGAGCGCGTGGCCGCCGACGCGCGCGAGGTCGGGGTGCCGCTCCTCGTCCACTTCATGATCGGGCTGCCGGGCGAGACCGACGAAGAGATCAACGCGACGCTCTCGCTCGCGCTCGACCTGTTCGATCGCCACGGGGCCGAGCCCGCCGTCCAGTACGCGACGCCGCTCCCGGGGACCCGGCTCGCGGCCGGCCGCATGCTCCCGGTGGTGGAGGACTGGGGCCCGCGCTTCCAGAAGGTCCCGACCGACGACGCGGCGCGGCTCGCCAAGTTCCGCTGGACCTTCGAGCAGCGCCTCGCCGCCTCGCGCGGGCCCGAGAAGCTCATCATGAACGTGACGTACGCGTGCAACAATCATTGCACCTTCTGCGCGGTCGGGACCCGCACGCAGCTCGACGGACACCCGCCGAGCCAGCGCGCGCACCTCGAGCGCTACCGCGCGCACGGCGTGACGATGGTCGACTTCGACGGCGGCGAGCCCACGCTCAACCCCGAGCTGATCCCGCTGGTGCGCCACGCGCGCGCGATCGGCTACGAGCGCATCAACGTCACGACGAACGGGCGCCGCCTGAGCTACGAGGACTACGCGCGCGCGCTCGTCACGAGCGGCCTGACCACCCTGCTCTTCTCGGTGCACGGGCCCGACGCCCGCACGCACGCGCAGCAGGTCGGCGTCGCGGAGGCGTTCGATCAGACGATGGCCGGGATCGCGCACGCGCGCCGCCACGCCCCCGAGGGCGTGGAGCTCGGCATGAACGTGACGCTGACCAAGGGGAACCACGACCGCATCGAGGCGATCGCGGAGCTCGCGCTCGAGCGCGGCCTGCCCTGGCTGAACGTCCAGTTCCTGACCCCGTTCGGCCGCGCGACGCGGTGGGTCGCGCCCGACACGCAGGCGGCCGCCGATCGCGTGATGCGCGTCATCGATCGCTTCGCCGATCGCATGAAGATCCAGGTGATCAACCTGCCGTTCTGCTTCATGCCCGGCTACGAGGCCTACGTCGCGGGGGACCTCGGCAAGCTCGCGCGCCACATGGTGTTCGTGAACAACGAGACGGTGAACCTCGCCGCGTACCTCGCCGAGCGCCGCACCAAGCGGCCCGTGTGCGCGCCCTGCCCGCACGCCTGCTTCTGCGGCGGGTTCTACGAGCTCGACGACGTGCCCGAGCCGCCGTGGCTCATCGCGCCCGAGGACCTCGTGCGCGCGCCCGTCAGCGGGTGAGCCACGCGGCGCCGCGCACGCCGGACGCGTCGCCGTGCGCGGCGCGCACGAGCCGCGTGGCCACCGCGTCGCTGAACACGTACGCGCCCCAACGCGCGGGGATCGCCTCGTAGAGGTGCGCGAGGTGCGAGAGCCCGCCGCCGAGCACGATCACGTACGGGTCGAGCACGTCGATGATCACCGCGAGGGCGCGCGCGAAGCGATCCGCGTGGCGCTCGAGCGTGGCGCCGGCCGCGGCGTCTCCCGCCGCGGCGCGCGCGGCGATCTCCCGCGCGTCGAGCCGCTCGCCGGTCGCGCGGGCGTGGTCCGCGGCGAGGCCCGGCCCGCTCAGCCACGTCTCGACGCAGCCGCGCCGGCCGCAGTAGCAGACGGGACCGGGGCGCTCCTCGTCGCGGGGCCAAGGCAGCGGCGCGTGGCCCCACTCGCCGGCGATCGCGTTGGGGCCGCGCACGAGCGCGCCGCGCACGACGACGCCGCCGCCGGTGCCCGTGCCGGCGATCACGCCGAAGACCGTCTCGGCCCCGGCGCCCGCGCCGTCGGTCGCCTCCGAGAGCGCGAAGCAGTCGGCGTCGTTGGCGATGAGCACCTCGCGCCCGAGCGCGCGTGACAGATCGCGATCGAGCGGGCGGCCGTTGAGGCAGACGGTGTTGGAGTTGCGCAAGAGGCCGGTCGTCGGCGAGCGCGCGCCGGGCGTGCCGACGCCGACCGGGCACGGCACGCCGACGACCGCCTCGACCCGACGCGCGAGCGCGGCGACCGCCGCGACGACCGCGTCGTAGCCCTGAACCGCCGGCGTCGGGACGCGCTCGCGCGCGTGGACGACGCCCGCGTCGTCGAGGGCGACGGCCTCGATCTTGGTGCCGCCGAGGTCGACGCCGATCCTCACGACGCCGGTGGGCACGGCGCGGCTCGTCACGATGCGGCTCGTCACGATGCGGCTCGTGATGGGGCGATCACCGCGAGGCGGGACGGCGCGATCGCCGGCGCCTGGCCGCGCGCGCGCGCGACCTCCGCGTCGCCGAAGCGCTCGAGGTAGTCGGGCCGCAGGCCCCGGCAGCGGCCGCGCTCGGGGCACCCGTCGCAGGCCGGCACGTGGACCTGCGGGGTCAGCTTGCTGTCCTCGAGGTCGAACTCGTCGTCGGGGCTCAGCACGCGCACGCGGTCGGCCGCGGGGTCGTGCGCGTGGCCCGCGCGCGCGCCGAGCAGGCAGCGCGGCAGGTGCAGCGTCCGCACGCGCACCCCGAGCGCGTCGGCGACCTCGAGCGCCGCGAGGACGTGCGGCATGACGTCGGAGATCGGCGGCATGGAAGCGAAGTTGTCACGGTTCGCGTCGGTGAGCGACACGCTCCAGAGGTCCGCGTGCCGCACGCCGAGGCCGTGCAGCCAGCGGATCGCGTCGGGCAGCCGCGCGACCGTCCCCGCCTCGAGGATCACGTCCGCGACCGGCTCCGTCCCGAGCTCGACCAGGTTGGCGAGCCCGTCGCGCATCCGCGCGAAGGTGCCTTCGCGCCGCACCATGCGCTCGTACGCCGCCTCCTCGTGGGTGTGGATCGAGACGTGGAACGCCGTCACCCCGGCCTCGAGCAGCCGCGCCGCGTTCGCGCGCGTCGCGTAGAGCAGCCCGTTCGACTGGAGCTTGATGCGGGAGAACCCGACGTGCCGCGCGAAGCGCACGAGCGGCAAGAGGTCGGCCCGGATCGTCGGCTCGCCGCCGGTGAACGAGACCTCGTCGAACCCGCGCGCGCGCGCCTCGCGCATCGCGCGCACCACGCGCTCGGTCGGCAGCGCGCGGGCGCGCATCGCCGGCCCGATCGTGCAATACGTGCAAGCCAAGTTGCAGTCGTAGCCGAGGATCACGTCGAGGAGCGCCACTCGCCTCACTCTACCCCGCCGCGCGGCGCGCTACCGCGGCGCCTCATCGAACACGGGGAACGGTGGCGGCGAGACGCGCGGCGCCGGGCGCAGCTCGCCCGCGCCGAAGCGCGCGAGGTACTCGGCGTCGAGCCCCGGGCAGACGTCGCGCGAGGGGCACGCGTCGCACACCGGCGCGTAGGCGCGCGGCGGCGAGGGGGCCGCGAGGTCGGCGAAGGGACCGAGCGCGCAGCGCGGCGCGCCGAGGATGCGCGCGTCGAGCCCGAGGCGGCGCGCCTCGGCGAGCGCGGCGAGCGCGCTCGGCAGCGCGAGCCCGAGGCGCGGCACCACGCGCGTGAACGGGGGGCTCGCCGCGTCGCGCGCCGACGCGACCACGACGAGCCAGCGGCTGACCGCCCGCGCGCGCAGGAGCGCGGGCATCGCGTCGAGCACGCGCGCGTTCGAGCGCGTCAGCCGCGTCCACACCGTCACCGTCAGGCCGAGGGCGCGCGCCGCCGCGAGGGCGTCGATCGCGTCGCGGAAGCTCGCGTGGGCTCCCGCCACCCAGTCGTGCACCTCGGACCGCGCGCCGTGGAGCGGCAGCGCGACCTCGCGGACCCCCTCCCCGGAGAGCGAGGCGAGGCCCGCTCCGTCGAGCGGGCGCGCGAGCCAGCGCGGCGGCCCCGCGGATCGAGGCGGCGTCAACGGCGCTACGCCAGCGGGATGTGGAAGACCCCGGTCGGGTGCGCGCGGGCGCGCTCGTCGAGCGTGGTCAGCGCGGACGGGACGGGCGCGCCGGCGGTGAGCCGGCCCTCGAGCACGCGCGCGAGCGCCTCG
The DNA here is from genome assembly GCA_019637095.1 of Sandaracinaceae bacterium. Classification (GTDB taxonomy): domain Bacteria; phylum Myxococcota_A; class Polyangia; order Polyangiales; family Sandaracinaceae; genus JACKEC01. The sequence continues at coordinate 36,004 of JAHBWG010000063.1, read as the reverse complement.
ACCCCGAGGCCCGCCGCCTGCCCCGACGCGCGCGCTCCGTCGCCGCGGTTGACGAGGTAGAGCGCGAGCCCGCCCGCCGTCGCGAGCGCGGGCGCGCCCTCGCTCGCGCGGAAGATCTCCACGCCGAAGCGCTCGCCGCTGCGCGTGGAGAGCACGACCGGGATCGCGCCGGCGCGGACCGCGTAGAGCGCCTCGAGCCGCCAGTGCGAGCCGATCTCGGCGCCGGGCCCGAGCGCGCCGAAGAGCGCGCGCACGTCCTCGCCCGGCGCGCGGAGCGCGTGGGCGGCGAGCGCGTCGGGCGGCCCCATCGGCGTCGACGTGCTCGGCCGCCCGGCCGGCCGCGCCTGCGCGTCGCTCGCGCGCGGGATCGCGAGGCCCACGGCCCCGGCCGCGGCGACCCCGATCCCGAGGATGGCCCCGCGGCGCCCGAACTGCTTCTCGTCGCTGGTGTCCACGGTGGCTCCGACGCTCAAGCGTATCGACGGACCTCCACGCGGGTCAAGGCACGCCACCGCAACGAGTGCGCCCTTCAGAAGATCACTTCGGGTTGGATCGTCTGCCCCCCCCCGCTGCGCGTGCGCGTCGTGGGTCCGACCGGCCGCGCTGTGTCCTGCGTTTGCGGCGGGTTGTACGGCGGGACGTACGGCGGAACGTACGGTGGGCGTTGCCCCACCGAAGCGCCCCCGCCGCCGGCGCGCACGCGCTGGATGGGCACGGGATACTCCTGCCCTTCGAGGTTGAACGGCACGTCGCGCTCGAAGTCGCGGAAGCCCTCGCCGCTCGCGCGGAGGTTGTGGGTGCCGCGCGGGATCGGGCCGCGGAACGTCGGCGTCGGGATCTCCTGCCCGTCGAGGTACACGCGCACGCCGTCCGGCGCGGTGATGGTGACCATCACGCGCTCCTCCGCCACTTGCACGGCGCTCGGCTCGCTCGGCGCGGCCTCGCTCGGCGCGGCCTCGCTCGGCCCCGCGGCCTCGGCGGCGTGCGCCGGCTGCGCCGCCGGCGCCTCGGGAGGCGGCGTGCCCACCGGCGCCGGCGTGGCCGCCACGTCGGCGTTCGCGTGAGAGACCCCCGGCGAGCGCAGCGCGAAGTACGCGCCGAGCCCGCCGCCGACGAGCACGATCAGCCCGAGCATCGCGACGACGCCGAGCACGAGCCCGCGCCCGCTCGAGCCACGCTCGAGCGGGTACGGCGTGAGCGTCGGCGCCGAGCCGATGCCCGGCGCCGAGATCGGCTCGGAGCCCGGCAGGTAGGCCGTCCCCGTCGGCGTCGCCGCGCGCGCGCCGCCCTCGGCCGCCGCGAGCACCGACGGGCCGTGCAGCGCGGTGCGCGGCGCGTTCGCCGCGAGGACCGGCGCGGCCGCGTACCCCGCGTACGGCGCGAGCGCGGCCTTCACCTCGGCGCAGCTCGAGAAGCGGTGGTCCCGGTTCTTCGCGAGCATGCGGTGCAAGACGTCTTGCAGCTGCGGCGGCACGTCGGCGCGGAACGCGGCGATGGAGGGCGGCGGCTCGGTGCAGATCTTGAGGACGAGCATCGGATAGGACTCGTCGTCGAAGGGGTACTGCGCGGTGAGCGCCTGGAAGAGGATGACGCCGAGCGCGTAGACGTCGGCGCGCAGGTCGACGTCCTTCTTCCCCTGACACTGCTCCGGCGCCATGTAGTACGGCGTCCCGAGCGCGGTGCCCGTCTGCGTGAGCGAGCGGTCGCTCTCCTGCGAGTCGACGATCTTCGAGATGCCGAAGTCGACGACCTTCGCGAAGCACGGATCACCGTGACGCGCGATGAGGAAGATGTTCTCGGGCTTGAGGTCGCGATGGACGATGCCCTTGGCGTGCGCAGCGGTCAGCGCGTCACACACCTGCGAGAGGATGTGAACGACCTTGCCGAGCGGCTGCGGCCCCTCGTCCTTGATGTCCTTGGCCCAGTCGCGCCCGTCGAGGAACTCGAGGACCATGTACGCGCTCCCGTCCGGGAACGAGCCCATGTCCGTGACCTCGACGATGTTCGGGTGCCCGATCGAGGTCGCCGCCTCGGCCTCACGCTGGAAACGCGCGGTGATCTCGGGGTTCTGCGCGAACTGCGGGTGAAGCACCTTGATGGCGACCCGCCGCTTGATGAGGACGTGCTCACCCTCGTAGACGGAGCCCATGCCTCCGTCCCCCAGCTTCCGCACGATGCGATAGCGATCTTGCAAGACCATCCCGATCTTGGGATCGGCCGGCGCGGGCTGGGGATGAGCCATGGTGCGTTGAGCTCCTGAGACGGACGGTACGGAATCTCGGGCGGTGGGGCAACGTGACGCCCCGTGGGGCCTCGAGCCACATCATCGGCTCGGGCCGCGCCGAGGTTCGTGCGAGGACGAAAAAAGATCGTGGGAGCGTCCGCTCGTCGCGTGCCGCGGCGCCGCTGGGCGCGAGAGCGGAGCCCCCGCCGCCTCGAGCGCGGCGACGAGCGACCGCGCCGCCGCCTCGATCGCCGCTCCGTCGGCGAGCGGGACCGGGGGCGGGGCGGTGGCGAGGACGGCGTCGCGGAACGCGACGAGCATCTCCTCCTCCGCGCCCCGGCGCGGCTCGACGCGCGCGCCGTCGACGACGATCGCGCGACCGCGGCGCGCCCACGAGCGCTCGCCGACCTCGAGCTCGAGCGAGGTCTCGGCCGCGCGCGCGTCGAAGCGCAGCTCGGCCTCGCCGCGCGCGAGGACGAGGCGCGCCGCGAGCGCTTCGGGCCGTGACGCGCCGTCGAACCGCGCGTCGGCCACGCGCACGAGCGCGCCGCGCGCGAGGACCGGGAGCGAGACGAGGTGGTGCGCGAGCTCGAAGAGCGGCGCGAAGCCCCAAGCGCGCGGCGCGTCGGGCGCCGCCGGGGCGCAACGGAAGGTCAGCCTCACCGGCCCCGCCTCGGCGAGGAGCGGCGCGAGCGCGGGCTCGAAGCGCTCCTGGATGGCCATCGTGACCCAGCCGTCCGAGCGCGCCGCCGCGGGCTTCTCGAGCAGGACCGGGAGCCCCGCGCACGCGTCGAGGAGCGCCTGATGCGCGGCGCTCGCCGCCGCGATCACGACCGCCTCGGGCTCCACCGCCTCGATCGCCTCGCGCGCGTCGCGGAACGCGGGCGTCGCCCCCCAGAAGCCGTTCGCGTCGGGGGCGTGGGGCGAGGCGACGCCGACGAGCGCGAGCCCGCCGACCGCCGCGGCGCGCTCTGCGAGCCGGCGCGCGCGCGGCCCCGTCCCGAGCAGCAGCACGCGCAGCGGCCGCGAGCGCGCCGCGTCGAGCACCGGGAGCGCCACGCGCGCGGGCGGCTCGGGCTCGCGCGCCTCCTCCGCGGCGGGGTCCCGCAGCAGAGGCGGCGCCTGCGCGAAGCGCATCGGCACGCCCCACGGCGCGGGCCGGTGATGGCCGCGGATCGCCGCGAGCTCGTCGTCGGTCCACGGCTCACCCTCGACCGGCGCGAGCTCGTCGAACCCGACGCGATCCGCGTACGGACGCCACAGCCCCGGACAGAGCCGGCGGTAGCGGCAGCGCGCGCAGGCGGGGCCCTGCTCCTTCTGCGGCGCGTCCTCGCTCGCCGCCTCGGCGCTCGTCCCGAAGACGTCCGACCAGGCCGCGAACGGCCCGAGGAAGCACGGCGGCACGCCCTGGCGCGCCCCGACGACGAAGGGCTGCTCGAGCGCGAGCGCGCGCCGCATCGCGCGGCGCAGGTGCGGCATGGCGTCGGACAGCTTGGGCACGAGCTCCGGGTGCTCGAGCGCCTTGTACTGCGGCGTCACGAAGGCGAACGAGAGGAACACCGCCGGCTCGAAGCGCTCGCGCAGCGTCTCCACGAACCGTGTCAAGTAAGGCAAGTTGCGGGTCGTGATCACGTGGTTGACCGCGACGAGCACGCCCGCGTGCCGGAGCCGCTCGATCCCTCGGAGCGTGCGCGCGTGCTCGCCGCGCTTGCTCGTCATCGCGGCCGAGAGCGCCTCGTCGTGCGCGTGCAGCGAGACGAACGCGTGCGTGAGGCCGGCCGCTGCGAGCTTCTCGACGCGCCCCGGCCGATCGAGGAGGACCGCGTTGGTGACGAGCTCGACCTCCGGCACGCCGAGGCGCCGCGCGGCGCCGACGAAGCCCGCGAGGTGCGGGCTCAGCGTGGGCTCGCCGCCGGAGAACGAGACCCGCCGCACGCCTCGCTGCGCGGCGCGCACGATCGCGCGCAGCATCCGCTTCGGGTCCTCGAACGCGTTCGCCGAGCTCTCGTTGGCCGAACAGAACGAGCAATCCTGGTTGCAGTGGATCGTGGGCCGCAGGACGAGGAACGAGACGTCGCGCGCCGCCTCTCGCGCGGCGCGATCCCAGCGCGGGCGCGGCGCGGGCGCGCGCCCGGTGAGCGCGGCGGGCCAGCGGCTGAACGGCGTGAGCCCCGCGCCGCCGTGGCGCGCGCGGTACGCGATCGTCGGGCCCTTGCACGCGTGGCGCACCACGCAGCCCGCGCACGCGTCGACCGGCGCGCGCCCGGCCACCGGGCGGTCCTTGCGCGAGAAGTCGAAGCGCTCGTGGAGCGCGTCGCCGAACGCGCAGAGCGGGACGCCTTGCGAGGGATCGAACCGCGCCGCGACGCCGGCGATCGCCTCGGCGAGGAGCGGCGCGATCGCGTCGAAGCGCGGCGGCGCGACCGCCGCCGGCACCTCGTGGCCGGGCACGTAGAAGTGGAACCCGCGGATCGGCCGCGCGCGCGTCGCGAGCTCGACGAGCCGGCGCGGATCCGAGAGCCGCGCGTCGAGGATCGGCGCCTCGATCTCGACCGGCACCCGCAGGCGTCGGAGCCGCACGAGCGCGCCCGCGAGCGCGTCGGCGCGACCCGCGAGCCGGTCGTGCACGCGCGGCACGTGCGAGAACAGCGTCGCGCGCACGACGTCGGCGCCGGCCGCGTCCTCGAGCCGATCCGCCGCCGCCGTGGCGAGGACCACCTCGCGAAAGCCCGCCGCGCGCGCCTCCGCGACGAGCGCCGCCCGCGCAGGGCCCTCGGGCGTGCCGCGCAGCACCACGCGCCCGCCCCCGCCGCGCAAGCGCGCCGCGAGGTCCGCGCCGCGCTCCCCATGTGCGCAGAGCACGCCGCTGCAGCAGGCGTGACCGAGCCCGAGCGTCACCGTGCGCACCCGCGCACTGTAGCGGGTTCCTCCCCCGCCATCTCGCGAGCGACGCCACGGTGCCTCTGCCCGTCGGCCAAAAGGCCGACTGCGCCATTCGAGGCCAGGCCATCGCGCAGCGATGGCCGTTGACCGAGGGGGCCCCATCGCCCCGCGATGGGGTCGAACGCGGCTCCGCCGCGTTCGTCTCGGGTGGGGGGCCCCATGCGGCTTTGCCGCATGGGGGGAGGGGTTGGAACAACCCCTCCAGCAACTCAGCTCGGCCGGCCGCCCTCGTAGTGCACGATGCTGCTCCACGGGCCGCGGCCCGGCGCAGGCTGCCAGTTGTGCCAGATCTCGTCGCCGGGGCCGAAGTAGAAGATCTCGAGCCGCCCGTCGGCGTTCATGCCCACGCCGAGGTCGGTCGCCTTCTCCGCGAGCGACTCGCCGTCGGTGCCCCAGTCTCCGTTGGGCTCGACCTGCCACGTGTTGCGGATGTGGCCGTCGGGATCGACGTAGAAGAGCTCGAGGCGGCCGTTGTGGTTCTGCGCCGCCGCGATGCGCACGGCGCGGGCGTCGAGCGCCTCGGCGCCGAACCAGTCACCGTTGGGCTCCGTCTGCCAGTCGTGGTGGACGCGGCCGCTCTCGCGATCGATCCAGAACACCTCGAGCCGGCCGTCCGCGTTGGCGCCGACCGCCACCTGCGTCCCCTTGCCGCCGAGCGACTCCGGGCCGTGCCAGTCACCGTTCGGCTCGAGCTGCCAGTCGTGCCAGAGCGCCCCGTCCGCGCCGAGATAGAACACCTCGAGGCGCCCGTCCGCGTTGGCGCCGACCGCGACGTCCGACGCCGACTCGCCGAGCTTCTCCTTGCCGTTCCAGTCGCCGTTCGGCTCGAGCTGCCAGTCGTGCCAGAGCGCCCCGTCGCGGCCGACCCAGAAGAGCTCGAGGCGCCCGTCCGCGTTGCTCGACACGTCGAGCGCGCGCCCGTCGGCGCCCAGGCTCTCCTTGCCGTTCCAGTCGCCGCCCGGCTCGAGCTGCCAGTCGTGGCAGACCTCGCCGTCCGGCGTGAGGTAGAAGATCTCGAGCCTTCCGTCCGCGTTCGCGCCGACCGCGACCTGGCGCGCCGACACGCCGAGGCTCACCTCGCCCTTCCAGATGGAGTTGGGTCGGTTCTGCCAGTTGTGCCGCAGCACGCCGTCCGGCTTGATGTAGAAGGCTTCCAGGCGACCGTCGCGGTTCTTGCCGATCGCGATCCGCTTCTCGGGGCTCTGCATCATGATCCTCCGGCTCCGAACGTAGCACGGTGAATGCCGTGCGAGGCATGCGCGAGATCATTCGGTTTTCGGGGTTTGTTCGAATCGAAGGGGGCGAGATGGTCACGGATTCGTTCGCGGCGGGCACATGCAAAGTGAAATGCAGGCACGGGCGGAGCAGGCCATGAGCGGTGATCCCATCGCCGCGTTGATAGGGGAGGGACGGCACCGCGACGCGGTCGCCGCCTGTGCGCGCGAGCACGGCGCCGCCATCGGGCGGCTCTGCATGGCGCTCCTCGGATCCCAAGCGGAGGCCGAGGAGACGGTGCAGGAAGTCTTGCTCGATGCGCATCGCGCGATGGACGGGTATCGCGCCGAGGGCTCGGTGCGGGCGTGGCTGTTCTCGATCGCGCGGCGCAAGTGCGCTCGCAAGCTCGAGACGCGCGTCCGCCGCGAGCGCCGGCTGCGGCTCGTCCACGACGCGGAGTCGGACGCCGAGCTGCCGGATCAGGCGCTCGACACGCGACGCCGCGCCGAGCGGGTGCGGGCCGCGCTCGAGCAGCTCAAGCCCACGGAGCGCGACGCGGTGGTCCTCCGCTATCAAGGCGGCTTGCACTACCGCGAGATCGGGGAGGCCTGCGGGATCGACGAGGCGGCGGCGCGCAAGCGCGTGAGCCGCGCCCTTTCGCGGATGAAGAGCCTTCTTTCGGATGAGGCGGGACGATGACCGAGCGAACTGAGAAGTACGAGGCCTTCCTCGACGACCTGGCCCTCGTGGTCGAGGGTGACGCGGCGGCGCTCGAGCGCCACGCGGACTTCCTCGCCGACGACGACGAGGCCCGCGATCTGCGCCACGAGGCGGCCGAGGTCGCGCGCGAGCTCGAGCTCGCCGGCGCCGACTACGCGCACCCCGCCGACTTCGAGGCGCGCATGCTCGCGCTGCTCGACGGCGAGCACGCGCCAGAGGACGACGCCGGACGCACGACGAACCCGGGCTTCGCGGCGCCCGATGCCGCGCGGCAGGCGGTCGCGCGGCAGGCGAGCGAGGCGACGACCGAGGCGACGCGCGAGCCGACGAGCCGAGCGCCGGCGACGCGCGCGGGCAGCGCGCGGACCGTCGCGCTCGAGGCGACTCCGGCGCCGGCGGGCGGCGGAGCCAGCCCCGAGGCCCCCCGGGAGGCGAGCGAGCGCGCGCCGAAGCGCTCGATGGGCAAGCTGCTCTTCTTCCCGCTCGTCGGCGTGATCGGCCTCGCGGCTGCGGCGGCGGCCGTCGGGCTGTTCGTCTTCGGCGGCGAGTCGAGCGACGAGCCCGGCCCCGGCCCCCTCGCCGCGAGCGGCGGCATCGACGGCACGGTCGTCGAGATCGTGCGCGCGGGCGACGACGGCGAGAGCGGCGTCACGGTGCGCCGCGCCGGTGCGAGCGAGTTCGTCGCGCTGCGCGCGAACGAGCCGGTGCCCGCGGGCGCGACGGTGCGGACCGACGAGCGGACCCGCGCGCGCGTCACGCTCTCCGACGGGTCGGGCCTCGTGCTCGACCACGCGACGGAGCTCGAGCTGCGCACCGACGCGCCGCGCAGCCTCCGGCTCGCCGAGGGCAACCTCGTCGCCGACGTCGCGCACCTCGAGAGCGGCCCCAACGCCGTCTTCGAGACGGCCACCGGCCGCGTCGAGGTGCTCGGCACCAAGTTCGAGCTCAGCGCCACGCGCGACGTCACGAACGTGCGCGTCTCGCGCGGCGTCGTCGCGGTGCGCGGCCCCGAGGGCGAGGCGCACGAGGTCCAAGCCGGCGAAGAGGGCGTCGTGCGCGCGGGCGCGGCGCCGACCGTCACGCCGTTCACCGACCTCGCCCGCCGGCTCGCGTGGGCGGAGCTCGGCGCGCCCGCCGAGGGCGAGGTGGACGACGAGGGCGCCGTCGCAGGGATCGGGTCGCTGCGCGCGCGCCGCCCCGGCGAGCGCCAGGAGCAGGAGCGCCCGCTCCACCTCGCGCGGCACTCCGTGCGCGTGCGGATCGTCGGCAACGTCGCGCGCACGGAGATCGAGGAGGTCTTCCGCAACGACGACGACCACACGCTCGAGGGCGTGTACCGCTTCCCGCTCCCGCCGGACGCGCAGATCGCGTCGCTCTCGCTCGACGTCGAGGGCCGCATGGAAGAGGGCTCCTTCGTCGAGCGCGACCGCGCGGCGGCGATCTGGCGCGGCGTCATCCGCAACGCGACGCCCGTACGCCAGCGGCAGAACGACGAGGAGTTCATCTGGGTCCCCGGCCCCTGGCACGACCCGGCGATCCTCGAGTGGCAGCGCGGCGGTCAGTTCGAGCTGCGCATCTTCCCGATCCCGGCGCGCGGCGAGCGGCGCGTGATCCTGTCGTACACGCAGACGGTGCAACCGCAGGGCGTGCGCCGGCAGTACACCTACCCGCTCGCGCACGCGGCGGACGGCTCGACGCGCGTCGGGCAGTTCGACGTGGACGTGCGCGTCGCCGGCGCCGAGCGCGTAGAGGCGAGCGGCTACCGCGTCACCGAGGCGGCGGACGAGTCCGCCGTGCGCCTGACGATGACCGAGCAGGACTTCACGCCCAAGGGCGACCTCACGATCGAGTACCAGCTCCCCGGCGGCGAGCGCGAGGTGCGCTACTGGACCTACCAGGGCGACGCCGCCGTGCCGCCGCCCGCGGCGAGCCGCGAGCAGGACCGCGAGGTCGCCACGATCCAGCGGCAGCTCGCCGACGATCGGCGCCCGTTCGTGGCGTTCGCGCTGCGCCCCGAGCTGCCGGCCGCCGGCGTCCGCCGCGCGCGCGACTACGTCCTGTTGGTCGACGCGAGCCAGTCGATGTTCGGCGAGCGCTACCAGCGCGCGAGCCGCCTCGCCGTCCACGCGGTGCGCGAGATGGATCGGCGCGACCGCTTCACCGTGCTCGCCTGCGACTACCAGTGCCAGGCGATGCCCGGCGGCGTCCAGCCGCCGAGCGTGGCGGCGGCGGGCGCGGTCGAGGAGTGGCTCGACGGCGTGGAGCCCGCCGGCGCGTCCGACCTGTCGGCCGTGCTGCGCGAGGCCGCCGCGACGGTGAGCGCGGAGCGGCGCGACGATCGCGAGCTGCACGTCCTCTACCTCGGCGACGGCACCTCGAGCGTCGGCTACCGCCGCCCGGCGGCGCTCGCCGCCGAGGCCCGCGCGGTCGCCTCGAGCGAGCGCGTGGCGATCACCACCGTCGGCGTCGGCGGCGACGCGGACACCATGGCCCTGCGCGCGATCGCGAGCGCGGCAGGCGGCCACTACGTCCCGTACGTCCCGGGCCAGCGGGTGCAGGTCGCCGCGCTCGCGCTGCTCGAGACCACGTACGGCGCCTCGCTCGAGGCGCCGCGCGTCGAGCTGCCCGCGGGCCTCTCCGAGGTCGCGCCGGGCGAGCTGCCGACGGTGCGCGCCGGCCAGGAGGTCATCGTGGTCGCGCGCATGGATCGGGAGCAGATCGCCGGGGAAGTCGTCTTGCACGGTACGGTCGGGGGCCGACCGTTCGAGCGGCGCTATCCGGTCGAGCTGCGCCCGAGCGACGCGGCGGGCAACCGCTTCGTGCCGCGCCTCTGGGCCGCCGGTCGGATCGAGCAGATGCAGCTGTCCGGCCGCGGCGAGGATCGCGCGCGGATCATCGCGACGAGCAAGGCGTTCGGCGTGCTGAGCCGCCACACGTCGCTGCTCGTGCTCGAGAGCGAGGCGATGTTCCGTGCGTTCCGCGTCGACCGCAACGACACGCCGGTCGCGCAGTGGACGGGTGACGAGGACGTGGTCGCCTCGACCGCGGGCGACGCGCTCGGCGCGGCGCGCGGCAGGAGCGCCCGCTCGACGGCCGGGTACGGCGGGCTCGCGGGGCTCGACGCCGACGACAGCGGCGGCGGCGGCATGGGAACCCGCGCGTCCGGTCCGCCGCCGCCGCCGATGAGCGCGCCGCGGGCGAGCGCCGCCCGCGAGATGAGCGCGGACGGGATCTTCGGCGGGTCGGGGGCGGCGCCGGTGATGCGTGAGGAGCGCGCCCGTCCCACGCCGGACGCCGCGGCCCAAGCGCAGACCGTGATGCCGATGCCGATGCCCACGCGGCGCCCGGGCCAGTGGATGCAGCGGGTCATGGTGCGCGTCGGCGAGGTCCAGCCGCTGCGCGGCCCCAACGACGCCGCGCGCCAGCGCGCGACCGAGGCCGAGGCGGCGCTCGCCGCGCGGCCGGACAGCCGCGACCGCCACCGCGACGCCGTGCGCCGGCTCGCCGAGGCGGGACAGCTCGAGCGCGCGCTCGAGGTCGCCGAGGCGTGGGTCGCGCGCGACCGCGAGGACGCCGAGGCGCTCACCGCCAAGGCCGATCTCGTGGGCCGGCTCGGCCGCCGCGACGAGGCCCTGCGCCTGTTGACCGGCACGGTCGACCTCGCGCCGGACAACGCCACGCTGCACCAGCGGCTCGCCGCCGCGTTCGACCGCGCGAGCCGGCCGGAGCGCGCGTGCGCGCACCGCATCGCGCTCGCCGAGATCGGCGACGGGGACGCCGCCGCGGTCGCGGACGCCATGCGCTGCGAGCGCGCCCTCGGGCGCACCGAGGAGGCGAGCCGCATCCTCTACTCGGTGCGCGAGGCCGCGGTGCGCACGCGCGCCGAGCGCCTCGCCGGCGAGAGCCCGCGCGACGCGAGCTTCCGCGGCGACTTCACCATCGAAGCGGAGTGGGACTCGCCGACCGACCTCGACCTGTCGATCCTGACGAGCACGGGCACGCGGCTGAGCTGGATGGGCGGCCGCACGACCGTCGTCGGCGCCGACGTGGCCGAGGCGCGCCGCGAGCGGCTCGGCCTGCGGTTCACGGGCGCCGGCACCTACGACGTCGAGATCTCGCGCACCGACCCGACGGATCGCAGCACCGTGCGCGGCCGCGTCCGCGTCCGCGTGCTCGACCAGACGCGGGAGATCCCGTTCACGCTGAGCGCCGAGCGCGAGACGATCGCGCGCGTGCGGGTGCGGCGCGAGTCGCGGCTCGTCCCGGTGACCGGCACCGTCGGCCCCGGGTTCCGCTGACCCACGCGCGCGAGGTGAGGGCGCCCTCGCTCGGGCTCTCGCCTCGCGGGCGCGGCTGCTACCCTGGCCTCGTGCGGCACGTCCGAACGTTCCTCTCGCACGGCGCCCGGAGCGTCGAGATCGTGGAAGGCCAGTCCCTCCTCGTCGGCCGCGGCACCTCGTGCGACATCGTCCTCGACGACGAGCTCGCCTCCCGCGAGCACCTGCGGCTCACGCTCTCGGACGGCGCGCTCGTCGCGGAGGACCTCGGCAGCCGCAACGGCGTGCTCGTGAACGGCCTCCCGGTCCGCGGCTCACAAGAGCTCCACCACGGCGACCACGTGACCGCCGGCCGCACGCCGCTGACCGTCGTCCAGCAGGTCCACGAGCCGCGCGCGCGTTCGCAGCTCGCCGGCACGCCCGACCGCCAGACCTCGTGGGACGACGTGACCGCCACGGGGAGCCTCCCCGCGCTGCTCGGAGGCTCCGCGAGGACCGCGCTCGGCGTAGGCGACCTGACGAGCGCCGAGACGAGCGCGCGCAACCTGCTCGTCGCGCTGCGCGGCATGCTCGCGCGTGGCGGCGTCGTCGAGCCCGCCGTGCTCGACGACGCGGTCGATCTGGCGATCGAGCTCGCCGCCGCCTCGCAGGAGCCCGTCTGGATCGAGCGCCTGCTCGACCTCTGCGTGACGGCCGCGCGCCCGATCGACGCGCGTCGCGCCGCGCGCGTCGCCGAGCTCGGCGCGCGCCTCGCGCCGTCGGCGTCCGGGCTCGCCGCGTACCTCGCGATGGCGCGCGCCGACGCCAGGGATCGCTCGGCCCCGCTGCTCGCGCCGCTCGCGGCTACGGCGCGGTGAGCCGATCCGTCTCGTCGAAGAGGTAGAGCGTCACCCCGAGGAACGGCGCGATCGAGAGGAACCCCGCGTCGAACGCGTCGACCGCGATCGTGTAGTCGGCGAGCGCGCCGAGCTCGATCCCGAAGAACGGGGCGAGCGCGAGCCGCACGCCGAGCGCCGCGCCGACCGCGGGGAGGACAGCCGAGAGCGGCGCCCCGTCGCGGCCCCACGTCGAGAAGTAGAGGCGCATCCCCGCGCCGAGCCGCGCGAACGGCACGATCGGCGTCCCGGTCGAGATGTCGTAGCGCAGGCCGAGCCCGAGCTCGCCCTGGGTCAGGACGCGCGCGCGCATGGGATCCTCCATGGGCACCGCGGCGACCTCGCTGAACCCGAAGCCCCCGTAGAGCTCGACCGAGAAGCCCGCCGGCAGCTCGTAGCCGATCCGCAGGTGCAGCCCCGCGCCCGCCCCCGGCCCGAGCGGATCGCGCGCGCCGCCGCCGCGCTCGATCGGCATCGCGTAGATCGGGGAGATGACGTAGCCCCCGAAGTAGAGCCCGCGCGCCTCCCCCGGCTCGTAGCGGTGCACGACGTCTTGCGCCTGTGCGGCGCTCGACGCGAGCCCGAGCACCCAGATCGCCGCCCACAGCCCGCGCATCGAGGCCATGACTACCACGCCGCGCGGCGCGTGTGTCGGCGCTCCACGTCGCCGCCGTCCACGCCTCGCGACCTTCATCGCACGGGCAGCGCGACGCCCCGCAGGCTCGTGCGCACGCGGATGACGTCCGGCTGACCGAGCGAGGCGATGAACAGATCCGTCGCCCCGAAGGCCTCGTCGCCGAAGATGCCGTTGGCGGGCAGCGTGATCGCGCGGGTCGGCGCGAGCGTCGCCGTCTCGTCCGAGCCCGGCGTCGCGGTGAGGATCCCGCGCGAGCTCGTCACGAGCACGAGCGTCCCGTCGGTCGCCGCGACCACGCCGTCGACGTTGGCGACGCCCTCGATCGACGGAGACGGCGCGCCGTAGGTGCCGCTCGCGCGGTCGAACGCGAGGGCGTGGACGGTCTCGTCGTCCCACGACGCGACGAAGAGGGTCGCGCCGTCCGGCGCGAACGCGAGCCCGTTGGGGTACGTGATCGCGTCGGTGACGAGCGCGACGTTCGAGCCGTCCGCGTCGGCGCGAAAGACGCGGTTGGCCATGCTGTCGGAGAAGACGATCGAGTCGTCGGGCGCGATCGCGACGAAGTTCGTGAGGCCGAACGGCACGCCACCCGGGCCCGCCGCGACGTGCGTGCTCACCGCGCCGCTGCGGGTGACCAGGAACAGGACGGCCGCGCCGCCCGCGTCCTTGCCGCACACGAGCAGGTCACCGTCCGCGCGCACCGCGACGCCGAGCGGGTCGGCGACCGTCGCGTGCGTCTCGACGGTGCCGTCGGCGCCGATGCGCGCGAGCCGGCCATCGCGCGTCGTCACGTAGAGCGCGGGCGCCCCCGCAGCGCTCGTCCCGAGCGCGATGCCCTCGGCGTTCGCGCCGAGCGCGGCGAACGCCTCGACCATGGGCGGACCCGCGTCGTCCCGCGCGGCGTCGAGGAGCGCCGCGTCGGTGCCCGCTCCCGCGCCCGCGTCGACGCCCTCGGGCCCGGAGCAGGCGATGGAGCACGAGAGGACGAGCGCGTACGGAAGGCGGCGGCGCATATGCCGCCTCCCGTAGCACTCGAGCGGCTCAGCGGCGACGGCGCCGCGCACCGAGGAACAGCGCGACGACCGCGAAGAGCGCGCCGCCGAGGGGCAGCCGGCTCGGCTGCGTCGTGCGGCACGAGCAGCCGCCCTCCACCGGGTCCGGCGTGCCGCCCGCGTCGAGCCCCGGGATGGACGAGTCCAGGCCCATGCCGCCGGCGTCGGCGCCGGTGCCGCCGTCGGTGCCCATCATGCCGCCGTCGGCGCCCATCATGCCGCCGTCGCCGTCGATCACGCCGGCGTCGTCCATCACGCCACCGTCCGGGATCCCGCAGCCCGCGATCGGCGTCGAGCTGCACGCCGCGGTGTCGGCGTCGCAGGTGTCGGTCGTGCACTCGTCGCCGTCGTCGCAGTCCGCGTCGGTCACGCAGCAGCCCGCGAGCATCTCGTTCGAGCACGTCATCGACGCCCCGCACGAGTCGCGCGTGCAGCGGTTCGAGTCGTCGCAGTCGCCGTCGGTCACGCAGCAGCCGGGCACGTCCGCGTGCGCGCACGCGCCGGTGGTCGCGTCGCACGTGTCGGTCGTGCACGCGTTGCCGTCGCTGCAGTCCGCGTCGGTCTCACAGCAGCCCGGCACCGGCGTGCGCACGCAGCGGTTCGTCGCCACGTCGCAGAGATCGCCCGTGCACGCGTTGCCGTCGTCGCAGTCCGCGTCGGTGAGGCAGCAGTTGCTGATCGGGTTCGCCGCGCACGTCCCGCCGGGCCCACTGCACACGTCCGCGGTGCACACGTCCATGTCGTTGCAGTCCCCGTCGACGTTGCAGCACCCGGGGATCCGCGTCGACTCGCAGCCGCCCGGCTCGGCGCACGCGTCGGCCGTGCACGCGTTGCCGTCCGAGCAGCTCGGGGCCATGCCCGCGCTGCACATGCCCGTGCGACAGACCTCGTCGCCGTTGCAGACGAGGCCGTCCCCGCACGCGGTGCCGTCCGCCGCGACCATGTCCGCCGGGCAGCTCGCGCTGGCCCCCGAGCACGACTCCGCCGCGTCGCACGGCCCCGTCGAGGCGCGGCACTCGGTCATCGCCGGCGCGAACGCGTCGGCCGGGCAGGAGGCGCTCGCCCCGGTGCACGACTCGGCCGCGTCGCACGCGCCCATGGCCGGACGGCACACCTCGGTCGCGGGCAGGAACCCGTCCGCCGGACACGCTGGGTTCGTTCCGTCACACGCCTCGACCGCGTCGCACGGACCGACCGCCACCCGGCAGACCGTCCCGCTCGGATACCTGGCGTCGGCCGGACACGCGATGCCCGTACCGCTGCAGAACTCGGGCTCGTCGCAGACGCCCGCCGCGAATCGACAGATCGTCGTGGTCGGCAGGAAGCCGTTCGCCGGACACGCCGCCGTCGTGCCGGTGCACGTCTCCTCGGCGTCGCAGACGTCCGCCGCCGCGCGGCAGACGGTGGAGCTCGGCGAGAACGCGTTCGCCGGACACGCCGCAGCGCTCCCGGAACAGAACTCGGCGGGATCGCAGACCCCCGCGGAGGCGCGACACTGCGTCGAGCTCGGCAGGAACGAGTCCGCGGGGCACGCCGCCGCGTTGCCGGGGCAGGACTCGGCGGTGTCGCAGACGCCCGCCGACGGGCGGCACACGAGGGAGGTCGGCTGGAATCCGTCGGCCGGGCAGTTCACCTGCCCGGCGCCGCCCCCGCAGGACTCGGCGACGTCACAGGGCCCCGCGGACGGGCGGCAGACCTCGGTGCTCGGGAGCACCGCGTCCGGCGGACACGCCGCTCCTGACCCGCTGCAGAACTCCGCCGCGTCGCACACGCCGGCGGCGCCGCGGCACTGCATCGAGCTCGGCAAGAACCCGTCCGCGGGGCACGCCGCCGCGTTGCCGGGGCAGAACTCGGTCACGTCGCAGACGCCTGCAGAGGTGCGGCAAGGCACCGTCATCGCGGCGAACCCGTCCGCCGGGCAGCTCACGTCGCCGGCGCCGCCGCCGCACGTCTCGGCGACGTCGCAGTCACCCGCCGACGCGCGGCACACGTGGCTCGACGGCCGCACCGCGTCCGCCGGGCAGTCGACGTTTCCGGCGCCTCCACCGCAGAACTCCGCGGGGTCGCAGTCACCCGCTGACGCGCGGCACTCGAAGCTGCTCGGCTGGACCACGTCCGCCGGGCACGCGGCGGTGCTGCCGGTGCACGTCTCCGCGACGTCGCACACGCCCGCCGCGGCGCGGCAGGTCTGACCCATCGGGCGGAAGGTGCAGGACGAGGTGCAGCACGAGCCCGCGGTCCCGTTGGCCGCGCCGAGGTCGCACTGCTCCCCCGCCTGGACCGTGCCGTCGCCGCACGGACACGCGACCGCCTGCACGAGGAGGTTGTCGAGGCCCAGCTTGTCGTGTACCCCGGATCCTCCACCGTTGCCTGTCTGCCAGATGAGGTCGATGTAGTTGTTGCCGGTCGTGGGGATTGCGTCGGCGAGCGTGAGAGTGACGCTCCGCGCGACCTGGGTCCACGATGACGGCCCAGCGACCGGGCTGGTGTAGGTCGCCGTGGTCGCGACGGTGCCGCTGCCCGTCGCGGGATTGACGTAGACGAGGTTGAACGTGTTCTGTCGGGTCTGCGTCCCCGCTGTCGCGTTGTTGCGGACCCAGATGTCGTAGCTGATCGAGAGGCACTGGACCGGCGCTCCCGTCGCGTTGCGCACGCGGACTTCCAGAGTGCCTGGAGTGAAGTCGTCGTTGGTCGGCTGCACTCCCCAGGCCTCGTTGCCGGATCCGGTCTCCCAAGCATAGACACCACCCGTGGTGATGGCTCCGCCGCCGCCGCTCAGGCCTCGCGCGAAGTCGCCCGAAGTGTGGGTCCCGCCGAAGGTGCCGGTCCCGTCCGTGGCGCCGGTGACGCGGTAGACGTTGGAGTCGAGCTGCCCCGCGGACGGCGAGGGCGCGAACCCGGCCCCGGTGAACGTCTCGAAGTTCTGGCTGAGGAGGGTCGTCTGCGCGAACGTCGGCGCGGCGAGCCCGAGGACGATGGAGAGGCTCGCAGAGCCGATGAGTGCGTTGCGCATGGCGAGGACGCTATCACCGCCCACAAATCCATTCAGCGAAAAAAATTTCCCAAATACCATCCGTGAACGGAGACGGTCGAGCGCGGATCTCTCGCCGTCCAGACGCTGTCGAGCCGCGCGATCCTCGCTACGCTCGGGGACGTGCGCACGCCCCGAGAGAGGCGGCTCCTCGCCGTGGCTCGACCTGACGACGATTTGCGCGCGGCGCTCGCCGCGCTGGGGCCGGCGGTGCAGGTCGCGTTCGCCGCGCCCGACGCGGCGGCGCGCGCGGACGACGCGGACGCGGTGTGGGTCGACGAGGCGCTCCTCGGCGCGCTCCCCGAGGCGCTGCTCGCGCACCCACGGCTCGTGGTGGGTGGGCCGGCGATGGGCTCGCTCGCGCTGGCCGGGCTCGTCGGGCGGCTCGAGGCGGAGGCGCTCGGCCCGCTGCGGCGCCTCACCGCGCGGCGACCCGGCGGCCGGCGGGTGCGCCCCGCGGCGTCGCGGCGCACGCCGTTCGACGCCGACGGCCGCGCGCGCTGGGCGCTCGACGCGGGCGAGCGCGCGGCGCTCGAGGCGCTCGCCGCGCCGCTGTGGCGGGCGCTGGAGACCGCGCGCCCGGGCTGCACCGCCACGCTCGCGATCACCCACCTGATCGGGGGGCGGGCGCCGCGGCTCGAGGCGCGCTGCGTGCACGACGGGGCCTCGATCGCGATCGAGCTCGACGAAGAGATCCGCGGCGACGAGGAATGGGAGCTCGAGGCGAGCTGCGGGCGCGGGACGCTGCTCGCCCGCTTCCGCGGCGCGCGCGGCGCGCTCCACGTGAGCGCGCCGCTCACCAAGCACGAGCCGGTGCTCGACACGCAGCCGTGGGACCTCACGCTCGCGCGGCACGCGCTCGCCGGACCGCCGCGCGTCGGAGACCTCGCGACCCTGCGACGATCGCAAGCCAACTTGTCGATGGCCCTCGACGCCGCGCCGCGCCGCCTGAGCGCGCGGCCGCTGTCGATCGCGCTCGTCCACGTGCCTCGCTTCCGCAACCGCTACGACGAGCTGATGCTGCCGTCGCTCGCGATCGCGCGGCTCGCCGCGTTCGCGCGCGGCTACGGGTTCGAGACGCGCGTCGCCGATCTCGAGGCGCTGCACGCGGGGGACGACCTCTCGCCGTTCACCGACGACGCCCGCGTCGACGCCTGGCTCGCGGGGCAAGGTGACGCCGCCCTCGAGGCGCGGCTCGAGGCCATTTGGCCCGCGCTCGACGCGGCGATCGCCGAGCGCGCGCTCGTGGGCTTCTCCATCGTCGACTACTTCGGCCACTTCCAGATGAACCTCGCGTCGTGCCTCGCGCGCCTCGTGAAGGAGCGACGCGGCGCGGCGACCGTGCTCGGCGGCGAGCGCGATCAGGTCGACGGCGATCGCGCGCTCGCGCCCTCGATGCCGTTCGACCACGTCGTCGACGGGGACGGTGAGGAGGCGCTGTACGCGCTCGCGTGCCTCCACGGCGACGCGGACCGCCACGCGCGCGACATCCCCGGCGTGTGGACGCGCGACGGCGCCTCGATCGTCAAGAACCGCCTCGTGCGCTCGCACCTCGACGCGATGCCGCGGCCGAGCTTCGACGGGATCCCGCTCGAGCGCTACCGCCGCGCGCCGAGCCGCGCGCTCCTCGCCGCGCTCGCCGCAGACGGGCTCGCGCCGGCCGCGCCGCCGGCGCCGTTCTCCTACCTGCCGTACGCGTTCGTGAAGGGCTGCACCGCGGACTGCACGTTCTGCTCGGCCAAGGAGCACCTCGACGTCCAGGCGCCCGAGAAGTCGGTCGACGAGCTGTGCGCGCTCGCGGAGCGCCACGGCGCGCGCGACTTCGTCTTCTTGAACAACCTCGTCAACCTCGGGCCGAAGTGGCTGCGCCGCTTCTGCGAGCGCCTGATCGACGCGAAGGCGGACCTCCAGTGGACGGACTCCTGCCGCCCGACGGGCGTCGACGAGGAGCTCGCGCGGCTCATGTACGCGGCGGGCTGCCGGCTGTTGAACTTCGGCGCCGAGTCGGGCAGCGACGCCGTGCTCACGCGCATGAAGAAGGGCCTCACGCGCGCGGACATCGTCGGCACGCTCCGCGCGACGCACGCCGCCGGGATCCTGAACCGCGTGAACCTGATCGCGGGCTACTTCCACGAGACCGAGGCCGACGTCGATCTGACGATCTCGCTCGTCGACGAGCTCGCCGAGGCGATCGATCTCATCGGCTGCTTCCAGGGCTTCTACCTCTTCCCCGGCATGGGCGTGAGCCCGGAGGAGGAGGGCATCGTCGTGCGCGAGGGCCTCGATCGGCTGCGCAGCGGCCAGGTCACGCTGATGTACGACGAGATCGGCGGCCTGCCGTGGGAGGCCAAGCGCGACGCGATCGACGCGTCGCGCCAGCGCATCCTGCGCGCGATCGAGGGCCACTCGATCCGCACGATCGACAAGGTCGACGAGCACGACCTCTTCTGGCTCGGGCGAGCGTTCTCGGACCCGGCGATCACCGCGCGCTACGTGCTGCGCGTGCCGCCGAGCGACGCCTCGCGCCCCAACCAGGCGCCGCTGCCGCCCGGCGGGGTCACCGGGCGCGTCGCGTGATCAGCCGCCGGACGGAGGCCGGCTGCCGTTGAACTGCTGGGTGTTGCGGCACGTCTCGAGCACGCCGCAGTCCGGGTGACGGTTGGTGACCGGGCGCCACGTGAGCTCGCCTTGGATGAAGTCGCCGTCGACGCGCGCGTCGAGGTCCACCGTCACCGTGTACGAGCAGCTGCCCTGCCGGCCGGTGTTGGAGCCGATGAGCGCGGCGGTGATCTGGCTGCCGGAGACGTCGCCGTTGAAGAGGCTGCTGCCCAGCACGAGGTCGAGGTAGGTGCCGGTCAGGCCCTGCACGTCGAGCTGCACCTGGTCGTCCGACTGCGTGACGAGGAGCGGGATGTTCGAGCTCGTCGAGCCCTCCATCCAGTTGTCGAGGCTGCAGCCGTTCGCGCCGTTGGTCACGTTCACGCTGTAGTTGCCCGCGACGTCCGCGGGGGCGCACCCGACGCCCACCGAAGAGATCGCCGCCACCGTCACGAGCATCCGCGCGCGTCGCATCATCACGTCCACCTCCACGCCGCGGAGCTTACACCGCAGATCGGCCGGATCCATGCCGCCCGGGCGGCGCGGCTTCCGCGCGGGAGCCGCCCGTGGCAGCCTCGGGCCGTGACGACCTTGTCGCTGCTCTTCGCCGCGAGCGTGCCCGCGGCGGAGGACTGGCTTCGGGTGATCCGGCGCTCGCACCGGATGTCGCTGATCGCGTCGATCGATCTCGCCGCGAGCGGGACCGACGGCCTCGACGCGGCCCTCGCCGCGCACCCGCGCGCGGCGGTCGCCGTCTTCTGCGCGGGCCCGCGCGAGGCGTCGCGGATCGCGGAGCGGCTCGCGCGCCACGAGGGGCCCTCGGTGCTCTACCCGACGCCCGCGCGCCCGTGCGACGGGCCGCGCGTCCAGATCGCGCAAGGTTGGTTGACACTCTCGGGCGTCGGCGCGCTCGAGCGGCTGCTCGCCCCAGGGCGCGCGCAGTCCGTGCGGCTCGCGGTGCGCGGGCTGCCAGAGGGCCCCGCGCGCGGCCTCGGGCCGGCGCTCACGCACGCGGCCGGGCTCGTCGCGCGGCTCGGGCGCGAGGTCGAGGTGCGGCACGCGGTGCTCGCGACCGAGGAGCTCCTGCAGGTCTCGCTCCGCGTCGACGCCGTACCGTGGGAGCTCGAGGTCGCCCCGCGCGGACAGAGCCTCGAGCTCGTCGCGCGGACCGGCGAGGGTGACTACGCGTGGATCGTCGACGGCGTGAGCGAGACCCTCCGGCGCCCGCGCGCCGAGGCGCGCGCGATCCCCGCGGCGCCGTGGGCGGAGCGGTGCCTGCGGCAGCTCGAGGCGCCCGCGCGCGGGGCGAGCCTGAAGGACGCGGAGCGCGCGCGCGCGATCGTCGACGCGGTCGAGGCGGCGCTCGAGCGGCCGCTGCCGCCGGACCGCGTCGTCGTCGGCTCGCTCGAGGACGGCCTGGGCCCGCTCGGGCTGAGCGGGGAGCTCCCGCTCACCGCGCCGCTCGCGCCGCTCGCGCCGCCGCGCTTCGATCTGCCGATCGAGCTGACGAGCTACGCGCTCGGGCTCAAGCCCGCCGTCTTCCTCACCGTCGCCCCGCAGGACGAGGCGCGCGTGCGCGCGCTCCTGCCTGGCCACGTCGAGCGCGTCGAGCGCCGCGTCGAGGTCGGCCCGGGCGATCGCTGGCTCGACGATCGCGCGCGCGGCGAGCCGAGGATCGAGCTCTACGCGGCGCGCGACCCCGACGCGCTCCGCCGCCTCGTCCAGCTCCAGACGTCCGATCCCTCGCTGCACCTCGGCGCGATCGGCGCGCTGCTCGGCTACCCCGCGTGCTGCGTGCAGGCGTTCGCGTCGCTCGGAGACCGCTCGGACAACGGCTACAACCGCATCGCCGCGGCGGCGCGCACGTCCGTCGGCGGCCCCTGGCCCGCGCTGCTCGACGACACCTCGCTCAAGCTGCTCCCGCACTTCCCGTGCACCTACCGGTGCGAGCGCTCGCTCGACGCGGCGCGGGCGCTGCTCGAGGCGCTCGCCGACGAGGCGCCGGCCCTTCACCGCGCGGTGCGCGCCTACCTCGGCGGCCCCGTCCTCTACTTCGA
Source organism: Sandaracinaceae bacterium (assembly GCA_019637095.1). Classification (GTDB taxonomy): domain Bacteria; phylum Myxococcota_A; class Polyangia; order Polyangiales; family Sandaracinaceae; genus JACKEC01. Next base: position 14,375 of record JAHBWG010000063.1, on the reverse strand, counting down.
TCACGACCACCAGCTCCGCTTCCGCGGCGAGGCGACGGGCGGCGGCGTCCGCTACACGTCGGTGGCGATCCCGTGGAGCCGCTCGGAGCCGTTCGCCGCGCTCGCGGGCGCGATCGCCGAGGGCGATCGGCTCACGCTCGGCGACGACGCGCTCATCGTCCATCGCGGCGAGGCGACGCGCTTCGTGCTCGCGCGCACCGACCCGCACCTCGGCGTGCTCATGCCGTTCAGCGCCCGGGCGGATTGACGACCGGGACCAGCTCGTCCCAGCCGTAACGCGCCAGGTAGTTCAGCCACACGCCCTCGCACACCGCGTCGTAGCGGCAGCGCGCGCACTCGGGGCGCTTCGCGCGCGCCGCGTCGTCGAGGTCGCTGCGCCGGATCTGCACCAGGTCGCCGGCGGGCCCGGTCCGCTCCGCCGCGTGCTCGGGCGCGAGCGCGCGATCGTGCGCGCCGAGCCCCGGCGGCTCGAAGTGCACGTAGCGCTCGACGTAGCCGCGGTGGAAGTCGTCGATCCCCTCGGTGGTGCATAGCGGGATGTCGACGAGGAACGCCATCGGCCGCGGCTCCTCGCGGCGCGCCTCCTCGAGGAACGCGCGCGCCGTCGCGGCGATCTCGGAGTAGCGCGGGAAGATCTTGTCGAAGTGCGTGTGCGCGCGCCCGTTCGCCTGCATCACGTTGAACACGACCTGCTGCACGCCGAGCCCGCGCAGGAACCGGTAGATCTCGCCGAGGTGCGGGAGGTTGCGCTTGGTGATCACCGTCGAGGTGTGCAGCTCGACCCCGCGGCCGAGGTAACCGGCGACGACGCGGATCCCCGCCACCGTCTGCTCGAAGGAGCCCGGCGTGCGCGTCAGCCCCTCGTGCAGCTTCGCGGTGTGCCCGTGGATGCTCACGTAGAAGCGCCGCATGCCCGCCGCGAGCAGGCGCCGCGTGTACGGCTCGTACGAGAGCGCGCGCCCGTTCGTCATCACGCTCACGCGGCCGACGCCCGCGTCCTTCGCGAGCTTGGCCCACCGGGCGAGCGCCGGGTTCGTGGTCGGCTCGCCCGAGGTGAAGCACAGCTCCTCGGCGCCCGGGTGCGTCTCGACGATCCAGCGCACGAGGGCGTCGTCGGTCCGCGAGTTCACCGCCTCGCGGCCCTCGCGGTCCTCCTCCATGCAGAACACGCAATTGTTGTTGCAGACCGCGCCGGTCAGCACGTGGACGCGCTCGCGGCGCGCGGTGATCCGCCCCTCGACGCGGCCCACGCCGCGCTCCTCGACGCGCTCCTCGCCGCGCGCGCTCACCAGCTCCCGTGCGAGCCGTGCGAGCCGTGCGAGCCGTGCGAGCCGTGCGAGCCGTGCGAGCCGTGCGAGCCGTGCGAGCCGTGCGAGCCGTGCGAGCAGTGCTGTCCGGGCGGCACGTCCCCCTCGATCCCGAACGTCCGCGCGTCGTCCGCGTGCGTGCGCGCGCGGGCCGAGATGTCGCGGTGCTCCGGGCCGAGCGCGCTCGCCGCGTCGCGGCGGAAGGTGGGAAGATCGTCGAGATCGCCGTCCCGATGCTGCTGCTCCGCCATCGCCGCAGAGCTTAGCGCGGCTTTCGCGGCAGTGTCACGCGCGCGGGGAATATCCGGCGGCGCGCCAAGGTCGAGGAAGGCGTCTGGTTCCCTCGCGTAGGCTCCTCGGTGAAACTCTGCTCCTCCACGCGCGTCGAAGCTCCGTCATGAAGGCCTCGCTGCTCGCCCTCGCGGTCCTCCTCGTCCCCGCCGGCGCCTCCGCGCAGGGGGAGCTGATGGCGGGCCTCGGCGGCCCCGCCGGGTTCGGCGACGGCGTCCTCGACTACAACGACGACGGCTCGAGCGCGGAGATCGACCTGCGCCCCGCGTTCCCGAACGGCCTGATGTTCTTCGGGCAGCGGTTCCACTCGCTCTACGTGAACAACAACGGCACCGTCACGTTCGGCGGCGCGACGGGGACGTTCACGCCGCAGCGCTTCCCGGTCACCGGCAACCGCATGATCGCGCCGTTCTGGGCCGACGTGGACACGCGCGGCGGCGGGCGGCCCGCGCGCAACGGCGTCTACTGGTCGATCACGCCGGGGCAGATGGTCGTGACCTGGCACAACGTCGGGTACTTCAGCTCGCACAACGATCGCGAGAACACGTTCCAGCTGGTGATCCTGTCGAACGAGCTGCTCGACGAGGACGACCTCTGGAAGGTGCAGTTCCGGTACAACCGCTGCGAGTGGACCACCGGCGATGCGTCCGGCGGGCGCGGCGGCTTCGGCGGCACGCCCGCGCAGGCCGGCTTCGACGCGGGCGACGGCCGCACGTTCGAGATCCTGCCCGGCTCCGGGACGGCCGGGGTCCTGCAGCTCTGCTCGACGTCGAACGTCGGGATGCCCGGCGTGTGGGAGTTCGACATCTACCTCGGCACCCCGCAGCTCAACTTGCCCGCTGCAGGCGGCAGCGAGACGATCGACTACTCCCGCGGCGGGCGCGGCGAGCGCCCCGCCCGCGGCGGTCGCCGGCGCTCCCGCTGAGCTCAGCGGACGATCGAGAGCAACACGCCGTGCCCGGTCCCCATCGGCGTGACGCCGAGGTCCGCGTCGCTCGCCGCGTTGCCGACGACGTAGAGGTGCCCGCCCGAGTCCGCCGCGAGCGCGGCGGGCTGGCTCGACCCGGTCCCAGAGTACGCGCGCGACCAGCGCAGAGTGCCGCCCGAATTGTAGTGCGCGAGGAACATCCCATGGAGTGAACCGGCCGTGTGCGAGCTCGCGCCGAAGGTGATGGTCCCCAAGAACGATCCCGTCACGAACACACCACCGGACGGGTCCGTGGTCACGGCAGTCCCCACCTGCTGCTGCGCGTCTCCAAAGCGATGGAGCCATCGATGGTCTCCGCCTGAGCCATAGCCGCGCAGGAACACGTCCGAGCTCCCCGCGCCGGAGGCGACGCCTGCCCCAGGTCCGAAGTCGACTTCGCCCTCGAAGAAGCCCGTGACGTAAATTCGCCCGACGAGATCGGCCGCAACCGAGATGGCATTGTCGGAGCTCGGACCGCCGAAGCCTCGCACCCAGCGCGGCTCGCCGGCCGACGTGAAGCTCGCCACCATCGCGTCGACCCCGCCCTGGTGGAGGACGGACGCCCCGGCGAACTCGAACGGCTGTCGGTAGGAAGCGCTCACCACCACGTGTCCCATGACGGGATCGACCGCGACTCCGTGCGCGGACGAGAAGCCCCCGAAGGATCGCGACCAGCGATGCGCTCCAGAAGGAGAAAAGCTCACGACGTAGGCGTCGAAAGGACCCGACCCGGAGAGCGCCCCACCACCGAAGTCGAGCGCATCGGCGAACGCCCCCGCGAGGTACACGTTGCCGCTCACGTCGGCGGCGAGCGCGTTCGCGGCCCCCTCACCAGTACCCCCTTCCACACCGAAGGTGCGCGACCAGCGGTACGCTCCGTCGTTCGTGTAGCTCGCGAGGAAGATATCGCGCTCACCCCGGCTGGGCTGCACGCCGCCGCCAAGCTCGATGGCACCCGCGAACGTTCCGGTGAGGTAGACGTTCCCGGACCCGTCCACGGCGACGGCTGTCACCGTGTCCTCGTCGCCAGCTCCTCCCAACGTCCGCGACCAGCGATGGCGACCCGCCGCGTCGTAGCTCGCGATGAAGAAATCGGCCTCCCCCGACGACGTCACCGAGCCTCCGCCGAGATCGATCTCTCGGGAGAAGTCGCCGACGACGTACACGTTCCGCTCGCCGTCCACCGCCACCCCCTGAAGCGTGGCGAAATTGGTACCGCCGAACCGGCGCGCCCAGCGCGTGGTCCCGGGCGCCGCGCAGGCGCCGCCCGAGCACACCTCGGTGCCGCCCGCGCACGCGGTGCCGTCACGGACGGAGTCGTCGAGCACGCACGCGCGCGTGGCGCTGCAGACGAACCCCCGGCAGAAGTGGCCCGGGTCTCCGGTGCAGTCGGCCGCCTCGAGGCAGTCCACGCACTCGTTCGCCGCGGTATCGCAGCGCCGGCCCGGGCACTGCGCGTCGGACACGCACTCGACGCACGCGCCGGCCGCGCAGACCCCCGTACCGCCGTCGCACGCCTCGCCGTCGCGCGCGGTGAGGTCGACCTCGCAGCGCCCATCGCGGCACGTGTTCACCGTGCACTCGTCGAGGTCGTCGCACTCCTCGTCGCGCGCGCACGACGAGGGCACGCACCGCATCGAGACGCACTCGAAGCCCTCGCCGCACGCAGGCACGCAACCTCCGCCCCCGTCATTCCCCGCGGCGTCGGTCGGCCCCGCGTCCGCGACGCTCGCGTCCGCCGCGCCCGCGTCCATCCCCGCGTCGCCGCCGCCGAACGTCGTCGGCTGGATGAGCAGACTGCACCCCGAGATGATCACTCCGAGCGCACCCCCTCCGAGCGCCCCCACTCCGAGCGCCCCGATCGACGATGTACGACGCCCCACGCGACCTCCTCCGGAGGGCGAGTCTAGAGTGACCCGCTGTGAAGGGCTACCCAGCCCTCACTCGCAGAAGTGCGGGCCGTCGTCGCCGTCGCAGTAGTTGGCGACGGGGTCGCCGAAGATGCAGCCGGCGACGCTGCACCGCGGGACGCGGCACGACCACGTGGGGTGGCCGGCGGGCTCGGCCACGCAGCCGGCGGGCGGCGTCGCGCTCGCGCTCGGGACGGACGGAATGCGCAGGCGGACCGACGTGCGCGCCCCCGTGTAGAGCGGACGCTCGATGCGCGCGCGCACCTCCGCGCGCGGGTCGCGCGGCGCGCTCAGGTCGAGGCAGTCGGGCGCGCGGCAGAAGCGCACGCGCAAGAGGGCGTCGCCGCGGTAGCCGTCCGCGACGACGCTCGCGTCGAGCACGACGGGGACGGCGCCGAGCGGCGCCGGCGCGAGCGGCGGGGTCGCCCACTGCACGGCGAACGGATCCTCGCCGAGGTCGTCGGGGTGCACCTCGACGAGCGCGTAGGCGACGTCTCCCTCCGCGCGCGGCAGCTCGATCGCGAGCTCGAGGACGGCGTTGCGCGCGCACCCACAGAGCAAGAGCACGCACGTCGCGTTGACGAGCGCCGCGCCGCGCCGCGCGCTCACGGGAAGCGCACCACGGTGGGCGAGTCGGCCGAGAGCTGCGCCGCGTCGTCGAGGAGCACCGCGGTGACGACCACGCCGGCCACGACGACGGCGCCCACGACGAGCCAGAGCCACGGCGAGGCGGCGACGTCCTCGCCGCCCGAAGGCGCCGCCTCGAGCGCGGCGCGGGGCGCGAGCCGGATCGAGAGCGACCGCCGCTCACCGAACGCGAGCGAGAGCGCCTCCTCGTGTGGCTCGTGCCCGCTCGCGGCGGCCGAGAGCACGTGCTCGCCCGCGTCGAGCGCGAGCTCCTGCCCCGGCGCGAGCGCGATGACGCGACCGTCGAGGCGCAGCGCCGCGCTCGGCGGCTCGAGCGCCTCGAGGTGCAACGTCGCGACCCGCGCGCGCTCCTCGGCGAGCCGCTCCGCGACGGAGCCCGCGTGCTCCCAGTCGGCGTGACGCGCGAGCAACGCCTCGAGCGCCTCGGCCGCCGCGACGTGCCGCCCCTGCGCGCGCAGCGCCATGGCCGCGTTGAAGCCCGCCGACGGCGCGCCCGAGCGCTCGTACGAGCGCTGGAAGGCGACGTAGGCCTCGCCCCACTGGAGCGCCTCGGCCGCGGCCTCACCCTCCGCGTACGCCGCGCGCGCCGCCTCGAGGTCGGTCGCGTCTCGGTCGGCCCCGCCTCGCTCGGGCGCCGCTTGCGCGGCGGCGAGCGCGGGGAGCGCGAACGAGAAGGTGATCACGGCGGCCCGACGCACGCGAGGATTCTTCGTCCGACCACGACGCGGGGGCAAGCAATGTTCGATCGGGACGGTCGAGTGTACACTCACGGTAGTGACCGCGTTCGCCAGTGCCGCCCCGGAGCATGCGAGCTGGGGGCCGTACCGTCCGCTGTTCCGCTTCGCCGCCGGCGGCATGGCGGAGGTCTGGGCAGCGGCGAAGTCGGGGCACGGCGGCTTCGAGCGGATCGTCGCGGTCAAGCGCATGCTGCCGACGCTCGACGACGAGCGCTTCGTCGCGATGTTCCTCGACGAGGCGCAGGTCGCGGCGCACGTGCGCAGCCCGCACGTCGTCTCGACGATCGATCTCGGCCAGGCCGACGACGGCTCGCTCTACATCGCGATGGAGTTCGTGCACGGCGTCTCGCTCGCGCGGCTGCTCACCGCGTGCGATCGCGCGGGCGTCGCGCTGCCCGCGCCCGTCGTGGTGGAGATCCTCGCGCAGGCGTGCGGCGGCCTGCACGACGCGCACGAGGCGACGACGCCGCAGGGCACCGCGCTCGAGCTCGTGCACCGCGACGTCTCGCCGCAGAACCTCCTCGTGGACCGCGCGGGCGTCGTGCGCGTGACGGACTTCGGCGTCGCGCGCGCGGTCGAGCGCGTCAGCAAGACCGAGACGGGAGAGGTGCGCGGCAAGCTCGGCTACTTCTCGCCGGAGCAGGCCGAGGCCAAGCCCGTCGATCGGCGCACCGACGTCTTCGCGCTCGGGATCGTCGCGCACGAGATGTTGACGGGCAAGCGCCTGTTCCGTGGGTCGAACGCGCTGATCACGATCCAGAACGTGCTGACGGGCGACGTCCCGGCGCTCGCGGGGTTGCGCGACGTGACGCCGGCGCTCGAGGCGGTGATCCTGCGCGCGCTCGAGCGAGACCGCGAGCGGCGCTGGCCGACGGCGGAGGCGTTCGGCGCCGCGCTCGTCGAGGCGTGCCCGCGCAGCGGGCAGGACGCGGTGGCGGCCCTCGTGCGCGCGCACGCGGCGGAGCAGCTCGACGCGCTCGACGCGCAGATCCGCGAGGCGTACCGAGAGAGCAAGACGCGCGTCGACGGGCCGCCCGCCAACGCGCTCGCCGAAGACGCGCGCTCGCACACGCGGCACGTCGCGGCGCCGGCGCGCGCGCCGCGCTGGATGGGACCCGTCGCGGCCGCCGTGGCGGTCGGCGCGCTCTTCGGCGGAGGGCTCGCGCTCTGGGCGGCCTCGACGAGCGCCCCGGCGAGCGACGCGCCGGCGCAGCCCCCCGCCGCGACCGAGCCCGCCGCGGCGGACGCGCCGCCGCGCGAGCTCGCGCCGACGGACACGACGCAGGAGCCCACCGCGACGGACACCGCGGCGCGCGAGCCCGACGAGCCGGCGACGGCAGACTCGGCAGGCTCGGCAGGCTCGGCAGACTCGGCAGGCTCGGCAGGCTCGGCAGACTCGGCAGGCTCGGCTGACGCGCCGCTGGCCGCACCGGGTGCGCCTCGTGAGGCGCGGCGGGCTCGACGCGGCACCGGGCCGGCGACGAGCGAGCCGACGGCGACGACGACGCCCCCACCGGCCACCGGCGCGACCGAGCCGACCACACCGCCGGCGCCCCCGCGCCGTGGCGGCGTCCTGCTCGGGCGCGACGCGTTCGAGTCCGACCTCGGAGGCAGCCGATGACCCGCGCGCTCCCCCTCTTGGCCGCGGCGCTCCTCGCCGCCTGCAGCGCCCCGCCGCGCCTCGTGATCGAGCTGCGCACCGACCTCACGCCGGGGCTCGAGTTCACGCAGATCGTCACGCACGTGAGCCGCGAGCGCCCGGGCGCCGAGCGCGATCAAGTGCGCCGCGAGGCGGGCATGGTCGTCGACGTCGCGCCCGGCGATCCGCGCTTCCTCGACGGCGTGCGCGTCGCCGATCTGCCTTCCGTTCCGCCCGGCCTCTACTGGGTCGAGGTGCTCCTGCGCGGCGCCGACGGCGCCGTCGTCGCGACCGGCGTGCTCGGACCGATCGAGGTCGTCGCGGACACCGCGCGCACCGTCCGCATCACGCGCGACTGCCGCGACGTCGAGTGCCCCGGCTCCGGCCCGCCCGCCTTCCTCGCGTGCCTGCAGGGCCGCTGCGTCGATCCGCGGTGCAGCCCCGAGGAGCCCGAGTACTGCCCGCCCGTCACCTGCGAGACCGACCCCGACTGCGCGCCCCCCGCGATCACGTGCGCGGACACGCGGTGCGTCACCGGGACTTGCTTCGTGTACTCGACCGGCGCGCGCTGCCCGGACGGGAGCTATTGCCACCCCGACGTGGGCTGCGTCCCCGACGAGGAGCCGCCACCGGACTGCCTCGGCCCCGTGTGCTCGACGGGGGACGAGTGCGTCATCGGCCGGCTCGACTGCGAAGAGGAGGCGCGCTGCCTCCCGTGGGCCGTCGCCCTGCCGGGGAGCGCGTGCCGGCGCGGCGAGTGCGCCGCCACCGACTGCCTCGGCCTGCCGCTCGAGGTCGAGGTCGAGGGGGCGGGCCACGTCGTCAGCGAGCCGGCCGGGGTCGACTGCGCGGCGCCGAGCTGCGTGACGCGCTTCGAGCGGGACACGCGCGTCACCCTGCTCGCCGACGCCCCGGCGGGCAGCACGTTCGTCGGGTGGACGGGCGACTGCGAGCGCGTCGCGGAGCGCGAGTGCGTCGTCGCGATGACCGAAGCGCGCCGCGTCCGCGCGCGCTTCGAGGCGCGCGCGCACCGCGTGACCGTGGTCGTCTCGGGCACGGGCGCGGGGCGCGTCGACGGCGGGCCGATCGCCTGCGGCGCCACGTGCTCGGTCGAGCTGGTCCACGGCGCGACGATCGAGCTCGACGCGACGCCCGACGGCGTCGACGACGCGTTCGGCGGCTGGGGCGGCGCGTGCGCGGCCGAGCCCTCCACGCGCTGCCGGCTGACCGTGACCGAGGATCTCTCGGTCGGCGCGACGTTCATCCGCCTCCCCGCCGACGTGCTGCGCGTGGTGCGCGACGGAACGGGGAGCGGGACGGTGACCTCCGCGCCGGCCGGCATCGACTGCGGCGGCACCTGCGCCGCCGCGTTCATGCGCGGCGCAGGCGTCACGTTGACCGCGGTCGCCGCGCCGGGATCGACCTTCGCCGGCTGGGCCGACGACGCCGCCAGTTGCACGATGGACGCGAGCTGCCCGCTCGTCATCGCCGGGCCCTCGACCACGGCGCGCGCGACCTTCACGCGCATCCGCCACCGCGTCACGGTCGAGCGCGTCGGCGCGGGCACGGGCACGGTGCGGAGCGACCCGGCCGGGATCGACTGCGGCGCCACGTGCAGCGCGGACTTCGACGCGGGCTCGACGATCCGGCTCACGCCGGTCCCGGCGACGGGCTCGGTCTTCGCGGGCTGGGAGCTCGTGCCGGCGTGCATGATGGGCACGCTCTGCTCGTTCTCCGTCGGCGCGCCGACGCTCGTGCGCGCGCGCTTCGAGCGCGCGCCCGTGACCCTCACGGTGACGCGCACCGGCGCGGGCAGCGGCGCGGTGCGCGAGGACACGATGGGCGCGCTGCGCATCGACTGCGGCAGCGACTGCAGCGAGACGCTCACCCCGCCGGCGACGATCCGGCTGCTCGCGGTGCCCGCCGTCGGCTCGACGTTCGCGGGCTGGACGGGCGGCGGCTGCGCGGCGAGCGGCAACCCGTGCGCGGTGAGCGTCGACGCGGACACCACCGTCTCGGCGCGCTTCGACGTCGCGCGCTGGATGCTCGACGTGACGGTGGGCGGCGGCGGCACAGGCAACGTGGTCAGCGTCCCGGCGGGCGCGATCGACTGCGGCAGCGACTGCGGCGAGCTCTACACGCACGGGACGCTCGTGACGCTCGAGGCGCGCCCCGCGGCGGGGAGCTTCTTCGCCGGCTGGAGCGGCGCGTGCTCGGGGATGGCGCCGACGTGCGTGGTCACGATGGATCGCGCGCGCACGGTCGGCGCGACCTTCAGCACGAGCAGCTACACCTTGAGCGCGGCGCGCGCGGGCACCGGCGCGGGCGTCGTGCGCGAGACGAGCCCGGGCTCGAGCATCGACTGCGGCGCGGCGTGCTCGGCGAGCTACGCCGCCGGCACGATGGTGACGCTCGCCGCGGCCCCGGACGCCTGCTCCGACTTCGTCGGCTGGAGCGCGCCGTGCGCGGGCACCGGCCCGTGCACCGTCACGGTGAGCGGTCCGACCTCGGTAACCGCGACCTTCACGGTGCGTCAATACGTCTTGCGAGTCACCAGCGAGGGTGGCGCGGTCGTCACGAACCGCCCGGGCGATCCCTCGGGCATCGCGTGCCCGACGCCGGGTCCGTGCATGGCGAGCTACGCCTGCGGCGCGACCGCGCTGCTCGAGGCGCGCTGCGGCACCGGCGCGATGTTCACGGGCTGGTCCGTGCCCGCGTGCGGCAGCTCGACGAGCTGCGACGTCCTCGTCACGGCGAACACCTCGGTGACCGCGCGCTGCGCGCCGATCCCGCGGCGCCTCGTCGTGGCGGTGAACGGCGGTGGACTCGTCGTGTCCGAGACGGGCGAGATCGACTGCGGCGCGGCCTGCTCGGCGACCTACCCGCACGGACAGAGCGTGACCCTCGTCGCGCGCGAGAGCGACGGCTGGTGCTTCTCGCGCTGGGCCACCTCGCCCGCGGGCGCGTGCGGCAGCTCGCCGGTGTGCGCGCTGACGATGACGCAGGACCACTCGGTCGAGGCGATCTTCGAGCGCTGCGCGCCTCCCGAGCGCCGGCTCGAGGTGCGGCTCAGCGGCACCGGCCACGTCGTCTCGGAGACCGGCGAGATCGACTGCGGCGGGACGTGCTCGGCGCGGTACCCCGAGGGCACCCCGGTGACCCTGATCGCGCGCGCGCCGGACGGCTGGTGCTTCACGCGCTGGGCGACCTCCCCGAGCTCGACGAGCTGCAGCGCGGACCCGATCTGCATGCTCACGATGAGCACGGACTACGGCGTCGAGGCGATCTTCGAGCGCTGCGCGAGCGACTGCGTGCTCGAGGTGAGCGTCGACGGGTCGGGGCGCGTGACCTCGATGCCCGCCGGCGTCGCGTGCCCGGGCACGTGCGAGCTGCGCGTGAGCTGCACGACCGACGTGGTGCTCGAGGCGTCGCCCGCGGACGAGCTCGCGAGCTGGATGGGCGACTGCATCCCCGGCGGCGCGGCGATGCCGTGGACGTGCCGCGTCGTCTTCAGCATGGGCCGCGCGCGCGTGCTCGCGACCTTCCGCGACGGAGGCGGCGTGTGAGCCGCGCGTGCGCGTGCCTGTTCGCGCTCGCGCTCGGCGCGTGCGCAGGCGGCTCGCCCCTGTCGGTCGAGCTGCGCTCGGACCTCGTCCCGGAGGCGGAGGTCGCGCGCTTCGAGGTCGAGCTGTACGAGGGGCCGCCGCCGCCGGGGGCCGTCGTGCCCTACGAGCGCGTGATCGCGCGCGCCCGCCGCGAGGTGGACTACACCGCCGGCGCCCGCGTCGCGGGCTTCGAGGGGCTCCCCGACGGCCGACGGTGGCTCGAGGTGCTCGCGATCGACCCGAACGGGCGCGTGCTCGTGCGCCAGCGCGCGGACCTCGAGGTGCGCGGCCCGACCGGGCGCGTCGTGGTGGTGGACCGGCGCTGCATCGGCGTCGAGTGTCCGGGCGCGGGCGGCTCGCCGAGCGATCTCGCGTGCCTCGCCGGGCGCTGCGTCGACCCGCGCTGCTCGCCGAGCTCCCCCGAGCACTGCCCGGACTGGGCGACGTGTGCGCGCGACACCGACTGCCCCGCGCCGGACGCGACCTGCGCCGAGGCGCGCTGCACCGATGGCTTCTGCTTCGCGATCGTGGTCGGCGGCCGGTGCGAGGCCGACGCGTGGTGCAACCCCGAGGAAGGCTGCACGCCGTTCGACGGAACGCCCGGCCCTGGCGGCGCCGACGCGGGGACGCCGCCGCCGCCCGACGCGGGCTGCCCCGACCTGCCGTGCGCGCTCGACGACCCGTGCCACGCCGGCGTCCTGCGCTGCGGCGCGGCGCGCTGCGAGCGGGTCGGGAACCTCGTCGAGGGCACGCCGTGCGACGGCGGCGTGTGCGACGGCGCCGGCGCGTGCCGCTTCCTGTGACTCAGGAGAGCCAGGCGACGAGGCCGGCGGTGACGATCCCCGCGAGCGCGCCGACGGCGAGCAGCACGACCACCCGCCCGACCGACGGCCGCGACGCCGCGAGCTCCTGCGACAGATCGGAGAGCCCGTCGAGCGCAGGCGGCGCGAGCCGCGGCGGCGCGATCGACGCGGGCGCCGCGACGTCGACCTCGTCGCGCCGCACGCGCGTGACGAGCTGCGCGAACCGCTGCTGGCGCGCCGCCGCGTCGGGCAAGAGCGCGCCCATCCACTCGGCGACGTCCGCGAGATCCAGCGTCCGCCCCGCGCGCGCGACCTCGAGCAGGTCGCGGCCCATCGCCCGCGCCGTCGCGTAGCGGTGCTCCGGCCGCGGCGCGAGCGCGCGCGCGATGATCGTGTCGAGCTGGGCGGGCAGCTCGGGCCGCAGCTCCGCGAGCGGCGGCACGTGCCCCGCGCGGATCGCCTCGAGCGTCTCCGCGAACGTGTCGCGCAGGAACAGGCGCCGGCCGGTGAGCGACTCCCACAGCGTCACGCCGAGCGCCCACACGTCCGCGCGCCGATCGACCCGCGCGCCGAGGGTGAGCCGCTCGGGCGCGATGAAGGCCGCCTTGCCGCGCACGTGCCCCGTGCGCGTGGCCTGCAGCCGATCGCGCGCGCTCGCGATCCCGAAGTCGATCACGCGCACCGCGCCGTCGAAGCCGACGAAGAGGTTCTCCGGGCCGACGTCGCGGTGGACCACGTCGAGCAGCCGCCCGTGCTCGTCGCGCAGCTCGTGCGCCGCGTGCAGCCCCTCGCACGCGTCGGCGAGGATCCGCACGAGCACCCACGGCCACGCGGCGGCCAGCGCCTCGTCGGTGCTCGCGCGCAGGTGCGCCGCGACCTGCGAGAGCGGCGCCCCGAAGAGCAGGTCCATCGCGTAGTACCAGCGCCCCTCGTGCACGCCGGCGTCGAGGAGCGGGACCACGTGCGGGTGCGAGATGCGCGCGGCGATGCGCACCTCGTCGATGAACATCGCCTCGAACGCAGGGTCCGCGTCGTGATCGGCGCGCAGGCGCTTGAGCGCGACCGGGCGCTCGACGCCCTCTGCCGGCGCGTGCACCGCGAGATCGATCGCCCCCATCCCGCCGGTCGCGAGGCGCTCGACGACGAGGTAGTCGCCGAAGCGGCTCGCGCTCAGGCGCCCGGTCTCGACGACGGTCGGCTCGTCGACGAAGCCCCCGTGCGACGCGTTCGGCGCCGTCAGCGCGGCCTCCGCGTGAGGCGGGACCCGCGCGCTGCGCGGCGGGACGGCAGCGAGCCCTGCGCGCGCGCCGGCGTGCACGCGGAGCGCGCGCGACGCGTGCCCGCGGCCGGCGCGCCGCTCACGGCAGCACCGCCGGGGCCGCGAGCACGCAGCGGTTGCGCCCCGCGGCCTTCGCCTCGTAGAGCGCGCGGTCCGCCGCCTCGAGCAGGGCGCGCGGCGAGTCGAGGCGCAGATCGGGCATCGACGCGATCCCGATCGAGGCGGTCACCTCGCCCGCGCGCGCCGGTCCGAGCGCGCGGCTCGCGATCGCGACGCGCAGCCGCTCCGCGAGCACCGCCGCGCCGACCTTCGTCGTGCTCGGGAGCACCACCGCGAGCTCGTCGCCCCCGTAGCGCGCGACCACGTCCATCACGCGCACGCCCGAGCGCAGCGTCTCGGCGACCGCGCGCAGCACCGCGTCGCCCGCGACGTGCCCGTAGCGATCGTTGACGGCCTTGAAGCCGTCGAGGTCGATCAGCAAGAGCGAGAGCGGCGCCGCGTAGCGCCGCGCGCGCGCGACCTCCTCGTCGAGCCGCTGCGCGAAGTGCCGGTGGCTGTGCGCGCCCGTCTTGTCGTCCGTCGCGGCCTGGTCGCGCAGCTCCTCGAGCTCGGCCCGCGCCGCCTCGAGCGCCGCCCGCTCGTGGCGCAGCGCCTGGTTGGCGTGCTCGAGCGCCGCGATCTGTCGGTGGAGCGCGCGGCCGAGCTCGAAGCGCTCGCGCGCCCGCCGCACCGTCGCGATCAGCTCCGGCGTGCGGAAAGGCTTCTCGAGGAACGCGTAGACGTGCCCGCGGTTGATCGCCTCGAGCGCGACATCGAAGCCCGCGTGCGCCGTCAGCAGCACCGCGACGGCGTCGCAGCGCGCCTCGATCGACTCGAGGAAGGCGATCCCGTCGAGCTCCGGCATGAGGTAGTCGGTGACGACCACCGCGTACTCGCCGCTCTCGAGCCGCGCGCGCGCGTCGGCCACGCTCGTCGTCCCCTCCACGACCAAGTCCGGCGCCTGCGAGAGCGCGCGCACCACCGCGCGGAGCACCAGCTCCTCGTCGTCGACGCACAAGACCTTCGCCGGGACGCTCACGCGGGGGGAGCATAGCGAAGCCTCGGCGCCGTGCCGAGGGGTGCGGAGCCACCGCCTGACGGGATGACGAGATCACGAAGATCGCCCCCTCACACAACCACGTTGGCGCGA
>JAHBWG010000062.1 GCA_019637095.1 Sandaracinaceae bacterium | reverse complement strand
TCACGAATGACGAAATGACGAGGATCGTCCCCTCGACCTGACTTCCGCCGGAGGGCGCGCTGGCCTACGCTCGGAGCGCGATGGACGCGGGCCTGCCGCCGAGGGTCGGACCCTACGAGACCGTCGCGCTGCTCGCCGAAGGGGGGATGGCGCGCGTCGTCGTCGCGCGCCGCGGGGGGCTCGGCGGGTTCGAGCGACGGGTGGCGCTCAAGCTCATGCTGCCCGAGCTCGCCAGCGACGAGCGCTACGTCACGATGTTCCTCGACGAAGCGCGGATGGCCTCGCGCGTCCAGCACCCGAACGTGGTCGCCGTGCTCGACGTCGGCCGCGACGAGGCGAGCGGGATCCTGTTCATGGCGATGGATCTGATCCTCGGCGCGACGCTCTCGGAGCTGCGACGGCGCCACGCCGTCGGGCTGCCGATGCACGCCGCGCTCGAGATCGTGGCGCAGGCCGCCGACGGGCTCGACGCCGCGCACTGCGCGACGGCGACCGACGGGACACCGCTCGCGCTCGTCCACCGCGACGTGTGCCCGCAGAACCTGCTGATCGGCTTCGATGGCTTCGTGCGGGTGAGCGACTTCGGCATCGCGCGCGCAGAGCAGCGCCGCACCCGCACCGAGACGGGCAAGTTCAAGGGCAAGCTCGGGTACTGCTCGCCCGAGCACGTGCTCGCACAGCCGCTCGACCACCGCGCCGACATCTTCGCGCTCGGCATCGTGGCGTTCGAGCTGCTCACCGGGGTCAAGCTGTTCGCGTCGAGCACGCCGTCCGAGACCCTGCAACGAATCTTGCACGGCGACATTCCGCGGCTCACCGCGTTGCGGCCAGATCTGCCGGGCGAGGCGGCGCGCGCGATCGACGAGGCGCTCGCGCGCGACGTGTCGGCCCGCCCGGGCCGCGCCGCCGAGATCGCCGCCCGGATCCGCGGCGCGTGCGCCCGGGCGGGGCTCGACGCGCCCGGCGAGGCGCTGCGCTCGCTCGTGCGCGAGGCGGCCTCCGAGCACGCGATCCGGCTCGCGGGGATGGACGCGCGCCGCGTGCCGAGCTCGCCCCCACCGCCCGCCGAGGACGACGACCTCAAGACGAGCGTCGAGCGCCCGTCGCGGGACACCGTCGTGGACTTCTCCGCGGGCCGCGATCCACGCGAGGGCGGGTAGCGATCAAGGGACCTGGAGCGGGATCGCGCGCGTGCGCAGGCCGCGGTGGCGTGGGTTCCCGACGAGCTCGCCCTCGAGCCGGACCAGGTAGCGGCCGGCCGCGAGCGGCGCCTCGAAGATCGGGAAGCCGAGCTCGCGCCGCGTCGCGCCGACGGGCAGCTCGACGCGGCGATGCTCGGCGTAGGGAGACTGATGGTGCGTGTAGTGGATCCGGCGCAGCTCCCGGCCCGAGGGGTCGAGCACGACGAGCGCCAAGCCATCGAAGACGCCCGAGAAGTTGGTGAACGCGTCGAGCGGGGCGCCCGACGCGTTGACCCATCGCGCGTCGGCGACGACGATCTGCGAGGCCCCGACCGTGTCGAGCCGCGCCCGGTCGAGGTGGAGCCGGAGCCCCGGCGAGGCGGCCCCTCGGGCCGTCATCGCGAGGACGACGACCACGGCGAGCCCGCTCGCGACGTGGCGCACGCGGTATCGTACGGGGCGCCCTGCCAAGATGTCCCCCGGGCGGCGGTCTGAGGGGAGCCGTCCGGGGTGGGGAGCGTACGTTGATGCGAGTCGATGCTACCGGGAAACATTCGAGGCCGCCGGCCGTCCATAGCTCCATCGTGAGGGAGCGACGCGACGCGGTGTGGTCACGTCTCGGGGGCTCGACGCCACTCCTTCGTCGATGCGAAGGAGTGACGTGACCGAATCCAGCCGCGCCGCGTTGCCCGCGACGATCGCGGGCGCCATCGAGGGGGTCCAACGCCGCCTCAACCGGCACGTGCTCGCCGACGCGGCGCTGTGCGGCGTCGGCGCGGCGCTCGCGGTGGGCGCGCCGGTCGCCCTCGCGCTCCGCGTCGCCGGGCAGGACGAGCTCGGGGCCGCGATCGCGGGCGGCGTCGCGTTCGCGGTCGCCCTCGGGTGGGAGCTGCGCCGGCGCTGGCACGACCCGCTCGACGCGGCGCTCGTGCTCGACCGGCTGCTCGACGCCAAGGATCGCTTCTCGACCGCGCTGCAGTTCGCCCGCGAAGAAGACCCGCCCAAGCTGCACCTGCTGCAGATCAAGGAGGCCAAGAGCTTCCTCGACGACGTGGAGCGCGTCCCGCCCGCGCCGCGGCCGGACTACCGCGCGAGCCGCTACGCGGCGGCGGCGGCGATCGCGCTCGCGGTGGCGATCCCGCTCGCGTACGTGTGGCCCGAGCTCGAGGCGTGGCTCGCGCACGAGGACGTGCCGACGATGCGCGAGGAGCCGCGCACCGAGGAGGAGATCGCCGCGGCCGCCGAGGAGCTGCGCCGCCGGATCGCCGAGAACCCGGAGCGCCGGCTCGACGCGGAGATCAACGCGCTCGAGCACGAGCTCGCCGAGCGGCGGGACCGGACGACCGAGGAGCGCGCGAACGCGATCCGAGAGGCCGCGGAGCTGCTCGAGCGCGCGGCGGGGATCGAGCCGGAGCGCGACGGGACGGGCACGGGCGAGGCGAGCGAGCGCAGCGAGGAGGCGAGCGCCGAGCAGGCGGCGCCGCTGCCGACGAGCGTCGAGCAGGAGCCACCGAGCACGGCGTCGCGGCGCCTGACGGAGGCATGGAACCAGGCGCGCGAGGCGATGCAGCGCTGGCGCGAGGAGGCCGCTCGGCCGGAGGCCGATCCGTACCGGACGTCACAGCTCCAGCAGGAGGCGCAGCGTCAGCAGATGGAGGCGCTCGAGCTCGCGCGGCAGGAGCGCAGCTGGGAGGCGAACCGAACCGAGGAGCAACGGCGCGCGGACGCGGAGGCGCGCGAGCGACGACGCGAAGAGGCGGAGACGCCCGGCGACCGGCTGCGCGAGGCGACGGACCGGCTCGATCGCGCGCTCGCGGCGCTGCACCGGAGCGACGAGCGGCCCGACGTGCCGGGGCGCGAGGTGAGCGAGGCGCTGCGGCAGGCGCAAGAACGCTTGCAACCGCACACCCCGCGGACCAGCGAGGAGATGAGCGGCGCCGCGCAGGCCCGCGACCAAGGCGACGGCGAGCGGATGGACCACGCGCTCGAGCAGGCGCGCGAGGCGCTGCGGCGCGAGTCGGGGTCGCAGTCACAGCAGCTCGGCGACGCGCGCAGGCGGCTCGACCAGCTGCACGACGAGGTCGCGCGGCGCGCGGCCGAGCGCGCGGAGCAGACGGCGCAGGAACAGCTCGCGCAGAACGCGCAAGGCCAGCAGGACGGGCAGCAAGGCCAAGGGCAGCAGGGACAAGGACAGGAAGGCGCGCAGGGGCAGCAGGGACAGCAAGGCCAAGGGCAACAGGGGCAGGGGCAACAGGGGCAGGGGCAGCAAGGACAGGGGCAGCAAGGACAGCAAGGACAGGAAGGCGCGCAGGGGCAGCAAGGCCAAGGGCAGCAAGGCCAAGGGCAGCAAGGCCAAGGGCAACAAGGCCAAGGACAGCAAGGCCAAGGACAGCAAGGCCAAGGGCAGCAAGGCCAAGGGCAACAAGGCCAAGGACAGCAAGGCCAAGGACAGCAAGGCCAAGGACAGCAAGGCCAAGGACAGCAAGGCCAAGGACAGCAAGGCCAAGGACAGCAAGGCCAGGGACAGCAAGGCCAAGGACAAGGCCAGGGACAAGGACAGGGACAGGGCCAGGGACAAGGCCAGGGACAGGGCCAAGGACAAGGACAAGGACAAGGCCAGGGACAAGGCCAGGGACAAGGACAAGGCCAGGGACAAGGCCAGGGACAAGGCCAGGGACAAGGCCAGGGACAAGGCCAGGGACAAGGCCAGGGACAAGGCCAGGGACAAGGACAAGGCCAGGGACAAGGCCAGGGAACCGGAGGCGGGCAGAGCGGGCAGTGGAGCAACCAGGGCGGGACCAGCCAGGGCAGCGGGAGCGCGTCTGGGATGGGACAAGGCCAGGGCCAGACCGGCTGGGGCTCGAACGGCTCGGCGCAGGGGCAGGGGCAGGGGCAAGGGCAGGGGCAGGGCGGTACGAGCCAGGGCACCTCGCAGCAGGGCTCTCAGTCCTGGGGATCCGGCTCGGGCGGCAACCCGCTCGGCGATCCGAACGCCACCGGCAACCCTGGCGTCGCGGTCAACACCGACCCGGGCAGCGACCCTTCGCAGCGCCCCAACATGGGCAACCCCAACGCGGGTGGGTTCCTCCCGGGCGCGGGCAACAACGCCGGACAGGGCGGCCAGCGCATGGACGGCGTCGCCGGACAGGGCGGCGGCGGAGGCAGCGGGGAGCTCTCGCCCAACGGCGAAGACGGCCCCCGCGTCGGCGGAGACAGCACGGTTCCGGCGTCGTTGCGCGCCTACGTTCGTCGCTACCTCGAGCGGATTCGAGGCGGCCAGAGCCAGTGATGGGATAACAATGGGCGAAACCAAGCAAGTCCACGTGCTGAACCCCTTCGAGAGCGTCCGCTCCTTGTGCCGCGACATGACCGCGGAGATCGGCCGCCGGGTCGTCGGGCAGCGCGAGGCCATCGACGGGCTGACCGCCGGCCTCCTGCTCGGCGGACACGTCCTGATGGAGGGCGTGCCCGGCGTCGGCAAGACACTGCTCGCGCGCACGCTCGCCGACGTCGTCGAGCTCGGCTTCTCGCGCGTGCAGTTCACGCCGGACCTCATGCCCGCCGACGTGCTCGGCACGCACATCGTCACCGTGCAGGACGGCCGCCCCGTGATGACCCTGCAGCAGGGCCCGCTCTTCGCGAACGTCGTGCTCGCCGACGAGATCAACCGCGCCTCGCCCAAGACACAGTCCGCGTTGCTCGAGGCGATGCAGGAGCGACAGATCTCGCTCGGCACCGAGACGTACCCGCTGCCGCGCCCGTTCTTCGTCGTCGCGACGCAGAACCCGATCGACAACGAGGGCACCTACCCACTACCCGAGGCGCAGCTCGACCGCTTCCTGATGAAGCTGCACATCGAGTTCCCCAGCGAGGACGAGGTGCTCTCGATCGTCGACCGCACCGCCGAGGGCATCGACGCCACGGTCAAGACGGTCGCGACCCCGGAGGAGCTGCTCGCGGCGGGCAAGACGATCCGCCAGATGCCGGTCGCCGAGACGGTCAGCCGCTTCGCCGTGCGGCTCGTGTTCGCGACGCACCCCGAGCAGCCGAACGCGCCCGCGTGCGTGCGCCGCTACGTGCGCGCCGGCGCGAGCCCGCGCGCCGCGCAGTCGCTGCTCGCCGTCGCCAAGTTCTTCGCCGTGCTCGACGGACGCATGAACGTGTCCGCCGACGACGTGAAGCGCGCCGCGTTCCCGTGCCTGCGCCACCGGATCCTCCTGAACTTCGACGCGATCGCCGACGAGGCGACGACCGACACGCTCATCCGCCAGCTCCTGATCGAGCTCGACGCGCCGAAGAACCCGAAGAAGAGCAAGTAGCGTGGCCGTCCTCGACCGCACCATCCGTCGGGTCCTCGACCGGATGCGGCTCTCCGTCCGGCCGCGCGCGACCGCGAACCGACAGGGGAGCCACCGCTCGCCGCTCAAGGCGCAGGGGGTCGAGTTCGCCGAGCACCGTCCGTACGTCGCAGGCGACGACGTGCGGCACATCGACTGGAAAGCCTTCGCCCGCCACGGCCAGCTCGTCATCCGCAGCTTCGAGGAGGAGCGCGACGCGTTCGTCCACGTGCTGCTCGACGTGACCGGCTCGATGAGCCGAGGCACGCCTCCCAAGATCGAGGTCGCGCAGAAGCTCGCCGCGAGCTTCGCGTACGTCGGGATGCGGCAGTTCGATCGCGCCCGCGTCGTGCCCTTCGCCGACGACCTCGACGAGCTGCCGCTCGCGGTGCGCGGCGCACAGGATCTGCCCGCGCTCGAGAAGCTGCTCGAGGCGGCCGAGGCCGCGGGCCCCACGAACTTCGCCGCCTCGGTGCGCGCGCTCGCCGCGCGCGGGACACCGCGCGGGCTCGTCATCGTGATCACCGACGTGATGTCACCCGAAGGGTGGGACGAGGGCTTCCGCCAGCTCGGCGCGATGGGCCACGAGCTGCGCGTCGTGCGCATCGGCTGCGCGGAGGACCTCGCGCCGAGCTTCACCGGCGAGCTCGAGCTGCACGACGCGGAGACCGGCGAGCGGGTGCGGTTGCGCGTCACCAAGCCGCTGCTCGAGCGCTACCGCGCCGAGGTGAAGAAGCACCTCGAGGCCGCGCGGGAGGCCTGCCAGCGCGCCGGCGGCCGCTGGATCGAGGTCGACGTCGAGATGCCGATGGAGCGCGTGATCAAGCGCGTGTTCGGCGGGCCGGTCCACAAGACCGCGGCAAGGGGTGAGCGTTGACGTTCGCCGGCCTCGCGCTCTCGACGATCGCCGCGATCGCCGCCGCGATCGGGCTGACCGTGCTCGCGCTCTACCTGCTGCGCCGCACGCCGCGGCCGCAGGTCGTCTCGAACGTCACGTTCTGGATGCGGGCCGCGCAGAGCAGCCGTCCACGTTTCTTGCGCGCGACGAAGATCCCGTGGATCGCGTTCCTCTTGAGCCTGCTCGTCGCTCTCTTGTTCGTGGGTGAGCTCGGCGACCCGCGCTTCGGCCGCGGCATGCGCGGCACGACGGTCATCGTCCTGGCGGCCGACCGCAGCATGGGCGCCGAGACCGGGGGCGAGCGGCGGATCGATCGAGCGGTGCGCGAGGTGCGCCGCTGGGTCGACCGCGGGACGGCGGGCGGCCGGGTCGCCGTCGTGCGCGCGGGCATGCGGCCCGACACCTTGCTCGCGCTCACCGAGGATCCGTCCGACCTCGACCGCGCGCTCGTCGGCCTCGGCCTCGACGACGGCCCGGCGGACCTGCGCGCCGCGATCCGGCTCGCCGACCGCATCATCACGACGAGCGGCGATCCGGGGCAGATCCTCGTCGTCGCCGACCGCGACGTCGACGAGGCGCTCGAGACCCGGGCGACCCGCGTGCTCGTGCCCGTCGGCATGCCCGCCGACACGATCGCGATCGGCGACTTCACCGCCCGGCGCGACCCGCTCGCCGCGGGCGAGTACGTGGTGCAGGTCCAGCTGCGATCGTTCAGCTCCCGCGAGGCGAGCGCGCGCTTGCAGGTCTACGACGGCGAGGTGCCGCTGCTCGACCGCCGCGTGCTGCTGCGGCCGGGCGCGGGCGTGAGCTACGCGGCGCAGGGCTTCAGCGCCGAGCGCGCCGACCTCACCGCGCGGCTGACCAGCATCGAGATCGCGGGCAGCGAGGACGCGCTCGCGCTCGACGACGTGGCCTACGCGGTCGTGCCGGCGCTGCGCCCGCTCACGGTGCTGTACGTCTCGCGCGGCAACCCGTACCTCGAGGCGGCGCTCGCGGTGCACCCGAGCCTGCGCGTCGACGCGACCGACCCGGGGAGCTTCTCCGCGCGCTCCGCGGAGGACCTGGCCGCCTACGACGTGCTCGTCCTCGATCGCACGCCGCTGCCCGAGGGCGCGCAGCACGCAGCCGCGGTGCTCTTCAGCCCGCCCTCCGGCCAGCTCGGCGCGGCGGGCGACGCCGACTCGCCCCGCGTCACCGCGATGCTCGGCTCGCACCCCGCGCTGCGCGGCGTGCGGCTCGACGGGGTGCGCGTGCGGCGCGCGCTGCGCTTCTCGCTCGAGCCCGGCGATCAGGTCCTCGTGCGCAGCGGCGGCGACGCGATCGCCATCGCGCGCGAGACGCCGGGCCGCCGCACCGTCGCGTACGGGCTCGATCTCGGCGCCACGGACCTCGTCGAGCGCGAGGCCTTCCCGCTGATGGTCCACCAGAGCCTGTCGTGGGCCGCGTCGGTGCGCGACGAGATCCCGCTGCCGCGCCGGCTCGGCGAGCCGCTCCACGCGACCGACCAGACCGTGCTCGGCCCCGACGGCGAGCCCGTCGACGCGACCGCCCTCGCCGTGATCCGGCACCAAGGCATTTACCGCGTCGGCGAGCGCGCCGAGGCCTTCAGCGCCGCGATCCACGCGCGCGAGATCCCGAGCGGCGCGAGCGCCGCGCGCTTCCGCACGAGCGATCCGCTGCCGCCGCTCGCCGTCCTCGTCGCCGTCGCGCTGCTGCTGCTGATGCTGCTCGAGTGGACGCTCGTGCACCGCGGGAGGCTCCAATGAGCGAGCTCGACCTCACGATCGGCTGGCCGCTCGCGCTCTGGGGGCTGTGCGCGCTGCCGCTGCTGATCTTGCTGGTGATCCGCAGCCGCTTCCCGATCGGGCCGCGGCGCCGGGCGATGGTGCTCGTGACGCGCCTGCTCGCGGTGGCGCTGCTCGTCTTGGCGATCGCGGACCTGCGCTACGCGTGGCCGACCGACGAGCTGTCGGTCGCGACGGTGATCGACGGGAGCCCGAGCGTGTCGGCCGCGGATCGCGCGCGCGTCCGCCAGCTGTTCTCGGACCTCGCGGCCGCGCACGAGGACGTCCGGTTCATCGACGCGACCTCGCACGACGCGCCGGTGCCGCCCGCGATGGACGTCTCGGTCGGCGTCGCGACGCTGCCGCGCGACCGGGTGCGCCGGATGATCGTGGCGACCGACGGCCGCGACCGGCACCTCGGCGCCGCCATCGCGGGCGCGCGCCGCGCGGGCGTCGAGGTCAGCGTCGTCGCGATGGGCGACGAGCCGCCGATCGACCTCGTCAGCGTCCGGGGGCTCTCGGTGCCGCGCATGATCCGCGCGGGCGACCGGCTCGACGTCGGGGTCGAGCTCCACGCCTCGCGCGACGCGAGCGTGCACCTCGTGCTCGCGCTCGACGGCGCAGAGGTCGCGAGCCGCGAAGCGGTCGCTCGGCGCGGCGCAGGTACGGTGAACCTCGAGGTCGAGTTCCCGGAGGAAGAGGGCGTCCACGAGCTCACCGTCGCGATGGCGGCGGACGGCGACCCGATCGCCGAGAACAACCGCTGGCGCACGCTCGTGCGCATCTCCCCCAAGCCGCTCGTGCGAATCCTGCACGACCCGGAGAACGGCCCGCCGGTGCTCGCGCGCGTGCTCGACGAGGGCGGCATGCGCGTCGAGGTCGTCCCGATCACCGCGGCGCCCACGCACGCGCGCCAGCTCGAGGACGTCAACCTCGTGATCGTGGACGAGGCCAACCCGAACGACCTCACCGAAGAGCAGCAAGTCGTCTTGCGCGACTGGGTCCAGAACGAGGGCGGCGGGCTGATCTCGGTGACCGGCCGGCACCCGGTGCGGCGCAGCCCCGAGGTGTTCCGCCAGCTCGAGCCCATCACCATCCCGCCCGCGATCCCGGAGCCGCGGCCGCTCGAGCTCGTGCTCGTCATCGACCGCTCGAGCTCGATGAGCGGCATCAAGATGATGCAAGCGCGCAACGCGGCGGTCGCGGCGATCCAGGCGCTGCGCGCCGACGCGCGGGTCGGCGTCGTGGCGTTCAGCGGCGGCGCGGACCGCGTGATGGCGCCGGTCGGGATGGACCAGCGGCAGGAGGCCATCAACTTCGTGCAAGGCATCCACGCGTCCGGCGGCACCAACATCGCCGCCGCGCTCGGCGCCGCCAACCGGATCATGAGCAGCGACCCCCGCTACATCCGGCACGTCATCTTGCTCTCGGACGGGGTCAGCGCGGCGGAGCCGGCGCTCGCCGAGGCGCAGGCGGTGGCCGCGCGCGGCATCAGCATCACCGCGATCACGATCGGCCCCCGCAACGACCTCATGCAGCAGATCGCGCAGATCGGGCGCGGCCGCTACCACGTGACGAACGCGGCCGGCTCGCTGCCGAGCTTGTTCGTGCGCGAGGCGCAGTTCCGGCAACCGCCGGCGCACCGGCGGGTGAGCTTCCGGCCGCGGCTCGTCACGAGCATGGCGATGCTCGAGGGCGTCGACTTCGACGCGGCGCCGCAGCTCAGCGGGTACGCGCTCTCCAGCCTGCGGCGCGGCGCGACCCTCGCGCTGGCCGCGCCGGATCGGCGGCCCGCGCTCGCGCACTGGCACCGCGGGCTCGGTCAGGTCGCGACCTGGACGAGCGCGACGAGCGGGCCGTGGGCCGACGACCTGCGCGGCTGGGAGGGCTTCCGCCGCTTCTGGGTCGGCATGGCCGAGGGCATGCTCCGCACGCGGCCGATCCAGCCGCCGCAGGTGCGGCTCGCCGCGCACCCGCTGGTCGAGGGCGTAGAGGTCGCGACGGTGATCGCGCCGACGGTCTCGAGCGACGAGGTGCCGGTCGTGCGGATCTTCCGCGAGGCGCAGCGCTCGGAGCCGCTCGAGCTCGTCGAGCGCGGGCCCGGCGTGTGGCAGTCGGAGATCCTCGAGGACGAGGGGTTCCTGCTCGACGCCCGGATGCCCGTCGACGAGCGACCCACCGTCGCGGTCGGGCACGACCGGCCGTACGACCCGGAGCTCGCGGTGTTCGGCGCCGATCACGCGGAGCTCGCGCGGCTCGCCGCGGCCGGCGGAGGCCGCGTGCTCGACGCGCCCGGCGCGATCGCCGAGAGCGTCGAGGAAGAAGGCGTGACGCGCACGCTGCGCACGCCGCTGCTCGCCGCCGCGCTCGGCCTCTACCTGCTCGGCCTGCTGCTCCTGCGGCTGCCCGATCACTCGGTCGGCGCGACGGTCACCCGCGCGGAGCGCTCGCGCTGGGGCAGGAAGCGCCGCTCGCTCGCGCCGGACGAGCCGCGGCGCTCGCAGCCGCCCGACGTGCGGCCGCGACGAAAGGAGGCCGCATGAGGGGCTGGAGGGGTACGTGGACCGCCCTCGCCGCGCTCGCGCTCGCGGGGTGCGGCGAGACCGCGCCGCGCTACGGCGAGGCGACGATCTCGAGCGCGGCGCCGCGCGCGACGCTCTCGGGCACGACCTTCGGGAGCGCCGCCGCGATGGAGCTCGCGCCCGGCTGCCCGGGCTACCTGGACCTCGAGACGCCCAACCACGTGCTGCGGGTCCGCGAGGACGTGCCGTTCGACGTGACCGTGCGCTCGGACGTGGCGCCGCTCGCGCTCGCGGTCGCCCACGGCGACGAGGTGCGGTGCGACAGCGACGAGGGCTCCGGCCACACGCCGACGCTCTCGTTCGATCGCGCGGGCGACTACCAGGTGTTCGTCGCGGCGCTGCGCGAGCCGGCGGCGCTGCCGTACGAGGTCGTGGTGCGCGCGGCCGGCGCGCGCGCCGAGCCGATCGCCGGGCCGCGGCCGGGGAGCGAGCGGATGGTCAACGTCACGATCACCTCGCAGCCGTCGGGCGCGATGGTGCGCGGCGAGGGCGGGGCGGTCCTGGGCACGACGCCGGCGATGTTCGCGGTGCCCGTCGCGCCGGGACAGGAGCGGGAGGAGCGCGCCTTCACCCTGTCGCTCCCGGACCACGAGGAGGTCGTCGTACGCGGCACCCTCGAGCACGCGGCGCTCGTGTTGCACGGGCAGCTCCCGTCGATCGGCCCGATCGAGATCGCCGTCTCGTCGACCGAGGCGCAGCCGATCCGCGACTACCAGAGCGCCGCGCTCGCCGTCGACGTGGTCGAGGCGTGCCCGATCACGCGCGCCGAGGTGGGCGTCGACCTGCGCCACTCGTTCGTCGGCGACCTGCGCGTGGTGCTGCGCCCGCCGTGGGGTGAGGAGGTCGTCTTGCAGCGCCACGCGGGCGGGAGCCGGCGCAACCTGGCGCGCACGTGGTCGAGCGAGGCCACCGAGATCGTCACGCGCGGGCGGCCCGCGCCGCCGCCGCTCGCGTCGTTCGTGGGCCGCAGCACGCAAGGCCGCTGGACGATGATCGTGCACGACGACGCGGGCGCCGACGAGGGCACGTTCGACCGGTTCGACCTGCGCCTGGTCTGCGGCGGCGCCGCGCCGAACGAGCCGCCGCCGCTGCGCGATCCGTTCGCGCCGCGCCCGCCGCGCGAGCCCGCCACCATCACGCCACCGCGCCCGCCGACGCTCGCCGACCTGCCGAACCGCGCCGAGATCGTGCGCGTGCTCGGCGCGCTCCGGCCGCAGGTCGAGCAATGCGGCGGCGGCCAGGGCGGCAGCGCGCGGGTGATCGCCACCGTCACCGGCGCGACCGGGCGCGTGACGGAAGTCTCCACGAGCGGCGTCTCGGACGCGAACGTGCAGCGGTGCGTGGCGCGCGTGGTCCGCACCGCGGTGTTCCGGCCGTTCCGCCGCCAGAGCCTCGACGTCGACTACACCTACTCGCTGCGCTGACGCGTCAAAGCAGCTTGCGAATGTCCGCCTCGATGTCGGACGGGCTGGTCTTGGGTGCGTAGCGCGCGACGACGCGACCCTCGCGGTCGACGAGGAACTTCGTGAAGTTCCACTTGATGGCGGTGCTCCCGAGCAGGCCGGGCTTCTCGGTCTCGAGCCAGCGCCAGAGCGGGTGGGCGCCCTCGCCGTTGACGCGCACCTTCGCGTGCATCGGGAACGTCACGCCGTAGTTCTTCTGGCAGAAGGCGCCGATCTGCGGCGCGTCCCCCGGCTCCTGGTTGCCGAACTGGTTGCACGGGAAGCCGAGCACCACGAGCCCCTCGGGCCCGTACTTCTCGTAGAGCTGCTCGAGGCCGGCGAACTGGGGGGTGAAGCCGCACTGGCTCGCCGTGTTGACGATGAGCAGGACCTTGCCGCGGTGCTCCGCGAGGGTCTTCTCGTGCCCGTCGAGGGTCTCGACCTCGAAGTCGTAGATGGGAGACGTCATCGGGCCCTTTCATGGGGACGATTCGACCAAACGCAACCGCCGGCTATGCTTGCCGCCATGATCTGCGGCCGATGCGGCTACGCGAACACCCCGAACGCCGTCTCCTGCGAGCGCTGCGCGGCCCCGCTCTCGATCGCTCCTCAGCACGCGACGCTCGCGTTCCCGCCGACCGGCGAGCAGCCGCAGGCGGGGTACGCGCCCGCGTCCTACCCGCACGCGATGTACACGCCGGCCCCCGCGTCGCAGCCGCCGCCGCCGTACTCGCAGGCGCCGTACTCGCAGCCGCCGGGGCCGCCCTCGCAGCCGCCACCGAGCTTCGCGCACCCGGGGAGCCAGCCCGGCTTCGGCCAGCCGTCACAGCCCGGCTTCGGCTCGATGCCCGGGTACTCGACCGAGCCGCACGGCGGTCACGGAGCGCAGCCCTCGCAGCCCGGCTTCGCGCAGCCGTCGCACGCCGGGCACGCGCCGAGCGCGCCCGGGGTCGCACCCGCGAGCGTCGCGCCGGCACCCGCGAAGAAGAAGGGCGGCGCGGGGCTCATGATCGCGCTCGTGCTCGTGTTCATGGTGTTCGCGGGCGGCGGCGGAGCCACCGCCGCGTACTTCCTCTGGTGGCTCCCCGCGCAGCAGGGCGAAGAGACGACCGTCGCGGCGAACGCGGCGAACGACGCGATCGCGGACGCGCAAGAGCGCGCGGCCGAGGCGACGCGCGCGGCGCAGGAGCAGGCCGCCGAGGCGACGCGCGCCGCGGGAGAGGCCGTCGAGGCCGCGCAGGGTGGCGCCGCCGAGGCCGCCGACGTCCCCGCCGGCGAGGAGCCGCCGCCGCCGGAGCCCACGCTCGCCGAGGCCGAGCCCGCGGCCGCAGAGCCCCCGCCGATCCCCGAGCCGACGCTGCCGGCGCGCGGGCCCGACCCGGTCGCGGCCGCGCCAGTCGCGGAGCCGACCCCGGCGCCGGCGCCGACCCCGGCGCCGACGCCGGCACCCCCCGTCCGCGAGCCGACGCCGCCGGTCGCCGAGGCGCCCCGCGAGCCGCGCGAGCCGCGCCCGAGCACCCGCGGCACCTACGAGCAGCGCCTACAGCGCGAGGTGCAGGCCGCGGCGCGCCAGTGCTTCGTGCAGAACGGCGCCCACGGCTCCGTCACCGTCCAGGTCAGCGTCGCGCACGACGGCCGCATCACCACCTCGCGCGTGGTCAACGACGGCACGGGCAACGCCGCCGTCGCGCGCTGCATCTCCGGCGCGCTCGTCAGCCGCCGCATCGGCACCTCGGGCCCGCCCGGCGGCGCAACGCTGAACGTCTCCTTCAGCGGGTGAGCCGCGGGGACGATCCTGTCGGGGCGTCATTCTCGAGCTGCCGAACGAGAATGACGAAATGACGAGGATCGTCCCCGCGCGTAGGATGCGCCCCGATGCTCGACCTGCCGCGCTCGAACGACGCCGCCATCGCCCTCGCGACGCCGCACGAGGCCTCGACGCTCGAGGCGCGATCGAGGCTCGAGGAGCGGGCGCGACGCCGTTTCGGCGGCCTCGACGCGGCGCCGCTCGTCACGCTCACGCTCCGCGCGGCCGAGGGCGCGGACTACCCGGTCGCCGTCGCGGCGCTCGACGCGCTCGCGCGCCGCTACGCATTCGCGCAACGCGACGAGCTGCGTATCCTCGCGCGGCCGCGGGCGGCAGAGGTCGCTCACCGCGTCGGGCGCGAGGGGCGGGGCGGACGCACCTACGAGGTGTGGCTGAGCTCGACCGATCCGATCGAGACCTCGTGCTCGTGCGCGGACTTCGCGCGCAGCTCGCTCGGGCTCTGCAAGCACGGGATGGTCGTGCTCGAGTCGGTCGCGGGCAAGCGCGCGCGACCGGCTCGCGCGAGGCAGGGCACCCTCCTCAGGTGGGATCCGAGGCACCCGCTCGGCCTCTCGGCCGTGCGCGGGGACGGCACCATCGACGCGACGCGCGCGTTCGACCGCGCGGCGCGGCTGCGGGTCGATGGGCCCTGTCGCATCCGCGGGCTGGTGGCGGGCGCGCCGAGCACGGTCGCGCTCCGTGACCCGAAGGCCCGCGCGGCGTTGCTCGTCGCCCTCGAGCGCGCGATCGAGGCGGGTCGCCTCGAGGCGGAGCCGGCCGCACGCACGATCGTCCACGAGGAGCTCGCTCGCGCGCGTCGCCTGGTCGAGGCCGCCCGCGTTCGCCCCGCGTGCCGCAGCGCGCTGCGCGATCTGGGCAGGGGCCTCTATCCCTATCAGCGTGAAGGCGTCGAGCGCCTCCTCGAGTCGGGGCGCCTCCTCTTGGCCGACGACATGGGGCTCGGCAAGACGACGCAGGCGGTCGCGTGTTGTCACGCCCTCACCAGAGCGAAGGTCGTGCGCCGCGCGCTGCTCGTCGTGCCGGCCGCGCTCAAGCCGCAGTGGGCGCGGGAGTGGCGCGCGGTGTCGAGCACGCCGATCACGATCGTCGATGGCTCGCCCGAGGAGCGCGCCGCGATCTACCGCGCGAAGGCGCGCGGCGCGCTCGTGATCGGCTACGAGCAGCTCCTGCGCGATCTGACGCTCGTGCGCGACTGGCACCCGGAGCTCGTCGTCCTGGACGAAGCGCAGCGCATCAAGAACTGGGAGACGAAGTCGGCGGCCGCGGTGAAGTCGCTCGCGCCGCGGTACCGCCTCGTGCTCACCGGGACGCCGATGGAGAACCGCCTGAGCGATCTCGCCTCGATCATGGACTTCGTCGACGACGTCGCGCTCGAGCCGAAGTGGCGGCTCGCGCCGCTGCACACGATCGCCGATGGAGACGGAGGGCGCGGCGTGGCCGGCGCGAGGAACCTCGGCGTCCTGCGCGCGCGGCTCGCGCCGGTGATGCTGCGACGCGTGCGTCAGGAGGTGCTCGCGCAGCTCCCGCCGCGCACCGACACGCGGTTGTCGGTGCCGCTCACCGAGCCGCAGCGCGTCGAGCACGACGAGCTCTACCAGCCGATCGCGAGGCTCCTGCAGCAGGCGTCCAAGCGGCCGCTCCGGCAGGAGGAGGTGTTGCGCTTGATGCAGCTCCTGGCGAGGCAGCGCATGATCTGCAATGGCCTCGCGCAGCTCGAGTTCGAGGACATCTGGGACGGGCTGCGCAC
Organism: Sandaracinaceae bacterium; assembly: GCA_019637095.1. GTDB lineage: Bacteria > Myxococcota_A > Polyangia > Polyangiales > Sandaracinaceae > JACKEC01. The sequence goes on along the minus strand of JAHBWG010000062.1, from coordinate 42,354 downwards.
GCGGCGGCCGACCGACGCGACGCTCGCGTCCCTCGCGTCGCCCAAGCTCGGGACGTTCCGCGCGCTGGTCGAGGACCTCGCGATCACGCAGCGCCGCAAGGTCGTCGTCTTCAGCCAGTGGCGGCGGATGCTGCGGCTCGCCGACTGGGCGAGCCGCGACGTGCTCGCGCACGCGGGCCTGCGAGCCGCGTTCTTCACCGGCGCGGAGCCGGGCGCGCTGCGCGAGCGCGCGCTCGTGGACTTCCACGACGATCCGAGCCTGGCCGTCCTCTACCTCAGCGACGCGGGCGGCGTCGGCCTCAACCTCCAGCGCGCGGCGAACGCGTGCGTGCAGCTCGAGCTCCCGTGGAACCCCGCGGTGATGGAGCAGCGCGTCGGGCGCATCCACCGCCTCGGGCAGAGCGAGCCCATCGACGTGTTCCACCTCGTCAGCGAGGAGGGGATCGAGGCGCGCATCGCCGGCCTGCTCGCGAACAAGCAGGCGCTGTTCACGTCGCTCTTCGACGGGACGACCGACGCCGTGCTCTTCGAACAGAGCGCGTCCTTCCTCTCGGCGGTGCGCTCGCTCTTCGGGGAGGAGCTGCGCGCCGCGTCCGAGACGCGCGACGAAGAGGACGACGCCCCGCTCGACGCGCCCGACCTCGACGCGACCGAGCTCGACGCGACCGAGCTCGACGCGGACCTCGAGCTCGACGGCGGCGCGTCCGGTCGGCCGCCCCCCGCGCTCGCGGCCGACGTCGCGGCCGATTCGCCAGCGTCCGCGCCACCGCCGTTCCGGGTCACACGTCGCGAGGACGGCGGCCTCTCGATCGACGTGCCACCCGCGATGGCCCAGCCGCTCGCCGGCCTGCTCGCCTCGCTCGCCGACGCGCTGCGCGCAGGCGGGTGAGCTCAGGCCGTCGCGGAGCGCGCGACGACGGGGCGGTGCCCGACGTGACGCTCGAGGAAGTCGAACTGGTCGCGCCAGCAGCGCCGCGCGCTCTCGAGGAAGACGAACGCGTGGAACGCGTGGATCTGGCCCGGGTAGTAGCGGGCCTCGGAGACGCCGCCGAGCGCACGCAGCGCGCGGTCGAGCCGTCGGGTGTCGTCGAGCAGCGGGTCCTTGGTGCCGACGGGGAGGAAGAACGGGGGCAGCGGGCGCGCGGGGCGCTCGCCGCGCTCGAGCCAGCGCACCACGTCGACGAGGTCGAGCGTCTCGCCGTGCGCCTCGGGCGTCGCGCCGAGGTAGGCGTGCTGCATCTCGCGGAAGCGGTCCGACAGGAACGCCGGGAAACGAGGCTTGCGCCGCGCGTAGCGCTCCATGTCGGTCACCTGGAACACGCCGCACGCCGGGATCGCCGCGCGCGGGACGACGCCGGTGTCGAACACCGCCCGCGCGAAGGGCTCCGGGCGCGGATAGACGGTCGAGAGCGTGAGGCTCGTCGTGAGGTTCGCGCCCGCCGACTCGCCCGCGATGACGAGGCGGTCGAGGTCACCGCCGTACTCGGCCGCGTGCGCGACGAGCCACTCGTAGGCGCGCGCGACGTCCTCGACCGCAGCGGGGAAAGGGTGTTGCGGCGCGAGCCGGTAGCTCACGTTGAACACCACGTAGCCGCGGCTCGCGAACGCGAGCCCCATCACCCAGTGCGTGTCCTTCGACAGGATGTGGAACGCGCCCCCGTGGATGTAGAGGACGGCCGGCGCGGGCCCGTCGAGATCGATCGGCCGGTACACGTCGAGGCGGTGCTCCGCGAGCGCGCCGCCGCTCGCGTAGGGCACGTCGCGCAGCACCTCGACGCCGTGCTTCTCGGGCTTCGCGTCGGGGTGGAGCTGGCCGAGCTTCGAGGCGCCGGCGAAGAACCCCTGGATCAGCTTGCCGCCCATGCCGCGGCGCAGACTGCGTACGACTCGTCGCATCCGTCCGAGAGGATATCACCACCGCGGCGTCGTGCGCGCCGCGCCCGCCGAGCGACCGTTCACCGCGCCCGTCCGCCCGCTCGCGCGATGCGCGGAAGCGCGGCGGCGCGCGAGCCGTACCAGAGGTCGCATGAGGCGTGCGCTCCCACTCCTGGCCGGCGCCGCCGCGTTCGGGCTGGTCCTGCGCGTGGTCGCGACGAGCTGCGGCTGGCCGGCGCGCGCCCTCTACGACGGCGAGCTCGAGGCGCAGCGCGAGGTCGCGCGGGCGATGGATCGTTGGGTCGAGGCAGACCTCACGCCCGACGACTTCTCGACCGGCTCGGCGCGCTTCGACGGAGAGTGGCTGCTCGTGACCGGCGTCAGCGCGGTGCTCGGCTACGGCCAGAGCGCCCTCGCGCACCCGGAGCTGCGCGCGCTCCACGCCGAGCGGATGGACGACGCGCTCGACGCGATGCTCGCCGAGCGCGCGCGCGCCTTCGACGCCGAGGCGTGGGGCCGCGACCCGCTCGACGACCTCGGGAGCGAGCGCCCGCACGTCGCGTTCCTCGCCTACGTCTCGCTCGCCGCCGCGATGACGCGCCTGGTCCACCCCCGGAGCCGCCACGCCGCGCTCGAGCAGCGCATCGTCGAGCACCTCGTCGCGCGGTACGAGGCCGCGCCCCACGGCCTCTGCGAGACCTACCCGGGCGAGACGTACCCGACCGACAACACCGCGTTCTTCGGCGCGCTCGCGCTCCACGACCGCGCGAGCGGCGAAGACCACTCGGCGCTCCTCTCGCGGCTCACCCGGACGCTCGATCAGCGCTACCGCGACCCGCGCACCGGCCTGCTCTACCAGCACGTCGACGCCGAAGACGGCGCGATCCTCGACGGCCCGCGCGGCTCCGGCACGGGCCTCGCCGCCTACTTCGTCGGCTTCGCGAGCCCCGCGCTCAGCCGCTCCCTCTACGACTCGATGCGCGCCCACCTCGTGGATCGCACCCTCGGCTTCGGCACCACGCGCGAGTACCCCACAGGCGAGGGCGGCTTCGGGGACGTCGACTCCGGCCCGGTGATCTTCGGCCAGGGCGTGAGCGTCACCGGCTTCACGCTCGCGCTCGCGCGCATGCACGGCGACCGCGACACGTTCGTCGCGACCTACGCGACCGCCGCGCTCGTCGGCGGCCGGAGCGGCGGCCACTTCGCGCTCGGCGGCCCGCTCGGCGACGGCCTCTTGTTCGCGTTCACCACCGCGCTGCCCGCCGAGCGCTGGGAGGCCCCATGAACACCAAGCACGTCGTCTTGCGCTCGGTCGCGTGCCTCGCCCTGTTCGCCGCGGACCAGATCCTCGTCGCGCTCGCCGTCGAGGTCGGCGTCGCGGGCGCGCTCCTGTCGCCGAGCAGCGCCGTGGCGCTCGAGGCGTTCGCCGTCGCGCTCGCGTTCCTCGCCTGCCGCGCCGCCCTCGTCCTGAGCCTCGCGAGCGCCGCCGCGTGGACGGTCGCCGACGCCGTCCGGGCCCTCCTCCGACCCGCCGACCCGACGGCCGAGCCGGCGCGCGCCTGACCATCTCCGTCGCGGGCAGAGGATGGCTGCTCGTTCAGCCGAGAGCGGTCATGACAAATATACTTTGCTCATCATGCCGTCTTAGTAAGCTATATTATCCCAGTGCCTAAGAAGACAGCGACCGTCCAGCCTTCCGTGCGACGCGCGCTCGCGGAGCTGGGCGAGAACGTGCGCCTCGCGCGGCTGCGGCGTGGGCTCACGCAGGCGCTGCTCGCGGAGCGCGCGGGGATGTCCCGACCCACGCTGCATCAGATCGAGCGCGGCGCGCCGAGCGTCACGCTCGCGTCGCTCGCCAACGTGCTGCACGCGCTCGGCCTCGAAGACGACCTTCGCCGCGTGGCGCGCGACGACGAGCTCGGCCGCAAGCTCGCGGACGCCGAGCTCCTGCGCAAGGGCGCGCGCTCGTGACGCGCACGATCGAGCCCACTTCGACCGTTGCCTGGCGCGGGCGGCGCTGCCATGGTTCTCCTCCGGGCGACGAGAGATGGCTCTGACGCCGAGAACGCCGAAGAAGCGCAAGCGAGGCAAGCCGTTGGAGATTCGCCCGTGGGCGGGGACGACACCGCTCGCGGAGCTCGCGGAGCTCGCCGAGTACGTCGGCTCGTCCGAGCACAAGGACTACGTCAACCCAGTGCTCGGCGAGCCTCCCCGCCCGCGCGAGTCCGATGCGAGCCGCTGCGAGGAGTACCGGCGGACGAGTGGCCGCGGTTCACGGCGTCCCTCCGGCGCGCGATCGCCGCTGGCTGTGTCGCGGGAGAGGACGCGAACGGCTTCCCGCGCTACGTGTGGGGGTTTCACGACTCGCGGATGTTCCAGGCTCGTCATCGAACCGACCCACCCGGGACTCGTTACAAGGGATGGTGGATCGAAGAAGAAGAACACCCCCTCGACCCGGGCGAGCGTTTGAGCGAGCTGCGTGCGCACACGGGCGGGTCGTGACGTTTCGAATCCACTGGGAGCGGGTCGACGCTCCTTCCGTCCCGATCGAGTCGCACGCCCGCACATGGGCCCGGCTCCAGATCCACGCCGGCGATGTCTGCGTGACCCGCGTCGTCGATCAACGGACACGCGGCGTGCGCGAGGCGGTCCACGGTCCGCTGATGCCGCTCGCCGAATGGCTCGTGAGCTCGTGGTGGTACTTGCTCTACGAGGCGCCCCCCACGATCCCGCTGCGGAGTCCCCGGGCCATCAGGAGCCCGATTCCTGCATGGTACCGCCGCCACAATCTGCTTCATGCGCGTGAGGGAAACCCGTTGCCGGACCTCACCATCGCTCGGGCCGACGCCTCGGACGTGCTCCTGCGCTCGTACCGCGACCCGCGCCCGATGGGCAGTTACCCGGTTCAGTTCACCGAAGAGTGCGAGCTGTTGGTTCGGCGCGAGGCGATCGTCGAGCAGCTCCGAGGGTTGGTCGAGACGGTCCTCGAGTGGCTCTCGGATTGCTCGTCGGAGGACGCGATCGAGCTGCGCGAGGCGTGGTCGCAGGTACGCGCGGTCGCTGGCGATGACCGCCTCCTGCGAGCGCGCGCCGCCGCGCTCGGCCTCGACGGCGCCGATCCGTGGTCCGTCCCGGACGAGCTCGCCGCCCAGTTGGTCGACCGCGCGGCGAGCTGGCCATCGGAGCTGGTCGAGGACCTCCTCGAGACGGGCAACGCGAACGCGCTCGAGGACCGCTTCGCGTGGGTCGAGGGAGCGCGCGCCATCGACATGAAGAGCGTATCGCCATCGATCGCGCTCGACCGCGCTCGTGATGTCGCCAGGGAGGCACGTGCCGAAACGGCCACCGCTCCCGCGTATCGGCTCGGCTGGCGTCTCGTCGAGGCCGCGCGTGGCGAACTTCTGGGCCTATCCGCGTCGGCGCACGGAGAACAGGTCGACCAGGCCCTGGCGGGTTGGATCGACGTTCAACCGCTCTCCTCGACCGTGCTGCCCCTGCGAGGGTGGGTCTGTGCCCACGGAGCTCTCGTGGCCGCCTTGCCGGCCTCGGCGACCGAGGTCACCCGCCGCTGGCTTCGTGCCCGTGCGCTGTGCGTCGCGTGGCTCGGTGGCCGTGAGCGACTGGTCACGGACGCGCAGTCTTGGTCGCAGAGCGTGAGCCGCGCCTTCGCCACCGAGCTCGTCGCGCCCGTCGCGTGGCTTCGCGGACGGGTGAAGTCGGACGTCATCGGCGAGAGCGAGCTGGGCGAGATCGCGAGCGAGATCGGCGCCCCGCCTCGCGCCGTGCAGCACCAGCTCGAGAATCACGACATCGCGCGCGTCGAGTGAGCGTCGCTTCAGTTCAAGAGGAACGTGAAGACGCGGACGTCGAAGGTGAACTGCCAGAGATCGGTCACCACCGGGTCGCCGGCCGCCTCCTGGTAGAGCCGCGGGAAGACGAAGCGCACCTCGAGCTCCGCGAACGGGCCGCGGCGCCAGCCACCGATGACCGCGCCGGCGAAGAAGCCGAGCGGCACCACCGGGCGCTCCCAGGCGCGGCTGCGCAAGAGCGCCCCCGTCGTCACGCCGAGGAACGCGTAGTCGGTGATCGAGACGCCGACGTCCGCCACGAAGCCGACGTCGACCTCCGGGTCGAGGCGGCCCGCCGCGCTCTCGGTGAAGAGGATCTGCACCACGGGCAGCGTGAGGTCGATCCGCAGGATGTCCTCGACGTGTACGCGCGCGAGGAGCGCGGTCTCGAGGTTGGCGACGTCGAAGAGCGCGGCGTGGCCGAGCAGCGTGCGGAACGGGAAGGGGTCGCGCACGCCGTAGCCCGGGCGCGGGCTCGCGACCGGCACGGCCACGTTCACGGCGAGGCCGATCTCGAGCTCGCGCAACCCGAGGAACCGGAGGGTCGACGCGATCGCGGGGCTCTCGTACTCGACGGTGGGCGCGAGGGTGAGCGGCACCGCGACGAGGGTGACGTCCCAGAACTCGAAGATGCCGTAGCTCGCGCCCAGCCCCAGGCGGCCCCCCGGATCGCTCGCGAATGGCGCGCCTTCGATCGCGACGCCGAGGCGCGGCACGAACATGCCGCGGCGCAGCGTCATGGGGTGCGCGGCCCACGCCGTCGGGTAGTTCGCCTCCGTCGTGTGCCTGCGGAAGCCGACGTCGGGGAGCCGCGCGGGGGGCGCCGCCGGGCGGTAGATGCCGCGATCCGTGGTGCGGCCGAGGGTCAGGCTGCGGCGGCAGTCCGCGGCGCAGTCGTCGTCGTCGCAGTCGACGAGTCCGTCTCCGTCGTCGTCGAGCTCGTTGTCACAGACCTCGCGGCGCGCGGCCTCCTCGGCGGCGCGGCGCGCGGCGACGCAGAAGATGAGCTGCGCGCAGCCGTCGTCGTCGCAGTCGATGAGGCCGTCGCCGTCGTCGTCGACCCCGTTCTGGCAGAGGCGCGCGGTGTTCTCCGCGACCTGAGCGTGCGCCGTCGCGGCGGCGGCGAGCGAGAGCAGGAACGACAGCGACGCGCGGGAGAGCACGGGCCGATCCTACCAGGCTCGGGCGCCGCCGCGGAGCGGACGCCGGCCTCCTCGCCGACGGAACGAAGCGGCCCGCATCGACGCGCGCGAGCGCCGGCCGCGCGCGCTACGCTAGACGGCGATGCCCCGCCCGCTCGAGCTCGCGCCGCCCCGGGTGATCGTCGAGCCGCGCGCCGACGGCACGACGCTGGTGCGCTCGCCCGAGCCGCTCGCGCCGCACGCGCGCGCGGTGACCGAGTGGCTCGCGCGCTGGGCGCGCGAGGCGCCCGAGCGGACCTTCCTCACCGAGCGCGCGCCGGACGGGACGCGCACCGCGCTCCGCTACGGCGAGGCGCGCGCGCGCGTCGAGGCGGCGGCGGCGGCGCTCCTCGCGCTCGGCGCGTCCGCGGAGCGACCGCTGATGATCCTCGCCGAGAGCTCGATCGCGCACGCGCTCTTCGCCCTCGGCGCGCAGCACGTCGGCGTCGCCGCCGCGCCCGTCTCGCCCGCGTACTCGCGCCTCTCGACCGATCACGCGAAGCTGCGCGCGATCGTCGAGCTGCTGCGGCCGGCGGTGCTCTTCGTCGACGAGCCCGCGGCGCACGCGGCGGCGCTCGCGAAGCTCCCGCTCGAGGGCGTCCGTGTGATCGCCGAGCGCGGCGCGGGCCCCGGTCACCTCGACGCGGGCGCGCTCTCGCGCGGCGGCGCCTCGCCCGACGTCGCGCGCGCGCACGCCGCGGTCGGACCCGACACCGTCGCGAAGATCCTCTTCACGAGCGGCTCGACCGGCGAGCCCAAGGGCGTCATCAACACGCAACGGATGTTGACGGCCAACCAGCAGATGATCGCGCAGTGCTGGCCGTTCTTGCGGGCGCGCGCGCCCGTGCTCGTCGACTGGCTGCCGTGGAACCACACCTTCGGCGCCAACCACAACTTCTTCATGGTGCTCGCGCACGGCGGCACGCTCCACATCAACCACGGCAAGCCCGTGCCCGGCCTCGTCGAGGAGACGGTCGCGAACCTGCGCGAGCTCTCGCCGACGCTCTACTTCGACGTGCCGCGCGGCTTCGACGTGCTCCTGCCCTACCTCGAGGCCGACGGCGCGCTGCGCGAGCGCTTCTTCGCCGAGCTCGACCTCGTGTTCTACGCGGGCGCGGCGCTGCCGCAGAGCCTGTGGGACCGGATGGAGGCGGTGAGCGCGCGGGCGCGCGGCGCGCCCATCCCGATGGTGAGCGCGTGGGGCTCGACCGAGACGAGCCCGCTCGTGACGAGCGTGCACTTCCCCATCGCGCGCGCCGGCGTCATCGGCCTGCCGGCGCCGGGCTGCGAGGTCAAGCTCGTGCCCAACGCGGGCAAGCTCGAGATGCGCGTGCGCGGGCCCAACGTCACGCCCGGCTACCTCGGCCGACCCGACCTGACCGCCGAGGCGTTCGACGAGGAGGGCTTCTACCGCATCGGCGACGCCGGCCGCTTCGAGGACCCGACACGGCCCGAGCAGGGGCTCGTGTTCGATGGGCGGGTGAGCGAGAGCTTCAAGCTCACGACCGGCACGTGGGTGCACGCGGGCACGCTGCGCGTCGCGCTCGTCGCCGCGTGCTCGCCGGTCGTGCAGGACGCCGTGATCACCGGACACGACCGCGACGAGATCGGCGCGCTCCTGTTCCCGAGCCCGATCGAGTGGGGCCGCGCCGCCGATCCGCGCGCGGTCATCCTCGAGGGGCTCCGCGCCCTCGACGCGCGGGCCGCCGGCTCGAGCCGGGCGATCACGCGCGCGCTGGTGCTCGACGAGCCGCCCTCGATCGACGCGGGCGAGATCACCGACAAGGGCTACGTCAACCAAAGGCGCGTGCTCGAGCGGCGCGCCGCGCTCGTGGCGCGGCTCTACGACGACGCGGACCCGGAGGTGCTGCGGCCGTGACGCGGCTCTTCCGCGGGCCCGATCTCGCGGGCGCGCTCGCGTCGGTGGCGGGGCTCGCGCTCGGCTACGGGGGCGGCCTGCTCGCGCTCTGGGTGCTCGGGCTCGCGATCCGCGGCTGGCGCGGCTGGGCGCTCGTGCTCGCGCCGCTCGTGCTCTTCGTCGGCGCGCGGCTCTGGGCGTGGCGGCGCGTCGCGGTCGAGCTCGACGACGAGCAGCTGCGCTACGAGGGCGCCTCGACGCGCGACGACTTCGAGGTGCCGCTCGCGTCGATCCGCGCGCTCTACACGGACCGCGCGCTCGAGGGCGCGCCCCTCGTCCTGGTGCTCGACGGCGGCGGCGAGCGGGTCCTGAGCCACCTCGCGCCTTCGCGCGCGCGCGCGCTCGAGGCCGCGCTCGTCGCCCGCGGCGTCGAGCCGCTCGCCGGCGCGTCGGGGTGAACCGGGTTCGTTCATCGGGCTTCGGCTGGCCGATCGGCGGGCGCCGCGTATAAGATCGCGCCATGAACGTCGTTCGCACCGCGCTGTTCGGGGTGTCGCTCTTGGCCGCCGGCTGTTGGGGCAACGAGGTCACCTCGTTCCCCGAGGGCCTCGAGCCGCTCGGCGAGAACGACCTGCCCGGGCCGGGCACCGCGGCCGACCCGTACCCCGAGGAGTACCAGCTCGTGGGCACGAGCGGCGGCCGCTTCGATCGCATCCTCGGGCGCGGCTACATCCACGCGCCCATCGCCCAGGTCTGGGCCGCGTACCGCAACCCCGCGGTCGGCGCCGACCGCCGCACCAGCCCCGAGTGGACGAGCGAGCCCGTCGAGGACCACCCGTACGACGACAGCTACGTCGTCTACCACGTCGCCCACGAGATCGTGACCGTCGAGTGGTGGGTGACCTGGCGCCACGGGCTCGTCTCCGGCACGCAGGAGTCCCCGGAGCTCGTCTCGATCCGCTGGCAGAAGACCAACGGCTCGACGCTCATCTCGGTGATCGAGGGCTCGCTGTTGCTGCGCCCCGTCACGCCGACGATCACCGAGGTCGAGCTCGTCTACCACGCGAGCGCGGCCGGGGCGGGCACCGACACGTACGTCCGTTACATGAACGACGTCTTCAACGACGCCGTCGCCGTCGTGCACGACCGGCCGCTGCCGACCTTCGATTGAGCGACCTTCGATCGAGCGCGGGTGGCTCGCGCGCGCCGGGGAGGTCACGCTGTGCGCGTGCGGTTCGCACTCTGGCTCGCGCTCTCGCTCGCCGCGCCGGCGGCGGCGCAGGACGACCCCGCGCCGCTCTACGCCTCGCTGCGCGCAGAGGAGCGCGCGCGCGTGCCGAGCCAGGTCGAAGGCGACGCGGCCGCGCTGCCGGTCTACGAGCTCGCGCTCGAGCTGAGCGACGACCTGCGCTCGTTCACGCTCGAAGAGACCGTCCACTGGACCAACGACGCGGGCCGGCCGCTCTCGAGCGTGGTGCTGCGCGTCTGGGCCAACGCGGTCAGCCCGAGCCCGCTCGTGACGCTGGTGAGCGCGCGCTGCGAAGGCAACGCGACTTGCGAGGCGACGACGCCGAGCCCCGACGCGATCGTGCTCCGGCTCTCGCAGCCGGTGCCCGCGGGCGGCCGGCTCACGGTGCGGCTCTCGCTGCGCGGCCGGCTCGCCGAGATCGATCCGGCGCGCACGACGCTCGCGGCGCAGGGGCTCGAGGGCCTCGGCGCGCTGTCGGGCGGGCACGGCGCGGGCGACTACGGCCTGCTCGCGCACAGCGACGGCGTCGCGTCGATGGCCTCGTTCTTCCCGGTGCTCGCGCGGATGCGCGGCGGGCTCTGGGAGCAATCCGACGCGAGCACGATGGGCGACCTCGGCAACGACGCGCTCTCGCACGTCGACGCCCGGGTGCGCGTCGCCGACGGCGTGCGCGTGGTCGCCGTGGGGCTCGAGGAGCCGCCGCTCGTCGTCGGCGATCGCACCGAGGTGCGCGTGCGCGCGGCGTTCGTGCGAGACTTCGCGCTCGTCGCGGGGCGCCGCCTCGCGCGGCGCGAGCGGAGCGTCGGGTCCGTCGCCGTGCGCTCGTGGTTCGTCGAGGGGCGCGAGGCGGCGGGGGCGCGCGCGCTCGACGCGGCGGCGCACGCGCTCGCGCTCTTCGAGCGTCGCTTCGGGCCGTACCCGTGGACGCAGCTCGACGTGGTCGAGGCGCCGCTCGTCGGCGGCGCCGGTGGGGTCGAGTTCTCGTCGATGGTGACGATCGCGACCATGTTCTACCGCCCCGCCGGCGACGCGGGCGGCGGGCCGCTCGCGGCGCTGCTCGGCGGGGACCTCGAGGCGCGGCGCGAGGCGATGCTCGAGATGGTGGTCGCGCACGAGGTCGGCCACCAGTTTTGGCACGGCGTCGTCGGTAGCGACTCGCGCGAGCACCCGTTCCAGGACGAGGCGCTCGCGCAGTACGCGGCGATGCTCTACGTCGAGGATCGCTACGGCGCCGCGCGCGCCGAGCGCGAGACGCGCGAGCAGGTCACGAGCGGCTACCACGCGATGCGGCTGATGGGCCGGCCCGACGGGCGCGTCGATCGACCGGTGAGCGCCTTTGCCGACCCGCTGAGCTACGGCGGCCTCGTGTACGGCAAGGCGCCGCACCTCTACGTCGCGCTGCGACGCGTGCTCGGCGACCGCGCGTTCTTCGGCGCGCTGCGCGAGCACGTCGCAGCGTACCGCTTCCGCACGGCGCCGCCGCGCGCGCTCTACGAGCGCATGGCCCGCGGGCCACGCGCGGCGCGGGTGCGCACGCTCGTCACGCGCTGGCTCGACCAGACCCACGGCGACGCCGACCTCGGCCAGGCCGACCTCGGCCGCCTGCTCGGCGGCGGCGCGGGCGGCGACGCCGCGGCCCTGCGTGGCCTGCTCGACGCCCTCGGGGGCGGCGGCAACGACGCGGCGCTGCGCGGCCTGCTCGATGCGCTCGGCGGCCGCCGGGGCGGCGGCAACGACGCGGCGCTGCGTGGCCTGCTCGATGCGCTCGGCGGCGGCGGCCTCGAGGGCTTGCTCGGCCCTTGACGCGTCGCTGTCAGCTCGGGTCGTCGCCGAACAGGGTCCCGACCTCGAGCGCGATCGCGTCGAAGGGCTCCGCGCGCGCCGTCTCGCCGCGCTCCGCCGCCAGCACGGTGACGTAGCCCGGCGCGGACCAGCGCTTCACCTCGAAGGTCGCCTGCCGCGGGTCGACGATCCAGTAGTGCCCGATCGCGGCGTGGTGGTAGAGGCGTTGCTTCTTCACGAGGTCGTGCCGCGCGTTCGAGGGCGAGAGGACCTCGCACACCCAGTCCGGGCGATCCCGCACGGGGGAGCCGGTCGGGCGGGCCGGGACGCGCTCGCGCCGCCACCCCGCGACGTCCGGGCGCACCACGTCGCCGCTGGCGAGCTCGACCTCGACCTCGGTCGCGAACCACCAGCCCCCCGGGCCGCCCGGGCCGGGCGGGCGCTGGTAGGTGGGACGTACGTGGGCGATGACGCCGCCTTGCGCGTCACCGTGCTCGCCGCTCGGATCGGCCTTGCGCACCAGCTCGCCGTCGACGAGCTCGTGGAAGCGCTCCTCCTCCGGGATCGCGAAGAAGTCGTCCCGCGTCGCGCGCCGCTTCGCCAAGTGCGAGCCCACGATCGGATCGTGCGCGCTCCCGTGCGCTCCCGCAACGCGGGCGTCAATCGATCGAGCGGATCTTCAGCTCGGAGAGCTGCCGCTCGTCGACCGGGCCGGGCGCGCCGGTCAAGAGATCGTTGCCGCGCGCCGTCTTCGGGAACGCGACCACGTCGCGCAGCGACTCGCTCTCGGTCAACAGCATCACCAGCCGATCGAACCCGAACGCGATCCCGCCGTGGGGCGGCGCCCCGTGGGAGAGCCCCTCGAGCAGGAAGGAGAACTTCTCCTTCGCGTCCTCCTCGCTCAGCCCGATCGCGGAGAACACCTTGCGCTGGACCTCCGAGTCGTGGAGCCGGATCGAGCCGCCGGCGATCTCGACGCCGTTGAGCACGAGGTCGTAGCGGTGGCAGAGCACCGTCCCGGGGTCGGTCGCGATGTGCTCGATGCAGGCGTCGTGCGGCCGCGTGAACGGGTGGTGCGCCGCGACCCAGGAGCCCGGCGCTTCGCCGCGCTCGAAGAGCGGCGGGTCCACCACCCAGAGGAGCTCCCACTCGCCGCCCGAGCCCACCTTCGGGATCAGCCCGAGGCGCTTGCCGAGCTCGAGGCGCAGGTTCGCCATCGCGGTGTGGACGAGCTGCTCGCCGCCGAACATGAAGAGCAGCACGTCGCCATCCTGTGCCCCGCACGCCTCGTTGACGGCAGCGCGGAACCCGTCGGTCACCTGCTTGGCGAAGGGCGACTGCGCCCACGCGCCGCCCGCGTCGATCTTCGCGCGCCCGAGCCCGGCCGCGCCCATCTGCTTGACGAACCCCTCGAGCTCGTCGATCTGCTTGCGGCTCAGCGGGTGCGCCGCCGGCACCCGGATCGCCTTCACGATCTCCTCCGGCAGCTCTTCTCGATACGTCCCGTCGCGGAACTTCGCGGCGATCGGCGCGAGCAGCCCGATGCCGCCGCCGTCGTGCGCCACCGTCAGCGCGGTCAGATCCACGTGGCGCAGCTCGAAGCGCCGGTCCGGCTTGTCGTTGCCGTAGTCGCGCATCGACTCCGCGAACGGCAGGCGCGGGAAGGTGCCGTCGGGGTACTTCTCCGAGAGGTCCACCCCGAGGACCTCCTTCCAGAGCCGGAACACCAGCTTCTCGCAGACCGCGAACACGTCGTCCTGCGCGACGAAGCTCATCTCGAGGTCGATCTGCGTGAACTCGGGCTGCCGGTCCCCGCGCAGGTCCTCGTCGCGGAAGCACCGCACGATCTGGAAGTAGCGGTCGAAGCCCGCGACCATGAGGAGCTGCTTGAAGAGCTGCGGGCTCTCCGCGAGCGAGTAGAACTTCCCGCTCGCCCGCGAGGGCACGAGGAAGTTCCGCGCCCCGCCCGGCGTGTACTTCACGAGGAACGGCGTCTCGACCTCGAGGAACCCCTGCTCGTGCAAGGCGTTGCGCGCCGCGTGGTACGCCTGGGCGCGCATCTGCAAGTTCTTTTGCAGGACGGGCCGCCGCAGATCGAGGTAGCGGTGCGCGAGCCGGGTCTCCTCGGTCGCGTTCACCTCGTCCTGGATCGGGAAGACCGGCGGCTTGGCCACGTTGAGGATCGTCGCCTCCGCGGCGAGGACCTCGATCGCGCCCGTCGGGATCTTGTCGTTCTTCATGTCGCCGCGGTCGCGCACGGTGCCGCGCACCGCGAGGACGTACTCGGAGCGCAGCTCCTGGCCGACGGCGAAGAGCGCCTCGTCGCCCTGCTTGTCGAACACCACCTGCGTGATCCCCGCGCGGTCGCGCAGGTCGACGAACACGACGCCGCCGCGGTCGCGCGCGCGCGCGACCCAGCCCATGAGCACCACGTCGGCGCCCGCGTCGTCGAGGCGCAGCTCGCCGCATGAGTGCGTACGCTTCAGCTCGTCGATGAATCGGGCCACGGTGCTCCTCCGGGGTGGCCGAGCGCGCTCGCTCGGGAGAGCCGTGATAGCCGCCGCGCGCCCCGCGCGCTAGCGGACCAGGACCTGCTACGTTTCTCGCGTGAACCCCGTCGAGCTCGCGGGCGCGTTCGCGCGTCATGATGTCAGCTACTGCATCGTCGGCGGCGTCGCTGCGACGCTCCACGGCGTGCTGCGCGACACCTTCGACCTCGACGTCCTCGTCTCTGCTGCGGCGGAGAACCTACGGCGCGCCAGTCTCGCGATGACCGAGCTCGGCATGTCGCCCTACGTCCCCGTGAAGCTCGAGGAGCTCGCCGACCCCGAGGTGCGCCGGCGACTTCGCGAAGAGAGGAACCTCATCGCCCTCGGCTACATCGACCCGGCGAGCCCCTTGAGACGCGTGGACGTCTTGCTCGATGGCCCTTTCGACGTCGAGCAGGTGATCGCTCGCGCCGTCGTCCGGGGGGGCGCACGCGTGATCGGCCTCGCCGACCTGATCACCATGAAGCGTGCCGCGGGCCGACCGCGGGACCTCGAAGACGCCGAGTGGCTCGCTCGCCTGGGGCGTGAGGGATGAGGTACCCTCCCGGCGGCGACGCGGATTTCGATGCGCAGATGATGGCGATCGCGGCGCTCGCCCCCGAAGTGCGGCTCGCGTGGCTCGACGAGCGACGAAGGACGCTGTGGGAGCTCGCGCCAGAGCCGGTTCGGGCACGGTGGGTGGCTGCGTGGGAGGCGAGCCCGCACCACGTGACGCCCGAGGCCCTCGAGCGCGCGCGACGCTGAGGCGACCGCATGCAGACTGTGTGTCGCGCTGGTTCGGGTGTCGTCGAGCGAGCGCTGGTTGGCCCGGCCCGAGCTCGCCGCGAGCGGGCTCCACCGTGAGCTCGTCGCGGTGCGGAGGTGCTCGACGAGCAGGCGCGGAGCCGGGTGGCGTCGGGAGCTCAGGGACGCGCGCCGAAGAGCAGACGGCTCGCGACCGCGGCGAGGCCCATCGGGCCGAGGATCCACGCCAGCAGCATCAGCGCCGACGACGGCGGCGGCAGCGCCACCCAGAGGCCGTAGCAGAAGAACGGGACGAGCAGGCTCGAGAGCCACGCGCGGCCGCCCGTCGGGAGCTGCCGCAGCTTCGCGACCAGGAGCACCACGTCGGAGACGACGAGGGCGACGCCCATCGTGCAGCCGAAGAACGTCGACCAGAGCATCAGCACCGCCCAGTCGTCGACGGTGCCGTGGGTCAGCGCGGTGGTGCCGAGCGCGATCGCGCCGAGCGTGGCGAGCCCCCACATCACGAGGAGGGGACCGAGCAGGGTGGGCAGGAGCCACGGGCGCAAGGACGTCATGCCCCTGATTACGACGCCGTTCGAGAGAATGTTCCAGGACTTCTTGCGTCCGACGCCTCGAGCTGGCTGGATCGGCTCGGACGATGCGTCGCTGGATCCCACTCGCGTGCGCGCTCGCGCTGTCGCTCGGCGGCTCGATCGCCCTCGCCCAGGTGCCGCGCGCGGCCTCGGAGATGCGCTGGCACGTGTTCGTCGCGGGTCCGAACCGGCCGTCGGTGCGGACCCTCGTCGACGACGAGCCGGGGCGGATCGATCTGGGGGCGAGCCCGTGGAGCTGCGGCTACGCGCGCGTGCGCACCGCGGGGGTCGGGACGAGCGAGTGGTCCGTCCAGCGCGTGCTCGCGTGCCGGCGCGGGCCCGCGACCGTGAGCTCGACCGCGTGGTGCCGGGTGAGCGGCGGCCGCCTCGAGGAGCACGCGGCCACCCTGAGCCTCGGCACGAACGGCTCGACCGATCACGTCACCGTGACGCTCTCCTGCGATCCGCCCTCGCGGTAGTCGAGATCGCGAGCGCCGAAACTCCTCGCGGGCGCGCTCGATGGACGGGGCCTGGAGGTGCCTCCATGCTCGTTGGAATGCGCACGCTTGCTCGTCCCCTCGTGATGCTCTCGCTGCTCTGGGCCGCGCCCGCCTTCGCCTGCGGCTACGACCCGAGCGCGCCGCCGCCCCGCCGGTCCATCGGCCCGTCGACGACTTCGTCGCCGCCTCGCTCGTGGTCGCGGGGAGCGGGGCTCTCGCGTTCGTCGGCCTCGACATCGGCTTCGCCGCCGACGGACGCGCGCTGCCGCACGCGCTCGGCGTCGTGCAGGCCGTCTACGGGACGCTCCTGATCGCCGCCTCGACGATCCTCGCCGTCGCAGGCGGGATGGCCATCGGCAGCTCGTGCGGGACGAGCCCGCTCGACCTCGCGATGTTCTCGAGCGGGCTCGCGTTCCACGTCGTGGGCGGCTGGCTGCTCGCCATCTGGAGCACGCGGGTCCCCGAGCGCGTACCGAGCGCGTCGATCGTGCCGCGCCTCGCCATCGCGGGCGACGGCGCGATCCTCGGCCTCGCCGCGTCGTTCTGAAGATCTACGGAGCCGGCGTCACTCGATGCCGGCGCACGGATCTCCGCGTCGAGCACGCCGCCGACCCGCGTCGTAGAGTGCAGCGCAGGATGGAGCGAATCTGCCGCAGCGTGGACCTGGGTGAGGAGGCGAGCGCCGACCGCGACGACCTCGCACGGTTGACCCCCGCCGATCGGTTGAACGCGCTCGAAGCGCTGCGCCGCTCGTACTTCGGCTACGATGACGATCCCCCCCGAGTGGCAATCGTTCTTGAGAGCGCTTCTCTCCAAGAACACGAGGTTTCTTCTGATTGGAGCGCACGCCCTCGCGTACCACGTCGAAGCTCGGTTGACTGAAGACCTCGACGTCGGCGAGCCCTCGGAACGCTCGGCGGCTGCGACGCGCGCTAGAGCGGTTCGGCTTCGGCCTGACAGGCATCGACGGCGTCTCCTTCGACGAGGCGTGGGAGGGTCGAGTGGAGGCGGACTTCCACGGCATCACGCTCGCCGTGATCGGCCGCGACGCGCTGCTCGAGAACGAGCGCGCGGCTGGGCGGAAGAAGGACCTCGTCGACGTGGCGCTGCTCGAAGCGGCCGACACGCTCGACTGACTGCGCGTCGCGCGCCGCCGCCGCCCGTCGCTCGAGGGCAGGCCTCGATCCGGCCGGGCCGTCTCACCACCGGCGAGCCGCACCGA
Source organism: Sandaracinaceae bacterium (assembly GCA_019637095.1). Taxonomy (GTDB): domain Bacteria; phylum Myxococcota_A; class Polyangia; order Polyangiales; family Sandaracinaceae; genus JACKEC01. The sequence goes on along the minus strand of JAHBWG010000062.1, from coordinate 24,971 downwards.
CGGCCTCACTCGATGCCGGTGCAGGCGTACGTGGCTCCGAGCGCGTTGTCGGTCTCGATGCACTCGTTCTGCTCGCCGGTGCCGTCGCCGACGTCGTCGGCGCGCACGAACCACGGCAGGTCGCGGCCGAGCTCGTCGGGGGTGAGCGTGACCGTCGCGCGCACGACGAGGCTGCCGCCCGCGGGGATCGGCGCGCTCGTGCGCTCGGTGGCGAGCCGACGCCCCGGCGCGGCGGGCGTGCCGAGGTAGAAGCTCACCGCGAGCCCCGCGCCGACGGCGACCGCGCCGGCGTTCGTGATCGTGGCCACGAGCCCGAGGCTCGCCGGGCAGCCGGTCGCGTCGGTCGCGAGCGCGGCGGGCGTGAGGTTGGGCGCGTCGAAGCTCTGCGGGTTCTGGCGGAAGTTGTTGAAGAGCCGCCAGTTGGGCTGCTCGCCCATCGGGATGCGCAGGTCCTGGCGCACGTTGGTGATGTGGTAGGTGTGTTGGTTCCATACGGGGCGCGTGCCGACCCAGTTGTCCTCGGCGTCGCGGAAGACGCGGATGCCCGCGCGGCCGCCGGTGTAGCCGGGGATGTCCGAGCAGCGGTTCACCGCGGCGTTGCCGGCGAAGACGATCTCGGCGTTGCCGTCCGCGTCGACGTCGACGATCAGCGGGTACTCGACGAGCGTGTGGCTGTGCTGCGGGATCTGCGCGAGGACGCGGCCGTCGGGGCCCGCGTAGATGCGCATGTAGCACTCGTCGTTGTAGACGACCTCGGCGGTGCCGTCTCCGTCGAAGTCGAAGACGCTCGAGCCGGTGATGTTGGAGCTGTGGTCCTGCGTGGGCTGCTGCCAGAGCACCGGCGTCGCGCCGTCGGGGTCGAACACCGCGTAGGCGGCGCCGCCCGCGACGCCGATCTCGGGCAGTCCGTCTCCGTCGAAGTCGGCGACGGTCGGCGGGCCGCCGCGGCCACCGCCCGGCATCACGACGGGGCCGAACAGCACCATCCCGTCGGTGGCGCGGCGGATCGAGACGTGACCCGCGCCGCCGCCGTCGGGCTGCTGGTGCACGACGACGATGTCGACGATCCCATCGGCGTAGAAGTCGGCGACCGCGACGTAGCCGTCGACGAGCGCGAGGTCCTCCCAGACGAGCGTACCGTCCGAACGCCAGATCGCGTTGCCGGCGACGAGCTCGAGGCGGCCGTCGCCGTCGACGTCGTACGCGGTCGAGAGCGGGCTGCGCGGCTGCCCCGAGCAGCAGTTCGAGCCGGCGCCCGCGCGGTGCTCGAAGCGCAGCACCCCGTCGTGCTCGAGGACGGCGCCCCCGATGAGGACCTCGGCGCGGCCGTCGCCCTCGAGGTCGGCGATGGAGGGCGCGCCGAACTGGAAGTTGCCGGTGAACGGCGAGCCGTCGGCGCGGCGGCTGCGCCAGAGCTCGGTGCCGTCCGGCGCGAACGCGACCATCGCGCCGCCCGTGCACGGCGTGAGCATGGTGACGATCTCGGGGGTGCCGTCGCCGTCGAGGTCCCCGAGCGCGATGCCGTGCTCGGGGCACACGACGGGCGAGGTGATCGAGCGGACCTCGACGCCCGTGTCGCCGCGCACGATGCGCAGGACGCCGGGGCCCCCGTACGAGCCGGCGGAGGTGTAGGTGTTGAAGACGACCTCGGGTACGCCGTCGCCGTCGAGGTCGCCGACGACGGGCGCCATCATCACGTGGACGGAGGCGGGCTCGACCGCGCTGCCGCTCCACGCCCACTGCTCCTCGGGGGCGATGACGCCAGGCGGCGGGAAGTACTCGCAGCGGCCCGCCGAGCGCGGGAGGCAGCGGCCGAGGGACGCGTCGCAGTAGGCGTCGAGCGGGCAGTCGATCGCCTCGGCGCACGGCGCGCCCGGCGTGACGCACGCGTCGGCGAGGCAGAGATCGCCGGCCGGGCAGCACGCGTGGCTCGGCCCGCAGCGCAGGGCGGACGGGCACGCGGCGAGGCACGCGCCCTCGACGCACTCCTCGCTCTCTTCACAGCAAGACGCGTTGCAGACGCGCGCCGCGGGACAGAGCGGCCCGGCGTCCCGGCCCCCCGGCCCCGCGTCCGGCTCGGCGCCGCCGTCCGCGCCGCCGCGCGCGGCGCAGCGCCCGTCGCGGCAGACGAGGCCGGCGTTGCACTCGTCGTCGCCGTCGCACGGGGCGCCGATCGAGCCCGGCGGCACCCCCGTGCCCGCATCGCAGGCCGCGAGCCCGATCGCCAAGAGCATCCCCCAGAAGCGTCGCATCCCCCGACGCTAGCACTCGTGCGATGCTCGGAGAATGTCGGAGCCCCTGACGGAGCGCGAGCTGCGCGTCCAGCTCGCCGGCCTCTACCGGATCTTCCACCACCTCGGCTGGTCCGAGCTCATCTACAACCACATCAGCGCGCGGGTCCCCGGGACCGAGCACTTCCTGATCAACCCGTACGGGCTGTTCTACGAAGAGGTCACCGCGTCGAACCTCGTGAAGGTCGACCACCACGGCGAGGTGATCGGCCCGAGCGAGCACGGCATCAACCCGGCGGGCTTCGTGATCCACTCGGCGATCCACGCGGCGCGGCCGGACGTCGGCTGCGTCGCGCACACGCACACGACGGCCGGCTCGGCGATCGCGTGTCGCGCGGAGGGCCTGCGCGGTGACAACTTCTATTCCTGTCTCATCGCGGACCACGTCGCGTACCACGACTTCGAGGGGATCACCGTGCGCGAGGCGGAGCGCCCGCGCCTCGTCGCGAGCCTCGGGGCGCGCAACTTCTTGATCTTGCGCAACCACGGCCTGCTCGCGTGCGGCGCGGACGTGGCCGCGTGCTTCGCGAACGCGTGGGTGCTCCAGCGCGCGTGCGAGATCCAGGTCGCGACGGACTCGGGCGGCGGCGATCCCATCCCGGTCGAGCCCGACGTGCGCGCGGCGTCGGCGCGCGGGCTCGAGGTGATGATGCGGGCCGGCGGCTACGGGAAGCTCGAGCTCGCGGCGTGGCTGCGCCGCCTCGACCGCATCGATCCCGGATACCGAGCGTGAGCTCGGAGATGCTCCGAGAATGACGAGATGACGAGGATCGTCCCCGGGCTCAACCCTTGACGTAGCTGGCGAAGAGCGAGGTGAGCCGGAGCGCCTCGGCCATCGACTCTGCGTCCTGGAAGCGGTCCTTCTGCTTCTTGGCGAGCGCGGTGAGGATCACCTTGTCGACGTCGGAGGTGAGCTCGGGCCGGTGGTGGCTCGGCGGCGCGGGCATCTCCTCGGTGATCGCGACGAGGAGCTGCGCGGCGCGGCCGCTGAACGGGGGGTGGCCGGTCAAGAGGCGATAGAGGAGCACGCCGACCGCGTAGAGGTCGGTGCGCTGATCGATCGTGCTGTCCTCGTAGAGCTGCTCGGGCGCGATGAACTGCACGTCGCCGAGGAACGAGCCGGGGCGCGTGAGGATCGAGTCACCCTCGCTGCCGAACCGGCGCGAGACGCCGAAGTCGAGGATCTTGAGGACCTCGCCGTCGCGCGAGTGCGCCATGAAGATGTTCTGCGGGCGCAGGTCGCGGTGGACGATGTGGTTCTCGTGCGCCGCCGCGAGCCCCTGCAAGAGCTCCTGGCCGACCTTCATCGCCTCCTCGATGCCGAAGGGGCCCCGGCGGCCGAGGCGCTCCTCGAGCGTCTCGCCGACGAGGAACTCCATCGCGAGGAACGCGCGGCCGTCCTCGAGCCGGCCGACCTCGTAGATCTCGACGATGTTGGGGTGGCTGAGCGAGCCGGCGAGCTTGGCCTCGCGCGCGAACCGGCGCTCGGACTCCTCGTCCGTCTTCGCGAGGACCTTCACCGCGGCCTTGCGCTGGAGCAGGCGGTGCGTCGCCTCGTAGACGACGCTGTTCTCACCCCACCCGATCGGCTGCGCGAGCTCGTACTTGCCGGCGAGGACCGTCCCGGGCGGGAGCGAGACGGGGTTGAACGGCGGCCGGGGATGCACGGGCGGGAGGATACCAGGCATGCGGCGCGGGAGAAGTCCGGGACGCGCTGCCGTATGCTGGGTCTGGATGCGCCGCTCACCCGGACTCGGGCCCGCCGCGCGACGCTCGGTCGCGGCGCTGGGGCTCGCGCTCGCGCTCGTCGGGCCGGGCGCGCTCGCAGCGGCGCAGGACGAGGACGCGATCGCGGACGACGTCGCGGACGACGCGCCGTCGAGCGCGGACGACGTCTCGGACACCGAGCTCGTGCGCTGGGCCTCGCGCGAGCTCGCGCGCGCCGCGCGGCGCGCGGTGGGCGACTGGCCGCCGGTGCCGCCCGACGCCTACCTCGGCGCGGGGACCTCGCGCGACCTGCGGCTCGCCGGCGAGGACTCGGAGATCGGCCTGCGCCTCGTCGCGGAGCTCGGGGGCGGCGCCCTCGGCCTGCTCGTCGGCGGCGGCGCGGGGGCGCTGTTCATCTGGGCCGTCGCGGAGGGCAACGCCGGCATGGAGTGGCTCTCGATCGCCGTGGGCACCGCCGTGGCGCTCGGCGGCGTGGGGCTCAGCGCGGGCGTCACCCTCGCGGGCGAGCTCACCGGCGGGCGCGGCAACTTCGGGTTCGCGTTCCTCGGTCAGGTGGTCGGCGCGCTCCTCGCGCTGCCGCTCGTCGCGCTCGGGCAAGCCCAGGACGCGCTCGCCCTCACGCTCGTCGCCGCCGGCGTCTTGCCGCTCGGGGGCGCGATCCTCGGCTACGAGCTCGCTCACGCGGACCGCCCGGGCGGCGGCGGCCCGATCGCGATGGTCGTGCCGACGCGCGACGGAGCGCTCGCGACAGTGGCGGCCCCGCTCCCGTGATTGCTACCCTCCGGCGCACGAGGGGAGAGCGAGCTTGTCGTCGTTGCCGGATCGCCTGATCGGCGGTCGCTACAAAATCGTCCGCAAGCTCGCCGAAGGCGGCATGGGCGAGGTCTTCGAGGCCCAGCACAACCTCTCCAAGAAGAAGGTCGCGCTGAAGATCCTCTTCCCGCACATCGGCAAGGACGAGGCGGCGCGCCAGCGCTTCCTGCGCGAGGTCAGCGCGCCCGCGCAGATCGGGCACGAGGGCATCGTCGAGGTCTACGACGCGGGCTTCGACACGCAGGACGGCTCCCTCTTCGTCGCGATGGAGTTCATCGACGGCGAGCCGCTGCGCGACCGCCTCGCGCGCGGCGGGGTGGGCCTCGGACAGCTCCTCGACTGGTTCGAGGAGATGCTCGACCCGCTCGCGGCCGCGCACGCCTCCGGGATCGTGCACCGGGACCTCAAGCCCGAGAACGCGATGCTCGCGAAGAAGCGCGACGGCGAGAAGATCAAGCTCCTCGACTTCGGCATCGCGCGCGACCTCGACGCCTCGCAGAACAACGTCACGCACACCGGCATCGCCATGGGGACGCCGCACTACATGGCGCCCGAGCAGGCGATGAGCGCCAAGGGCGTGAGCGCCGCGGCCGACGTGTGGGCGATGGGCGTGATGCTCTACGAGGCGCTGAGCGGGCGCACGCCGTTCGACGGCGAGACGCCGAGCGCGATCGTCGTGCACGCGTGCACGCAGGCGCACGCGTCGCTCTTGCACGTCGCGCCGCACGTGCCGCCGCCGCTCGCCGCGTTCGTCGATCGGTGCCTGCAGAAGGATCCGTCGCAGCGGCCGAGGGACGCGGGCGCGATGCTCGCAGAGCTGCGGCAGGTCCGCGCCCAGATCGGCGGCGCCGCCGCCGGCCCGAACGCGCCCGCCGCGGGCATGGCCTACCAGAACACCGGCCCGATGGCGGGCATGCAGCCGACGCCGTACCCGACGCCCCACCCGAGCGCGCAGCCGCACACGCCGATCCCGACGCCGAAGGGCACGGCGGTCCTGCCGTCCTCGCAGCTGCCCGCGCCCGGCGGCTACGCCACGCCGCCGCCGACCGGCGGGGGCTGGGCCTCGCCGGCGCCGGGGTCCTCGCCCGGTCACTACGGGACGCCGCCCCCTTACGGCAGCTCACCGGGCGGCGCCTTCGCGACGCCGGCGCCGCCGTCGGCGCCCGGCGGGTACGGAACGAGCGGCGGGTTCAGCGCGCCCGGCAGCTACGGCGCGCCCACCGGCTACGCTCAGCCCAGCAGCTCGGGCGGCGGGGGCGGGATGGCGCTCGGCATCGTCGCCGCGGTGCTCCTCGGCGGGCTCGTGCTCGTCGGCGGCGGCATCGCCGGCGCGGTGTGGCTGCTCTCGGGCGACGACGACGGCGGCGACGGCCCGACCTGGACGAGCACCGGCCGCGTCACGCTGTCGACCGACGTGCCCGCCGGCGAGCTGCGCGTCGACGGCTCCTCGCGCGGCGTCGTGCGCAGCGGCCAGGTCCTCGAGATCGAGGGCGGCGCGCACCGGTTCGAGCTCGTGGAGAACGGCCAGGTCGTATCGCAAGGCACGTTGACGGTCCAGGCCGGCCAGCCGCACACGCTGACGCTCAACCGCGTCGCGGCGCCGCAGCAACCGCCGCCGCGCAACGACCCGAACGTGATGATCCCCGGCGACGCGCAGACGTTCCGCGGCCAGCTCCGCCCGGGCGATCTGCAGCTCCCCGACGGCAAGTACTACGACGTGGTCACGGTGAACTGGACCGCGGGCCAGCGCGTGCGGGTCGACCTCGACTCGACCGACATGGACACCTACCTGATCATCCGCGCGCCCTCCGGGGCCGAGCAGAGCAACGACGATCGCGGCGACGGATCGCTCAACAGCGCGCTCGACCTCACCGTCGCGGAGTCCGGCACCTACACGATCATGGCGACGACGTTCTCGCCGCACACGACTGGCGACTACACGCTCACGATCCGAGGCGGCGGGGGCGGCGGCGGGGGCGGAGCGCCGGTGCCTGGCGTCGTCGTACCGGCGGGCACGCAGCTCACGATCGGCACGCCATCGACGGTGAACATCAGCGGCGCGCGCGACCCGGCGAGCTCGACGTACTTCGAGCTCGCGATCACGCGCGGGGGCACCTACACCTGCGACGCCGTCTCGCAGGGGGACCCGGTGATGGCGATCGTGCAGAACGGGAACGTGCTCGCGCAGGACGACGACGGCGGCGAGGGGCTGAACTCGCGCATCACCTACGGGTTCGGCCCGGGTAACTACCAGATCCGGCTCTGGACCTTCTCGGGGAGCCCCGCGCAGGTCACCGTCACCTGCCGCTGAGCCGGCCGGAGCCCGCGCCCGCGTGACCCCCGAGCACCCGAGCGATCCGCCGCTGCGCGTCGCCTGGACGGCGCACGGCAGCTTCACCTACACCGACGAGGGCGAGGGCCCCGCGCTCGTGCTCGCGCACGGCCTGCCGGGAGGCGCGCGCGACTTCCGCTGGCTCGCGAGCGCCCTCGCCGGCCGCGTGCGCGCGGTTCGGCTCGAGCAGCCCGGCTTCGGCCAGACGCCGCGCTCGACCGAGACGGGCACGACCCTCGCGCACCGCGCGCGCTTCCTGCTCGAGGCGGCGGACGCGGTCGGCCTCGATCGCTTCGCGGTGCTCGGCCACTCGATGGGCGGCCCGGTCGCGATGGCGCTCGCCGCCGCGGCGCCGGCGCGCGTCACCGCGCTCGCGCTCGTCGCTTCGGTGGGCCTCTCGCCGCACCGGCTCGCGCGCCGCACGGAGCGCCACCCCGACCTCGCGTGGCTCCTGACGTTCGGCCCGATCGAGCGCCTCGTCCTGCCCTCGATGCGCCGCGCCTTCACGCGCGTCGGCTTCCCGTCGAGCACGCCGGACGGAGAGCTCGTCCAGTCCACGCGCCTCTTCTCGCAGCTCTCGTTCGCCGAGGTCCGCGCCGCCGCCCGCGGCGTGCGCGCCCCCACGTTGCTCGCGTGGTCCGAGGACGACCCGCTCGTCGAGCCCGCCATCGGCCTCGCGCTCTGTGGCACCCTGCCCGCCGGTCCGCGGCTCGTCTTCGCCGACGGCGGGCACAACCTCCAGAAGACGCGCGCCGTCGAGCTCGCCGACGCCCTCGTCGCGTTCCTCGCCTGAGCTCGCGGCCGAGATCGCGCATACTGCGGGCATGGGCGTCGGTGACTACCTCCGCAACGGGGTCGGGCAGATGACGGTGTCACGTCCGTCCGATGGACAGCGCAACGTGACTTGCCCGTATCGGCTCGGCGCGCCGCCCGTGTTCTCGCAGCTCCTCGTCGACGGAACGGAGGCGGCGGTCTTCGCGCGGCGCGGCGTCGTGCTCGGCGTGCTCGGCCCGGGTCGCCACTCGCTCTCGCCGACCGGCGCGCCGTTCCTCGAGGCGGCCAAGAGCACCGACCAGCAGCGCTACGAGTGCGACGTGATCTTCGTGACCACCGCGCCGACACGGCTGACGCTCGACGGCTCCGCCGGAGAGCTCACGGACACGTCCGGCCGCAAGGCGGAGTTCTTCTTGCTCGGCGCGGTCACCGTCTCCACGCACAACCCCGCGCTGGTGGTCGCGCAGGGCGTCGGCGTCGGCGGCGCGGGCGACGCGTTCGACCGCATCGTGATCGGCCGCGTGATGCACGCGATCCGCGAGCGGCTCGGCTACGTGCTCGAGCACGGCCTCGCGAGCCCGAGCGACCTGACCACGTTCGGCCCCGCGTTGATGGCGGCGGGGCGCGCCGACCACCTCGGCCTCGCGCCGACCGGGCTCGAGCTGCGCGGGCTCGAGGTGAGCCGCCTCGTCTCGCGCGACAACCGCCCGCCCGCGGGGGTCGAGGCGGCGAGCCGCCGCGCGGAGGTCGCCGCCGACGCCGCGCTCCCGAGCCACCGCTCCGCGCGCTTCGGCGCCGCGCGCATCCCCGTCTGGGACACCGAGTTCGAGATGACCGCGCACGTCAGCGTCGTCGGCTGCTTCGAGGGCGAGGCGGTCCCCAGCCAGCACGAGGGCTGGCTCAAGGAGGCGATCGGCCTCGCGCTGCGCGAGGCGCTCACCACCTGGACCGGCAGCGTGCTCGACCTGCCCGGCCAAGCCGACGCGTGGGCCCGCTACGTCACCGCCGTCGTCGGCCCCCAGCTCGCGCACCGCGCCGGCCTGCGCGGGCGCGTGCTGATCGAGGCCGTCGAGATCGACGCCGGCGAGGCGGCAGAGCTCAAGCGCCGCCGGGGCGCCAAGCTCGTCGGCCGCGCGTGGTAGGGGACGATCCACGTCATCTCGTCATTCTCCGCGTGCCACGCCGCGCGAATGACGAGATGACGAGGATCGTCCCCTCGCAGGCGAGCTCGCCGTCCGGCTACGCGCGCGGTGCGGTGAGCTCGAGCCGGGCGAGCATCCGCGCGATCTCGCGGAAGCCGTCGCGGCGGCCGAACTGCAAGAGGTGACCGCCGTGGAAGACGGTGAGCGGCGCGCCGAGGTGCGCGGCGAGGCGCTCCGCGTGCGCGGCGGGCGTGATCCGATCGGCGCGGCCGGCGACGACCACGACGCGCTCGGCCGCGAGGCGCGAGGGGCGCGCGAGCGGGCTGATCGGGCGGTGCGCCGCCTCGAGCGCGGCGTGCTGCGCGGCGCGCTCGTCGGGCGCGCCGACGAGCCGCCCCGCGTCGCGCGCGAAGTCGGCGATCGACGCGAGCGGGATGATCGGCGCGCCGAAGGCGAGGGCGTCGTCGACCGTCATCATCAGGGCGCTCGTGTAGCCGCCCAGGCTCATTCCCATCACGCCGACCGCGGGGGCGCCGCGCCGCGACAGCTCGCGGCGCACGGTGACGAGATCCCAGATCGCCTGCCGAAACCCCTCGACGGTGAGGCGCGGGTCGCTCGCGGGCAGCGCGGGGCGCCGGCCGCGCTCGCCGCGCGGACCGTGGAACGGCAGGACGGGCAGCGCGAGGTCGAGGCCGAGCCGCTCGAACATCCAGCGCATCGGCCACGCGCGCTCCTCGACGGCGTAGGCGCCGCCGAGGTAGCCATGGATCAACAGCGCGGTGGGGCGCGGCCGGCCGGCGTGCCGCCAGAGCCGCGCGTGGGCGACGTGGTTCGCGCGGCGGTCGAGGTGGCGGGCGCGCACCGCGTCGTCGCGCGAGGCGGGCTCGTAGCCGGAGCGCCACGACAGATCGACGACCTCGCCCGCGTCGCCGAGCGAGCGCACGCGGACCTCGCGCATCGGACCCGGCTCGCCGGCGGCGCCGAAGAAGGCTTCGGGCGGCGCGTCGTACGGCGCGCTCGCGTGGAGCGCGGCGAGCCGCTCGAGCGCCTCCATGCGCGCGCCGTGATCGAGCGACTCGGCCGAGGAGCGCGCGCGCGAGCGCGCGGAGCGGCCGAGCGCGAGCGCGCCGAAGAGCTCGTCGACGCCGCGAGCGATCGAGGCCTGCGCGCGCCGGACGACCACCCCCGGAGCGTACGCTGCGCGGCGTCGCGCGCCAACGCGGGGGCGCGCCTGCGCGTCGATGCTACGGTCGGCCCGTGCACGCGCCGCTCCGCTCGCTGGTCTTCGTCCTCGCGCTCGCGCTCGCCTCCTGCGACGCGAGCCCTGCCGCCGACGCGGGCACCCACGGCGACGCCGGCCCGACGCCGCGAGACGCAGGATCCGACGCGAGCACGACCGACGCGAGCACGACCGACGCGAGCACGACCGACGCGGGCACGACCGACGCGAGCACGATGGACGCGGGCGAGGACGCCGGCGCGATGGACGCAGGCGAAGGCGACGCGGGCGAAGGCGACGCGAGCGCGACCGACGGAGGCACGACCGACGCGGCCGGCGGCGATTGCGCCGACGAAGAGCTCACCCTCGACGTGCTCGTCGACGCGAGCACCGTAGGCGCGGGCGACGACCGCGATCCGTCGGGGGACGGGTGCCCGTTCCCCCGCCTCGTCACCGGGCCGGACCGCGTGTACGGGTTCACCGCGCCGAGCGCCGGGCTCTACGAGGTCACGCTCGTGCCCGAGGACGGGCTCGACCCGATGCTCTACGTGCTCGGCGCGTGCGACGCGGCCGCGTGCGTGACCGGCGCGAACCTGAACGGCGCGGGCGGCGACGAGTCCGTGACCTTCACCCTCGGCGCCGGCGCCCGCGTCCTCGTCGTCGTCGACACCGACATCACCGGCGGCCCCCTCGTCGGCGGCGGCCGCTTCCTGCTCGAGATCACCCGCATTTGAGCCCTCGATGGGGGCTGCGCCGATGGCCCCCTCGACCCACGCCGTCGCCGCGCGCGCGGGCAGCGTCGCCGCTCGACTGATCGACAGGCTCCGAGCCCGGCGCGGCTGGACGAGCCGCCACGCGGGTGGCAGCTTCGCGCGCGATGGCGACGCGGTGCGCGACGTGTGGGTGGCTCGGGTCCTCCGGCGCGGCGTGCGAGGCGTGCGGCGCTCGCCCCGGAGACGCGGCGCGCCTCGCGGACGATCGGCGAGTGCGCCAGCACGCCGGCGCGCGAGCGCAGGACTGGCCCGAGCTCGAGCACGCGTTCCGCGCGTGGAGCGCCGGCGACGCGCACCAGATGATCACCGCTTGCCTGCCCGCGCTGCGCGTCGTGGGATCGCGGCACGTGGATCGCGACGGCGTGCGGTACTGGCCCATCGCCACCGTGACGAGCGCGGTGTTCATCGTCTTCGACGCCGGGCGCGGCGAGGTCGCGGTGGAGGCGCCGATGCTCAGGCTCCCGGAGCGGCTCGCGGTCCCCGTGCTGCGATACCTCCTCGACGCCAACGGCCGCGTCGATCTCGGGGCGGCGCGCTATTGTCTGCGCGACGACGTCGTCGTGCTGCGCTGGGCGCGCCGCTTCGCGAGCTGCTCGCCGCCCGAGCTGGTCGCCGCCATCCAGAGCGTCGCGAAGCGCTGCGACCAGGCCGCGGAGCCGCTCGCCGCCGCGTACTTCGCGCGGCCCGTCGCGCCCGAGCTCGCGCAGCGCGGCCACGACCCCGCCCTGCTCGGCGTGCGGCGCGCGCTCTCGGTCCTCGAGGCGGGCGACGGCGCGCCGCGCGACGCGGCGCCCGCGAGCTTCGGGTCGTCCCCGCCTCCGCGCTCGAGGCCGCCGGCCGCGCCCGCGGCCCGGCCGTCGAGCCTGCCGGAGGAGCCGCGCGGGGCGCGCGCCGTGCTGCGCGAGGAGACGCAGCGGCGCCTCGCCGACGCCGAGCACTTCGCCGCGCTGATGCAGGAGGCGATCGCGCGCTCCCGCCTCGACGACCCGCCGCTCGCGGTGCTGATCCAGCGCGCCGCGATCTTCCGGGCCGCCTACGAGTTCGGCGAGAGCCTCCCCGACGCGATCGCCGTGCTCTACGGGGCGGGACGCGCGCTCGTCGAGCGCCCGCCGCGGCTCACGCAGAAGCGCGGCTTCCTGGGCTTCGGCGGCGGCGCCGAGGTCGTCTCTCCCTCGATCTTGCCGCCCGTGTTCGCCCGCCTCGGCCGCGACCTCGGCGACGTAGGGGGCGTCCCGCCCAACGCCACGCCGCCACCCTTCCCGAGCGTGGCCGAGCTGAAGGGGCACCTGCGCGCGCTGCTCGAGGACCTCGAGTCGGGGCCGGTGCAGCCCGAGATCAAGCAATTCGTATTGCTCGGCGCGACCGCCGAGACGCTGCTGCGCGCGCCGGGCTCGCCCGACCGGCGGGGCCCTCTCGGCGAGGCCTACGATCGCGCGCGCACGGAGCCGCCGATCCGAGCGGTGGCGATGCTGCGCCACGTGCTCGGGAGGGTCGCGCAATGAGCGCGACGCTCTTCGATCGGCTGCGCGCGGGCGTCGTCGGTGTCCGCGCGGGGACGGGACAGGGTACCGGCTGGATCGCGACCGACGCGGGCCTCGTGGTCACCAACGCGCACGTCGTGGGCTACGCCGATCTCGTCGAGCTCCGCGACGCCGACGAGCGGCGCGTACAGGGCAAGGTCGTCTTCGTCGACGTCGCGCGCGATCTCGCGTTCGTCACCCCGCGCGAGCGCCTCGGCGGCCCCGCGCTGAGGGTCGGCGACAGCGCGCTCGTCTACCCCGGTCAGCCCGTGCTCGCGTTCGGTCACCCGCTCGGGCTCTCGTACACCCTGACCCGCGGCGTGATCTCGGCGATCGGCCGCGAGGTCAACGGCGTGCGCTACCTCCAGACCGACGCCGCGGTGAACCCGGGCAACAGCGGCGGACCGCTCGTGGACGAGCGCGGCGACGTGATCGGGGTGAGCACGTTCGTGCGCGCCAACGCGCAGAACCTCGGCTTCGCGCTGCCGACGGCGGCCTTCGCCGCCGACCTCGCGGAGCACGCGGGCCCCCTCGCGGCGCTCTTCACACGGAAGCCGAGCTACCGCTGCGTGCGCTGTCGCGAGCCGTACGACTCGGCCGACGATCAGTGCGTGGTCTGCGGCACCGTCCACCGCTTCATCGACGCGGAGGACATCGCGGCGCAGGAGCTGCCCTACGCCGAGGCCGAGCGGGTCGTGCAAGGCGCGCTGAACGCGCTGCGGCTCGGGGCGCCGGCGCGCGTCGGCCCGGGCGCGTTCGAGGTGGAGCACCCGCAGGTGCAGCTGCGCGTGGCGCTCGAGGCGCGCGGCGCCGAGCTCGTCGCGGAGTGCCGGATCGCGCGCCTCCCACCCGAAGACTTCTCGGCGTTCTACCGCTTCCTGCTCACCGCCAACGACCTCTCGTGCGGCGCCGCGAGCGTCGGGCTCGCGGGCGAGACCGTGATCGCGAAGCTCCAGCAGCCCACCGCGTTCCTCGTCACGAACGAGCTCGCGCAGGATCTCGCGGCGCTGGTCCGCTTCGCCGCCAAGCTCCGCGGCGCGCTCGCGCGCTCGTTCCGCGCGCCGCCGCCCGAGCGGTGAGGCGGCGCGGGGGCCATCGCGGCGCGCGCCCCGCCGCGGCCAGCTCAATCGCCGGGGGCGCCGCCGTAGAGGGGCGCGATCCCCTCGCCGGCGTCGGTGGCGACGGCGCCGTCGTCGGGGCCCGCGTCGATCGGCGGCGCGCCGTACGCGGGGGCGGGGTTGAACGTGTCGCAGCCCGCCGCCGTCACCGAGACGGTCGCGCCGACCGCGAAGAGCGCCGCGCGCCCGAGGCGGGCGAGAGGCCGCGCCGGCGCGGCGGGCGCGCCGAGCACCGCGGCGCCGCAGAACGGACACGCGCCGTCACCTGCTCGCACGTGACGTCGACAACCGGTGCACGCGATCAAGCTCATCGAGGAACCCTCCATCCGCTGGCACGCCGCGGCACACCCGCCGCGCCGACCGACACGGGAGCAACCGCCGTTCCAGCGTCACTCGGCGGCCTGCGCGACCTCCGCCCCCCGCTCGGCGGGCACGGCCGAGATGCTGAAGAGCACCCGCGCGCCCCCGCCCTCGACGTCCTCGATCCACGCGTGGCCCCCGTGCGCCTTGGCGATGCGCTGCACGAGCGAGAGCCCGAGGCCGAGCGACGCGCCCGCGCGGTGCTCGCCCCGGTAGAACGCATCGAACACCTTCTCGCGCTCGTCCGTGGCGAAGCCCGGGCCGCGATCCTCGACCGCGAACACGACCTCCGCCGGCTCGAAGCGGATCAGCAGCCGCTCGACCCCGCGGCCGTGCTGCGCCGCGTTGCCGAGCAGGTTCGCGAGCGCCCGCGCGAGCAGCGTCGCGTCCGCCTCCATCAGCGCGCGCTCCCCCTCGACCTCGAGCGCGCACACGTCGATGTCGAAGCGCGCGAGCGCCGCCTCCGCGAGCTCGATCGGGTCGACCGCCTGCGTGTTCAACGTCCCGAAGTCGAGGCGCGAGGTCGCGAGCAGCTGCCCGACGAGCGCGTCGATCTCGACGATCTCCTTCTCGATCTCGTCGATCGTCTTCTGCGACGGCTTGTCCCGCGCCATCTCGACGAGCAGGCGCAGGTGCCCGAGCGGCGTGCGCAGCTCGTGGCTCACCGCCGCGAGCAGCTCGCGCTGGTCCGCGAGCTGTTTCTCGATGCGCGCCACCATCTCGTTCATCGTGCCGCCGAGCATGCCGAGCTCGCCGTCGCGCTCCGGGTCGAGCCCCGCGCGCGCGCTCAGGTCGCCCTCCGCGATGCGGCGCGCCATGTCCTCGAGGTGGCGCAGCGGCCGCAGGAGCCGCGCGGCCATGATCCCGGAGGCGCCCCACAGGATCGCGATCGCGAGCAGGAGCACCACGACGAACCGCCAGCCGCCCCAGCGGTAGGGCTCGCCGCACGCGACGACGCGGCCGAGGTGCGCGCCGTCGCGGGCGTGCACGGGCAGCTCCACCCACGGCTCCGCGCACGCCGCGCCGTGCTGGGCGAGCCGCGCGCCGGAGGCGTCGTAGAGGGTCACGTCGAGCGACAAGTCCTCGTGCATGTCGCGGAACAGCGCGTCGCGCTCCGCCGCGTCGTCCCAGACCGCCGCGATCCGCGAGGAGGCGAAGCGCTCGAAGCCCGCCGCGTCCCGCTGGATGCGCTCGGTCGGCGAGAGCATGCGGAACGCGCCCACGATCACGAGCGCGGTGAACAGGATCGACGCGCCGAACCACAGGAAGATGCGCCGCTGGAGCTTCTTCTTGTGCTGCCAGCGTCGCTGCACCCGGCTGCGGTGCACGTGCATGCACTGCCGGTGCTTCATGCGGTGTCCTTCACGAACACGTAGCCGACCCCGCGCACCGTCCGGATGCGGCTCGGCGCGCGCGGGTCGTCCCCGATCTTCTTGCGCAGGTGCGAGATGTGGACGTCGACCGTCCGCTCGCTGACGACCACGTCGTCGCGGCCCGCCTCGCTGAGGAGCGCCTCGCGCGGGACCACGCGCCCGGCGCGGCGCATCAGCGCGACGAGGATGTCGAGCTCGAGGCCGGTCAGCTCGATCCCCTCGCCCGCCACCCTGGCCGTGCGCGCCCCGACGTCGACCTCCACGCCCGCGACGGAGAGCCGCTCGCTCGTCACCTCCGGCTGCGTGCGGCGCAGCACCGCGCGGATGCGCGCGAGCAGCTCGCGCGGGCTGAACGGCTTGGGGACGTAGTCGTCCGCGCCGAGCTCGAGCCCGACGACCTTGTCCGCCTCGTCGCCGCGCGCGGTGAGCATGATCACCGGGATCACGCTCTTCTGGCGGATGCGTCGCAGCACCTCGAGCCCGTCCATGCCCGGCATCATCACGTCCAACAAGACGAGGTCGTAAGTCCCGCGGGCCAGCGCGTCGAGCCCCGACGCGCCATCGCGGGCGGCGTCGATCGCCACGTCGTGGTCGCCGAGGTAGCTCACGAGCAGCTCGCTCAGGCGGGCGTCGTCGTCGATCAAGAGGGCGCGAAGGGACATGGCCTCGTCCGACGAGCATAGAGGACGAACGCCGTGCGCGCCGAGATCCGAGGGGGCAGGCCCGCCTCGAGCCCCGGCGCGCTCGGTCACGCTCGCCTCACCACGCGTGGCGGTGATGCCGGCGGTGGCGCCGCGGCGGTGCCTCGTCCGGATAGTCGCTCGGGGGCGCCTCGCCCCAGTCGTTGCCGCGCGGCTCGGCGCGCCGCGCCGCCTCGACGCACACGTCCGCGACGTGCGCCTCGAAGGCCGCGCGGCGGTGCTCCGCGCGGTGTTGCCAGCAGGCGCCGAGCGACGCGAAGCCCGACGCGAATCCGAGGAAGGTGCCGAGCCCGAGGCCGGCGATGAGCAGCTTGCGCTTCATGATGATCGTCTCCCTTTCTTCCTTCGCCGCCTTCAGATCCAGCCCCGGTACGGTCCGCCCCAGCCGTCGCGCTCCCGCTCGAGGAACGCGGCGAGCCGCTCGCGCTGCGCGGGGTCGAGCGCCTGATGCACCTTGCCGAGGGCGTCCGCGAACGCCTTCTGCAGCTCGCGCAGCCGCTCGTCGTGGCGCGCGAACGCCTCGCCGAGGATCGTCTCGTCGAGCGTCTCCGTGCGCATCAGCCGCGCGAGGTCGCGCCGCGACGCCTCGCCCTCGCGGCGCAGCTCACCCCGCTTCTCGAGGAGCGTGTCGAGCGCCGCGCGGATCTCTCGCTCCTGCGCCGGCGTCGTCTCGAGCCGGTCGAAGACGAAGCCGAGCCAGCCCGCGCCGCCGCGCCCGCGATGTCGATGCCCGCCGTGCCAGCCCTCGCCGCGCCCGCCGCCACCGTGCCAGCCCCGGCCGCAACCGCGCCGCCCGCCGCGGAGCACCGCGATCAGGAGCGCGAGACACAAGAACCCGATGAAGAACCCGATCATGCTTCTGACCTCCCTATCAGCCCTGTCAGCCTTGCCCAGCGTCATCCTGGGGAGCGGCTGTGAAGGAGAGCCCCGGTCGCGCGTGAAGAAGTGTGAAGCCCGGGCGGTCTCGGCCCGTCTTCGGGGCCGCGCCGCCGCGAACCGCTCGACGCGCGCCGATCTCGCGGTAGAGCCAGGGACGAGCCGATGCGCGGATCGATCGCGGAGCGCGGCGGGGCCCAGCCGTGGGGCCGCGTCGAGGGACCACGGCGCGCCGAGGGCCTCGCGTGAGCGCGGGCGATCCCGAGCGCCGGCGGCGCATGCTCGAAGACCCCGTCGGGCCGACGCTCGTACGCCTGGCCGCCCCGATGATGATCGGCATCGCGGTGATGCTGCTGTTCAACCTGGTCGACACGTTCTGGGTCGGTCAGCTCGGCCCGACCGAGCTCGCCGCGATGGGCTTCACGTTCCCCGTCGCGATGGTCGTCAGCAACCTCACCATCGGCCTCTCGATCGGCGCGAGCGCCACGATCGCGCGCGCGATCGGCGAGGGCCGCGACGATCGCGTGCGCGTCCTGACGACCGACTCGCTCATCCTCGCGGTCGTGATCGTCGTGGCCGTGTCCCTCGCCGGCCTGCTCTCGATCGAGCCCCTGTTCCGCCTCCTCGGCGCCGACGAGGGGACGCTCCCGCTCATCGGGGAGTACATGGTGCCCTGGTACGCCGGGGTCGGGATGCTGGTCATCCCCATGCTCGGCAACGGCGCGATCCGCGCGACGGGCGACACGCGCACGCCGGCGATCGTGATGATCCTCGGCGGCCTGGTGAACGCGGTCGCCGACCCGGTGCTCATCTTCGGCTTGGGCCCGATCCCCGCGATGGGCCTGCGCGGCGCGGCCTACGCGACGCTCGGCGCGTGGGCGGTCTCGATGATCGGGATGATCTACCTCTTGCGCCGCGAGCGCATGCTCACCTTCGCGCTGCCACGGCTCTCCCGCCTGCTCGCCTCGTGCAAGGCGATCCTCCCCATCGGCGTGCCCGCCGCGGGCACGAACCTCCTCACGCCGCTCGCCGCGGGCGCGGTGACGCGCATCGTCGCCGAGCACGGCCAGCACGCGGTGGCCGCCTACGGCGTGGGCACGCGCGTCGAGGGGCTCTCGTTGATCGGCGTGTTCGCGATGACCGCGGCGATGACCCCGTTCGTCGGGCAGAACCTCGGCGCCGGCCGCGGGGAGCGGCTCGTCGAGGCGCTCCGGTTCGTCACGCGCGCGGCGCTCGTCTGGGGGCTCGCCTGCGCGGCGCTCTTCGCGGCGCTCGCGAGCCCCATCGCGCGGATCTTCAACGACGACGCGGAGGTCATCGCGATGACCGAGACGTACCTGCGCCTGGTGCCGATCAGCTACGCACCGTACGGTGTCGCGATCCTCGTCGCCTCGCTCTTCAACGCGATGAACATGCCGGTGAAGGCGACCGCGCTCGCGGCGCTGCGCCTGATCGGGCTCGCGATCCCGCTCGCGTGGATCGGCTCGGCGCTCCTCGAGCTGACGGGCGTGTTCCTCGGCATCGTGGCGGCCAACGCGATCATGGGCGCGGTGGCCCTGCTCTACGCGCGCAGTGTCGTGCAGGCGGTGGCGCGCGAGCTGCCCGACGCGGTGCCCGAGCCGGCGCACCGCCCGAGTGGCGCGCCCGGTGACGTCTGGTAGGGTGCGTCCTTTCGCGCTCTTTTCGAGGTCTCCGATGTCCACGCGCCGCTCCGCCCTGTGCCTCCTCTCCACCTTCGGGCTCGCCCTGAGCGTGTCGGCTTGCACCACCGGGAGCGCGAACCGCGACGCAGGGCTCGGGCGCACCGACGCGGCGACGGGCGAGCTCGACGCGAACCTCTTCGACGCGGGGCCGGCCGAGCTCGACGCGAGCCTGCCCGACGCAGGCTTCGACGCGGGCTACGACGCGGGCCGCGTCATCGAGGCGGTGTGCCCGCCCTCCGCGATCGTGCCGACCGGCTGCATGGCGGCGCTCGACGAGGGTGAGGCGAGCCTCTGCAACGGCGCCGACGACGACTGCGACGGAACGATCGACGAGGGCTGTCCCTGCACCGCGGGTCAGGTGCAGCGCTGCTTCGATGGGCCGCCGGGCCGCCGCGGGATCGGCGCGTGCACCGATGGAACGCAGACGTGCACCGAGTTCGGCTGGGGCGCGTGCGTCGGCGGCATCAGCCCGCGGCCCGAGGTCTGCGACGACCTCGACAACGACTGCAACGGCTGCACGGACGAGGTCGAGGGGTGCGTGCCCGCCGGCTCGTGCCCCGGCCCCGGCGATCCGCGCGTCACGCCCGCGCGCCCGTTCGGCGCGTACACGCTCGATGGCCGCCTCTTCTACGACGGCGCCGACGCGATCGGCTGGCAGTGGGAGGTCGAAGGCACGCCGTGCGATCGCATGTTCCAGGCGATCCCCGGCTCGACCGCGACGAGCGCCAACGGCCAGCTCAGCTACCGCGTGCGCAACGCCACCTCGCAGACCGCGACGCTCGACACCACGCTCAGCGGCGACTACCGCGTCACGATGACCGTCCGGCGCTCGGGCGGCGCAGAGGACTTCGTCTGCACGTGGATCGTCCCGGTGCGCGGCCCCGGCCTGCGGGTCGAGCTCTGCTGGGATCAGACCGGCCCGACCGCGCGCGGCGCCACCGTAGACCTCGACCTGCACCTCGGCCGCCACGGCGTCACGCCCGAGTGGTTCGACGACGAGGACTGCTACTACGCCAACTGCGACACCGAGTTCCGCTTCGGCACGGGGCCGAGCTGGGGCTACGCGAACACGCCGGCGGCGATGTGCTTCCTGCCGCCCGGGACCTTGTTCGGCACCTGCTACAACCCGCGCCTCGACATCGACAACATCGCCACCACCTCGTCGTACGTCCCCGAGAACATCAACGTGGACAACCCGCGCGACGGCGACCGGTTCCGCGTGATGGTCAACTACTTCGGCGGCTCGCGCGAGACGCGCCCGCTCGTCAACATCTATTGCGGGGGCGAGCTCACGAGCACCTTCGGCGCCGCGCCCGACGTCGTCCCCGGCTTCGTCTCGTCGGCCAGCGGCAGCAGCGGCCTGATGTGGCGCGTCGCCGACGTGACGACGCGGGTCGACGCGAGCGGCGCGACCATCGGCTGCGAGGTCGACGCGCTGCGCCCCGACGGCGAGCCCACCGGCTTCGTCACCACGACCGGCGACACGTCGTTCTGAGCGCCGTCAGGTCTCGGGCGCCTCGCCGTCTTCCTCGCGCAGGCGCACGGGGCCGAACTTCTCCGGGAACTTGCCCACCTTGTCCGCATAGAACGCGCGGATGCGGTCCATGTCGGCGCGCAGATCGCCGCTCGGCGTGAGCTCGAGCCCGAAACCGCCGCGGCGCCGGGCGTAGTCGAGGTAACCGCACACGATGGGGACGTCGGCGGCGCGGGCGATGTGATAGAAGCCGCTCTTCCAGTGCTCCACGCGCCCGCGCGTCCCCTCGGCGGGGACCGTGAGGACCAGGTCGGGGTACTCCTCGAAGAGCGCGGCGAGCGTCTGCACGCGGCTCTGGCGCTCGTGACGCACGATCGGGATGCCGCCGAGCGCCCGCATGAGCCAGCCGCCGGGCGGCTCGAACAGGGTGTGCTTGCCCACCCAGCGGATCGGCACGTCGTACACGAACGAGAGCGCCATCATGATGGGCAGATCCCAGTTCGAGGTGTGTGGTGCAGCAATCAAGACGTATTGCGGGGGCGCGGGGCGCTCTCCCTCCTCGCGCCATCCCGTCGCCGCGAGGTACGTCCGCCCGACCAACCGCTTCAGGGCTTTGCGCATGCGTCCTCGTCTCTTCGCAGAACGCGCGGGCCCGGTAAAGCCCGAATCTCGTCCAGCAGACTCGGCTCAGCGCATGTCGCGGAAGAAGTTGGTGCGGCCCACCTCTTGGATGGTGCCTGCGTCGAGGCGACCCTCGACGAGCTCGTAGCCGAGCAGCGCGAACATGCGCCCGCGCAGGAAGATCGGGCGGGCGTTGCCGTACCAGTCGACGCACGAGGCCTGGCACTGGTCGTCGACCTGCGCCGTGCCCGAGGCGAGCTGGCCGAGCGGGGTGAAGCGGCGATCGGTCACGCGCAGGAAGAGCACGCCCGCGGAGCCCTCCACGAGCTGGTGCCAGCCCGCGTCGGCGCCGCCGCGGATCGGCAGGCCGAGCATGCCCTCGCGCTCGCTCTCGGGGCGGTAGAAGAACCCGTGCGTGCGCGTCTCACCCTGCGACGCGCCCGGCTGCGCGTAGTGGCCGACGACCGACGGCGTGGCCTCGAGCCCGATCGCGCTGAAGTGCAGCTCGCCGCCGCCCGCGCCGACGACCACGGCGTCGTTCCCCATCACCTCGATGCGATCGACGACGTGCGGCAAGCCGATCGCCGTGGTCGCGCCGCGGTCGACGGCGTGCACGATGACCTGCCCGACGGTCGCGCGGTTCGCCTGCTGCCAGCCGCCGCCCGCGCCGTACAGCACGTGGCCGTTGGCGAAGCGGTTCTGGAACGCCCACGCGTCGCCGCTCAGGCGCGGCAGCGAGACGTACGCGCTCGCCGGCGCGCTCGTGAGACCGTCGGAGAACATCGCGAGCGGCAGGCGCACGAGCGCGATGTCGCCCGAGCTCACCTCGGGCGCCCACATCCAGTCGCCGAGCGCCTCGGCGCGGACGAGCACGTCGAGGTGACCGTCGCGCTCCTCGAACGACAGCTGGTCGGTCGGCATGCCGGCGACGCGCACCGCGCCAGGCGCGGAGCCGTCGAAGGGCAGGCGGTAGACGACCGCGCCGGGCATCGCCGCGCGGTCCGCCGACGGCTCGCCGCCGCCTTCGCCACCGACCCACACGTACACGGCGGCGCCCGAGACGAAGAAGCTGCGGCCGGCCGGGCCGATGATCCCTTGCGCGGTGCACGCGAACGTCGGCTGCGACAGATCGCACGTGACGACCGTGTGCAGCGCCGGCCACGACGAGGGCTGGATCGGGCGGTAGATCTCGCTCGCGCGGATGACCTCGCTCCAGTCCCCGGCGCCGCGCGTGCGCACCGCAGGCAGCGTGTAGCCTGCCTCGCCCGCGCCCAGGAGGTAGTAGGGCATGTAGAACACGAGCCGGTCGCCGAGCAGACGGCTCGCGTAGTTGCGCGACGAGTAGTAGTCGTTGCTGCGCAGGTAGTGCGTGCCGAGGTGGCGCAGGCGCCCTTCGCGGTCGATCGCGAAGCGGCCGAGCTCGGTCCCGCCCTCCTGGTAGTTGTAGCCGACGACGATCACGGTGTCGCCGTGGACGAGCATCTCGTCGTACCAGCCTCCGGCCGCGCCCGCGGGGTACGCGTCGATGCGCGCGACGGGCGTGAGGCGCTCGTCGCCGACGCGAACGGTGAAGAGGCGCCCACGGCGCAGGACGACCAGATGCTCGCCGTGCACCTTGACGATGCCGCCCTCGTCGACGCCCGCGACCTGGTTGTTGGTGATCGACTCGCCGCCCGGCGCCTCGGCGGCCTCGGCGGCGGCCGGTGAGACGGACGGTGGGGGCGCCGAGCCGGCGGTCGCGTTCTCCGCGGCGGCCATCCGGCGCAGGCGCTGCGCTTGGCCCAGGCGGCGCGCGTACTCTCGGAGCTCGTCGGCGGACGCGAAGCGCACGAGCTCGGCGCTCGCCTCGCGCTGGACGAGCTCGCGGGCCTCCCGCTCGAGGCGCTCCTGCCGCTCGCGGCGCGGCTCCGGCCCCCCGGCGCACGACGCACACCCGGCGAGGGCGAGGGCGAGGGGGAGGATGAGGAGCGCGGGGGCGCGCGCGGGGCGCGGCGGGCGCGCGGGTGAAGCGGCGTGGTCGAGGCTCATCTCGGTGTGTCCCTCCGGTGTGTGGCCTCTGACGCGCGAGGCGGCGGTTCGGCTTGGGCCCGGCGGCGGCGACGCGCACAGGCGTAACCGCACCGCAAGCCCCGCCGAGACGCGTCGGGTCACCGGTGCAGCGGCTCCCGCCGGATGACCCCCCACTCGGCCGCGACGCGGAGCGGGGCGCCGCCCACGTCGAGCGTCACGTGCGCGGCGAAGCGATCGCAGTAGGTGTAGTACGCGTCTTGCGGCGCGAAGGCGACGCGGAGCTCCGTCACCCCGGGCGGGATCTCGACCTCGGCGCGCTCGGGCCCGTCGCCGGCGGTGAGGCCGCGGACCCGCGGCGCGGCCCGCTCGTCCGCCGGCGGCTCGCACCCCACAGAGACGCGCCAGCTCACGCGGGTCGCGCGCACGCGCACCGGCGCGTCACCGAGGTTGTGGACGACGATCGTGGCGTGGGAGATCGTCGCCGGCGCGCCGCCGTGGGTGTGGCTGACGCGCTCCTCGAGGCCGCCGGCGAGCACCCGGCCCCCTCCACCGACGCCCCAGGTGCTGGCCCCGATGGAGAGCCGCGCGACCTCCAGCGTAGCCACCACTACGGTCGCCTCGAACATGCGCGGCGCGCCGTCGGCGCTCCGCGGGTAGACGCGGACCCGCAAGACCTCTTGCGATCGGAGGATCGCGACGCGGCACCGCTCGAGCCGCGCCGCGCCGTCGGGCGGGAGGTCGTCGGCGCCGAGCTGGCAGCCCTCGAGGTGCGCGGCGGCGACCCCTTCGGCGAGCGCGCGCGCGATCGTGGCGCGGAGCGCCGCCTCGTCGAGCTGGCGCGCCGGCTCCTCCGGTGGCTCCGCGGGCGGCGACGGCTCCGCGCGCGGCGTGGGCTCGTCGTCGCGCCGTTCCGTCTCGTCCGCGGCGAGGGGGGGCGGCGACGGCTCCGCCGGACGCGCCGCCTCACGCGACCCGCAGGCGGCGAGCGCGGCGGCGAGCAGCGCCACGAGCGTCCACTTCGCTTGCGATCGCACGGTGTTCGGCTCGTCCATCGCCCGCCCACAGGATAGCCGAAGCGCGACGCGCCGGGCTCGGCGGGGCTCGCTCGACCTTCAGCCGCGGCGCAGCGCCACGAGCGTCAGCACGTCGCCGTCCACCCGGATCGTGAGCGCGAGGCGCTCGGCGCCCTGCTCGAGCACGATCTCCACGTCGGTCTCGCGCGGGAAGTTCGCGACGTAGGTCGAGGACGGGATCCCCGCGCTCGCGGAGGCGACGACCCAGCGGCCACCGCGCGTCGCGACGAGCTCGAAGCCGAACCCGCCCTCGAGGTCGGCGGCGAGGAGCGCGATCTCGGGGTGGGCCTGGTCGTTCACGAGCTCACAGCCGGCCGCGCTCCACACGACGGCCGCCATGGGGACGCCCTGGTTCGGTGGGCTCGGGGCCGGCACGAGCGCGATCGACGCGGGCGTCTCGCAGACCGGCACCGCGGCGTCGCGCGGCGGCGGCGCCGGATCGCCGCAGCCCAGCGCGAGCGACCCGACGAGCCCGAGCACCCACCGATCCCACCGCACGCACACAGTCTACGTCAGGGCAGGCGCGCCGCGCCCTGGTGCGCGGACCACGTCAACGTTCCGTGCTCGAATCGCTGCGTGTGCTGCTCCGGGCCCTCGGCGCGCTGCTCGTCCTCGAGCGGGAAGCCGAGGCCCGAGGCGAGGCCGCCGAGCTGCGCCCAGTAGGCGAAGAGCGTCCCGCGGATCGCGAACGCGCCGTGGCGCGGATGCGCGAGGATCGACCCGCGGGTGAGCTTGAGGTGCGTGCCCTCGTCCGGCGGGCGACCCGCGCGCTCGATCGCCGCCACCGGCCAGCCGAGCGCGGCGTGGCCGTCGCCGAGCGCCATCCACTTCGCGACGCACGGCTCGCGCGCGAGCAGCACCAGCGGCGGCGGCGGCGCGCGCCCCGGCGGGCCGTCCCACGCGCAGATCCAGCCGCCCTCGAAGCGCACGACGGCGCCGCGGTAGGCGCCCTCGATCATCTCGGCCGGCGCGGCGAGCGGTGGCCCGAGCGGGCTCATCCGGCCGCCCTCGCGGCGCCAGCGCTCGGCGATCGGCGCAGGCAGCGCGTCGATGCGCCGCTGCGTCGCGTC
>JAHBWG010000061.1 GCA_019637095.1 Sandaracinaceae bacterium | reverse complement strand
GGTCGCGTAGGCGCCGAGCGCGCGCGCGAGCACGGCCGGCGCGCCCGCGTCGCGCGCGGCCTCCACCGCGCCCTCGAACGCCGGGAGGCTCTGCGCGGGGCCGCGCTGCCGCAGCGCGCGCACGGCCTGCGCGATCCCGATCGCGGCGCGCTCGTCGGGGGTGGTGACGAGCGCGGCCGCGCGCGCGAGGGCGACGCCTTGCTCGTCGAGCCGCCCCGCGTGCTCGAGCGCCTCGGCGCGCGCGAGCTGGAGCGCGAGCTCCGTCTCCTCGGCGACGCCGAGCGCGAGCGCCGGCTCCGCGCACGCGAGGACGCGCGCGCCGTCGCCCCCGCGGGCGGCCTCGAGCGCCGCGCCGGCGTACTCGGCGGCGGCGGCGGTGGGCTCGCCCGCGCGCTCGAAGTGCCACGCCGTCCAGAGGCGCTCCTCGCGCGCGCGCCACACGCCGGCGGCCCGCAGGTGGAGCGCGCGCGCCGCGTCGGGCTCGAGGTCGCGCAAGAGCACCTCCGCGGTCAGCGGCGCGCGCAGCTCCCACGCCGGCGTGTCGTCGGGCGCGTGGCGGCGGCGCACGATCCCGCGGTGCTCGAGCGCGCTCAGCGCCGCCGACGGCTCGCTCGCCCCGAGCGCCTCGAGATCGAGCGCGCCGAAGGCGCCGCCGAGCACCGCGCCGCGCGTGGCGACGTCGAGCTCCTCGGGGCTCAGCGCGTCGAGCCGCGCGCGCACGGCGGCCTCGACGTCGAGGGGCAGGGGCAGCTCGCTCGGGCTCCCGCTCGCGCGCGCCGGATCTTCGGCGAGCGCGCGCAGCGTCTCCTCCACGAAGAGCGGGTTGCCGCCGGTGCGCTCGAGGAGCCGGCGGGCGAGCTCGTCGCCGACCGCGCCCGGCAAGACCGCGTCGGCCAGCGCGCGCACGCCGGCGAGGCCGAGGCCCCGCAGCTCGAGCCGCCGCACGTCCGCGTCGTCGAAGGGCGGCGCCGGCGACCAGACCTCCGCGCGCGCCGTCCCGAGCACCGCGACCGGTCGCGCCCACAGCTCCGCGCCGAGCGCGCGCGCGACCACGGCGAGCGAGCCCTCGTCGATCCAGGAGAGGTCCTCGAGCACGATCAGGAGCGGCCCGCGCGCGGCGAGCCCGCCCAGGTAGGCCGCGAGACAAGACGCCTTGCGATCGCGCATGAGGCGCGCGTTGGAGCGCGCCGCGCTGAGCGCGGAGCTCGGTGGCATCGCGACGTCGAGCAGCTCGCCGAGGACCTCCGCGGCGTCGC
Source organism: Sandaracinaceae bacterium (assembly GCA_019637095.1). GTDB lineage: Bacteria > Myxococcota_A > Polyangia > Polyangiales > Sandaracinaceae > JACKEC01. The sequence goes on along the minus strand of JAHBWG010000061.1, from coordinate 57,994 downwards.
GCGCGCGCGCTTCGCCCACGGCGCTGGCCGCGAGGCGTCGCACGGCCTCGCGCCGCTCTTCGAGGGGGGCGGGCGCGTCGATGCGCGGCGCGCCGTCGCGCCGGGTCGCCGCGCGCGCCTCCGCGAGCAGCGCGCCGGCGAGCGCGCCGAACTGCCGCGCGTTCTGCGGGACGCCGCGGACGACGAGCGCCGTGAACGGGGGCGCGCCGTCGCGCGCGAGCGAGAGCGCCTCGGCGACCAGCCGCGACTTGCCGATCCCCGGCTCGCCGACGAGGAGCGAGACGATCGGCTGCGCCTCGTCGCGCGCGCGCTCGATCGCCTCGGCCAGCCACGCGCGCTCGGCGGTGCGGCCGGCGAGCGGCAGGTGCTCGGGGGCGCTCGCGGGGCTCGCGGCGAGCACCTCGACGACGTCGGGCCCGAGCGGCCGCAGCGCGAAGCGTGCCGCGAGGCGGGTCGGCGGCGAGGCGACCGCGACGCCGGCGCCGCCGAGCGCGCACACCGCGACCGCGCGCTGCGCGAGCTCGCTCCGCGCCACCCGACCCTCGCGGTCGAGGTAGCCGGTCACCACGCCGACCGCCTGCGCGTGCGGGCGCACCGCGAGCGCCGCCTCGACCGCGCGGAGCGCGTCGTCGCCGTGCCACGTCGTCTCGCCGAAGAGCGCGTAGAAGCCTGGCTCGTCGAGCACGCGCCCGCCGCGCTCGCTCACCTCGCGCGTCGCGGCCTCGTGCGCGTCCACATCGAGCGCGCAAAGCAAGCTGACGACCCGGCGATCGCGGCGGGCGGGCGGGATCGAGGGCGGGCGCGCCGCCGCGGCCGCGCCGCGCTCGGCCGCGAACGGCGCGAGCGCGGCGCGCAGCTCCTCGACCGTCGTGAAGCGGTCGTCGGGCCGCGCGCGCAGCGCCCGCATCACCACCGCGTCGAGCGCAGCCGGGACCTCCGGGCGCCGCGCGCTCGGCGGCGTCGCCTCCTCGTCGAGCATCGCGATCAGCAGCCCGGGGAGCGTGTCGGCGACGAACGGCAGCGCGCCGGTCAGCGCGCGGTAGAGGATCACCCCGAGCGCGAAGAGGTCCGAGCGCGGGTCCGCCTTCGACGCGTCCTCGAATTGCTCGGGCGCCATGTACATCGGCGTGCCCATCACGGCGCCCGGCGTGGTGCCCGGGCCGGTGACGAGCGCGCTCGTGAACTTGGAGATGCCGAAGTCGAGCACCTTGAGCTGTCCGTCGTGCGTGACGAACACGTTCTCGGGCTTGAGGTCGCGGTGGATGATGCCGGCCGCGTGCGCGGCGCCGACCGCGTCGGCGATCGTGCGGACGATCGCGACCGCCTCGCCGATCGGCAGCGGCGCCTCGGCGGTGAGCTTCGCGTCGAGGTCGCGCCCCTCGAGGTAGTCGAGCACGAGGTACGGCGTGCCCTCCTCGGTGCGGCCCATGTCGAGCGCCTGCAGGATCCCCGGGTGGCGCAGGGTGCCCGCGGCGCGCGCCTCGTTCTGGAAGCGCCGGACCACGTCGCGCTCGCTCGCCCACTGCGAGAGGAGCACCTTGATCGCGACGCGCCGGCCGATGAGCACGTGCTCCGCTTCGTAGACGGTGCCCATGCCGCCGCCGCCGATCCGCCGGCGGACGAGGTAGCGCTCGGCGATCACCTTGCCGAGGTAGGGATCGGGCGCGGGCTCGAGCGCGCGCGCGGCCGGCAGGTCGTGCCGCGTCGGCCGCGGCGCGCGGCGCGCCAGCCGGCCCAGGCGCGCGCGGCACTCGGCGCAGCCGTCGAGATGTTCGTCCGCCTCCTGGAGCGCCGCGCCGCCGACCTCGCCGCGCACCATTCGCTCGAGCGTCGCGTCGTCGAGGCACCGCATGCTCCTCTGGGGCGCCCGGAGGCTACGTGATATGCCTCGGCATGCGCAATCTGGCGTTGGCGATCGCCGCGGTGGGCCTCGGCGCGTGCACGTCCGAGCCTCGTCGGTGGGCGCGAAGTCGGCGCGCGCCGCGCCGACGCGGCCCGTTGCCCTCGTCGGCATGACGCTCGGCGATCTGCCGCCCGCCCACGACCCACTCGTCCCACCGCCGGGGGACTTCGAGAGACTCGTCGAGGACGAGCCCGGCGCTTCAGCCGGTGCTCGCCGCTGCACGACGTGGGGGCGCGCCAAGCCGCGTAGCGCGTCCGACCCTCGTGCGCGCTGGCCGGTGTACGGCGCCAGGCAGCTCGAGCGCGCCTTGCCGACACTGCGGGCACGCTCGGATGGCGCCTACCTCGGCAGAAGATCGTCCCCCGGATCGTTGCTCGGCGGTTGCCTGCCTCGTACGCTGTCGATCACGCGGAGGGGGCCTTGACGACGACGAGCGAGCAAGCAAGCAAGCAGCGTTTACTCGTCGCGCTGAGCTTCGTGCTCGGGTCCATGCTGCTGCTGGGCTCCACCTGCACGCCGACGCCGACGGGCTGTGACTTCACGGGCCGCTGCGACCGGGCCGATCTCACGACGGCGGAGGCGTGCATCAACTTCTGCGCGCCCGTCTTCGAGGGCGACATGCTCGGCGACGTGATGTGCCCCCTCGACGACTGCGACGTCGAGGCGTACCTGCGGCCAGACGTGTTTCGCTGCCCCTCCCCGACGGCCGCCGGGCAGTCCTACCGATGCACGCCGAGCGAGCGATCGATCGAGCCCGAGCGCATCGGTTTCTGCCGCGCCGCGGCCGGCCTGTTCGATGAGTGCGACCCGGACGATACGGGCGCCGAGCCGCGGCAGTGCGAGAGCGGCACGTTCTGCGTCAACGCCGACGCCACCGACGCGGACGGGTGCCCGCGCGCGTTCCCGCTTCGCCGCCGTGCCGGCCTCTCGGGGAGCGCACGCGGTTTCTGTTGGCTCCCCGCGCGCGAGGGCGAGCCGTGCGACGGCAACCTGGACCGCGGGCCCCACGGCTGCGCGCCGTGCGAGGCGGGCACGTGGTGCCGAGTCACTCCGGACCACGGACGCATCTGCCTCCGAGCATGCGAGCTGCCTGGGGCACCAGGGGTCGAGCGCCCCGACCTGTGCGCCTGCCGGGACGCGCCGGAGCCGTGCGTCGCGCTACCGGGGCCTACCGACCAGCCACAGCGGTACTGCCGGCCGCTTCTCGTGCCGAACGGGAACCTCTGCAACCCGCAGGGCGGCGTCCCCTGCGCGGACACCGGCGCCGACTGCCAGCTGACGAACGACCCGCGCCGCGGCGAGGTCTTCACGTGCTGCCGCTACGTGGGCGACCCGTGCACCTCGGACGCCGACTGCTGCGACGGATTCGCCGTCTGCGCAGGAGGACGGTGCACCGCGTGCGGGCGTGAAGGACAACCCGCCACGAGCGCAGGTTGCTGTCCAGGCCACGTCGTCGTCGACGAGGCGAGCGGCGAGCAGGCGTGCCGGCCCTGCGCCGTGAGCCGGGAGGGCCGCGCCGCAGCGCCCTTCGAGGGCGCGAGCTGCGGCGGCGAGTTCGTCCAGCTCGAGACCGAGGCTGCGGCCCGCGACACCGTCGCGGTCCCGGAGGGCGGCAACACTGGCGCGGGCCCGGCCGAGCTCCCACGCACCAGCGGTCGCTCCCAGCGCATACGCTACCGGCTCGGCGATCGGCATCGCCTGTTTCTGTTGCAAGGCGACTTGACGGGTCGCTGGGACGATCGCAACCCGCCGGCCGATCCGCCCGACTTTCTGCCGAGCGCGACGGCCGGTTGGCCACCAGCGGGCGTCACCGTTGGCCACCGCTTCGCGCAGCTCCCCGCCAACTTCGCGGGCCTGCCCGTGCGCACGATCGAGCTGGGCCGTCTCGTGGGCGGCGACCCCCCCAGCACCTGGCAGTCGCTCCGCGTCTACGACGCCGGGGCGTGCAGCCGCTTCGTCTCTCATCGAGACGCCGTCAACGCGGTGACCGCCTCCTTGAACCGCTTCCTCGTCGACTTCGAGACGGAGTACGGCGGCGCGACCTACCCCCACGACCCCCTGACGCTCGCTCCCGTGTTCGCAGACGGATGCCCCACGAGCGGGCCGCCGATCTGCCACGACTACGCCCCGGCGCACATCACCCCCATCCTCGCGAGCGGCAGCGGTGACTTCGGCCGAGCGATCGACAGCGATCAGCTCAACGTCTTCATCGAGTATGCGGCCGTCCGCGGTAGTGCGTTCGGCTGCCCCGGGGGGCGCTTCCGGCTCAGCATGGGGGTTCGGCTCCGCCGCATCCCCGCCTTCGCTCCCACGCTCGAGAGCGAGCTCGAGGATCGCCGGATGACCGAGCCGCACGAGTGTGACTTCGCGGTCGCGTGCCGAGAGCGCTGCTGGGTGATGCCGGACCACTACCTCTGCCAGCAGATCGGGGGCGCTCCTCCCCTGCGTCGGGACTTCTACGTCCGACCCCGCCGCGTGCGGGCGCTCCGCGACGCCTTCGACTTCGAGCCCGTGATCGAGTTCCTCGATGGCGGGCTCGTCGACTGCATCACCAGCGGGCTCAACGATGCGCTGACCGGCCGGCTCCAGGCACAGCTCCGTTCGCAGTTCGACCGCGTCATCGGCCAGCTCACCGGCTCGCTCGAGCGCCCCCTGACCGACTGGGGCATCCGCCGAGAGGACGTTCCGACCTGCGGCCGCACGGATCCGGAGACCGGCGTGGTCTTCGCCAGCGACGCGATGTGCGTGGCCGCGCTTCCCCAGTACTTTGGCGGGCGCCGCAACGGATGCGTAGGCGTTCAGGAGAGCGGGCAGTGGACCGACGACCCGGCGCTCGCCGTCGACTTCCGATGCGAGCGAGTGCGCTTCGAGCTCCGGCGCGTCAACGTGCGTCCCGACGGGCTCGAGGTCGTGCTCGCCGACTCCACGACGGATCCACAGCACCGGTTGTTCACGACGAGCCCCCACGGGGCTCTGCGTGCCTACTGCTTTCCTGATCGTGACGGCTCCCTCACATCCGATTCCCTGGAGATCGTGACCACGGTGGCACGTGCGATCACCGACCTCGCGGACAGCCAGCGCCTCCGAAGAATCTGCCACCCCGACGACCCGCTGACCGTGGCGGCCAGCGGAGTGGTGACCGGCTGCCGCGGGATCTGCAGCGACGACGGGACGCAGTGTGGTGGCCCCGCTCCGCTTCCGCACCGGCTGCGACCGGGCGATCGGCGGAACCACGCTCTCCTCAGTTGCTACGTTCAGCCGCTCCCGGCGCTCACCCCGTTGGGCCCGGACCGCGAGTCCGGCGAGTGCTGCTTCCCTTCGGACTTCTGCCCCGTGCCGCCCGCGGGCGGCGGAAGACCGTTCTTCACCACCACGCCCGCGCCGCCCGCCGCGCCGTCGACGACGTGGCGCTGCGTGCAGAACCCTTCCCGGGACCGGTGGGCGTGCGGTGGCTGCGGCAACGTGTGCGACGAGGCCGAGGAGTGCTGCGGCGGAGGCTGCGTGTCCCTCGCGGGGAACCGCGAGCACTGCGGCGCGTGCGACAACGCGTGTCCGCCGGGAGCTCTCTGCGCCGACGGACGGTGTTGTCCGGCGGGCAACAGCGTGTGCACCGAGGGGGAGGTCGCTCGTTGCGCCGATCTCCTCCGCGATCCCGCGAACTGTGGTGAGTGCGGAGCGGTGTGCGCATCCGGGAACTGCTCGGTTGGGGTGTGCTGTCCCGTGGGGCAATCGAACTGTGGTGGGCGGTGCTTCGATCTCACCTCGGATCCTCGGAGCTGTGGCACCTGCGGGCGCACGTGCCAACCGGGCGAGGCGTGCTGCGACGGGGTCTGTGCGGACCTCGGGTCGAACACGCGTCACTGTGGAGCCTGCGGGGCTCGGTGCCCGCCGAACCACGCGTGCAGAGGCGGCACGTGCCAGATCTGTCCCTTCCCTCCGGGGTGTTGATGCGATCTGCGTATCTCACGGTCCCCCTGTTCGGACTTATGCTGGAGGCGTGCTTCCTCGTCAACACCGTGGACCCCGACGCGGCTGGAGCCGACGGTGGCGCGCGGCAGGACGGTCGCGTGGACGCCGACGGCTCAGAGGGTGACGCCTCGTCGGCAAGCGGTGACGCCGGGGAGTGCTCGGTGGGTGCGGAGCGGCTCTGCGGACCCTATTGCCCCGATCGATGCCCGGAGGATCGGCGCTCGTGCAGCGAGGTCTATCATCGGTGTGCGGGAAGCGACGAGGACCCCCGGGGTCGTGAGCACTGTGGTGTGAATCTCCCGGTGGGCATCCCGTACTGTTATCGCGGCGCTCGCCTCTGCGCGACCTCTGAGCTCCACCGTACCCATGAGGACACCTGGGGCGGCGTCTGTGTCGACCACGCCTATTGTCGGTGGGTCCTCGGACAGCCGGAGCTCGCTCACATCCGCTGTCGCTACTCGGAGGGGACGCTCTTCGACGAGGGACCACCCGATGAACCTTGCGGCACCGGCTCCGACCCGAGCTGGCCTTTCTGTGGCGGCCAGTGCGGCGACAGGTGCCCCGGGACCTACCACGGCCCCTCCTTCTCGCCGTCGTGCGTGGGGATCAGCGAGTCGCGAGGCTTCGGCGTCTGTGCGCCTTCACGGCTGCGCTGCTCGCCGGTCGATCCCTCCCTCGGGCTCGACCCGATCCAGGGCCTCGACGAGTGCCAGGCCGCTGGCGGCGTCGACTGCGTGTGCATGCTCCTTTCGCCCGTAGCGCTTCCGGAGTACGCGGACCACGGCTGGGGGGTGGCGCGCCGGAGCTGCGTCGCGTACCGCGACCGGTTCCCGACCGAGGTCCGCTGCCTCGATCGACGGGGCCACGAGCTGTAGCGGCGAGCGGTCGACGGGTGAGCCCAGCGCACGCCCTGAGGAGCACGGGGCTCGTCGAGAGACCCGGCGGGCGCGGCGCCTCGCCGCCGCGGAGCGAGGGGCCTCGCTCCGCCTGGGGCGCCCGGAGGCTACGTGATATGCCTCGGCATGCGCAATCTGGCGTTGGCGATCGCCGCGGTGGGCCTCGGCGCGTGCACGTCCGAGCTTTGTGATCGCGCCGACGCCGAGGCCGCGCTCCTCGCCGCCGCGCCGGGCGAGACGGTGGTGCTCGGCGACTGCGAGCTCGAGGGCCCGCTCCGCGTCCCGCCCGGCGTCACGCTCGCGGGCACGGGCGGCACCGTCGTGGTCGCCCCGCGCGAGAGCGGCGCCATCGTCGCGATCGGCGGCGGCGCGCCCACGGTGATCCGCGATCTGCGCGTGCGCGTCGACGGGCGCATCGGCGTCCTCTTGCGCGGCGGCGGCGCGGTGGAGGTGCGGCGCGTCGCCGTCGAGGCGCGCCGCGGGATCGCGCTCGGCGCGGCGGAGCTCGCCTCGCTCATCCTCGAGGACGTGACGCTCGCCGGCCCGGTCACCGGGGACAACGCAGAGGACGCGCGCTGGGTCCGCGTCGCGCCGGCGCCCGCCGATCCGGCGCCGTGTCCGACGCCCGGCGCGTGCGACTGCGAGCCGGGCGCGCTCGACGCGGACGCCGAGCGCGTGTGCACCGCGGAGGGCCGGTGGGCGACGTGGACGGCGACCTTCGGCCTCGTGCTGAGCCGCGTCGCGCGCGCGGAGCTGACGGGGGTGAGCGCGCGCGGCTTCGCCGCGTGGGGGGCGCTCCTCGACGAGAGCGTCGTGACGTGGCGCGGCGGCGCGGTGACCGACACGCTCGGGGTCGGCGTGCGCCAGGTCGGCGGCGCGCTGAGCCTCGCCGGGGTCGCGCTCGAGACGACGCGCGCGGGGCTGCGCGGCGATCGGCCGTACGCGCTCATCGCGACGGATGGCGCGCGCCTCGACGCGGCGGGCCTCGCGGTCCGCGACAACGAACGTTACGGGCTGCTCGTGCACGAGAGCGTCGCGCACCTCACCGACGTGACCGCGTCGGGCAACGGTGACGCCGCGCTCTGGATCTCGGAGTGCGACGAGGCGGTGCTCGACGGCGCGGCGAGCCGCTTCTCGGACAACGGCTTCGCCGCGATCGTGGTCGTCGGCTCCTCGGGGGTCCGCGTCGAGGGCGCGACGGTCGAGGGCACGCGCGAGGTCGAGCGCGCGGTCGGCGCGATCGGGCTCCTGCGCGTCGGCGACGGAGTCCACGTGACCGGGGCGCGCGGGCCGATCCGGCTCGCGGGGCTGCGCCTCACCGACAACGCGCGCGCGGGCGTCACCGTCGAGCTCGGCGCGGGGGCGGTGACGTTCGAGGGGGTCACCGTGTCGGGCACCGGCGCGCAGCTCGGCGCGGTCGCCGGCCGCGCGAGCGGCGCGGGCCGGCTGACCGCCGAGTCGCCGCCGGGCTGGGACGCGGGCATCGCGCGCGAGGGGGCGACGAGCGCCAACGATCTCGCGTTCACCGGCGCGTTCGCCGCGGTCACCGAGGCGCTCCCGGGGCTCGTCCCGCCGCCCGGCAACGTGCTCGGCGTCGTCGCGCCGATGTTCTGAGCTGGCTAGCTGGAGGGGCTGTTCCAGCCCCTCCCCCCATCGCGGCAAAGCCGCGATGGGGCCCCCCACCCAAGGCGAACGCGGCGGCGCCGCGTTCGACCCCATCGCGGGGCGATGGGGCCCCCTCGGCCAACGGCCATCGCTTGCGCGATGGCCTGGCCTCGATAGAGCGCTCGACCCTTCGGCGTCCTTCGATCCGCACCTCCGGGCTCGCTCCCACGCGGCGCTCGCCCCACCGACCTGTCCGGCGCGCCGAACGTTCGTGCGCCCGCGACGCGCCCCCGAGCGGCCGTTCGCGGGCGAGTCGCGTGGGCGCAGCGGCTGGCCCCGAACGTGCGGGGAGCCCGGCGCATGGCTGGACGTCTCTGCCGTGGTGCGCTCGCGCTGCTCTGCTCGATCTCGTGCGTCGCCTGCGCGCCGCGCGCTGCCCTGCTCGACGCGAGCGCGCCGCCGGGGGTGACGCTCGACGCCTCGACGCCCTCCCCACCGGGCGAGGCGGGCGCGCGGCCGGACGCCGCGTCGAGCGAGCCCGACGGGCTCGATGCGTCGGCCGGGCTCGACGCGTCGGCCGGGCTCGATGCCTCCATCGCGCTCGACGCCTCCTTCGCGCCCGACGCCTCCTTCGCGCTCGACGCGGGCTCCGACGCGGGCTCGAGCGCGCCCCCGCCCGAGTGCAGTGGCGACGCCGAGTGCCCGACGGGCAGGCGCTGCGACCGCGGCTACTGCCGGTACTCGTGCTTGTTCGGCACGTGCCCGACCGGGGGCCGCTGTGACGGGCGCTTCTGCGTCGAGTGCCGCGACGATTCGCATTGCGCGAGCGCGCGCCAGCGCTGCGACACGTCCGTCAACGCGTGCGTGTCGCGGCCGGTCGACACGAGCGGCACGCTGATCGGGATCTTCTACAGCACGTGGCACTGCCCGCAGGCGGAGGGCAACCCGCACCGCCGCGCGATCCACGACATCAGCGAGATCCTCGCGGGGCGGCAGTCGTGGGGTCCGCTGTACGCCTTCCACTGGTGGGATCGGCCGGAGGCCGGCTACTACTGCCTCTCGCGCAACGACGCGCTGCTGCGCCGGCACGCCGAGCAGCTCCGCGACGCGGGCATCGACTTCGTCTTCATCGACGCGACCAACCACGCGTACATGGACAGCCGCAGCGACCGGACGCGCGAGATGGTCATCGATCCGTTCGAGCGCATGCTCGCGGTGTGGAGCGCGGTGCCCGGCGCGCCGCGCATCGTGCCTTGGGTGCCGGTGGTGAGCTCGCGGACCGATCCGGCGGTCTTCACGGTGGACTACCTCCTGAGCCGGCTCGCCGCGCACCCGGGGATGCAGGCCGAGCACCTCGGGCTGCCGCTCCTGTTCGTCACGGAGAACCGCGAGGCGTTCGTCACGGACGAGGCGAAGCTGCGCGAGCTGTCGGCGCGCTACACGGTGCGCCGCATGTGGGCGCACATGGGGCGCTACGACGCGAGCTACTGGAGCTTCATGGAGCCGTGCGCGGCGGACCCGGCGCGCGGCGGGCGGTGCAACCAGCGCTCCGCGATCCGCGAGGGCAGGGTGGAGCAGGTGAGCATCACCACCGCCTACCAGTGGACGTACATGAGCGTGCCCGAGTGCGCGGTGCCCAAGCACCGAGGCCTCACCATGCGCGCGCAGTTCGGGACGCTCTTCGACAACCCGGGCGTCGGCGTCGCGACGATCACCGGCTGGAACGAGTGGACGATCCAGCGCATCCCGTGCGGGCAGCACGAGACCTGCCCGTGCTCGCGCTACTCGGCGTGTTTCCTCGACGCGTACGACGTGGAGTACAACCGCGACATCGAGCCCGGGCAGAACGCGATGGGCGACTACTACTACCGCCTCATGGCCTCTTGCATCGCGCTCTACCGGAGCGGCGAGACGTGCGCGACGCGGCCCGGCGACCTGTGCTGCCGGCCCTACGACGGCTGATCGCGGCTCACCGGCCCTCGCGCAGCGCGCGCGCGAGGGCGCTCAGGAGCTGCGCGCGCGTGAACGGCTTGTCGAGGAGCGTGTCCTCTTCGCGCAGGCCGGTGAGCAGGTTCGCGGTGAAGCCCGACATGAACACGCACGGGAGCGAGCCCATCCGCTCGCGCAGCTCGGCCGCCAGCGTGGGCCCGTCGATCGGCGCCATCCGCACGTCGGTGAGCAGGAGGTCGATCTCACCCCTCGCGACCTCCTCGCGCGCGAGGCACCCGGTCGCGCTCGCGTCGACGAGCACGCGGTAGCCCGCGTCGTGGAGCACCTGCGCGATCCACTCGAGGCTCGCCGCGTTGTCGTCGCACACGAGGATCCGCTCGCCGTGACCGGGCGCGGGCGCCGGCTCCGACGCTGCGCGCGACAGCGGCGTCGCGCTCGCGCGCTCGGCGGGCAGGTACACGCGCAGCTCCGTGCCCGACGCGGAGCTCGTCAGGCGCAGCGCGCCCGACGCGGCGGACACCGCGCCGTAGACCGTCGAGAGCCCGAGCCCCGTCCCCTGCCCGAGCTCCTTCGTCGTGAAGAACGGCTCGAACACCCGCTCGCGCAGCTCGGCAGGGATGCCGTGCCCGCTGTCGCGCACCGAGATCAGCGTGTACTCGCCGGGCGCGAGCACGTCCCCGAGGACGAGCGCCTCGGCCGCCTCGAGGGTCCGCAGGCGCAGCTGCAGGGTGCCCCCCGCGGGCATCGCGTCGCGCGCGTTGCTCACGAGGTTCAACACGATCTGCTCGAGCCGCGACGGCGCCATGCGGACCGGCGCGACGTCGCCGAGCGCGTCGAGGTCGAGCCGCACGTCCGGGCCGGCCACGCGGCGCAGGAGCGGCTCGAGCGCGCGCAGCGCCTCGAGCGGCGCGGTGACCGGCGCGGCCTCGTCGCGCGGGCGCCCGAAGTCGAGCAGCTCGCGCGTCAGCCGCGCGGCCTGGTCGATCGCCTGCTCGAGCTCGACGAGCCGGCGGCCGGGATCGACGCCCGCGAGCCCCGCGTCTCGGCGCAAGAGCTCCACGTTCCCGTGCATCACCGCGAGCAGGTTGTTGAAGTCGTGCGCGATGCCGCCCGCCATGCGGCCGAGCGCCTCCATCTTGTACGCGTGCCGCGCGTGGGCCTCGCGCGACTCGAGCGCGAGCGCCATCCCGCACATCTGGGCGGCGACGCGCAGCGTGTCGGCCTCCGCCGCTTGCCACGCGTGGGGTCGCTCGCACGCGTCGAACCCGATGAACCCCCACCAGTACGACCCCGAGAAGATCGGCTGGACGAGCACCGAGTGGATCGCCTGTGCCTCGAGCAGCGGGCGCTCGCTCGCGGGGAAGTCCGCCACGTCGCCGAACACCGGGCGCCCCGCGGTCAGCTCGCGCACCCAGCGGTCGAAGCCCATCGCGCCGAGGTCGGCGTCCTGCAGATCGGGGTTGTCGATCTGCGGCTCCACGCCCGGCGCGCACCACTCGAAGCGCTGGCGGATCCGCGCGTCGTCCCGATCGTGCGCGACGTGCTCGAAGACGTAGACCCGGCTGACGCCCGTCCCGTGCCCGAGGACCGCGAGCACCTGCGGCATCGCCTCCGCGACGGAGGGCGCGGCGCGCAGGTGATCGGCGACGCGCGCGACCGCGTCGAGGATCGCTCCCCAACGCGGCGAAGCGTCCCGCCCCGAGCTCCCCGGCATGCGCGGGAGTATACGCGTCCAGCTCGCGCCCGCTCGGCTCGTGTGTCCTCGTCGTCCGGCGCTCGCCTCAGGAGAGCTCTCCCCGATCGGCGAGATCGAGCAGCAGCTTGCTCGCCTGGGCGGCAGCCAAGAGGAAGGACACGCCGATCGAGGCTTGCAGCAGCGCCCACGCGGCGCCGGGGAAGTCCGGGTAACCGTCGAAGAAGAGCGCCGCGATGAGCCCGTAGAAGCCGGCGAGCGTGGAGAGGGCGACCAGCGCGTTGCAGAAGATGGGGAACGTCGCGAGCCAACGATAGCGCTCCTTCGCGGGCGCGGGACGTCGGACGGCGAGCTGTGGGGTGGTCGGCGGCGAGACGGCCCGCAGCAGGAACCTGAGCTCACCGCGATCGAACCAGGTGCCGTGCTCCGCGCAGACGTCGAGCTCGACGCCCATCAGGTGCGCAGGCGCCATGACCACACCGCATTCGGGGCAGCAGGGCTCGCGTGTGAGGGCGGCGAGATCCGCGGTCGTGCCGCGCTCCAGGGTCTCTGCGAGCTGACCCGCCTGCCAGACGCCTCCGTCCACCACCTTCGCAGCGGCCTCCTGGTCCATGAAGACGCCCCCACACGCGCCGCAGCCGAGCAGGCTGAAGCCCTGGAGGGTGGCGTGGTGCAGGTGCGCGCCGCAGCGCGCGCACTCTCTCGTCGTGGGCTCGCTCGTCATCGACATGGTCGCGCAGCGTACACGACGGCGTCGCCGCGCGCCGCTGGCAGGAGCGCGGCGTCCGCGGGACTCGAAGAGCGTCGACCGATCGAGCGCCGCGCCGCTCGAGCGTTGGAGCGTGCGCCTCAGCCGACTCAGCGCGGGGAGAGGAAGACGGCGCGCAGCCGCGCTCGCGAGCGCAGGTTCGCGGCGGGGACCGGGTCGTCCGGCACGTGCGCGACCGCGGCCTCGAAGGCCTCGGCGTCGCACGCGCCCAGGACGCGGAGCGCGCCGTCGAGGACCTGGTCCTCGCGCGGATCGAACGGCGCCCGCGGGCGCTCCGCCGCGAGGGCGCGGGCGCGCGCGACGGCGTCGGGATCACACCTCTGCATCCACCATGCACCGGCGAAGCGCGGGTACGATCCGCAGCGAGGCTCTCGCGCGCGGTCGCGGAGCTGCGCGACGCCGCAGTGCGTGTCGTTGTTCGCGTAGCGCTGGCTGTCGGGCGTCGTCAGCGTCGTCTCGGGCTGCGTCGGGACGCCGAGCCCCTCGAGCGCGAGCCTGCGGAGCGCGGGCGTGTCGCACTCGAAGTAGCCGCGCACGAAGCCCAGCACGCGGACCATCGGCGCGGGGTCGGGGCGCGCCCGGAGGACCTCCGCGAGCGCGCTGACCTGCTCGCACGCGTCGGGCGAGAGCGCGCCGTCGCTGCGCCACAGCGCGCCGAGCACCTCGAGCATCCGATCCGTGCACGGCTGGCTCGCGTCGCGGCACTGGGCGGTCACGCGCGCGACGAAGCTCGGGCCGCGTCCGGCGCGGGTGAGCACGCGCGCCACGCCGGGCGCCCAGAACTGACGGCGCGACGGCGGCGCCGAGTCGGTCGCGTCGGGCTCGTCGGCCGCGAGCTGCCGCGCCTCGAAGCGCGCCATCGCCGCCGGGTCCGCCGCGATCCGGGCGTCGAACGGGTCGTCCTCGGGGCGCGGCCGCGCGATCGCCGCCCGGCGGGCCTCTCCCGACTCCGGCAGCGGCGCGATCGGGACGAGCTCCGTGCGCAGCCCGATCGCCAGGCAGTCGGCGGCGAGCGCGCGCCGCCCCGCGTCGTCGAGCGCGCGGCACGTCGTGGCGCCGACGGGGCGCTGCGCGAGCCACTCGTCGCGCGCGGGCACGCGCCCGGCGAGCTCCCCGCACGCGTCGCCCTCGAGCGGCGGCGACGCGTGGAACACCTCGTCACCGAGGACCCAGACCACCTGCCAGGCCTCGTCCGCGAGCCGGAAGGCGACCCCGTGGCGGACCGGGCAGACCACGAACGGGAGGCTCGCCAGCGCCGCGCGGCCGTCGTCGTCCGAGCGCAGGCGCGATCCGATCTGGGGACGAATCGGGCGCCCGGTGGTGAGGTCGTAGCGGGCGATGGGGCGCGTTTCCCGCGCCGCCTCGACGTCCTCGTAGATCGCCGCGAAGCGCGCCGCGGGGACCCAGCGCGCGGAGTGATCGAGGTGCGCGCCGCGGGACCACGCGTGCATGCGCGCGCCGATCGTGAGCGTCACGCCGTCGACCTGGCCCTGCCACAGCCTGCGCCGCTCGGTCGCGGGCGGGTCTCCCGAGAGCCCGCACAGCGCGACGACGCCGAGCCCGTAGCCGGCGAGGAGCGGCGCGGCCAGCCTCACCGCGCGTCCTCGTCGCGCTCGTCGCCGTGCCGCCTCACCGCGCCGACGGTACAGCGGCCCGTCGGCGCGGTGAAGGCGCGCGTGAGGGGTGACGCGCTCAGCGGCAGTGCAGGAGCTGCGCGGGGCAGTGGCCGGCGCGCAGCGACGCGACCGCGCACGCCGGCTCGACGCCACGAGCTGCGCGGGGCATCTCAGGTGCCTATGGCGGACACGTGTAGCGGTCGGGGTAGAGCGAGGCCAGCGTCTCGCAGACCTCCGGCGGGACGCACAGCGAGTACTGGAAGGGCTCGGACTCCCACCGTGCTGCCATCTCGGGGCTCGGCTCGATCCTGAGGCACGCGCGACACCCTTCGCACTCGAACGGCAAGACGCTGTTGCACCCGGCCCTCACGCGGCAGCTCGTGCCGTGGGCCCGGCTCTGACACAGCCCCCACGACGCGGTCTCGCTGGCCAGCCCGCAGCGCGAGCCGTCCTCGCACGGACAGCCCCTGCCGCAGAGCGCCTCGTGCGGTCGCTCGGCGCACGAGACCTCCGGGAGCTCCCCCGTGACCGCCGGCGTCAGGTCGCCGTAGAAGCAGCCAGCGAGCTCGTCGAGCCCTGCCGCGTTGCGCGCCGCGACGCAGTGCTCGGCGTCAGCGCAGAGGTAAAACATCGGCAACCCCGAGGCCCGGGGGGTGACTCCCGGCACGCAGACCTCACCCGCTTCGCAAGCGCAACCGAAGCCCCTGGACTCGACGCACACGCCAGGCCCGACGCGGAAGCCGTCGCCTGCCGGGATCGGGACCTGCATGTAACACTCGGCCGTCCACGGGCACGTGTCTTCGCAGCCCGGCGCGTTGCATCGCAGGATGCCGGGCGCGATCTCGCACGTGCTCGGAACGTAGCCGTCCGGCCAGTCGACCTGTGCGTCGCGCCGGGCCCCGGCGTCCTCCGTGCCGTGCGAGTCGAAGCACCCGACGAGGGAGAGCGCGACGGCCACCGTGGCGGCGCGCGTCACCGGGGGGCTCACGGGATCACCAGCCGCGCGGTGGGGTGGTCGATGCTCGCCGGGATCATCCGTGCGCGGTCACAGAGCATGCCCACGCGAAAGATGTCGACCTGCCGGTCGGTTTGGAGGGACGGCGGTGGCGCCTCCTCAGGACGATCCCAGTAGTCTCGGGTCAGAACGATCTCGAGGCGGTCGGGGAACACCTCGAAGCGGTCGGGGTGGGCGAGGAACTGCGGCGCGCCATCGCGCATCCGCACGTCGTTCGTGCCCGTGGCGAGACGACACGCCGCCCGGTTCGCAGCGTTCGTCAGCGCGGGGCAGAGCGCTGGCGCCCAGAGCGCCTCGGTGATCCGCGCCTCGAGCGAGGGGGCCAGGCCGCCCACCGGGTCTCGCAGCGCCGCCTCGAGCTGCGCGGGCGTGATCGTGGGGAGCTGACCGGATCGAAACGTCCCGACGACCACGCGCGTGAGCCGGACGGTTACCCGGCTCCGCTCGAACTCGAACGGGGCACGCGCCCGATCGTCGGGGCGGCGAAGCGCCTCGCGCTCGAGGAACGGCACGAAGCTGCGGCGCACCCCGATCTGGAAGCACACGGTGAACGGCGCCGAGTCCGTGAACGTGTGGGCGACCCCGGCGTAGAAGTCGGCCGAGTAGCAGAGGCTGTCGTCGGTGGGGTAGCCCTCCGTCTCGGTCACCTCGGGGACGCCGGAGGGCGCCTGCGAACCGAACGTCGGCCAGAACTCCGATGGCCGATTCCGACCGACCCGCGCGCCGACCGCGACGCAGTTGGACAAGCAGATGAGGTAGGTGATGGGCTCGAGGTGACCCGCGCACGTGATGGCGCAGGCGTCTGGGGCACTGTCCGCGATCGGCTGGCGGAGCGCCTCGAGGAGCCCCGCATCGAGCTGCTCGGCGAACCCCCCACCCGCGCCGTCGATGTACGACTGAGTCGCGGAGCAAGAACCAAGGTCGACGGACCGCACGGAGGAGAAGCGCCCGGCCAGTCCGAGATCGATCGCCCCGTCGTCGGAAGAGCGGGTCCAGCCCCGTTCGCGAATCGTCCCGGCTGCATCGCCTTCGGCCGGGAAGATGAGCGCCTGCGAGTAGGAGTCGCCTTGCCAACGGATCCGATCGACCCGGGCCCCGACACCCGGGCCACCGACGAGGGGAGCCCAGGGCGTGATAAGCCTCGCGCTTCCCGAGAGATCTTCGTCCGCCCACGTCGGCATCTCGACGAAGTAGCGAGCGGTCCGGTCTCCGACGGGGAGCGGCTCGCGGACGTCCACGTAGAACCCGCGCGGTCCGTCACACGTGCCGCGCCGGCCGCCGGCCAACAACGGCGCCATGAGGACGAGCACGGCAACCCCCCCCCCCCATGAGCCGACGCCCTCGTCGATCACGCTGTGTCATGCGCGTCCTCCTCCCTTGCTGCCAAGCTACCACCGCCACGATGGGTGGTCACGCGGCACATGGGACCACGGCGGTGCTCGGTCCGATTCATCGACCGATCTTCAGCGGCAGTGCAGGAGCTGCGCGGGGGAGTGGCCGGCGCGCAGCGACGCGACCGCGCACGCCGGCTCGACGCCGCGACAGTGCAGGAGCTGGGCGGGGGAGTGGCCGGCGCGCAGCAGCGCCTCGGCGCAGCGCGGCTCCGCGCCGTCGCAGTGCATGCCCTGGACGGGGTTGTGGCCCATCTCGATCACGACGGTGCGGCACGGCGCGGGCGGCGCGTCGCGCGGGGCGCGGCGCGCGACGTCCGGCCGCGGCGCCTCGGCGCGCTCCGCGCTGACGAGGAGCCGGTAGCGCGCGCTCTCGCCCGCGCGGTAGCTGCCGACGTAGACGCGGTACGTGCCGGGCGGGAAGCTGCCCTCGATGCGCGAGTTCAGCCCCTCGCCGCCGTCGTCGTCGCAGTACACCGCGCCGTCCGACGCCACGAGCATGAGCGTCGGGTCGCCCTCCGCGTCGGTCTCGAGGCGCAGGTAGTCGACGCCTCGCCGCACCTGGAGCAGGTGCTCCGGCGTGCCCGCGTAGAAGCCGCGGCAGCTCGCGGGCAGCCCGATCGACGTGCTGTCGATGTCGCCCTCCGCCTGACCGTCGAGCCAGCGCGTGCGGACGCGGCCGTCGACGTCGATGCTCGCGAAGCGGGCGCGCACCCGCTGGCGCGGCGCGACCACCATGGAGTCGACGACGTACGGCGTGTGGTCGACGATGACCGGCCGCCGCGCCTCCGCCTCGGCGCGCGCCTGCTCGGCGCGCAGGCGTTCGCGCTCGGTGAGGTGGCGCTCGCGCTCGAGCTGCGCGCGACGCTCGCGCTCCTGCTCGCGCGACTGGTGGTCGCGCGCCTCCTGCTCGCGACGGCGCTGCTCTTCGATCACCGCGAGCTCGTGGCGCCGCTGCTCCTCGACCGCCTCGCGCGCCTCGCGCTCGGGCCGCGCGAGCTCGTCGGCGATGCTGCGCTGGAGCTGCGCGACCCAGCCGTCGTAGCGGCGCGAGATCGTCGCGTGCCCGGCGGCGTCGACGCGGTGCTCGAGCCCCTCGCTCTCGAGGTACGTGATGCGGTAGTCGGTCCCGCTGTAGTCGACGCGCACGCGCAGCATCGTCCCGCGCTGCGACATGCGCGCGACGATCGCGCCCGGCTCCTCGCTCTCGGTGGTGTAGCGCCGCGCCTCGAGCGCGCGCACGATCGCCGCGCGCAGCGCGGCGGGGTCGGCGGCGGCCTGCAAGAGCACCGGCGTCTCGGTGCGCAGGGCGACGGCGCCGCGCCCGCAGGCGGTGGCGCTCGCGAGCGCCAGCGTGATCAAGAGCGCGCGCGCTACGGTGGTCCTCTTCATGGGTCTCTCGGCTCCTCGTCGGGAAAGTCACGCGGCCCCTCGCCGCGCACGCCGAGGACGCGAGCCGGCGCGCGCCGTCGCACGAAATCGACCGCCACCCGGTTCGAATTCTCGCGCGCGCCCCCGGGCACGCCGCCGTGGCATCCTCGGAGTCGGGATGGGCCTCCTCCGGCTCGGCGTGTTCTACCTCCAGGAGCGGCTCGCCGTCGGCGGCAGCGCCGACGTCTGGCGCGCCGTCCACCCGCCGAGCTCGCTCGCGGTCGCGGTGAAGCTGCTGCGCGAGCCGATCGATCGGCAGGCGGTGGCGCGCGAGGCGCGGGCCGTCGCGAGCCTGCTGCACCCGGCGGTGGTGCGCATCGTCGATCAGGGCGAGGTGCGCCCCTCGGTGGCGCGCGCGCGCCCCGAGTCGCTCGCGCCCGAGCAGCCGTACCTCGTGATGGAGCTCGGCGAGGCGACGCTCTGGGCGCGACCGCCGCGGCCGGGATGGCGGGCGCTGCGCGAGGCGCTCGCGACGCTGCTCGACGGGCTCGCGCACGCGCACGCGCGGGGCGTCGTGCACCGCGACCTGAAGCCGAGCAACGTGCTCTGGGTGCGGCGCGGCGCGCGCGCGCCGCAGCTCGGGCACTTACGTCACGGCCTCGGGGCCAGCTCCGGCCTGCGTTCGGCTGAGCGTCCTCGCCGGCCGCGGCGCACCGCTCCGTCCTCATCGCCTGCTCACGGTCGATCTGCGGCCCCACGGGACGCTCGTGGACGTCGGCCTGGGGGGTTCGTGTCCTGCGTCCTGCGTTACTGGCGCGCCGATTCGGCCGCCCGAATCGGCTCTGGTTGCGACGGGCGCCCCCCGGGTGGTACCGTCTTCCTGGTTTCGTATGGCTAGCCCCCGGGAGGCTCGACGACCCGAAGAAGCGTTATGCCGGGCGGCAGAGTAGCGCGCGCGAGACTCGAGATATCCCTCTATCTCATCGAGGTGGCTCCCGGGACGCTGTCCTTCGCCGCGTACGCTGCACGCGCCGCCAAGCGAGTCGTGGTCTGGGGTGCCAGCGGACGTCCTCTCGCTGAACGTGCGGCTACGGCCGACGGCGCGCTGGTGGCACTGTACGACGTGAGTCGCCGGGAGTTCCCAGTCCGCCTAAAGCTCTCCTACGATGACGGATCGTCGGACGCGTCCGCTCCGATCTTCCCGTCGCCGTTTGACGCAGACGAGCCGGCACTCGACGCCTACGCACTCCCTATCGCCGCGATTGACCTGGAGCATGACCCAGCGGCTCGCGCGCTTCGGCAGGCGGCGGAGCGCGAGCACACGCAATCCCTCCGAGCCCGGAGCGAGATCGATCGTGTCCAACGACAGCGTGGACGGTTCGTAGGCGTTGCTACGCTAGCAGTGCTGATCACCGCCACCTTCGCCGTGGCCGATATCGTCCTTCTGACGCTAGAACCGTCGAGCTCGGCGGCACAGGTGCTGGGCTTCGGACTGTTGGCGACGACGGCAATCCTCCTGCTGGCGCTTCGCCGGTCCAGACGACTTGCGCGTCGTCTCGACGAGCTGGCGGGCCATTGGGGGCAAGGGCTCGGGTCCGACGTTGAGCGGTTCGTCGAGCTCGGAGGTCGCGCCCACCTCGAGGCCCATGCTCATCTGGCCAGCGCCGCCGGGTGTGAGTGCTTCGGCCCGGGGCGGCGACAGTGATCGAGACCCGCTCCATCGGGCACCCGGAGGGCGACGCGTTCCGCGTCCTCTTCGCGTTCCGAGATGTCGGCGGCGTCGGCATTCGGCGCGTCTCGATAGTCGATCGGAGCGGCGGATCGGTGGCGGAGCTGCGGTTCGAGGACTGTCCGCTCCATGAGGAGGCGAGCTTTCTCGTCGCGCGCGAACGGCTACCCCTCTTCGCGAGAGCGGAGGACTGCGCGAGCCAGCCGTTCTCGAGCGGACCCCACGTGCTCGATCTGCCGCCGCCGGACCCGATGTCCGGGTTGGGGTCTCGAGACTGCGACTCGATGTGCCCCGTGCTCCCTCGGTGCGACCATGGCGTCATCGCGCTCGATCGGACGTACTTCGAGCTCGAGGCCGCTTGCGCACGCTGCGCGCGTCTCACAAGCCGCTACGAGGGCCTCATCGTGGAAGTCGCCGCGGCCTGGCTTGGTGTCGTCGTTCTGCTCGTGGCGCTCATCGTGCTCTTCATCGCTGCGCTGAACGCCGGACCGGCGTCGTTCATACTCTGGACGATTGTCATTGGGCTCGCAGCTGCGCTGGTCCCGTTGCTCGCGCTCGCCGCCGAGCTCACGCGCGAGTTGACCCGTGTGGAGGCTGAGAAAGCGGCGTGCGACGCGGAGCTCGCGCTTCTCAGAGAAGCCTACGAAGAGCATGCGGGAACGGTGTTGAGCGAATGTTGCCCCCGGGGTGAATGCGGTGGGAGGGTCCTGATGCCCGCGCCATGTTGAGTCGCCTGTGTGCATGGTATCTGCGAGGGGCGCCGTGTCTCACCGAGGCAAGAGAGCGTTGCACGTTGCCGCTTCGACCGGCGGCGTACGGCGCGGGCGCGAACCGGGGTGGCGGGCCCCTCCGTCGCGTAAACGCGCAGCAGCTGGCACCAGCGACCTCGGTCACGAGACGTGCGTTCGATCCGGATAGTCCCATGTCATCGTCGGTCGTGGGGAATCGAACGGTAGAACTGCTCGCGGTGCTCCTGGGCTCCATCGCTGGCGTGGGGTGCTACCTCGCCCACTCGCCGGTGCCGGCTGCCGACCCGCCAGCCTGCGGGTCGACGCCCCCGGCTCCGGCGGCGCCCATCGACTCGCTGCTCGTCGTCGCGGATGGTGCGTTGCTCGAACTTGGCGGCGACGGGAGTATCCGACGCGTCGCCAACGCCGATCCGGCCGACGACGTCCTCGGCTCTCCGGACGGGCGCTCGGTCGTCCTCTCGCGGGGGGACTCTATCACAGTCGTCGATGTCGACTCCGGCCGACCGATCGCGCAACTCCCTCCTGCCGGCGGGCTCGAGGGTTGTGATGCGTCTGGTACCGAGCCCCGATGGGACGCAGCCGGCTTCAGCGCCAACTATCGCGCCGATGGTCGTGTCCTCGGCGTCACGTGCTTCGTCAACGAGATGGGCACGGTCACCCGACGCCGGATGAGGACTCACCTCGTCGAGATGACCTACGGCGGCTTCTTCGCGCTGAGCAGCGAGTGCTCGGCTGGCTTCTTCCGCCCGGGCAGCTGTCTGGAGTTTCGACTGGACGAGATGTGCCCAACGAACTGGCATGAGACCCCACGCGCTCGAGGTGCGGTATGGTCGGTCCACGACCCAGTGACCGGCGAAGAAGTCGATCGCAGCTTCATTCTGCCCGACGAGCTCCCACTCGCGGTGCTCCGAGATGGCGCGATCCTCGTCCACGCACGCGTTGATGAAGGCGGATACGTGGGCTTGCTCGACATCACGCGGCGGCAGCGCCGGGAGCTCAGCTCTTTGCGGGGCGCTCGATGGGCGGACGTCTCGCGGGCGGGCGATGACGGGTACGTCGTCGTTCGACAAGACGAGGCGGACGTCTTGACCCTTGCTGCGAGCCGACGAAGCACCGAGCCACCTCGAGAGGCTTCACTCCCTTGCTCGCCGGCTCGCGACAGCTTCTGGGGACCGTGGCGGTCGTCGCCCGATGGCAGCCGGCTCCTTCTGCCGTGCGACGGGCCGACTGGCGTGATGCTGGTTCTCTATGACCTGCACGGCATGACGCCGCTGGCCCACGTTCCGACGGAAACCGGCATCGCCCGCGGGTCAGTTCGGTGGCGCGCGGACTCGGGCGGGGCGCTCATCATTTACGGCAGTGCCCGTGAGTACCACTCCCGCACGATCGATCGTGACGGTCACGAGACGACATCAGCGGCCCTCGCCGCCACGCCTCCCGATGGCCTGCACTCGATCGCCTGGCGCATCGATGAGCGTTTGCAGATCACCCCCTGAGGAGTTCCAGCTCGCATGTGCGGAGGGCGGTGAAGCCGCGCGTGAGGGGTGACGCGCTCAGCGGCAGTGCAGGAGCTGCGCGGGGGAGTGGCCGGCGCGCAGCGACGCGACCGCGCACGCCGGCTCGACGCCGCGACAGTGCAGGAGCTGGGCGGGGGAGTGGCCGGCGCGCAGCAGCGCCTCGGCGCAGCGCGGCTCCGCGCCGTCGCAGTGCATGCCCTGGACGGGGTTGTGGCCCATCTCGATCACGACGGTGCGGCACGGCGCGGGCGGCGCGTCGCGCGGGGCGCGGCGCGCGACGTCCGGCCGCGGCGCCTCGGCGCGCTCCGCGCTGACGAGGAGCCGGTAGCGCGCGCTCTCGCCCGCGCGGTAGCTGCCGACGTAGACGCGGTACGTGCCGGGCGGGAAGCTGCCCTCGATGCGCGAGTTCAGCCCCTCGCCGCCGTCGTCGTCGCAGTACACCGCGCCGTCCGACGCCACGAGCATGAGCGTCGGGTCGCCCTCCGCGTCGGTCTCGAGGCGCAGGTAGTCGACGCCTCGCCGCACCTGGAGCAGGTGCTCCGGCGTGCCCGCGTAGAAGCCGCGGCAGCTCGCGGGCAGCCCGATCGACGTGCTGTCGATGTCGCCCTCCGCCTGACCGTCGAGCCAGCGCGTGCGGACGCGGCCGTCGACGTCGATGCTCGCGAAGCGGGCGCGCACCCGCTGGCGCGGCGCGACCACCATGGAGTCGACGACGTACGGCGTGTGGTCGACGATGACCGGCCGCCGCGCCTCCGCCTCGGCGCGCGCCTGCTCGGCGCGCAGGCGTTCGCGCTCGGTGAGGTGGCGCTCGCGCTCGAGCTGCGCGCGACGCTCGCGCTCCTGCTCGCGCGACTGGTGGTCGCGCGCCTCCTGCTCGCGACGGCGCTGCTCTTCGATCACCGCGAGCTCGTGGCGCCGCTGCTCCTCGACCGCCTCGCGCGCCTCGCGCTCGGGCCGCGCGAGCTCGTCGGCGATGCTGCGCTGGAGCTGCGCGACCCAGCCGTCGTAGCGGCGCGAGATCGTCGCGTGCCCGGCGGCGTCGACGCGGTGCTCGAGCCCCTCGCTCTCGAGGTACGTGATGCGGTAGTCGGTCCCGCTGTAGTCGACGCGCACGCGCAGCATCGTCCCGCGCTGCGACATGCGCGCGACGATCGCGCCCGGCTCCTCGCTCTCGGTGGTGTAGCGCCGCGCCTCGAGCGCGCGCACGATCGCCGCGCGCAGCGCGGCGGGGTCGGCGGCGGCCTGCAAGAGCACCGGCGTCTCGGTGCGCAGGGCGACGGCGCCGCGCCCGCAGGCGGTGGCGCTCGCGAGCGCCAGCGTGATCAAGAGCGCGCGCGCTACGGTGGTCCTCTTCATGGGTCTCTCGGCTCCTCGTCGGGAAAGTCACGCGGCCCCTCGCCGCGCACGCCGAGGACGCGAGCCGGCGCGCGCCGTCGCACGAAATCGACCGCCGCCCGGTTCGAATTCTCGCGCGCGCCCCCGGGCACGCCGCCGTGGCATCCTCGGAGGCGGGATGGGCCTCCTCCGGCTCGGCGTGTTCTACCTCCAGGAGCGGCTCGCCGTCGGCGGCAGCGCCGACGTCTGGCGCGCCGTCCACCCGCCGAGCTCGCTCGCGGTCGCGGTGAAGCTGCTGCGCGAGCCGATCGATCGGCAGGCGGTGGCGCGCGAGGCGCGGGCCGTCGCGAGCCTCCTGCACCCGGCGGTGGTGCGCATCGTCGATCAGGGCGAGGTGCGTCCCTCGGTCGCGCGCGCGCGCCCCGAGTCGCTCGCGCCCGAGCAGCCGTACCTCGTGATGGAGCTCGGCGAGGCGACGCTCTGGGCGCGACCGCCGCGGCCGGGATGGCGGGCGCTGCGCGAGGCGCTCGCGACGCTGCTCGACGGGCTCGCGCACGCGCACGCGCGGGGCGTCGTGCACCGCGACCTGAAGCCGAGCAACGTGCTCTGGGTGCGGCGCGGCGCGCGCGCGCCGCAGCTCGCGATCGCCGACTTCGGGCTCGCGCAGCTCGCCGCCGCGGAGCCGTCGGGCGGCTCGGGGACGCCGCGCTACATGGCGCCCGAGCAGTACGAAGCGAGCGGCGACGTGGGCGCGTGGACCGACCTCTACGCGCTCGGCGTGATCGCCCGCGAGCTCGCCTTCGACGACGAGGGCGCGCCGCGCTTCGTGCTGCCGAGCGGGTTCGACGCGTGGCTCGACCGGCTGCTCGAGGCGCGGCCCACGCACCGCATCGGCACCGCCGCGGAGGCGCGCTACGCGCTCGACGCGCTCGGTCACGCGCCCGAGCCCACCGATCTCGCCGCGGTCCCGCCGATCTGGTCGGACGCCGACGTGACCCGCGACGCGATGACGCAGCCCGCGCACACGCTCGGCAGCCCCGCGCCGGTGCCGCAGCGGACCACGGCCACGTCGAGCGCGCCGCCGCGGCCCGCTCCGAGCGATCGGCCGCCGCCGCCGCTGCGCCGCCCGCTGCCCGCGAGCTGGCGCGAGCCGCTCGAGCTCGGCCCCATCCACGTCGTCGGCGCGGGGCTCGGCCTCTACGGCTTCCGCGCGCTCCCGCTCGTCGGCCGCGAGGCGGAGCGCGACGAGCTGTGGCGCGCGCTCTCCGAGGTCGTCGGGGGGGCCGAGCCGCGCGCGCTCGCGGTCTTCCTCACCGGGCCCGCCGGCGTCGGCAAGACCACGCTCGCCGAGTGGGTCGCGCGCCGCGCGATCGAGGTCGTCGGCGCGCACACGCCGCGCGTGCGCATGCGCGAGGACGGCCGGCCCGGCGTCGGCCTGTTGTTCGGCGCGCGCGAGTGGGTCGGCTGCCACCGCGAGCGCACGGCCGACGAGGTCCGCGAGGCGATCCGCCGGCGCGCGCCGCACCTCGTCGATCACGTCGACGCCGACGAGCTCGAGGCGCTGACGCGCGCGAACACCATCGACGGGCCGGAGCCGCCGCCACCGCCGATCGAGCGCGTGCGCGTCGCGATCACGTTCGTGGCCAAGGCGTCGCTGCGCCGCCCCGTCGTCGTGCTCCTCGACGAGCTCCAGTGGGACGAGGTGACGATCCTGTTCCTCGAGGGCGTCCTGCGCTCGCGCGGGCGCGTCCTCGTCGTCGCGACGATCAGCACCGATCAGGGCATCGAGCTGCCCGAGCGGCTGCAGGCGCTGTGGCGCCACGAGGCGGTGCAGGAGATCCCCATCCAGCCGCTCGCGCCGGCCGAGCACCGGCGGCTCGTGCGTGAGCTGCTCGGTCTGTCGGACGAGCTCGCCCGGCGCGTCGAGGAGCGCACCGCCGGCAACCCGATGTTCGCGGTGCAGCTCGTCGGCGACTGGATCTCGCGCGGGCTGTTGTCGGTCGAGAAGGGCGCGCTGTCGCTGCCACCCGACGAGGAGGTGGAGCTCCCGGACGATCTGCACGTGCTGTGGCTGCGGCGCGTGGAGCGGCTCACCGAGGGCAGCGCGGCCGCGCGGCTCGCGCTCGAGCTCGCGGCGGTGCTCGGGCCCGAGGTGCCGATCGCGGGCTGGCGCGCCGCGGCGAGCTCGCTCGGCGTGCCCGTCGAGGACGACTTCGTGGCGCGCGTGCTGCGCTCGCACCTCGTGGTCGCGAGCGCGGACGGCCGCGAGCTGCGCTTCGCGCACGGGATGATGCGCGAGTCGCTCCTGCGCAAAGCGCGCGAGGGAGGCCGGCTCCCCGCCCTGCACTCGGCCGCCGCCGACGCCCTGCGCGCCGCCTACGCCGCGGGGTACGAGGCGACGGCGGAGCCGCTCGCGCTGCACCTCGTCGAGGCGCGGCGGACGGACGAGGCGCTCGCGGTGACGGTGCTCGCCGCGCGGCAGGCGATCGGGGCGGGGCGGTTCACCGACGCGCTCGGGCTCCTCGATCGCGTGGACCAGCTCGGCCGCGAGCTCGGCCTCGCCCCGGACGATCGCGCGACGTGCGAGACCCACGTCCTGCGCGCGAGCGCGCACAACCGCATGGGCCACCTCGACGCGGCCGCCGCGAGCGCGAGCAAGGCGCTCGCGAAGATCCGCGACCGCTGGCCGGACCTCGAGGCGCTCGCACTGCACGAGCTCGGCTACACCGACTACCACCGCGGCAAGAGCGAGCTCGCGCTCAGCCACCTCTCGCGCGCGGTCGAGGTGATGGAGGCGCTGCGCGCGTACGAGCCGCTCGCGCGGTGCCTGCGCGTGCGCGGCGACCTCGCCCACTCGCGCGGCGAGTTCGAGGCGGCGCGCCGCGACTTCGCGCGCTCGCTCGAGGTCTCCCGCGCGATCGAGCACCGCGCGGGCGTCGCGTCGAGCCTGCTCGGCCTCAGCCTGCCGGGCGTCGGCGACCCGTCGCAGGCCGCCGAGGCGTGCGCGATCTTCGAGGAGCTCGGCCACGCCTCCGGCGCGTGCACCGCGATCAACACGCTCGCGGAGGCGGCGCGGCGCGCCGGTCGCCTCGACGAGGCCGAGGAGCTCTACCGCCGCGCGCAGCGCTGGGCGCAGGTCGGCGGCGTGAGCCAGCACGAGCACATCTGCGGCCTGAACCTCGCGCTCACCATGCTCGCCGGCGACCGGTTCGAGGAGGCGTTCGTCGAGACGGAGCTCGGCGCGCGCATGACCGACCTGCTCGGTCAACGTCTCGTGCAGTACATGCACGAGGTCGTCGCGGTCGCCGCCGCGGTCGGCGCGGAGCGCTACACCGAGGCGAGCGAGCACCTCGAGCGCGCGCTCGAGCTCCAGGAGCGGGTCGATCACGCCGACCGCGACCTCGCGTGGGCGATGCGGCGCGCGTACGCGCTCGCCCGCGACGCCGGCCGCGACGCGCTCGCGCAGCAGATCTGGGAGCTCGCGCGCGAGGAGCACCGCCGCCTCGGCAGCGACGAGCTGCTCGACACGCTCGAGGTCCCGCTCGCGTGACGCGCTCACCGCACGCGGCGTCGCCGCGCGCCGAACGCGATCGCGATCCCGAGCGCCGCTGCGCCGCCGCCTCGCGTCGGAGGCGCCGCGCGACACGCGCAGCCCCGTGAGCTCGCCGGGTCGGCCGGCTCCTCGCGCGGTCGGCAGATCGGGGTGCCGGCCTCGTCGAGCAGCACGCCGACGCACTCGAGGCCCATCGCGCACGCGTCGGGCGCGCACGCGCGCGTGCACCGTCCGTCGGCGCAGCGCGCGCCGGCCGCGCAGTCGCCGTCGCCAGCGCGCCAGGCGTCCGACGCGCCTGGCGTCGGCGCGCGCGCAGCCACGCACGCACGCGCCACGGCGGCGCGCGCGGCGCTGAGCACACGCTCGGCACCTGCGCAACTCGCCGCCGCCGCGGCACGCCTCGACGCAGCGCGCGCCTCCGTCCATCGCGGCGCAGCGCCCGGACCCGCACTCGACGTCGGCCGCGCACGGATCTCCGAGCTCCCGCGCGCCGAGCGCGCCCGGCGCGCAGAGCCCCTCGCAGCTCCCCGCGGCGGCGGGCGCGCAGTGCGCGCTCGCGCCGCAGCCGTCCGCGGCTCGCAGCGGATCGCACGCCGCCGTGCAGCGCCGCGCGCCGCCGACCGTGCGACAGAGCGCGCTCGCGCACTCGCCGTCCGCCGCGCACGGATCGCCGAGGCGCCCGCAGCCCTCGTCGACGACGTCGTCGCAGTCGTCGTCCATGCCGTCGCAGACCTCGGGCGCCGGCGTGCACGTCGCGCCCCCGCCCGCGTCCGCGATCGCCTGCTCGAGGAACCGCCGGAACGGCCGCAGCGTGTTGTACGACCCGCGCGCGAGCCCGCACCGCAGGCCCGGTTCGTCGCTCGCGTACGTGTACGACACCACGCCCCACACGCGCCCGTCCGATCCGATCAGCGGTCCGCCGCTGTCGCCCGTGCAGATCGTCGGCGGCACGTCGAGGTTCGTCTCGTCGACGCCCTCGACGCGGTTCGTGGTCGAGTACTTCACCCCCGAGCCGCCGTCGGGGCGCCGCCCGTAGCCGACGGCGGTGAACGTCTGTCCGAGGAGCGCCGAGGGATCGTCGAACGAGATCACGCGCGGCCGCTCGCTGGCCGGCGCCGACAGGATCAGCACGGCCACGTCGGCGCCGTCGACCACGTTCCACGAGCCCGGCGCCGCGCGCACCTCCGACACGAGGTAGGTCGCGCCGTCGGCGTGGGTCCCCGTGCGCACGCGGAAGCGCGCCGCGAGATCGGGGCGCCCGCTCGGCGGATCCGTCGGGACGCAGTGCTTCGCGGTCAACACCACGTGCGGCGCGACGATCGTCCCGGTGCAGTTCTGCCCCGTGACCTCGTTGCGCACGAACACCACCTCCGGGTAGCCGTGCTCGACGGCGCCGCCGACGATCGGCGCCGCGCGCGCGTCGACGACATCGGCCGCGCACCCGGTGAGCGCGAGCGCGGCGGTGAGCTTGAAGAGGCGGCAGGCGAGCTTCATCTCGGACTCCTCGAGCGAGCCCGCGCGACGGCTACACGCGCGGGGCGATGAAGCGTCCCAGAGCGGTCGCGCGCCGGTCTTACATCGTCTTTCCGCGCGCCTCGCGGATCACGCGAACAGGGCGTCCATGGTCACCGACGAGACGCCGAGCGATTGCGCGTGCGCGTTCTCCCTGACGCCGTACGTCGTCACGAGGGTGAGCAAGATCGCCTTCTTGGTACGGGTGACCCGTTCGAAGGTCGCGCGCTTCTCGCGGAGCTCGGCCGCGTACGCCTCGTCGATGGTGTACTCCGCCTCGGCGAACTTCATCTCGCAGAGGTTGATGGTCTGATCTGCGCGGTCGATCACGAGGTCGATCTGGGCGCCGCGCTCGCCGGGCTCGTGCGCCACGTGATGCCACGCCGAGACCTCGGTCTCGACGCCGTGGATGCCGAGGGCCCTCAGGATCCCGTGCACGTGGGTCAGGCAGATCGCCTCGAAGGTCAGGCCGCACCACGCCCGGTAGGCTGGGCTGCGGTGCTTCTTGAGCCAGGCACCTTCCCCCGCGCCCCGATGCCCTTCGATGAAGCGCAGATAGAACAGCGAGTACGGATCCGCGAGACGGTAGATCATGTCGCGTTTCGCGTGGCCCATCTGCGGCGCGGTCATGACGAACCCCGACTCGATGAGCTCGTCGATCACCTTGGTGGCCGCGCCGCCCGTGTCCATCCCGGCCGCCTCGAGGAGCTCGAAGCGGGTCAGCCCGCGGCGTCGCGACGCCAGCGCGCGGATCACCGCCTCGTGCCTCTCGGGCTTGGTGAAGAGCGCGCCGTAGAGGGTCCGGTACTCGTCGCGCAGCGGCGCTCCTCTGTCGAAGCAGAGCCGATCGATGGCCTGGGCCGCCGACTGTCCGCGCTCGACCTGCGCGAGATAGTGCGGGACTCCGCCGAGGGCCATGTAGAGCTGCAGCGTTTGGTAGCGCCCGAGGTGGACGCCCGCCGCGGCGAGGAGCTGCTCGGCTTCGCGCAGGGAGAAGGGATCCAGGCGGACGCGCCGGGTGACCCGGTTGTGGAGGCCGCCGCGCTGCTGGATGACGTTGCGCAGCATCCAGGATGCGGCGGAGCCGCAGATCACGACGGCCAGTCGAGGCTGGGTCGAGGCCCACGCGTTCCAGAAGTGCTCGAAGGCGGCGAGGAAGCCGGAGCGCGGCGTGGCCAACCAGGGGAGCTCGTCGAAGAAGACGACGCGCTTGCGTCGACTCTTCCTGAGGAGCGGGGCGAGGTACTCGGTGAGCACCTCGAACGCGTGCGGCCAGTCGTCGGGCGCGGCCAGCGGCGCCGGGCTCCCGATCGCGCGGCGCAGCGCCGCGGCGAACGCCCGGAGCTGGGTGGCGCGGCTCTCGTCGTGGCTCCCGACGAGCTCGAAGACGATGTCCTGGTCGTACACCTGGCGGACGAGGAACGTCTTGCCGACCCGCCGCCGGCCGTAGACGGCGACGAGCTCCGGCTTGTCCGACGCGAGCACCTCGGCGAGGGTCTTGCGCTCTCGATCCCGGCCTACGATCGAGCTCATCGGGCGCATCATCCGCCAGAAGTCCCGGAGATGGAAGAGATGTGGCGATGTTAGATCGTACCAAAGTCGCCATAACTCTTCCTCGAACGCACTTGTGGCGAGCTTCTCGCGGCCTGTCCGGCTCGGCGCCCGGGCACCCGCGCGGCGCGCGGGCACCGAACCGCAGGGGACGACGCGCGCGCAGGACCCCTGCCCCTCGAGGTCGGCGTCGTGCGACCATGCGGGCGCGTGGCCTTCCTCGACCGGTTCCAGCGACTGGTGACCCGCCATGACGACGCGCTCGGCTTCGTTCGCGTCGGCGACGAGGACCCCGGGCGCTTCCCGACCGAGCGCGTCTGGGCCGACGTCGTGAAGCTCTACGAGACGGGGCTCCATCCGGCGATCGGCCTGTGCGTGCTCTACCGCGGGCGCCCGGTCCTCCACCGGACGATCGGGCACCTCCTCAACCGCCCGAGCGACGACGAGGTCGGCAGCGTGGCCTCGCCGGACACGCTCTTCTCGATGTTCTCGGCGTCGAAGATCGTCAGCTCGATGGTCGTGCACTCGATGGTCGAGGAGGGCGCGCTCGGGCTCGACGATCGCATGGTCGAGTACCTGCCGGAGCTCGAGGGCGGCGGCCGCGAGGCGATCCGCGTCCGCCACCTCCTCAACCACACGGCGGGGATCCCCGACGTGCCGAAGGAGATGGACGTCGAGCGCGCGATCGCCGAGGGGAAGATCGACTTCCGCGAGCTCGCGGCGCTCCGGCCGACGCACCCGCCCGGGACGTTCGCGGCCTACGCCGCGTTGACCGGCTGGGTGCTCCTCGCCGAGATCGTCGAGCGGGTCGCGGGACGCGGCATCGAGATCGAGCTCCGCCGCCGCTTCCTCGAGCCGCTCGCGCTCGCGCACCTCGGCTACGGCGTGAGCGAGGCGGACGAGCCGCGGGTCGCTCGCCACGCGATGACCGGGCTGCCCGTCCCGAGCATGATGAGCAAGATCTTCGAGCGCTCGATCGGCGTCCCGCTCGCGCGCGCGGTGGAACTCTCGAACTCGCACCGGTTCATGTCGGCGGTGCTCCCGAGCGTCAACGTCACCGGCACGATCCTCGAGATGACGCGCTTCATGCAGATGCTCTTGAACGGCGGCGAGCTCGCCGGCACGCGCGTGATGCTCCCGCACACGATCCGGCGCGCGATCACCGAGGTGACGCCGCGTCAGTTCGACGGGACGTTCGGCTTCCCGATGCGCTACGGCCTGGGCCCGATGATGGGCGGCACGCGCTTCTCGCTCTTCGGCCTCGGGACCAAGGGGGCCTTCGGTCACCTCGGGCTCTCGGCGGTGGTCGTCTACGCCGATCCGCGCCGACACCTCGCGGTGTCCTTCCTGAACACCGGCAAGACGATGGCCGCCCCCGGCATGCTCCAGTGGGCGTGGTGCCTCCAGCGTATCATCCAGGCCGCGAGCGCGGAGGGCCTCCGCTGAAGGTCGGGTCGATGAATCGAATCTCCCGTCGCCCCGTGGTCGACGGGGGCCCAGCCGCGGCGTGCCGCGACTCGGGCTCGCTTCGGGGTTCCGCACGGGTGTCCGCTCGGCTAGGCTTCGACGCGTGCGCAGCGCCTCGAACTTCGCCTGGGGAACCCTCGATGTCGGCGCGTTCGTGATGATCCACGACAAGAGCGCCCCGAGCGACAGCGACTGGGACGCGTGCATCGGCGAGCTCGCCAGCTATCGGGCGCGCGCGCCGCGGCCTTGCGCGCTGATCCTCACCGACGGAGGCGCACCGACCGGTGCGCAGCGCCGTCGGCTCGACGCGCTCGTCAGCGACTCGCCACCCACGGCGGTCGTCTCGGACGCGGT
Source organism: Sandaracinaceae bacterium (assembly GCA_019637095.1). Classification (GTDB taxonomy): domain Bacteria; phylum Myxococcota_A; class Polyangia; order Polyangiales; family Sandaracinaceae; genus JACKEC01. Next base: position 26,049 of record JAHBWG010000061.1, on the reverse strand, counting down.
GGTCGTGCGGTTCGTGGTCGCCTCGCTCGCGCTCATGAACGCGTCGATCGCGACCTTCTCGAGCCGCGAGATCGTCAAGGCGTGGAGGCACCTCGGCGTCGGCGCCGCCGATGCGATCCGCGGGCGCACCGAGCTCCGCCGGATCGCCGAGACGCTCAGTCCGACGTTCGTCACGCTGCGCAACGCGATCGACGCGCACGGCGCGTGAGCGCTCGGTCGACCCAGATGGGTTAACCCTTCTGGGTGGTCCTCGCGCATCAGGCACGGATCTTTGCGTCCGTGGCGCAGATGGCACGGTGTTCTCTGCTGCTGTAGGGAGAAACCGCCTTTCCGTGAAATCCACCTGTATCGACGTTTGTACGACTCGTACGTCACAGTGGATCCGAGGGCACTGAGCACGTCATGCGATCGCACGTCGTTCTGATCGATCCGTTGGGGGAGCGGGCCGTGTGGCGTGCGTTCCTCGAGCAGCAGCGCGCGTGCTACGCACGCTACGGCGCGGGGGCGGCGGCGCACGAGCCCGAGCTCTGCCCCGATCTGCTCTGGCTGCTCTGCGTATTCGACGACGACGGCGGCGAGCTCGTCGCCGGGGCGAGGATCCAGGTGCGCGCGCCCGACCAGCCCCTGCCGCTCGAGCAGGCTCTCGCGAGCATCCCGCGGGTCGCGCGCGAGGTCGCTCGGCGGTACGCGGACGGGATCGGGGAGGTGGGCGCGTTGTGGTCGGCACCCTCCCGTGCGCGCAGCGGGATCGGCGGCGCGGTCATCGCGGCTTCGGTCGCATGCGCCGCGGCGATCGGCGTACGACACCTCGTGAGCCTCGCGCACCAGCACAACCGCTTCACACGTCGCGTGGGCTTCGAGCCCGACGCACGCATCGGCGCGCTCCCGTATCCCGACGATCGCTACCGATCGACCGTCAACTTCTGCGACGCGCGCGACGCGCCGACCGCCGACCCCGACGTGCGCCGCGCCATCCTCGCGATGCGCCGGAACGTCCTTCGCGGCGAGCCCGCCGACCTCGACCTCTATCCCGTCTGTTCCGGCGAGGGCCCCGATGGTCCGACCCGGGAGATCCCGCAAGGAGTGATCCGCATGTCGAACATCGCCGCCAAGAGCCGCCCCACGAGACACCCGCAACGGCGCGGTACGCCCCGCCCGCTGGTCGAAGGCGTCCACGTCGTCGAGACGAGCGGGCCACCGGATGAAGCGGCGCGCGCGCTCTTCGAGGCGGGTCCGCGCCTGACGGCGTCGTCGGCGAGCGCCGACACCACCGTGACGCTCCGCGCACCGGACGGCGCGCTCCTCGCGGTCGCGTCCGTGACGCGCGGCGATCGCAGCCTGCTCGCCGGCGCGAGCCCGCGCGTCGCCTACGTCGGCGACCTCGCGTGGCGCGAAGGCGACGAGGCGATGGCCGCGCTCGTGCTCTACGCGGCCGCCCGCCGTGCGCGCATCGACGGCGCGTCGACGATCGCCGCGCACGTGTGCGATCCGCACCGCGCCGTGACGGGCGCGCTCGGCCTCGAGGCGATCGAGGGGCTCGCGTGGGTGCGCGACGAGACGGGCGCGCGCCCGCGCTCGCTCGTGCCCGCTGCCAATCGCCTCGACCTCGCGATCGATCGCGCGTGGGCGGCGTTCGCGCAGGTGCGCGACGAGCGCCCGAGCCCCGAGTGGTTCATCGACGAGGTCGACGAGACGATCGAGCGATGGCTCGCGGACCTTTACGGCCGCGGCTTCTTCCGCGCGGTGTTCGAGCGCACGCTCACGCGCGAGCAGTACGTCTACGCCGCCTCGAACATGCACCAGTTCGTTCGCTGGACGACGCGGCTGCTCGGCCTCGCCGTCGGCTCCTCGCACGAGCGCGCGACGCGCGATCACTTCCTCGGCCACCTCGCCGGCGAGGTGAACCACGAGATCATCATCGAGCGCGACCTCGCGCACCTCGACGTCGACGTGTCGTACGTCGTCGAGCGCATGGCACCCAGCCCGCACACGCGTCACTTCATGGCCGTGCAGGAGAGCTTGATCGGCTTCCACCACGATCCGGTCGCGTTCATGGCGTCGCCGCTCGCGGCGGAGGGCATCGCCTCGCACCTGACGCCGGCGTTCGTCGACGCGCTCGAGGCGACGATCGCGGGTTGGGGCGTCTCGGAGCCGCGGCGCGCGATGACGTTCTTCACCTCGCACGTCCACACCGACGGCGGCGACGACGGCCACTGGGAGACCACCCTCGGGCTCCTGCGCGCACATCTCGACGCGGAGCTCGTCGCGGCGCGCTTCCTCGCCACCCTGCGCTCGTCCATGTCGGCGCTCACCGGCGCGTACGACGAGTACGTGGACGACGTCGAGTCGATCGCGCCGCACGCGCTCGACACCCGCGCGCTCGCCGCTGCCGAGGCCTGCGCCGCCGAGGAGTAGCGGGTTCTGGAAGAGTCGCCCCCAGGTCTCGAACGACGCGGGGCCCTGGCGCACGGAGGAGCGCAGCTCGCGGCGCGCAGGCCGCCGGGAGGCGGTGTGGCGGCTCGAGGCGATGTCGTGGGATCGGAGCCCACACCTGTGGGGTGGAGGCCCACGGCGGCGGCGCGCCAGCGTCCAGCCTCGGCGGAGGAACGCGCGTTGCTGTGGAACCACCGGCGACCTCGGGCGGGGTCGGAGGAGGTGCTTCGACATGGACGAACGGACGCGATGGCTCGCGGGTGCCCTGACCTGCGCTTCGATCCTCGGGCTGAGCGCGTGCGACGGCGAGACGATGATGATGACCGGGGACCCGCCGCTCGCGCCGCGGCTCGACGCCGTGCCGCCCCTCACCAACGCGAGCCCGATCGAGCTGGCGGGCGAGGGCGAGCCAGGCGCGCGCCTGCAGGTGCGCGGCGCGGAGCCGGCCTTGCAGGAGACGACGGTCGGCGCGGACGGTCGCTTCCGCCTCGACGTCACGCTCGTGCCCGACGCCGAGAACCGACTCCTCGTCTCGCAGCGCGCGGGCGAGCTCGACTCGCCGACGGTCACGGTCGACGTCGTCCACGACGGCACGCCTCCGGGCGCGCCCGCGCTCGACCCGGTCACGAGCCCGACGCGGCGCGCGACGCAGCGCCTGCGCGGCAGCGCGGAGGCCGGCGCGCTCGTGACGGTGAGCGGGGCCGCCGAGCCCGCCGAGACGACCGTCGGCGCCGACGGCCGCTTCGAGCTGACGCTGAGCCTCACCGCGAGCGCCGAGAACGCGCTCGAGGTCGTCGCGCGCGACGCGGCGGGCAACGAGAGCGGGCCGGCGCGCGCGAGCATCACGCACGACCCGAGCCTCGCGATCGAGGCGCCGGTGCTCGACGACTTCCCGGCGTTCACGCGCGACAACCCGATCGCGCTCACCGGCACCGCCGAGCCCGGCGTGACGGTCGACGCGGTCGGCGGCGCGGCGGACGCGACCGCCACCGTCGCCGAGGACGGAACGTTCACGCTCAACCTCGGCTTGCGCCCCAACCAGCGCAACACCCTGACCCTCTTCGCCTCGGACGGCATCGTGATCAGCGCGGCCGCGAGCGCGATCATCGAGCACGACGACATCGCGCCGGAGCCGCCGGTGCTCGACCCGCTGCCGTCGCCGACGGGCGCCGAGGTCGTGCGCCTGACCGGCACGACGGAGCCCGCCGCGGAGCTCGAGGTGACGGGCGGCGCCGCCGCGGCGAGCGCGACGGCGGACAGCGCTGGCGCCTTCGCGGTCGACGTCACCCTCCGCCGCGACGCGGAGAACATGATCTCCGTCGTCGCGCGCGACCGCACCGGGAACGAGGGCGCGCCCGCGACCGTCTCGATCACGCAGGACAGCACGCTCGAGGCGCCGATCTTCGTCGATCCCGTGAGCTCGCCGACGCGCATGGCGCGCATCGCGATCGGCGGGCGCGCCACCGCCGGGATCACCATCTCGGTGAGCGGAGGCGCCGACCCGGCGGGCGTCGAGACGACGGCGGCCGGCGACGGGACCTGGAGCGTGATGATCGACCTCACCGCCAACGCCGCGAACGAGCTCGTCGTGACGCGGCCGGGCAGCGGCGTCGAGACCGTCGTCGTGGTGGTGCACGACACGATCCCGCCGGACCCGCCGACCGTGAACCCGATCCCGACGCCGACGGGCGCGACCGCGATCGTGGTGAGCGGGCGCGCCGAGCCCGGTGCGACGGTGAGCGTCTCGGGTGGCGTCGCGACCGTGGTGACGAGCGCCGCGCCCGACGGGCGCTACAGCGCGGGCGTGACGATCGCGGCGGACGCGACGAGCACGCTCTCGGTCATCGCGACCGATCGGGCGGGCAACGCCTCCTCGCCGCGCACGGTGATGGTGGCGCACTCCTCGTCGGTCCCCGAGCCCCCCGAGCTCGACGCGCCGACGCCGCCCGACACACGCATGCCGACGCATCTCGTGACGGGGACCGCGCGCGGCGACGGCGTCACCGTGCGCGTCAGCGGCGGCGCCGGCGCGCCGGTCACCGCCCCGGCGGGCAGCGGCGGGCGCTTCGAGATCGAGGTGACGCTCCAGGCGAACACGGAGAACCGCCTCGAGGTCGTCGCGGTCACCGGCGTGATCGAGAGCCCGGCGGCGATCGTCACCATCACGCACGACGACATCGCGCCCGAGGCGCCGGTGAGCGAGCTGCTCGCCGTCGTGCGCAACAGCGGCGGTCTGATCAACCCGTGCACCGGCATCGGCTATCGGGTCGGGAGCGTGCGCGGGCAGATGGGTGCGGTCGAGCCGCTCGCGCGCGTGTGGGTGCGCAACGTCGCGAGGAGCGTGATGACCTCGACGATGGCGGACGACGTCGGCGCCTTCACCATCCCGTTCGAGTCGTGCGCGGGCGAGGCGATCCGCGTGTGGGCGGAGGACGCGGCCGGCAACGTCGGCCCGGTGACGCAGGTCAACCCCTGAGCTCGTTCTGAGCTCGTTCGCTCGCGAGCGCGTTCGCGGCGGGTCGTCCGCCGCGAACGCGGACCGGGGAGCTGCGGCTCGGCCGCAGCGCGGGAGGGTGCGAAGCACCCGTCGGCGTGGGCTCAGCTCGGTGTCAAGTAGGCGTGCACGTCGCGGGCGCACTCGCGGCCTTCGGCGATCGCCCAGACGACGAGGCTCTGCCCGCGGCGGGCGTCGCCGCAGGTGAAGACGCCGTCGCCGCTCGCCGCGACGGTCGAGCCGACGAAGCCGAGGGCGAGCAGGCACAGGTCCGCGTCGATGGTGAACGTCGAGCCCTCGATCTCGCGGAGCTTGCCGTCGACGCGCTCGACGCGCACCGCCTCGAGGCCGGTGAGCTTGCCGTCCTTCCCGAGGAAGCGCTTGGTCATCACCGCGAAGTCGCGCTCGCCGCCCTCCTCCTGGCTGGAGCTGGTGCGCAGGATCATCGGCCAGTCGGGCCACGCGAGCGGGTCGTCGTCGGGTGGCTGCGGCATGAGCTCGATCTGCTTCACGCTCAGCGCGCCCTGGCGGAGCGAGGTGCCGAGGCAGTCGCTGCCGGTGTCGCCGCCGCCGAGGATGACGACGCGCTTGCCGGCGGCGCTCGGGCCCTCGACGGTGTCGCCCGCGACGCGCTTGTTCTGCGGGACGAGGAAGTCCATCGCGAGGTGGACGCCGTCGAGCTCGCGGCCCTCGATCGGGAGCTCGCGCGCGAGGGTGGCGCCGACGGCGATGATCACCGCGTCGTGCTCGGCGCGCAGCGAGGCGACGCTGACACCGCCGTCGTCGCCGTCGCCGACGGTGACGCCGGTGCGGAAGGTCACGCCTTCCGCGGTCAGCTGCGCGAGGCGTCGATCGAGCAGGCGCTTGTCGAGCTTGAAGTCGGGGATGCCGTAGCGGAGCAGGCCGCCGATGCGGTCGTCGCGCTCGAGCACGGTGACGGCGTGGCCGAGGCGGGCGAGCTCTTGCGCGGCGGCGAGGCCGGCGGGGCCGCTGCCGGCGATCGCGACGCGCTTGCCGGTCGAGGTCGCGGCGGGCTGCGCGCGGACCCAGCCCTCGTCCCACGCGCGGTCGGCGATCTCCTCTTCGATGCGCTCGATGGTGACCGGCACGCGCTCGATGTTCAGCACGCACGAGGCCTCGCACGGCGCGGGGCACACGCGGCCGGTGAACTCGGGGAAGTTGTTGGTGGCGTGCAGGACCTCGATCGCCTCGCGCCAGCGGTCCTCGTAGACGAGGTGGTTGAAGTCGGGGATGAGGTTCCCGAGCGGGCAGCCCGCGTGGCAGAACGGGACGCCGCACGCCATGCAGCGCGCGCCCTGGTCGCGCGCCTCTGCGACCGTCATGCGCGTCTCGAGCTCTTCGTAGGTGCGCAGGCGCACCTTCACCGGCTGCCGCGGCGGCAGCGCGCGCTCGATCCTCAGGAAGCCGGTCGGATCACCCATGGCTCACGCGCTCCTCGCCGCGCTCGCGCAGGATCTTGCCGTACTCGGTCGGCAGCACCTTCACGAAGCGCCGGCTCTCCTTCTTCCAGCCGCTCAACACGCGCCACGCGAGCGCGCTCATCGTGCGCTCGTAGTGGCGGTGCACCTTGGTGCGCACGAACGCGAGGTCCTCCGCGTCGAGCGCGCACAGCTCCACCATCTCCGGGTTCACGCGCCGCGCGAGGCCGAGGTCGACGTCGAGCACGTACGCGATGCCGCCGCTCATCCCCGCGGCGAAGTTGCGGCCGGTCGGGCCGAGCACGATCACGCGCCCGCCCGTCATGTACTCGCAGCCGTGGTCGCCGACGCCCTCGACGACCGCGATCGCGCCGCTGTTGCGGACGGCGAAGCGCTCGCCCGCCATGCCGCGCACGTAGAGCTCGCCGGCGGTCGCGCCGTAGAGGCAGACGTTGCCGACGATGACGTTGCGCTCGGGCGGGAAGTCCGAGCCCTCCGGGGGGTGTACGACGATGCGGCCGCCGCTCATCCCCTTGCCGAGGTAGTCGTTGGCCTCGCCCTCGAGCGTGAGGTCGAGCCCGTTCGCGAGGAACGCGCCGAAGCTCTGGCCCGCCGAGCCGGTGAAGTGGATGCGGATGGTCGAGTCCGGCAGGCCGGCGAGGCCGTAGCGGCGCGCGATGCGCGAGCTGAGCATCGTGCACACGCTGCGGTGCACGTTCTTGATCGGCATCTCGAACGAGACGGGCTCCCGGTGCTCGAGCGCGACCTCGGCCTGCTCGATGAGCACCGTGTCGAGCGCGAGCTCGAGCTCGTGGTCGTGCGGCGCCTCGAAGCGGACGGCGTGAGGCAGCTCGTGCTTGAACAGCAGCTTGTCGAGCGAGAGCGTCTTGGCGCGCTCGGGGAGATCCTCGCGCACCTTCAAGAGGTCGCTGCGGCCGACGAGCTCGTCGTAGGTGCGCACCCCGAGCGAGGCCATGATCTCGCGCAGCTCCTCGGCGACGAACTGCATGAAGTGGATCACGTGCTCGGGCTCGCCGCGGAAGCGCTCGCGCAGGCGCGGGTCCTGCGTGGCGACGCCGACCGGGCAGGTGTTGAGGTGGCAGACGCGCATCATCACGCAGCCCATCGTGATGAGCGAGACGGTGCCGAAGCCGAGCTCCTCGGCGCCGAGCATCGCGGCGATCGCCACGTCCCGGCCGGTCTTGAGCTGGCCGTCGGTCTCGAGGCGCACGCGGCCGCGCAGCCCGTTGAGCACGAGCGTCTGGTGCGTCTCGGCGAGGCCGACCTCCCACGGGCCGCCCGCGTGATGGATCGAGGTCAGCGGCGAGGCGCCGGTGCCGCCCTCGCCGCCCGAGATGAGGATCACGTCGGCCTTGGCCTTGGCGACGCCGGCCGCGACGGTGCCGACGCCGACCTCGCTCACGAGCTTGACGGTGATCCGCGCGCGCGGGTTCGCGTTCTTGAGGTCGTGGATGAGCTGCGCGAGGTCCTCGATCGAGTAGATGTCGTGGTGCGGCGGCGGGCTGATGAGCCCGACGCCCGGCGTCGAGTGGCGCACGCGCGCGATGTTCGCGTCGACCTTGTGCCCCGGGAGCTGGCCGCCCTCGCCGGGCTTGGCGCCCTGCGCGATCTTGATCTGCAGCTCGTCGGCGGCGTTCAGGTACTCGATGGTCACGCCGAAGCGGCCGGAGGCGACCTGCTTGATCGCGCTCCTGGCCGAGTCGCCGTTCTCGCGCGCCCGATAGCGCGCCGGGTCCTCGCCGCCCTCGCCGCAGTTCGAGCGCGCGCCGAGGCGGTTCATCGCGACCGCGAGCGTCTCGTGCGCCTCCTTCGAGATGGAGCCGAAGCTCATCGCGCCGGTCTTGAAGCGCCGCACGATCGCGTGCGCCGGCTCGACCTCGTCGAGCGGGATCGGCGTCACGTGCGCGCGCTCGAACTCGAGCAGCCCGCGCAGGTGCGTCTGCCGCGTGTCCGCGTCGGCGAGCGCGCTGAACTTCTTGAACGTCGCGTAGCTCCCGGAGCGCACCGCGTGCTGCAACGTGCCGATCGTCTTGGGGTTCCAGAGGTGGCGCTCGCCCTCGCGGCGCCACGCGTAGCGCCCGCCCGGATCGAGCAACGAGAGCCGGTGCGGCGCGTGCGCGCGCGCGTGCCGCGCGATCGTGTCGTCCGCGATCTCGTCGAGGCCGATGCCGCCGATCTGCGACGGGGTGTTCGGGAACCACTGCTCGAGCAGCGCGTCGCCCAGGCCGATGGCCTCGAACATCTGCGCGCCGCGGTAGCTCTGCAGCGTCGAGATGCCCATCTTCGACATCACCTTGAGGATCCCCTGCTCGATCGCGCGCCGGTAGCGGCGCTCCGCGCGGTCGGGGTCGAGATCGCCGAGGCGCCCGTCGTGCGCGGCGGCGCGCAGCGTCTCGTACGCGAGGTACGGGTTCACCGCGCCGGCGCCGTAGCCGATGAGCATGCAGAAGTGGTGCACCTCGCGCGGCTCGCCGCTCTCGACGATGAGCCCGCAGTTCTTGCGCAGCCCGCAGCGGATCAGGTGGTGGTGCACCGCCGAGGTCGCGAGCAAGCTCGGGATCGGCGCGCGGCGCTCGTCCTGGCCGCGGTCCGAGATCACCAGCACGGTGGCGCCGCCGAGCACGGCCTGCTCGGCCTCGCGCGTGAGGGTCTCGAGCGCGGCGTGGAGGCCCTCGCGCGTCGGCTCGAAGAGCGCGCGCAGCGTCACCGCGACGAGCCCGGGCCGCTCGAGCCCGCGGATCTGCCCGAGCTCTTCGTCGTCGAGGACCGGCGTCGGGAGCTGGAGCTTGAGGCAGTGGGTCGGGCTCTCCTCGAAGAGGTTCGACTCGGGCCCGAGCGTGCTGCGCAGCGTCATCACGAGCGCCTCGCGGATCGGATCGATCGGCGGGTTCGTGACCTGCGCGAAGAGCTGCTTGAAGTAGTCGAACAACAGCGGCGCCTCGGTCGAGAGGACCGCGAGCGGCGTGTCGCGGCCCATCGAGCCGAGCGGTTCCTTGCCGTCGGCGGCCATCGGCGCGACGACGCGCAACAAGTCTTCCTGTGTATAGCCGTGGACGCGCTGCGCGCAGAGCAGGAGATCGGGCGGCAGCGGCGGCGGCATCGAACCGCGCGGCGCGGGGGCGACCTCGCCCATCGTCACGACGTTCTGCTCGAGCCAGCGTCGCCACGGCCGCCGCGTCGCCTGCGTGGCCTTGAGCTCCTCGTCCTCGACGAGCGAGCCGAGCTCGGTGTCGACGAGCAGCATGCGTCCGGCGCGCAGGCGCCCCTTCTCGCGCACGCGCTCGGGTGGGATGTCGAGCACGCCCGCCTCCGACGCCACGACGATGAAGTCGTCCTTGGTGATCGTGTAGCGCGCGGGCCGCAGCCCGTTGCGGTCGAGCACCGCGCCGACGAGCCGCCCGTCGGTGAACACGATGCACGCGGGGCCGTCCCAGGGCTCCATCACGCACGAGTGGTACTCGTAGAAGGCGCGGCGCTCGTCGTCCATCGACTCGTGCCCCTGCCACGCCTCCGGGATCATCATCATCACCGCGTGCGGGAGCGAGCGGCCGGTGTGGCGCAACAGCTCGAGCACGTCGTCGAACATCGCGCTGTCCGAGCCGGTCGGGTCCACGATCGGCAGGAGCTTCTCGATGTCCTCGCCGAACACCGGCGAGCGCAGCACCGGCTCGCGCGCGCCCATCCACGCGACGTTGCCGCGCAGCGTGTTGATCTCGCCGTTGTGCGCGATGCGCCGGTAGGGGTGCGCGCGCGACCACGAGGGGAACGTGTTCGTGCTGAAGCGCTGGTGCACGACCGCGATGGCCGTCTCGGTGCGCTCGTCCGAGAGATCGAGGTAGAAGCGCGGGAGCTGCTCGGGCGTGAGCAGGCCCTTGTAGACGACCGTCCCGCGCGACAGCGAGCAGACGTAGGGGTACTCCTCCTGCTTGAGGCCGCGGCGCGCGATCTCGTGCTCGATGCGCTTGCGGATGACGTAGAGCTTGCGGCTCAGCGCGTGGTCGTCGGGCGGCAGGGTGCCCGGGCCGACGAAGAGCTGCGCGACGTGCGGCCGCGTGCGGCGCGCGGCGTCGCCGCAGACCGTCGGGTCGACCGGCACGTCGCGCCAGCCGAGCAAGTCTTGTCTCTCCTCGCGCACGATCTCCTCGATGAGCGAGACGCACTCGGCGCGGCGCGTCTCGTCGGCCGGCATGAACACCATGCCGACGCCGTAGACGCCGGGGCGCGAGGGCAGCCGGAACCCGAGCCGCTTCGCCTCCTCCGCGTACAGCCGATGCGGGATCTGCAAGAGGACGCCCGCGCCGTCGCCGGTGTTCGGGTCGCTGCCCTCCGCGCCGCGGTGCTCGAGGTTCGCGAGGACCTCGAGCGCCGACTCGACGAGCGCGTGGCTGCGCTTGCCGCCGATGTTCGCGACGAAGCCCACACCGCACGAGTCGTGCTCGAAGTCCGGCCGGTACAGCCCGCTCATCGTCGCCTCCGCTTCTGATCGGATTCGCTCGCGCCCTCGAGGATGGGCACGCGCGCGCGCTCGGTGGCCGTCGACAGGACGACCATCGTCTCGGTCTGGGTCACGCACTCCACTCGCCGCAGCGACGAGATGAGGTGCTCGAGCGACGCGGTGTTCCGCGTCTTGATCTTGAGGAGCAGCGTGTGGCCGCCCGTCACGTGGTGGCACTCGAGCACCTCGGGCCACTCGGAGATCTCGCCGAGGAACTGATCGATGTCGCGCGGGTAGTTGATCGAGATGCCGATGAACGCGGTGATGTCGAGCCCGACCCGGCGCCCATCGACGGCCGCGTGGTAGCCGGTGATCACCCCCGCCGCCTCGAGCTTGCGGATGCGCTCGAGCACGCTCGGCGCGCTCAGCCCGACCTGCTCGCCGAGCTTGGCCAGCGGGACCTTGGAGTCCCGCTGCAGGACCTCGAGCAGCTCTCGGTCGATCGCGTCGAGCGGCGTCATCGCGGGCTGAACCCTGACGCGCATGACGCACCATGTCAACAACGGGATTCGGTACTCGGAACGATTTGCCTAATGGTATTAGGCAGCGGAGGGGACGATCCTCGTCATTTCGTCATTCGTGGCCGCGTGCTCAGCGAGGGTCGGTCAGCCGCCCCATGAACAGCACGGTCCCGGAGCGCAGGTCGCGGATGAAGAACAGGAAGGGGTGGTCGGCCCGGAGCTCGATCGGCGGCTCCGGCGGCATCCCGCTGCCGGCGCGCGCCATGACCACCGCGGTCGCGGCCGCCGCCTCGGTGCCCTGCTCGTCGACCGCGACGAACGCCTTGTGGAAGACCTGCGAGACGTAGAGGCGGTCGGCGGGGCTCGGCGGGTTCGCGATGCCCGTGAAGTCCGCGCGCTCGCGCGAGAACGCGAGCCGCATGTTCATCTGCTGCAGCAGGTCCGCGAGCCGCAGCGAGGTCGGCGGCGCGATGCGGAACTTCGGCAGCGCGAGCGCGACGCGGTGCCCATCCTCGAGGCTCGCGACCCACCGCTCGAGGCGCTCGGGATCGAGCCCCTCCTCGAGGGCGCCGAGGCCGTCGCGCTCGCGCGGCAGCACGATCGTCATCCCGACCTCGTTCTGCCGGTAGGGCAGCTCGAGCACCTGCGCGCCGTCCACCTCGCCGTACCGCATCAGCCCGGTGCGGTGCATCGTCGGGACGGGCGCCCCGCTGCCCGCGCCGTCGACGAAGAAGGGACGCGGCTGCGTCGAGTGCGTCTCGAACTCGGTCGCCCACCGCGCGAGGAAGTACACCGCGTTGACGAGCACCAGCCGCGTCTGGTCGTCGATGGACGCCGGCGGGAGAAGGTCGCGGATGCGGTCGCGCGTCTGCTCGGCGACCCACCCGTTGATCGCGACGCGCGACGCGTCCGCCGCGGACCGGAAGTCGAGCGGCTCGAGGGGCGCGCGGTACGTCGTGCGCGTCAGCGCGAGGAACGGCTCCTCGAACGTGTACGTGCGCTCGCCGAAGAGGCGGTTCGCGACGGCCAGCGTGTACGCCTCGCGCGACGGATCGTTCCACGTCGAGAGCACGTTGCCGGCGGCCTCGTGGAGCGCGGCCGCGTCGCTCGGCGCGCGCAGCACGCGCGCCATCTCGGCCGCGGTCTCGCCGCGCGCCCCGGCGAACGTCATGTCGAGGGCGACGGCGATGCTCGCCGGCGACACGATCTGGTTGCCGCGCTCGCTCCGCAGGTGCGACCAGAGCTCGAGGCCGAACGCGTTGCTCGCGCGGGCGAAGAGCTGCGCTTGCTCGGGCGTGGGCGGGGTGGGCTCGGTCGGCGTCGCGCTGGCGATCGGGGCAGGGGTGGGCGTCACGTTGGGCTCGGGGCTCGAGGAGCCACACGCCGCGAGGGCGAGGGCGCACGACAAGACGGTGAGTCGCATTCGCCCCGACGCTACCACGAAGGCTCGTCTCCTCTGGGCGCGCGCGGCGTAGCCCGCGGGGATCGGCGCAGGTATCGTGCGCGCCGTGGCGGAGCCGGAGCGAGCGCGCGGGCGCGGGATGATCTCGGACCTGCGCGCGCTGCTGGAGGCGCCGCGCGATCTGTGGCTCGTCTACGCGGCGAAGCTCACGGAGAGCATCGCGTACTTCGCGGTCGTCAACATCCTGATCCTCTACCTGCACGACGACCTGCGCTTCAGCGACGAGACGTCCGGCACGATCTTCGGCGCGACGTTCACGGTGGTCTCGCTCCTCGTGTTCGTGAGCGGGGTGATCGCCGACGCGATGGGCAAGCGCCGCGCGCTGATCGTCGCGGCGGCGACGCTCATCATCGGGCGCGGGCTGCTCGCGTTCTCCGAGGTGCGCGCGCTCCCGCTGCTCGGGCTCGCGATCGGGTGTTGGGGCATCGCGACGATGAAGCCGGTGCTCATCGCGGCCGTGAAGGCGAAGGCGCCGGAGTCGATCCGCTCGTTCGCGTTCAGCATCTACTACGTGGTGATGAACCTCGGGGCGTTCCTCGCCGGGTGGCTCGTCGCCTGGCTGCGTCTCTCGCTCCTCGGGCGCGCGATCCGGCCGAGCGAGCTCTTCGCGCCGGTGCCGGTCGCCGCGCTCGACGCGCGGCGCGGGCTCGTCGCGGAGCTCGCCGATCGCTTCCCCGCGCCGCCGGGCGCGGACGCGGACGCGGGCGTGCGCTCGTTCGCGCGGGTCGCGACCGGCGGCCGCGACCTCGACCACTGGACCGCGCCGGACCTCGACGCGATCCGCGAGGCGGCCGCCGCGCAGCTCGCGGGCCAGCCGCTGCCCGACCCGCCGGTCGGGCTGAGCGGCTACGAGCTCATCTTCCTCGTCGCGACGCTCTTCTCGATCGCGAGCCTCCTGATCGTGCGCGCGCTGAAGGTCGACGAGGCCGCGAGCGAGCCGTCGGCGAGCGCCGAGGCGTCGCCGCTCGTCGCGCGCGCGGCGAAGATCCTCCTCGAGCTCGTGAAGGAGCGGACCTTCTGGGCCTTCGTGCTCTTCGTCTCGCTCCTCGTGCTGGTGCGCGCGGTGTTCGTGCACGCGCACTCGACGTGGCCGACGTACATGCTGCGCGACTTCGGGCGGGACACGCCGCAGGAGGCGATCTGGGCGCTCAACCCGCTGCTGATCATCGTGCTCACGCCGCTCGTCGGCTCGCTCACGAGCCGCTTCTCCGCGTGGTGGGTGATCCTGATCGGGTCGTTCATCACGACGGCGAGCATCCTCTTCATGGTCGCGCACGAGCCCTTCGAGGCCGCGTCGCGCGCGGCGCTCGGCGGGCTGCTCGGGCCCGACGCGCACTACGAGCGGACGGGCGCGTACCTGTTCGTGATCGTGCTGAGCGTCGGTGAGGCGCTCTGGTCGCCGCGGCTCTACGAGTACATCGCGCTCATGGCTCCGAAGGGCCGCGAGTCGAGCTACATGGGCCTCGCCGAGATCCCGCTCTTCGCCGCGAAGATCCCGGTCGGCGTGGTGAGCGGGCTGCTCATCGGGACGTACTGCGCCGAGGGGCAGCCATGCCGCAGCGAGCCGATCTGGCTGATCGTGTTCGGCACCACGCTCGCGGGCCCGCTCATCGCGCTGCTCTTCAGCCGCTTCATCCGCGGCGCGGAGCGCGCGCGGATGGCGCAGGCCGAGCCCGGCACCGCCGCCTGAAGACGCCGGAGCACGGCATTCCTGCGCAGCGGCTGGCGCTCCGTGAGCCGCAGTGGTCCCTCGCCGCGGGGGCGGGGCTCCTCACTCGGTCGCCGCGCGAGCCGCCAGCGCGGCGCGGAGCTGTTCGAGCACGGCGAGGTCCTTCGGGCGAGCCGCCGCTGTCTTGCTCGCGATGACGCGCGCCAGATCCAACACGCGGATCTCGAAGTCCTCCACCTCGAGCGCCCGCGTCCCGTCGTACTCGGTCGCGAAGTCGTCGTCAGTGAACGGCGTGCCGTCGAAGGCGTGCACGGCGGAACGCGTGGGCGAGCCGGGCCAGCGGCGGCCGCTCGAGGTTGGTGAGGACGTGGCGCACGTCGTCGGCGTCGACTCCGTGCCGCTCCGCGATACGCCGCGCGATCTGGCGCTTCAGGAGCTCGCGCGAGAGGAGGGCGCGATCGGTCTCCTCGAGCAGCGGGTCGGCGAGCGGGTCGCGCTCGGAGTCCACGGTGGCGTGGACCGACACCGCCATCGCGTCGAGCGCGCGCGCGATCAGGTCCAGCGAGATGCCCGGGTCTCCGGCCTCCATCTTGGAGACGCGCGACGCGCTCGAGCCGATCGCGCGCGCCAGCTCGCGCTGCGTCCAGCCGAGCTGCGCTCGGCGCTCGCGGCCATCGCGATCAGGCGCTCCCTCACGTCTCGGCAGTGTGTCGGACCCGACAACCCGCGCAACCCGCGACCTCGCCGGCGTGCCCGCGACGATCGAGTGGACAATGCGACTTGCGGGCTCCGGAGTGCGAGGCCGCGCGGGGCGCGCCCCCTGCGCCTGCGCTCACCGCGAGGCCGCGCGCCTGTCCGGCTGGCGCACGAGCTCGAGGGCGCCGGTGAAGCCGGGGCCTTCTTGTCGGACGGAGACGAGGTCGCCGTCGCGCATCGTGCGCTGGACGAGCTCCACCCCGCGCCAGCGCAGGTGGTACTCGCCGCGCGTCGCGAGCTCGTCGATCGTCCCGTGCCCGGTCATGCCGCCGTGCACGGTGAAGCGCCGGCCATCGGGGTCGAGCGTGAAGCGCTCGACGCTGCGATCGAGGCGCAGGCCGAGCCAGCGCGCCGTGGTCGTGTGGAGCACCTCGCGCGGCGCCTCGAACGCGACCGTCGTCTCGACGACCGGCCGGCCGAGCCAGCGCGGCCAGGCGGCGAGGAGCCGCAGGCTCACCCGATCGAGCCAGCGCATCCCCGCGTCTCGGAGCGCGGCCGGATCGGTGACGCGCATCGCCAGCGGCGCGCGCCACGCGCCGACGCACGCGCGGTAGTAGGTGACGGAAGCGAGCGCGTCGGTCGCGCCGGAGTCCTGCGCCTCGGCGGTGCTCACGGTCCACCCAGCGTAGCGCACCCGGAGCGCTGCGCGCGCGGCGCAACGAAGGTTGCGTTCGTAGGTGTCCCGCGACACGCGTCGGCGCAGGAGCGGATTGTTCGCGGCGCACCAACCGAGTAGCCTGCTCCCTCGCCCGAGGACGGCACCCGAATGACCACCACTCGAGGTCTCGCGCGCATCTTGGAGCTTCGCGGCGTCGTCGTCCGGCTCGGCGAGATGGACGCCGCGCGTTGGTGGAACACGAAGGGGTAGCTGCGCACGATGGACGTGGTCGTCGAGGAGTGGACCTCGCCCGCGGCGAAGGCGGCGCTCGAGAGCCTGTTCGACGCGCCGGTGGGTCGTCGCGGCGCGAGGGCGAAGCGCTGATGCGGGTGCCCTGCCCGATGGTGCAGGCATGCCCGCGCGCGCTGATGCTGGGGGCGGCGTTCGCGCGCTCCTTCTCGCGGGAGTCTTCGGGTTTGGCAAAGGGGGAGATCGGGCTCTTCCACGCGCTGAAGCGATCGCTGGTCGCCCTCGCGCAGCCGCCCGCCGTCCTCGTGGAGGTGTACCACGGGCCGAAGTACCAGGTGTGCTTCACGGGGACGGCGACCTATCTCCGCGCGGCGCCGCGATGCGAGCTGAGCGATCTCGCGGTGATCGTCTACGACCGGCGCAGCGGCGACGCGCGCCTCACGTACATCCAGGCCAAGTCCGAGCGGACGGTCGCGGCGTCCCAACGCGGCGTCGCGAATCAGCGCCTTTCGGCCAACCTCGCGCAATGGCACCTCCTCGCCATGCGCCCGGTGATTCGAGGCGCGACCACCTCGTTCAGCCCGCCGCAGGACCTGCTCTCGAGCGCGCGCCTCGAGTCGATCGGGGCGTTCGCCTTCTTCCTCCACGGACCGAGCGGCGTGGACATCTACTACGCGGCGGCGTCGAGGCTCGCACTCGCCGGCCCGTACACATCGCGAAGCGGGAGGGTGGTCGCCGCTCCAGAAATCTGCCGCTGCCAGCCGGTGCCCGAGTGTCTCTCGGTCTACGGCAACGCGGAGTTCGGCGCGTTCCTCCTCGGGCTGATGATCGGCACGCCGATCCTCCGGCAGCGGAGGCCCCAGATGGCGGTCTCCGGGTGGCTCGCCGCGCAGCTCCGCGGGCTCGCGAAGGGGGTGCCGTCGCAGGGCGCGATCGCGCGTGAGATCGCGGAGCTACTCGACCCCGACGGCCCGGAGACGGCGAGTCAGCCGAGCCTCGGCGCGACCTCGGTGGTGATCTTCGGCCTGGACGGCACCCCGTAGCACCTCCGTTGACGTACCCTCGACCCTCAGGCGGGCGCCCGCGCGCGGACGCCCGCGAAGACGAAGCCCATGCTTGAGCACCTCTACCTCGAGAACGTCGGCCCGGCGCGCGCGATGACGATGGCGCTCGCGCCGCGCCTCAACCTCATCACGGGAGACAACGGGCTTGGGAAGAGCTTCCTCCTCGACGTCGCGTGGTGGGTCCTCACGCGGACCTGGGCGCGCGATCTCGTCGTGCCGGCGCCCGGCGCGAAGGCGACGATCCGCTACGAGTACACCAAGAAGACGCGGGGCTCGTACGCCTACGAGAGCAAGTACGAGCCGGCCAAGGCGCGCTGGACGGTGAAGCCCAGCCGGCCGCCGATCCCGGGGCTGATCCTCTACGCGCAGGTCGACGGAGGCTTCTCGGTGTGGGACCCGGCGCGGAACTACTGGACCGAGGACGCGCCCGACCGGCCGAACGGGTTCCTCTTCGCGCCGAGCGAGGTGTGGAGGGGCAACGAGCATTGCAATGGGCTGCTCGAGGACTGGGCCCTCTGGCAGGCGGGCAGAGACCCCGCGTTCGAGCTCCTGACGCAGGTGCTCGCGGTGCTCTCGCCCTCGCCCGCCGAGCCGCTCGCGCCGGGTAAGCTCCGCAAGCTCACGGTCAAGGACCCCAAGCGCTACCCGACCCTCGCGATGCCGTACGGCGAGGACGTCGCGGTGATTCACGCGTCCGCCGGCATGCGCCGGGTCATCGCGCTCGCCTACCTGCTGACGTGGGCGTGGCAGGAGCACGTCGAGGCCGCGAAGCTCCGCGCCGAGCGGCCGACGCGCGAGGTCGTGTTCCTGGTCGACGAGGTGGAGTGCCACCTGCACCCGCAGTGGCAGCGCCGAGTCGTGCCCGCGCTGCTCCGGGTGATGGACGCCCTGACGGGAGAGCACGGGTCGAGCGTGCAGCTCGTGGCCGCGACGCACTCGCCGCTCGTGCTCGCCTCGCTCGAGCCGCACTTCGACGCGGACCGAGACGCGTGGTTCGACCTCGATCTCGAGGCGCGCACCGTGGTGCTCCGCCGGCGCGACTACGTACGCCGCGGCGAGGTCGGCAACTGGCTCGCGAGCGAGGCGTTCGACCTCGCGGAGCCTCGCTCCCTCGAAGGCGAGGAGGCGGTGCTGAGGGCGCTGGCGCTGATGCGGCGGGCCGACGCGTCGGACGAAGAGATCCGGCGGGCCGACGCCGCCCTGCGCGAGGCGGGGCTACCCGACATCGACACGTTCTGGGTGCGCTGGGGCTACTTCCGAGACCGCCGCGAGGGGGCGTCGCCGCCGCGCCCCAAGCGGAGGAAGGCGTGATCCGAGTCGCTCCCGCCGCCGAGCCCCCGAGCTTTGACGCCCAGGTACGCCGGCGTGGGAGCGCAGCGATCCAGCGGCTCCTCGGCCGGCCCGCGGGTCGGGGGCGCAAGCCGACCCAGACCTACCAGCGGCCCGAGGACATCCCGGCAGATTCGGTTCCCCGCGTACTGGCGCGAGCCCCGCCCCACCGACGAGCGGAGCGCGCTCGACGACCTGATGGATCGCTACCGACAGCGGTGCGCGTACCTCGCGATGCACATCGAGCGGGCTACGGGGAGCCCCACCGTCGACCACTTCGTGCCGAAGTCGGCGGACTGGCGGCTCGTCTACGAGTGGACGAACTACCGCCTCGCGGCGCACTGCGTGAACGCGAAGAAGGGTGTCCTCGACGTGGTGGATCCCTTCGTCGTGAGAGACGGCTGGTTCGCGCTCGATCTCGCGACCCTCGAGGTGGTCCGCGGCCCGAAGGCGCCCAAGAAGCAGCACGCCCGGATCGAGCGAACGCGCGCGCTCTTGAACCTGCGGCCGTGCGTCGCGCAGCGCGCCGAGTACATCGGCCTCTACCGCGAGCGGATCATCCCGCTCGCGCACCTCGAAGCGCGCGCGCCCTTCATCGCGTCCGAGCTCCGGCGGCAGGGCGCGCTCGCGCCAGGAGACGCCTGATGCACGCCCTCCACGAGGACGTGGCCAAGCAGCTCGCCAGCGAGATCGCGGCGCGCTCGACCCTCGTCTGACCTCGCGGTCGCGGCGCGTACGCAACGGCCACGATCGTCGGGAGGCGCGTCGCGCAGCGTAGTGAGCGCCGCCGGAGCCGGGAAGTCCTCGGCCGCGGACGACGAGCGCGCGATGGCGGCCCTCGGAGCCTTGGTGGTGCCGCGCGGGTCAGCAGGTGGCGCGCGTGGGACGCGGAGACGCGCGGCCGCGGAGCGGCGTGATACGCTGCCGGCTCGGACGGGGTCATGGACGCGCTCGAGCAGCTCCGCGCGGCGTACGTGCCGCGCCTCCGGGCGCAGCTCGACGAGCTGCGCGAGCGCCTCGCCGACGGCGACGTCGAGACGGCGACGCGGCTCGCGCATCGCATCGCGGGGGCCGCGGGCTCGTACGGGCTCGGTCCGGTCTCGCAGCTCGCGCGCGCGCTCGAGGTGGCGCTCGAGGCGGGCGAGGCGCCCGCGCGCCGCACCGCCGACGTGGAGGCGATGCGCGCGGCGATCGGCGAGGTCGACGCGGTCGTGGCGCGCGCGCCGGTGATCCTCGTCTACGGCGCGCCCGCCGGCGAGGCCGACGGCGTGCTCGTCGTCGACGACCCGATCGCGGCGCTCGAGATCGCGATGGACCGGCCGCTCGCGGCGGTGGTCGTGCCCTACACCAGCGGGGCGCTCGGCGGTCGCGCGCTGTTGCGCAGCCTCGGCGGGCTCGAGGGCGCGCGCGCGGTGCCGTGCTTCGTGACGGAGGCGCCGTCCGGCGAGGCGAGCGCGGTCGCGCACAAGGTCGGCGCGCGCGGCGCCTTCGAGGGGCCGTTCGACGAGGCGATCCTCGCGCGCGTGCGGGAGGCGCTCGCGTGAGGGAGTGCCCGGAGTGCGGCGCGGTCAACCGCGCGCGCGCGAGCCGATGCCTCGTCTGCGACGACGCCTTCGCCGAGGCCGCCGAGGACCTCATCGACGGTCGCTACCGCACGCTGCGCGAGCTCGGCCGCGGCGCCAACGGCGTGGTCTACGAGGCGCTCGACGTCGCGCTGAAGCGCCGGGTCGCGCTGAAGTTCCTCGCGCCGCAGCTCGGCGACAAGCCCAAGGCGGTCCGCCGTTTCCAGCACGAGGCGGCGGCGCTCGCGTCGATCCGCTCGGACCACGTCGCGCAGATCTACGCGTTCGGCCTCGACGCGCGCTCGCAGTTCTTCGCGATGGAGCTCGTCGCCGGCCAGAGCTGCAAGCGCATCATCAAACAGCAGACCGAGAACCGCGAGTGGATCAGCGTGCACCGCGCGCTCGTGATCCTGATCGAGGTGGCGCGCGGGCTCTCCGCGGTGCACGCGGCGGGGATCGTCCACCGCGACGTGAAGCCGGACAACGCGGTCGTCGAGCAGGGGACGGGGCGCACCGTGCTCGTCGACTTCGGGCTCGCGGTGAGCGACGAGGACCGCGGCGACAACCAGGTGGTCGGCTCGCCCGCGTACATGGCGCCCGAGCAGATCCGCGCGACGTCGCGCATCAGCGCGCGCACCGACGTATACGGGCTCGCGTGCGCGGGCTTCCACCTCTTGACGAACCGGCTCGTGTTCGACACGGACATCGTCAAGCAGATGCTCGCGCGCCAGCTCGACGAGCCGGCGCCGCGGCTCTCGAGCGTGCGCCCCGAGCTCGCGCCGCTCGACGACGTGTTCCTGCGCGCGCTCGAGAAGGATCCGGAGGACCGCTACTCGAACTGCGCGGAGCTGACGAGCGCGCTCGAGCTCGCCGGCGCGCCGTGGCTCAAGCCGAGCATGCCCACCGTGCAGTCGGGCGAGTTCGAGGAGCCGGTCGCCGCGCGCATCCTCGTGGTCGACGACGACGACGAGTTCGCCAAGCTCAGCGTGCGCGCGTCGCAGATCGCGTTCTTCGGGACGAGCAGCAAGGTGGCGCGGGCGGCGACGGGCGAGGAGGCGCTCTTGAACGCGGCGCGCAAGCCCCCGCAGCTCGTCTTGCTCGACTACGACCTGCCCGGGATGGACGGGGTCGAGCTGCTCTCGCGCCTGCGCGCGCTCCCCGGCGCGAAGAAGGCGCGCGTCATCGTCATCTCCGCGACGGCGGGCGACGCGGAGCGCTGGCGCTTCGACTCGCTCGGCGTCGACGGCTTCCTCAAGAAGCCCATCACGATGAAGGAGCTCATCGACGTCATCGCCGCGCTCGGCCGCGCGCGCGGCTGGATCGCCGTCGAAGAGGCCGACGACTGACGCGCTGAGCGATGAGAGGACGAAACCGAGCCGGGCGCCGCTCGATGAGCGGCCCGTGAGCACGACACGAGTGATCTGGGCGCGAGGGAGCTTCTCGATCCTCGGGGGCTGGAGGTTCCTCCTCGGCGGGGCGGCGTTCGCCCTCGCCACGCCGTTCTGGGCCGGCTTCGCGTGGCTGGCTAGCCGCGAGCTCTCGCGCGATGCGCCCCTCGCGACGGTTCTGCAGGAGCTGCTCGCGGTCTTCGTCCCGCTCCTCATCGTCGTGGGGTTGCCGACGCTGGTCGCGATCCTGTTGGCCGTGGGCGACTGGCGGATCGAGGTCGGCTCCACGACGTCGACGCGGCTCGGGATCGGTCCGCTGCGCTTCTGGATCGCGAGCCGCCTCGGTCCGCCGGTGGCGCTGTCGATCTACGAGGCGAGCGGCAGCTACGATCGGTTGCCGTCGATGGTGCGACGCGTCGCGTGGCTCGAGGCGACGTTCCGCAGCGGCTACCGCATGCCGCTCGTCTTCGCGGGCGACGTCGCGCGGCTCACGCCGGTCGTCCGCGCGCTCCTCGAGTGGAGCCCCGGGCTGCCGGTGTCGGGGCCATGCGCCGTGTCGATCGAGGAGGTCGTCGTGCCGTTCCGTCCGCAGCTGCTCGCGACGGAGCGGATCGAGCCGCCGCCCGGGGAGCTCGGCTGGCCCGCGTCCGGCCTGCGGTTCGAGGAGGACGCCGTCGGCTCGCGCGTCGCGTTTCCGCCGCTGCCGAGCGGGCCGGTCGCGCTGCGGCTGCTCGTGAGCGGCGGCGGCATGCTGATGTGGAGCGTGCCGACCCTCGTCCTCGGGAACTGGCCCCTGCGGCTCTGTTCCGCGCTGATCGCGTGCGCCGCGCTCGCGGTCCTCGTGAGGGGAGGCGTCCGGCGCAGCACGCGCGTGACGGTCGAGGTCGTGGGGCGCCCCGCCCGCGGGCTGCGCATCGTGCACCGATCGATCCTCGGCGAGCGGGTGCGGGACGTGGCGCTCGACGACGTCGTCGAGATCGTGGTCGCGCAGCGCAGGCGCTCCTTCGCCGAGCGGGGCCTCCCGGTGCGCGCGGTCCTCGTCTTCACGCGCGACCGTCGGATCGTGAGCTGCCTCGAGGGCTATCCGCTCGGCGTCCAGCTCCCGCTCTGCGCCTTCCTGCGCCGCGCGCTCGGGCGCTGACGCGGGTCAGCGCAGCGACGTGATGGCGCGGCCGCCGTCGATGCTGTGGAGCGCGCCGGTGATCCAGCGGGCTTGGTCGCTCGAGAGGAACGCGACCAACGCGGCGACCTCGTCGGCGGTGCCCGCGCGCCCGATGGGGTGCGTGGTCGCGCTGCGCTCGAGGAACGCCTGGTAGGCCTCTGCGCTCATCCCCGTCCGGAGGTGGAGGTTCGTCACCACGACGCCGGGATTCACCGCGTTGACGCGCACCTTCTTCGGCGCGAGCTCGAGGGCCATGCTCTGGGTCAGCATGTCGACGCCGGCCTTGCTGACGCAGTAGCCGAGGAGCCCCGCGTACGGCCGCAGGCCCGCGACGCTCGAGACGTTGAGGACGCTCGCGTCGCCGCGCTCCGCCGCCGCGGCGACCAGGTGGGGCGCCGCGTGACGGCTCACCTCGTAGAGGCCGAAGAGGTTCGTCTCGAGCATGGCGCGGAACTTCTCCGCGTCGCTCTCGAGCACGCCCTCGAAGCCGATGATCCCGGCGGCGTTGACGAGCACGTCGAGCCCGCCCAGGAACGCGACCGCCTCGCGCACCGCCCGCTCGCAGTCGTCGGCGCGCGCGTGGTCGGCGACGACGGCGGCGCCCTCGCTCCCCGCGGCGCGGACCGCCGCGAGCGTCTCGTCGAGCGCGTCGGCGCGCCGGCCGGTGACGACCACCCGCGCGCCTTCCGTCGCGAAGCGGATGGCGACGGCGCGACCGAGCCCGCTCGAGCCGCCCGTGATCAGCGCGCGCACCCCTGGGAGTCTCTGCATGCGCGGGATATGCGCGGCGCGCGATGCTTCGTCCAACGGATATCCCACTTCGCCTACCGCGCTCCACTGACCCCGGGTAGATGACTCACTCGATGAAGATCCTGGTGCTCGCCCTCGCGGCGGCGACCGCCGCGCCGGCCGCCGCGCGCGCCGACGAGCTGCGCGTGCTCGCGCGGCTGCCGATGGAGCGGCGGGCGGAGATGATCTCGGCGCTGCGGGTCGAGGTCGCCGGCCGCGCGGAGCTGCTCGAGGGCGAGGCGCTCGGCGACGAGCCGGCGGGCACCGGCGCGATGCGGGCCGAAGCGCGCGCGCGCGACGCGACGCACGTGGTGTGGGTCGTGTTCCCGAGCGGGGCGCTCGCGCCCGCGGAGGTGCGCGTGCTCGACGTGAGCCGGACGAGCGCGGCCCACGCGATGACGCCGCAGGCGTGGGACGTCGTCGACGCCCGCGTGGTCGCGGTGCTCGCCGCGAGCTTGCTCGAGAGCGAGGAGCCGAGCCATGGGCGCGCCGCGGCGACGCCCGCGCCGCCGGCGAGCTCGGAGCCGGCGCCGGAGCCGCCGCCGTCCGTGACGCGAGCGAGCGCCACGCTGGCGCCGGCCGCGCCCGCCGACGCGCCGGCGCTCGACCCCGAGCCCGCGCGGGGGCGGCGGCCGCGCACGTTCTCGCTCTGGTTCGGGGTGGGCCTCGCGCACACGCAGCTCCCGCACGTCGCGGGCTCGCAGCTCACGATGTCGAACCAGCTCGCGTTCTACGGGCGGGTCGCCGAGTGGGCCGCGCTCGGGCTGCGTCTGCGCGGCGGCGCGGGCTATTCGAGCGTCGAGGGGGCGCTCGTGCAGGCGAACTTCGGCCTGCCCTCGATCGCGCTGTCGTTCCGAGAGTCGCTCGGGACCGCGGCCACGCTCGAGCTCGGCCTGCACGCCGAGGGCGGCTTCTACGTCGACTGGCGCGAGAACCGTCTCGTCGGTCAGGACCGCCTCGGCTTCGGGCTCGGCGGCGGCGTCTTCGCGACGCTCGAGCTCGGCGCGGCCCACGGCGTGCTGCTCGACTACACGTTCGAGGTGTACGGCCTGGGCGGCAGCGACGCGTGGACGTGGGGCGCGGCGACGCTCGCGTACGTGCACCGGTGGGACTGAGCGCGATGTGGCCTTGGCGCGGTGAGCGAGAGGCGCGCGGTCCGAGCGCGGACGACGCGCTGATCCGCGCGCTGCTCGCCGACGCGCGGCGCTGGATCGCGCGCTACGCGGGGCCGCGCGGCGACCTCGACGATCTGGTGCAGGAGGCGATGATCGAGCTGGTGGTGGCGCTCGAGCGCTTCCGAGGCGACTCGAGCGTGAGGACGTACGCGTACCGGGTGGTGCTGCGCACGACGGCGCGCGAGCTGAAGCGGCGGCGCGCGACCCACGCGCGGCTCGAGCTCGTCGCGGAGGTCGAGCGCGCAGGGCACGGGGACCCGGAGCGGGCGCTCGGCGATCGGCAGGCGATGGCGCGCTTCTACGCGGCGCTCGGCGAGCTGACCGACAAGCGCAAGAACGCGTTCGTGCTCTGCGCGATCGAGCGGCTCTCGCACGAGGAGGCGGCGGCGATCGAGGAGGTGAGCGTCGAGACGCTGCGCGCGCGGCTCAAGCACGCGCGGAGCGATCTCGAGGCGCGGCTGAAGGACGACCCGCTGCTCGGCGGCTACGTCGGAGGTGCGCGATGAGGGAGAGGCTGTCCATCGCGTCCGAGGCGCCGCTCGACCGGCTCGCGCGCGCGGCGGGGGAGCAGGAGCCGCGCTTCGAGGCGGACGACGACGCGGTGATCCGCGAGGCGCTCGTGGTCGGGCGCGCGCGCGCGCGCACCCGCGCACGGCGGCAGGCGCTCGGCGGCGCGGCCGGCGCGCTCGCGCTCGCGGCGGCGAGTCACCACGTCGAGGCGCTGCCGGGCGCGCGGCTCGAGGCGCGCGACGGAGGCTGGCGGCTCGGCGAGGGCGCGGCGCTGTTCGACGTGACGCCCGGCGCGCCGGGCGGCTTCGTGGTCGAGACGCCGGACGCGACGGTGCTGGTGCGCGGGACGATCTTCGCGGTCCACGTCGAGGCCGCGGGGACCGCCGTCGAGGTGTACGAGGGGCGGGTCGAGGTGCGCGACACCCGAGGCGTGCGCGCGCTCGCGGCCGGCGAGTCGTTCGCGACGCGCGGCGGGCTGCGCGTCTCGGCGTCGCTCGCGGAGCGGGGCGCGCGCGCCGCGAGGGCCCGCGCAGGGACCGTGAGCACGCCGGCCGAGCGCGTCGCCCACGGCGCGGGCGATCCGCGCGCGACCGATCCGCGCGCGACCGATCCGCGCGCGACCGATCCGAGCGCGACCGATCCGAGCGCGACCGATCCGAGCGCGACCGATCCGTCGGGCGACGTGGCGGACGAGCCCGTCGAAGCAGGTGACGACGACGGCGCGCGCGCTCCGGCGCCGCCGGCGCGCGAGGTCGAGCGGGCCGAGCGCGTCGGGCCGCCGCGCACGTCGGTCGAGCTCGCCGAGGTGCGCGCGCTCGTCGAGCGCGGCGCGTACGGCGAGGCGCTCGACGCGATCGCGGCGGCCCGTCCGCGGCCGAGCGATCGCGGCGAGCTCGCGATGCTCGAGGGGGACGCGCTGCGCGCGCTCGGCCGCGGCGCCGAGGCGGCGGCGGCCTACGAGCGCGCGGCGGGCGCGCTGTCGCCGACGCGCGC
>JAHBWG010000060.1 GCA_019637095.1 Sandaracinaceae bacterium | reverse complement strand
CGAACGTCCAGGCCTCGGTCGCCACGTTCACCGCCGCGATCGCCAACGGCGCCAAGCGCATCGTCTACTGCTCGTCGATGGCGCGCTACGGCGCCGCCCCCGTCCCGTTCCGCGAGGACATGCCTCCCGCGCCGGTCGACCCGTACGGCATCGCCAAGGTCACCGGCGAGCAGCTCCTCGAGAACCTCTGCACCACGCACGGCGTCGAGCGCGTCGTCGCGGTGCCGCACAACATCATCGGCGCGCGCCAGAAGTACGACGACCCGTACCGCAACGTCGCCTCGATCATGGTCAACCTCATGCTCCAGGGCCGGCAGCCGTACGTGTACGGCGACGGGCTCCAGAAGCGCTGCTTCAGCCCGGTGAGCGACGTCGTCGACCTGCTCGCGCAGCTCGCGCTCGAGCCCGGCCTCGACGGGCTCACCGTCAACGTCGGCCCCGACGACGGCTTCATCACCGTGCTCGAGCTCGCGAAGAGGATCGCCGCGCTCGTCGGCTTCTCCGAGCTCGCGCCGATCCACGTCCCCGACCGCCCGCGCGAGGTGAAGCTCGCCACCTGCTCGGCCGACCTCGCCCGCGCGCGGCTCGGCTACGCGCCCGAGGGCACCGTCGACGACGCCCTGCGCGACATCGTCGACTACGTCCGCGCGCGAGGCACCCGCCCGTTCGCGTACGACCTCCCGCTCGAGATCGTCACCGAGCAGACGCCGCGCACCTGGCGGGACCGGCTCTTGTGAGCCCCGCTACCGCGTGACGCGCGCGCCCTCGGTCCACGCCTCGAGCGTGCGCCCGTTCGGGTCGAGCATCCGCGCCGGCAGCCCCATGCGGTGGAGGAAGTAGCGGCCTGCCGTGTCGAGGCAGCCCAGGCCGTACGTGATCCCCGGCAGCAGGGTGATCGTCTGCATGCCCTCGAAGTAGCGCGCCGGGCACGAGATCTCTCCGATGCGCAGCTTCATCCACAGGGCCTGCGCGATCGTCTCGTTGTCGAACACGTAGTCGTTGCGGTTGTCGGCGAGGGGCAGCACCTCGAGCGCGCGGCGCGAGAACGCGCGATAGCCCGTGTGGTACTCGCTCAGCGCGCCGTTCATCAGGGCGTTCTCCAGGTGGGTGAGGCCGCGGTTCACCGCCCACTTCCAGCGCGGCATGCCGCCGGCGACGGCGCCGCGCAAGAGGACGCGCGAGCCGAGCACCAGGTCGTTCTCGCCGAACACGACCATGGCCGCCATCGCCGGGACGAGCTCCGGCTTGTACTGGAAGTCCGGGTGCACCATCACCACCGCGTCGGCGCCCGCGGCGAGGGCCTCGCGGTACCCCGTCTTCTGCGCGGCGCCATACCCCAGGTTCCGCGAGTGGCTCACGACGGCGCAGCCGAGCGACAACGCGACGTCGACGGAGTCGTCCGTGCTGCCGTCGTCGACGAACAGGATCTCGTCGACGATCCCCTGCGGGATGGCCCGGACGGTGCGCTCGAGCGTCGAGGCGACGTTCAAGCCGGGCATGACGACGGTGATGTGGTGGTTGCCGAGCAAGGGGGGGGAGGGTAGCGCAGAACCAGGCGTGAGTCGTGTTCCCGCGGGGCCTGACAGTCGGGCGCCGTCAGCGACGTCCGGGAGGAGCGGCATGATCCCCACGACGGGTGCGCCGCTACAGTACGCGCTCCCGATCGCCGTTCGGTCGCTCGTGCCGGCCGCGTGGCATCCCCCGGTCGATCTCGGCAGGCTCCTCGCGCAATTGCCGTCCTGGTTAGTTGAGAAGGTGCGGAGCCCAATTCGAGGAAATTTGCGATTGACTCTTGCGCCACCCGTGAGAACCTGAATCGAATCATGATACCGACTCACCTCCATCTGCCCTGTCGGATGTAGATGGACAACCTGCCGATTGAGGTTCAAGCTGCGACTGCGGGCCTTTCATTCGTTATGACAGGGGCCTCGGTGTTTCAGTTCTTTGTGAGCTATCTCCCCAGGCGAGCATTCAGGGAGGACTTTCGGTCATCTACGAGCCGCGCCCGGGTCGCCGTAATGCGACTGCGGCAGAACGCCTCCCCGCAGACGGCCGTCGACGTCGCGACGAGTGCACTGACCAAGGCGACGGTAACCTCAGAGCGACTTCGAGGCGCGTATCGCTTCGCCGCAACTCACGCATGCTGGCTGATCTCGCGCGAACTCGGCGCGATCCTGACGTTCGATCGGACTTCGCGTCCTGAAGTGCTTCATGCCTTTTGCGAGCTACGCGAGAAGCAGATCGCCCACGCATGTGCGATCGTTGAGAGCATCTAGGATGGAGCACGGCAGCAGCATTCTCAGCTCCGGCGAGCCGCTTCCCACGCAGGAGACGTTTCGGCATGTCACGCTCGACCAGTTGGATGAAGACTCCCGGGCGGCTGCGGTTCGTGTGCGAGAGCTCGAAGAGAGGCTTGAGACCTACGCCAGCACCCCGTCGATTCGCGAGTACCGAGCACGATGGGGAGTCTTGGCTTGGATCGCTTTGTTCGTCGTCGGAGCGGTTACCGGGACTGTTAGCGGAGCCAGTCTCTACTCCAGGTTGCGATACCGGTCCCCGGGCCCCGCGAAGCGGCTGCTGATCGCGCCACACGAGCTAAAGCCGATTGCCTTCGGCTGGTCTCCGCCGGAGTTCGATCTGGTCTTCGTATACCCGGAGGGCGAGTCAACAGAGGCTAGGGGGGGGCTGCCTTCTCCGCGCGACCGGATCTCAGATGAGGACGTGCCGCAGGGTGCCGATGGCGAGCTGCAGGGTGCCGAGGCCGAACTGCAGGGTGCCGATACCGAGCTGGTCCAGGTATGGTGCCGGGGCGGAAGTCGAGGCGCCTGTGCCCGCGCTGCACGCGCGGCATCGGATGCGGGCCGCATAGCCGAGGCGCGTCACTACTACGACCTAGGATGCAGTCACGGAGGCCAGAACTCTTGCTATATGCTCGGGCTGCTTTACGAGCGCGCGCGCGGCAGATTCGAGTCGGACTACCCCCGCGCGGCGGACGCGTTCGAGCGGGCTTGCGGAAGCAACCACCTGCTCGGGTGCTACCGCCTGGGGCGACTTCTCCGCGACGGCCGCGGACGTGCTCGGGATGCGGAGCGGGCCCGGGAGCTATTCGCGCGCGGTTGCGCTGGGGAGAACTCATACGCCTGCGATGAGCTTGGTGCTCTTGAACTGGCCGTTGGGAGAGAAGCCGATGCTCTCGTTCACTTCCAGGCGGCATGTACCGGCGGTATTGCTCATAGCTGCGGCAGCGCCGCGTTCCTTCTCGCGAACGGACGCGGCGTGCCACGGGATCTTGAGCAAGCGGTCGCCCTCTACAACCGCGGATGCTCCGGAGGCAGCGGACCATCGTGTGCAGGCCTTGCGTTCATGTACCGCCACGGACGCGGTGGGCTTCAGCGCAGTCCGGGACGTGAACAGGAGTTGCGTGCGCGGGCGTGCGACCTTGGCTACGCCGCCGAGTGCCGCGCGAGCGATTGAGTTGGCCGCGCGTCGCGATCGCTCTCGAGGCCCCGGTGATCCCTGCCAGGTACCCGGCCGGGACACTTCCGGTATGCGTTGGAGGTCCGGGCTCCGTGATCGCGCTCGCGCCTTCGCCTGAGCGGGCTGACGTCGGACAAATCGGTTCAACAGCGGCGAGGAATGGGGTATAATAGTAGCATAGAAGTCAGATGAAAAGGAGGTGAAGGGCGTCGAGGGTACGGGGTAAGGGGTGGCTGACGAGGCGGGTTGAGCGTTCATCTACGTGCATGCGAGACCTCGTGCGGGCTTCATCTGCCCGTGGGCCACGAGCCCAGCCAATGCCTCCGGCGGGGCACCGGCGGTTCTGCCTCGAGTGGCGCCGCGGTCCGGAACGCCGCGAGGCGAGGCGGGCCCGCGGACGATCGTCCCCAGGGGTTGTCGACAGCGATCCGTCCGAAAGAGCGAGAGAGCGATCCGTCCCAGGGTTGTGGACAACGTAGATTGGGGAGGGTTCGTCCTCGCCGGCCGCGGCGCACGGCTCCGTCCTCCTCGCCGCTGACGGTCGGCCTCCGGCCCTTGCCACGCTCTCGCACGTCCGGGTGGCGGTTGGTGTCCCGCGTCCCCCGTCGGCGGTGTGCTCGATTCGGCTCAGCTTTGCGACCCCCGCAGCCAGCGGTACCGTTCACCACTCTGGACTTGTTGCCCTCAGTCGGCGGGGCGAGGCTCGTGCTCTCGGCCGCGGGAACCCCCATGATCACGTCGGGCTTCAGCGCTCGCCGGAAATGTACCGGGGTCTGCTCGCCAAGAATGGTCCACCCCCAGGGTTGGGATGATGGCGGCGCCGTGATGGGCTGAGGTCGTCGACAGGAGCGCGGACGGCGCCGCCGGGACGTCGTCGATCGGGGGCGGGCGGGTGTTGGGCGGAGCGCCCCTGTCGATCCCGGGTCGGCGGATGCTGAGGGATGCCGTCCGCGAAGCGCCCCTGCTGCATCTGTGGCCGTTGGTTCTTTCCCGACGCGCGGGTGGGCGCTCGGCAGCGCGCGTGCTCGTCCGTGGCATGTCAGGCGAAGCGGCGCTCGAAGACACAGGCGGCGTGGCGGGCGGCCAATCCGGACTACTTCGTCGCGCGACGGCTGCAGGAGCGGTCGGGAGTGAGCCCGCCTGTTGGGCCGAGCCCGAGCCCGCCGAGCGGCTCCGCGCCGGCCCGGCCGCCGCCTCGGATGCCGCGGCCGCTGGACCGGCTGCCGTGGGACCTGGCGAAAGACGAGTTCGGAGCTCAAGGGGCGGATTTCATTGGCCTTCTCGGCCGAGTCCTCCTGGAAGCGGCGCAAGACCAGAGACGGTCGCAACCGTCGGGGATTCCGTAGGAATCTGGCCGACTCCCGTGTCGGGGCGGCGCAAGACGAGAGGGCCTGGCGCCGGGGGTGGGCGCAGGCTGCTCGCGATGGAGCTCGAGATCGCCCAGCTCGACCGCCGCTACGAGCCGCTGCGGACCCGCGACGCGTTGCGCGAGCGACGGCTGCTGAGCTCGCTCGCTGCGGGCGGGCAGCAGAGCCCGATCGTGGTGGTGCGCGCCGGCGAGCGCGACGTGGTGGTCGATGGCTACAAGCGGGTGCGCGCGCTGGGTCGGCTGGGTCAGGACCTGGTGCGGGCGACGTCGTGGGACCTGAGCGAGCTCGACGCGCTGGTGCTGGAGCGGATCCTGCGCGCGGGCGAGCACGGCAGCGCAATCGAGGAGGGCTGGTTCCTGCAGGAGCTCGAGCGACGCTTCGGTCTGGCGCGCGAGGAGATCGCGCGGCGTTTCGATCGGACCCCGAGCTGGGTGAGCCGTCGCCTCTCGCTGGTGCGGGAGCTGCCGGGGTCGGTGCAGGAGCACATCCGCACGGGGGCGATCGGCGCGCACGGCGCGCAGCGGTACTTGGTGCCGTTGGCGCGCGCCAACGAGCTCGACTGCGAGGCGCTCGCGAACGCGGTCGCGCCGCTGCGGGCCTCGACGCGGCAGCTCGGCGAGCTGTGGTCGAGCTACTGCACGGGCAACGAGACGACGCGGGCGCTCGTGATCGCGAGCCCGCAAGTCGTCTTGAAGGCGCGCGCCGAGGCAGCTCGCGAGGGGGACGCGCGCAAGACGCCGGTCGCTCATTTGCTCGACGACCTGCGGGCGATCGCCGCGGTATGCCGCCGGGCCGCGGGTCGGCTCCGTCGCGGCGCGCTCGACGATGCGAGCGAGGACGAGCGCAAGCGGGTCCGAGTCGCGTGCCAGGAGGCCCGGGCCGAGCTGTTGACGCTGGGGACGCGCTGCGACGCGGAGCTCACGGATGCTCGATGAGGCCACACGCGCGACGATCCTGCGGCTGAAGAAGAGGGGGCTCGGGACGCGCAAGATCGCCAAGACGCTCGGCGTGTCGAGGGGCGCGGTGCTCGGGGTGCTCGCCGATGGTCGCGCCGAGGTCCCCACGCTCGAGAGGGCGGCGAAGCCGGACGCCTACCGCGACGAGATCTTGGCGCTCTACGCCTCGTGCAAGGGCAACCTCGTGCGCGTCCACGAGGAGCTCACGAAGGACGGCGCAGACTTCAGCTATCCGGCGCTGACCGCGTACTGCCGCCAGCACGGGATCGGACACGAGCCCCGTCGTCCCGTGGGCCGCTATGTCTTCGCGCCCGGCAAGGAGATGCAGCATGACACCTCGCCGCACGAGGCGTCGATCGGCGGTCGGCGCCGCACGTTCCACACCGCGTCGCTGGTCCTGTGCTACTCGCGGGTGATCTTCATCCAGTGCTACCCGCGTTTCACGCGCTTCGAGTGCAAGGTCTTTCTCACCGACGCGCTCACGTACCTCGAGGGCGCGTGCGAAGAGTGCATGGTCGACAACACGTCGGTCCTGCGGCTCTCGGGGACGGGGGCCGACATGGTCCCGGTGCCGGAGATGGTCGCCTTCGGCGAGCGCTTCGGCTTCGTCATCCGCGCGCACGAGGTAGGCGACGCGGATCGCTCCGGACGCGTGGAGCGACCCTTCCACTACATCGAGAACAACTTCCTGGCTGGCCGCACTTTCGCCGACTGGCCCGACCTCAACGCCCAGGCCATCGAGTGGTGTGACCGGGTCAACGCCAAGCCGCGGCGACACCTGCACGCCAGCCCGCGCGAGCTCTTCGCGCTCGAGCGCACGCACCTGCGACCGCTGCCTGCCTACGTGCCCGAGGTCTATGCGCTGCACCACCGAATCGTCGACAGCGAGGGCTACGTCAACGTCCAGCGCAATCGCTACAGCGCGCCCTACACGCTGATCGCACGCCGCGTCGAGGTGCGCGAGACCAAGGACCGCATCGAGATCTTCGACGGTCCCCGCCGCGTCGCGGTCCACGCGAAGGTCTTCGAGCCGAACGACGTGCGCGTCACGGACCCCACGCACCGGCCGGCTCGCCGCGAGGGCGTGTTCAAGCGCGCCTCGAGCGCCGAGGAGAAGCGCATCGCCGAGCGCATGCCCGAGGCGATGCCCTACGTGGCGCTGCTCAAGTCGAAGAAGCGCACCGTCACGCGCTCGACGCGGTGGCTGCTGCGCATGATCGACGAGTACCCGCGCGACGCCGTCGCCGCCGCGATCACCGAGGCGCTGCGCTACCGCATGCACGACCTCGAGCGTCTCGAGCGCATGGTCTTGCGCCGCATCGCCCGCGACTTCTTCGTCGTCGCTTCCGACGACGAGCCGGAGACGAACGACGATGACCGATGAGATCGCCCAGCTACTCAAGGCCCTTCACCTCGGCCGCGTCGCCGAGATCCTCGACGAAGAGCTCGCCGCCGCCGACAAGAACGGCCTCGGCTACCAGGACCTGCTCGCCCGCCTCTTGCGGGCCCAGTGGCACCGCAACCAGGAGACCGCGCTCGCGTGGCGGATCCGCCGCGCCGGCATGCCCGAGCAGTGGACCCTGGAGTCCTTCCCGTGGAAGCGACAGCCGGGCGTCTCGCGCAAGCAGTTCCGCGACTTCGCCTCGCTCGACTTCATCGCGAAGAGCGAGAACGTCGTCCTGACCGGACCGACGGGGGTCGGCAAGACCGGCCTCGCCTCGGGGCTCCTCCTCAAGGCCCTGCAGAACGGCCACCGCGGCGTCTTCCTGCGTGCCCAGGACCTCTTCGACGAGATGTACGCCTCGCTCGCCGACCGCTCCTCGCGCAAGCTCGTCGACCGCCTCGCGCGCGTCGACCTGCTCGTCGTCGATGAGATGGGCTACCTCAACCTGCGCCCCGAGCAGACGAACATCTTCTTCAAGCTCATGGAGGAGCGCTACCGCCGACGAGCGACCATCATCACGACCAACCTCGACTACGACGAGTGGCACAACTTCCTCGGCAACCGCGCCCTCGTCGATGCCCTCTTGAGCCGCCTCCGCCACCAGTGCCACACCGTGAGGACCGAGGGCCCCTCCTTGCGGGACCCCCAGGGCTGAGCCACCCCCCACGAGCCTCGCGCGCCGGCTTCGGTCAACAGGCCGAGGCCGGCGTCCGCGCTCCGTCCGCCCGATCACCGCACGAGATCGCGTTCAGCCGGTGGTCCACTCTTGCCGAGCAGAAGGGGTCCACTTCTGCCAAGCGCCGAAGCGTCGGGGGCGAGGCCCGTCGGCAACGAACTGCCTGGTCCGCCCCGCGCCGCTGGCGAACTGGGCCCCGGGGGCGCACCAGCGGACGCCTCTGCGAGCAGCGCGGTCGAGAGTCTGGCGGGAACCGAGGCTATTGGGCATCATGGGTAGTCCAGTCCTGCGACGAATCTGGACGGGGAACGGGAGCTATCCACACGCTTGGACCAGGATCACGCACATAGCAAGCGTCGCGAGTCAGCGACCTGGAGGAGTGATGCTCGGAATTCTCGACCAGATCGAGGGTGCAAAGAATGCAGGCCTATACTACGTGGCGCTCCTCTCCGCCTTGGCCGTACCAGACATCGCTGGCGCCATTGACGCGCAGAACGGGCGTGCCACACGCTCCGCTTACGCGAAGTGGTTCGACACCCATCTCGGCCCAAAGTACCAGGCCTCATGGGGACAGGCCTTGTTGGGCGCGGATTGCTATCACTTTCGTTGTTCAATGCTGCATCAAGGAACGGCAGTGTTACAGCACTCCAAGGCAGGCTTCTCCCAGTTGCTGTTCGTTGAGCCGAGCACTAGTCGAGTTACCATGCACAAGAACATCATCAATGGCGCCCTGAATATCGACGTGAACATCTTCTGCCAGGACATCGTTGACGCAGGACGCGCTTGGCATCGGGCGGCGTCCGGTACGCCGTTATACGGGATCAACGCGGCCAAGTGCGTAGCGCGCCATCCAGATGGGCTAGCCCCGTACATTGTGGGCATTCCGTGCATCGGCTAAGCGATCGAGAGCGATCCGTCTCAGGGTCGTGGACAACATAGATTGCGGAACCTACAGGCGCCTGAGGTCGGCCGGCCGTCGCGTGCGATCCGTCCAACCACCCTGCGCTCCGTCCCAGGCTGATTGTCGAGCGATCCGTCCCAGGGTCGTGGACAAGATAGATTGCGTCACCTAGAGGAGCCCGAGGCCGGGCGGTCTTCGCGCACTTACACCCAGGCCGGCACGCCCTCGACGGGCCCGCTCCACGTCCGCCGCGGCCGTCCGATAGCGATCCGTCCCAGGGTCGTGGACAACATAGATTGCGGAACCTACAGGCATCCGAGTCCGGGCGACCGTCGCGCGCCTCCACCCAGGCCGGCTCGCCCTCGACGGGCCCGCTCCACGTCCGCCGCGGCCGTCCGATTGCACCACCCCGCACCCGACGGACGCATCGCGGCCCGGGAGCCTCACGGTCCCAGGCCGAGTCGAGCCCACACCGCGGCGTCCTACGAAGGCGCCGGCGCGACCTCGACGCGGTGGCGCAGGCGCATCATGAGCGTGCCGTACGGGAAGAGGACGTCGCGCTCGCCGACGCGGTAGCGGGTCCACGCGGCGCGGTACTCGGCGCGAAAGAGGCGCAGTGCGGATCTCGGACCCACGTGAACGCCGAGATCGCCGCGAGGTGAACACCCGGACCGCCCGGACGTGAACGCTGGGATCGCCGTCGTGAACACCGGGATCGCCCGGACGTGAACGCCGGGATCGGCGTCGTGAACGCGGAGATCGCCGGGACGTGAACACCGGGATCGGCGGGCCGTGAACGCGCCCGCCGGGATCACGAGCGAGACGATGACGTAGGTCGCCCTTTGGATCATCTCGGCCGCCGGAGGCCGAGAGATGGAGCGACTGTCGATGAGCAAGACCAAGGAGATCCTGCGGCTGCGCTGGGCGCTGGGCCGGCGATCCGACCCAGGGTCGTGGACAACATAGATTGCGGAACCTACAGGCGCCCGAGTCCGGGCGGCTTTCGCGCGCCTCCACCCAGGCCCGCACGCCCCCGACGGGCCCGCTCCACGTCCACCGCGGCCGTCCGATTGCACCACCCCGAGCGCGACGGACGGACCGCGGCCCGGGAGCCTCACGGTCCCAGGCCGAGTCGAGCCCGCACCGCGCCGCGCTACGAGGGCGCCGGCGCGACCTCGACGCGGTGGCGCAGCCGCATCATGAGCGTGCCGTACGGGAAGAGGACGTCGCGCTCACCGACGCGGTAGCGGGTCCACGCGGCGCGGTACTCGGCGTGAAAGAGGCGCAGCTCCTCGATGGCCTCCTCGCGCTCCTCGACCTGGCCGCGGCCGGTCGCGAAGCTGGGCTTCAGCGTGCCGAAGGTCTCCCAGCTCTTGGCGCGCCGGAACGGGGAGACGTTGCGGGCGGCGACGGCGCCGAGCACGCACCAGCCCTTGCGGCGGATCTCGGCGCGCGCGTCGCGCACGAGCCGCGTCACCTCGAGCTCGATGCGCTCGCGGGCGCCGTCCTCGCCGTACGCCTCGACGAGCACCGCCGGCATGGTGACCGGCAGCGTGACCTCGTCGGGCCAGAAGAGCTCGCGGAAGTAGAAGCCAGGGCGCACGCCGCGGAGCACGCGCCGACCGATCTCGTTCGCCAAGACATTCAGCCCGGGCCACTCGCCCGGCGCCCACACGAGCCCCGCGGCCGAGGGGTTGCTGATGGTGTAGGCGATCGCTTCGACGACCGCAGCTGGCGTCTTCAGCTCGGTGATCCCCAGCGTCCCGGGCTCCCAGAGGATGCCGCGCGGCGCGCGCCGCAAGACGTTGACCGCCTTGGCGAGCGACCCGTTCAAGTGCTCGAGGAAGCGGCTGATGACGTCGCCCTCGACCGTGCACACGAGGTGGTAGTGCGATGACATGACGCAAACCGCGTGGACCTCGACACCGAACGCGTCGGCGCACACCGCGAGCATCCAGATGAACAGCGCGGTGAGCGCCTCGTCGGGCCGCAGCATGAAGCGGCGAGCCTGCACCCGGCGGCACACGTGGAACGTGCGCCGAGGCGGAGGGAGGCGTCGCGGCAGCGATCCGTCCCAGGGTCGTGGACAACATAGATTGCGGAACCTACAGGCGCCCGAGTCCGGGCGGCCGTCGCGCGCCTCCACCCAGGCCGGCACGCCCTCGACGGGCCCGCTCCACGTCCGCCGCGGCCGTCCGATTGAACCACCCCGCACGCGACGGACGCACCGCGGCCCGGGAGCCTCACGGTCCCAGGCCGAGTCGAGCCCGCACCGCGCCGTCCTACGAGGGCGCCGGCGCGACCTCGACGCGGTGGCGCAGTCGCATCATGAGCGTGCCGTACGGGAAGAGGACGTCGCGCTCGCCGACGCGGTAGCGGGCCCAGGCGGCGCGGTACTCCGCGCGAAAGAGGCGCAGCTCCTCGATGGCCTCCTCGCGCTCGTCGATGTGCCCGCGGCCGGTCGCGAAGCTGGGCTTCAGCGTGCCGAAGGTCTCCCAGCTCTTGGCGCGTCGGAACGGGGAGACGTTGCGGGCGGCGACGGCGCCGAGCACGCACCAGCCCTTGCGGCGGATCTCGGCGCGCGCGTCGCGCACGAACCTCGTCACCTCGAGCTCGATGCGCTCGCGGGCGCCGTCCTCGCCGTACGCCTCGACGAGCACCGCCGGTATGGTGAGCGGGAGCGTGACCTCGTCGGGCCAGAAGAGCTCGCGGAAGTAGAAGCCAGGGCGCACGCCGCGGAGCACGCGCCGACCGATCTCGTTCGCCAAGACATTCAGTCCGGGCCACTCGCCCGGCGCCCACGCGAGCCCCGCGGCGACGGGGTTGCTGATGGTGTAGGCGATCGCTTCGACGACCGCGTCTGCTGTCTTCAGCTCGGTGATCCCCAGCGTCCCCGGCTCCCACAGGATGCCCCGCGGCGCGCGCCGCAACACGTTGACGGCCTTGGCGAGCGACCCGTTCAAGTGCTCGAGGAAGCGGCTGATGACGTCGCCCTCGACCGTGCACACCAGGTGGTAGTGCGATGACATCACGCAAACCGCGTGGACCTCGACACCGAACGCGTCGGCGCACACGGCGAGCATCCAGATGACGAGCGCGGTGAGCGTCTCGTCGGGCCGCAGCATGAAGCGGCGAGCCTGCACCCGGCGGCACACGTGGAACGTGCGCCGAGGCGGAGGGAGGCGTCGCGGTCGAGGCACGCCGCCATTCCATCAACGCCCGTGCCGGAGATCGGCTCGAGTGATCTCGCGCACTTGCGCGCCGTGAGCGGCGCAAGCGGCGCAAGCGGCGCGGCGATCGCCGCCGATCTGCAGGCGCGCGCCAGCCCGGCGGGTCCGCGATGAGCCGATTACCGGGCGATCGGTGGACGCGCCTGATGGTAGATGCGGAGGACAGCGAAGTGGTCCGATTCCCGCTGGTAGTAGATTCTCAATGGTGGGACCGGCCAACTCCGTACCCGCTCTCCCGAGCGGAGAACATGCTCCGGCCCATCGAGGCATCGAGGCCCCCTTCCGCGAGGCGATCGACCATCTCGAACACGCGGTCCCCCAAGCTGGCCGCGGCGACGGGGTTGTCGCGGGCGATGTACTCGATCGTCGCAACGAGATCCTCGAGCGCCTGCGGCGCGAAACTGACCCTCACCGGCGGAGGGCCGCGTCCACGCGCTCGCGAGCTTCCGCGCGGGACACGCCACCTCCCCCGCGAACCGAGGCCAGGGCGACCTCTAGGCCAGCTTCCTGCTCGGACGTCAGCGCCGGTACATCGTCCACGGGGACGAGCAGATATCGGCCCTTCGGGACGCCGCGCAGCTCGTCCGGGAGCTCGACGCCGTTCCAGTTGACCACGGTGCTCATGCTCGAAGCATAGCCGCCGCGACGACGATCCACGAGAGCCTCATGCTCCGCGCGAGCCCGGAGCGATCCCTCCCGGCGAGCGTAGCGATCGGCGAGCGTAGCGATCCGTCCCAGGGTCGTGGACAACATCGATTGCGAACCTACAGGCGCACGAGTTCGGGCGGCCCTCGCCCACCTTCGCCCAGGCCCGCACGCCACGCCGGGCCGCTCCACGTCCGCCGCGGCCGTCCGATTGCACCACCCCGCAGCCATCGAGGCCCCCTTCGGCGAGGCGATCGAGCATCTCGAACACGCGGTCCCCCAAGCTGGCCGCGGCGACGGGGTTGTCGCGGGCGATGTACTCGATCGTCGCAACGAGATCCTCCCGCGCCTGGGCGCGAAGCTGACCCTCACCGGTGGAGGCCCGCGTCCACGCGCTCTCGAGCTTCCGCGCGGGACACGCCACCTCCCGCGCGAACCGAGGCCAGGGCGACCTCCAGGGCGCGCAGCCGCGGCGGACGCCGGCTCAGACCCGTCGGAGGTGTGCGGCGTAGGCGCACGTGCCACCATCGTTGGCTCGCCTTCGCCTCGAGCTCCCCCGCGTGGTCGCCGGAACACGAGTTGCGTCGCCGCATGCGTGTGAGGTCCTCTCCCTTCCTCGTCATCCTCGTCGCGCTGGCGAGCGGCTGCGCGGAGGCCCACGGCGGCGAGGACGCAGCAGTGCCCGAGGACGCCGCGCCGACGCCGCGGCCCACCGACCTGGATCTTCTGCTCGCGGTGGACGGGTCGTCGTCCGTCGGTGAGGAGCAGTGGTCGTTCGTCCAGGCCCTGCCGGCGCTCCTCGCCGCGCTGGCGTCGGGAGACGCCGATGGCGACGGCGTGCCCGAGGGACGCGGCTTCGAGACGATCCAGATCGGCGTCGTGACCTCGGACATGGGGGTCGGTGGGCACACCGTCCCGGGCTGCGCGGAGGCCGACTTCGGGGACGACGGAGCCCTCCGGGACCGCGGGGCCATCGCGATGTCGGGATGCATGGCGAGCTACCCGCGCTTCCTGCGCTGGGAGCCGGGCCTGGATCTCGAGGAGGTGGCCGCGAGCGCCCGCTGCGTGGCCCGCGTCGGGACCGGCGGCTGCGGGTTCGAGCAGCCTCTCGAGGGCCTGCTCAAGGCCATCAGTCCGTCCGCGCCCACCGCCTGGACTGCGCCCGACTACGTTCCGCCGATGTTCTACCGCGACACCCCCGGCCACGCCGACGGAGTCAACGACGGTTTCGTACGAGCGGGATCTCTCCTCGCGGTGCTCTTGATGACGGACGAGGACGACTGCTCGGCGAGCGACCCCGAGATCTACCGACCGGACAGCGAGACGTACGCGCGCATCGACCTGGGTCGGCGCTGCGACATCGACGAGGCGCTTCACCCGATCGCGCGGTACCGGCACGGGCTGCTCGAGCTCCGGTCGCACCCATCGTTCGTCGCGTTCTTCCCGATCGCCGGCATCCCAGCGGACCTCCAGCCGCCGCCGGGCGAGCGCCACCCTTCTTGGGAGCTCTACGTCGGGGATCCCGGCGAGCGCGACCCGCGCCTCGTCCCCACGCCCGATCCTCTCCAGCCGACGCGCGACATCCCCTCGTGCAACGTCCCGGGTCGCGGCGTCGCCTTCGCGCCGACGCGGATCCTCGAGCTCGCGCACCGCCTCGATCATGGCGGCGCTCGCGTCGGCCTCGGCAGCGTTTGCCGCGAGGACTTCGGCCTCGCCTTCGAGTCCTTCGCCCGCCTCCTCCTCGCGGAGTGATCGCCCCCGCGATCGTCGCGCGCGGTGTGGCGATGCGCGCCGGGCGCCTCTGCGCGCCTCCGCCCGGGCCCGCACGCCCCCGACGGGCCCGCCTCGCGTCCGCCGCGGCCGTCTCAGTGCACCACGGACGTGCGCCGAGGGGAGAGGCATCGCGGCGGAGACACGCCGCTGGCTCCACGGCATGAGCGCACCGTAGGACGGCTCGCGTCCCGAGGTGTCGTGAGTGATCTCGTGGGAGATCGCGCTTGCCGTGTTCGTTGACTCGACGTCCGTTCTGGTAAGTGCGATGCTCATCCCTGGCTCTCGGGGGAGTCGATGCTCGAACCGCGCACTCTCGGAGGCGACCGAGCGCGTTGCGGACGGCAGGAGGCGAGGTCGCCGCCGCGGAGGACGACGCGTACTGCACC
This sequence comes from Sandaracinaceae bacterium, assembly GCA_019637095.1. Lineage (GTDB taxonomy): Bacteria > Myxococcota_A > Polyangia > Polyangiales > Sandaracinaceae > JACKEC01. Next base: position 44,599 of record JAHBWG010000060.1, on the reverse strand, counting down.
GTCGATCTTCCGGTGACTGCCTCCGAGCTGCTGGCGTTGGAAGCCACGAAGGCGGCCATCGAGCACGTGAACGGCGGGTGGTCGAGCCGGGGCACTGGCTGGCCCAGCTTGCTCGAGGAGCTCCTCGACGAGCCGTGGGGTCTACTCGCGCCCTCAAGGGCAGGCCGCTCGATACCCGTAGCGCAGGGTCTCGGGGGCCCCGCGATAGTAGACGATGTGCGCGCCGCCCGCTCCATCCAGAGCGAGCGCTGGGCGCCCCTCGAGGACGAAGCCGGCCATTCGGAGCGTCTCGGTCTCCCACGCTTCGGCGCCCGCCGGCCGGCGGGCGTAGCCGAGGCCCGAGCCGAGCGCGTCGACTGCGATCAGGTGCACCCCTCCCATCGCATCGACCGCGACGGAGGCCTGCTGCCACCCCCGCGCGACGTCCGAGACGGTCCACGTGCCAGCGGCGGTGCGGCGGGCATGGCGCAGCTGGCCAGAGACGGAGTCGGAGTAGGTCACGTGGAGACCGTCGGACGAGTCGATCGCCAACGACGGGCTGGGGTCCGTGGCCGAGCCCACCGAGTCCTGGATGATCTCGCGCGACCAGATGCCTCCCGCGGAGCGATGAGCGTGCCACACGGTGCCGTACGGCCGCAGATAGGCTACGTGGACGCCTCCAGCCGAGTCGAGCGCGATGGCGCTCGTATGCCCGACGTCCACGGGGCCGTCGACCACGGGCTCGACGGGATAGGTCCCGTCGGCACGTCGGAAGGTGTAGCTGAGGGAGCGGGACCCGACGGTGGGCCGGACCGCGTAGCTGATGTGAGCGCCACCCAGCGCGTCCAGGGCGATGGGGGTCGCCGTGGACGCGGGCACGGCGGACAGATCGGCTCCGAGCCAGACACCGTCACCCATGGTGAATCGGTGGCGGAGCCCGAACCCCCCAGGAGCGAGCCGCTCGACGTAGGCGATGTGGAGACTTCCTGCTGAGCGCGCGATCTCGGGACGTTCTCCGCTACCGACACGCTCGCTGACCCACGCCCCCGTCGAGGTTCGGCGCGCGTATTGAACGAAGCCCGCCGCGCCATAGACCACATGAGCACGTCCAGCCGCATCGACTGCGACAGACCGGGGCGAGTTGCTGACGACGCCAGGCGCGATGTCACTGAAGACCCAGCTCGGGCTGCACTCGCGGCACGCTCCACCGGCACAACCAAAGGGACAGATCGTGTCGGTCGGGGCGTGAGTGCACGCGCCTCCCGCGCAGGCGCCGACCGCGGCGTAGGTCCGCAGAGCCGAGCCGATGCAGGTGGGCGAGGGCGGCGTGTCGCAGACGCGCGGCTCTCCGACGCAGACGCCGCTCTCGCAGACGTCGTTCACCGTACAGGCGTCCGCGTCGCTGCACGCCGCGCCGTTGGTGCACGCGCAGCCGTCGTCGACGACGCCGTCGCAGTCCTCGTCGAGGGTCCCGTCGCACGTCTCGGGTCGCGGACCGATGGCGCCAAGGCAAAGCCCCCACGCGCCGGCTGCGCAGGTCTGCGCTCCGGCCACGCACTCGCCGACGTCGCTGCCGCAGCTGCGGCTCGCGCCATTGGTGCACGCGCAGCCGTCGTCGACGACGCCGTTGCAGTTCTCGTCGAGGGTCCCGTCGCACGTCTCGGGCCGCGGACCGATGGCGCCCAGGCAAGTGCCCCACGCGCCCGCTGCGCAGATCTGCGCTCCGGCCACGCACGCGCCGACGTCGCTACCGCAGCTGCGGCTCGCGCCGTCGGTGCACCCGCACCCCTCGTCCACTCGTCCGTCGCAGTCGTCGTCCTCGACCCCGTCGCACCGCTCGGCGATCGGCGCGATCGCTCCGACGCACTCGCTCCAGACCCCAGCCGCGCACGACTGGGCCCCGAGCGCGCATCGACCGACGTCCGAGCCGCAGGGGCGGCTCGCGCCGACCGCGCACGCGCAGCCCTCGTCCACGACGCCGTCGCAGTCCTCGTCCTCGACTCCGTCGCAGCGCTCGGCCGCGGGCCCGGTCATGCCATTGCACGCCCCCCAAGCCCCGTCGGCGCACGTCTCGGTGCCCGCGACGCAGCTGCCCGTCCCGAGACCGCAGCTCCTGACGGCTCCGTCCGCGCACGCGCAGTCTTCGTCGGTGGTGCCGTCGCAGTCCTCGTCCAGGAGACCGTCGCACGTCTCGGCGCGCGCGAGCTCTGCACCCGTGCAGCGCCCCCAGGCGCCGTCCGCGCACGTCTCGACGCCGGCCACACAGGCGCCCACGTCGGTCCCGCAGGCCCGGGTGCGCCCATCGACGCAGTCGCAGTCCTCGTCGACCACGCCATCGCAGTCCTCGTCCGTCACCCCGTCGCACCGCTCGGCGGTCGGGCTGCACTCCCTGGCCCCGGCGTCCTCCGACCTGGCATCGGCGTCGTGGGTGTCGAGCACCGGCGCGCCGGCATCGCCGCAGCCAACCACGATGAGGACGGCCACGACGAGAAGGAGGACGAGGGAGAACCGGGTCATCGCCGCCGGGCCCGGCAAGGCCCAGGCCACGCGCGTGATCGCGGGCCTAGCGGCGAGGGACGCCGTGGACCGCTCGGCCCTGGGCGCGCTGCACGAAGCAGAGCAGCGCAGTAGGGCAGGTTCTTGCTCACCTGCCACGCGAGCCACGTAGGGGGGCCATCGCGCGACCCCCGGCCGGAGCGCGCGCGGCGCGCCGATCGTCGCCGGAGGACCGTCGATCACTCGGCGCCCACCCGGTCGCGCTCACCTCTGTTCTGCGCGGGGCTACCGGACGCAGCGGACGGCGCCGAAGGCGAAGTCCTTGCTGCGGCCGCAGACGTGGGCCTGGTCGAAGATCACGTACCAGGCGCGCTGGTCGGGGTGCTCGGCCAGCGGAGACGACGTCCAGTACCAGGAGCAGCTCCCCTCCAGCTCCTCGGGCCGATAGCAGCCGTCGCTCGGACCTGCGTTCGGCGCGCAACCGTCGCACGGCGCGGTCAGGCAGGACTCGAAGGCCAGGCATGTGTCGGTGGCCAGGCACCCTCCGCCCGTCTCCGTCCCCTCGCACCCGCGGATGAGCGAGCGAAGCTCGCTGACGCTCGGCAAGCGCCAGCCGCCGCCGTGGAGCACGAGGTCCGCGCAGTAGGCGACGGCGCTGTCCCAGCTCATCGTCTCCCCCGGGGCGCTCCGCTGCCACTCGAGGCCCGTCTCCGGGTCGACATACACGCCTCCCCGGTCCACGCTCGCGACCTGGGTGCAGGCCCAGTCCACGCACAGCAGGCCTTCGCCGCAGTCCACCGCGTTGACGCACTCCGCGCCCGGACCGCCCCCCGCGCAGGCGCTCAGCGCCGTGAACATCCAGAGGAACGAGCCCGCCCGGGCGCCGTCTGTGGGTCGCTTCATCTCGGCCTCCGTGGCCGGCATCGCCGGCGTGTCTTCAGTGGCGCCGAGGGCCCTGAACGTTGCAGCGGCGGGTCCGAATCCGGGGCGGCGCTCGCCCTCCCGCCGGCGCGCCCTCGCCGTGGTGTTCCGTCGGCGGCGGCGCGGGCCCCTGACGCCGTGAGGGCTTGCGGTGGGCTCACGCGCGCGCTGGCCCTTCGCGGTCCTCCTGGTCGCGTCGCCGCGGCGGCCGACTCCAGGCGCGGTCTCTCGTGATCGAACCGGACGCGGCGGGCACTACCGCGACGACCAGGACGAAGCGGAGGTCGATATGGGATGGTCGAGCGGGGTACGGGGCAGCGGCGGGGCCGCTGGATGGGTGTGGCTCGCGAGCGCGGTCGGGCTCGCGGTCGGCATCGGCGGGTGCGACGGGTCCGAGCCGAGCCCGAGCTCGTCGCTCGTGAGCGTGCCGGCGACGCTCTGCGTCGGGGCTTCGAGCGAAGTCACGGTGACGGCGATGGGACCGCTGAGCGCGATCGAGGTCGTGGTCGACGGCGTGAGGACGACCCTCCCGGCGGTCGCGAACGGCGCGTCGCGAACCGATCGCGTGCCGTTCGCCTGCGCCAGCGCTGGGCCGATCTCGTGGACCGTCACCGATCGGCTCTCGCCCGAGGCGTCCGCCGGCATGTCGGGCGGCACCGTCGAGTGCGTGCTCTGCCCGGACGCGGGGCTACCCCCAGGCCTCGACGCGGGGCCGCCCGTCGGGACCGAGTATCACTACGTCTGCGTCGAAGACCAATCCGACGAGGCGGAGGCGCCGAACGGTGTGAGCATCGACGCCATCCAGGACTACACGGGCGACGAGGACGCGTACGCGGCCGAGTCCACGTGCGACTTCGGACCGCGGGCGGACCCCGGGCGCGTGAGCTGCGCGGACGCGAGCGGCGAGAAGACCTTCTGCTCGGGCGACACGGGCTACGTCACGCTCGGGGGCGCCGGCGGCTGGGTGTGCGGTCGGTTCGTGGTCCCGATCGCCAACGGCCACATCCTCACGCCGGTGGGCTGCACCGCGGGCGAACGCCTGCCGGTGCGCCTGACGATCTGCACGGAGCCCGACCCGAGCTCGGGCTCGTGCCGACCCTGTCCCATCGGCGAGGCGAGCACGTTCTGCCGCGTCGAAGGGCTGTGATCGCGCGCGGCGGGTGATTCCCAGCACCCCCGCGTCCCGCCGTCCCACACGGCGCGCCGGCGCGCGTCCTCGCGACGCCGATCCCCAGCACCGTGGAGCCCCGATCCCCGCGTGCCGTCGCGCGGGGCTCGATTCCCAGCAGCTCCCCGCCTGGGCTCGCGTCTGCCTCGCGGGCGCGGCGCGGGCCAGCGATCCCGGGGCGTGGACGCGCGTGCTACTCCACGACGCGGAGCGCGACGCACGCGTCGGGTAGCGGGTAGCCGTCGGTGACGCAGGCGGCGGGCGCGTCGAACGTCGCGAGGCACGCGGTGAGATCCGCGTCGGGGCGGGTGGAGTTGGAGCAGAGCGCCTCGCGGGCGGCGAGCTCGCAACCGCCACGGTTGCCGGAGTCCTGCCCGGTCTCGGGCGAGGTGAAGCCGCACGCGTCCTCCGGTGAGCCGCACGCGCACGCCTCGTCGCAGAGCGCGGTGACGGCGCGCTCGCAGCGGTCTACCCAGTCGTCCGCGTACGCACCCACGGTGCGAAAGACGTGGAGCCGATCGCGGCAGAACGCAGCGAGGAGCGGTTGGTCCGCGGCGTCGATGCCGAGGGCGACGTGCTCACCGCAGTCGGTGTAGTCCCAAGGCACCGCGGCGACGATCGGCCATGGCGGCGCCCCGCGCGAGAGGACCCCGAGGCGCGCGCCGAGCTCCTCGATGCCGCCGACGTACACCCGTCCAGCGCCCGCCGCGGCCCACGTCTGCATGAGGTGGACCTCGAAGGTCGGGCCCACGCGCGACACCTCCGCGGTGGCGCTCCCCGCCGGGAGGTACGCGGCCCAGTTGACCTGGTTGCTCTCGAGGCCGAGCACGACGCCGACGGGGCCCGCGGCCATAGCGTAGTTGGCGCTGCGACCCATGAACGTCGCCTCGGAAAGATCGATGGGCCGCTCCACCCACGCGCCGGACTCGCGGGACCGGAGCCAGAGCTGTCCGTCGCCGACGGTGCCCGCGAGGACGAGCGCGCCGCCCGCGCTCGCGATCCAGGTCCACGGGCGCTCGGTGCCGACGGAAGCGACCGTCTCGGTCATCCACGCGCCGCCCTCGAGGTGCGCGACGACCGCGCTCGAGCGGTCCACGAACGCGACGTACGGGGTGCCGTCCATCGAGAGCGCGATCGAGGGCCCGCGGCCGTTCGCGACGGAGCTCTCCGTCCACGCGCCGCTCGCGTCGGTCGCGTAGCGCACGCCCCCGAGGTCGCTCTGCCACACGACGTGCAGCGCGCCATCGTCCGCGCGCGCGGCGCTGATCTTGACGTCGCGGCCCGTCGCGCTCGGCGGGTCCATCACGTCGAGCACCGCCGTCGGGGCGCCGTCGCCCACCGCCATGCGCCAGAGCCGAGGGGGGTCGCCGAGCGTCAGCGCGACCAGCTCCACCGTGGCCGCGGGCTGCGTGAAGGTCAGCCGCCCGCTGGCGTCGAGCGACGCCGTCGTCACGTCGAGCAGCGGGCGCGGCGGCGTCGGGATGCTCGCGCCTCCGTCGCCGTCGACCACGCCCGCGTCGGGGACCGCGCCATCGGCAGTCCCGGCGTCGGCGCCCGAGGCGCCGTCACAACCCGCGAGCAAGAGAAGGAGGCCGAGGCCCGGAGCGCGGGCGTGGGAGAACGACACCGAGGAGACGGTACGCCCGGTCGGCGCGCGGGCGCAACGGAGCCGGTCAGCGAACCCGCAGCCGGAGCTCGACGCGAACCGGCTGCGGCTCGGGGTCGAAGCGACGGGTCGCGACGAGCTCCCGCACACAGGACACGGCGTGCGCGACCTCCAGCGCTGGGTCGACCACCTCGACGCGCCGGGCAGCGCCGGTGGCCGTCAGCTCGAAGCGCACGCGGATCTCGAGCCCTGTCCGCACCGCAGGATGCCCTGGCGAAGGCGTGAGACACGAGGTGAACGACGCGCCGAAGACTCGAAGCTGCCCTTCGACCCGCGAAAGCAAGCGAGGCGTGTCGGGGGTCACCCGAACCTCCGCCACCTCGGTGGAGAAGTCCGAGACGGAGAACACCCAAGGGTAGTTGACCCCGACGACACCTCCGCCACCGGGGGAGGGAAAGCGCAGCCCGTCGACGACCTCCAGCATGCACTGATGCAGCGCCGCGGACTCGATCTCGGTTCGCGCTGGATCGATCTGCGAGGCTTGTACGCCGCCGTCCGGCCCGACGACGAAGCTCGTCATGACGCGGCCCTCCGCGTGAGGCTCCGGACCACGCAAGACGGTCTCCTCGTAGCACCGTCGCATCGCGGAGGCCGCCGTGCCCATCACCGCGCGGATGTCCGAGCGGCGCAGGCTGCCGTGCGGGACGGGTGCATCGCCCTGGGGCTCCGTGTCGCCGGTGGGCACGTCGTCGTTCCCGGTGGGTGCCTCCACCACCTCGGGCGCGTCGTCGACGGGGGCGTCATCACCGGACGATACTTCCGCACCGCGCGTGCGTGCGTCCTCGGTCGGCGGCGCCTCTCGCGTGGCCGACGCGCAGCCCAGGGTGGCGAGGCCCGCGAGCAGCGCCAGTGCCTGCCCCGAGCGCGGCGAGGGAGATCGCGCAGCCAGGGCGCGCGTCGAGCGCATGGCAGATTGCTGCCACGGCTCGGGCGCGACGCAAGTGCGGGAGGGCGAGCCCTTCGGCGAGGGACTCTGCGCGCCGAGCGTCAGCGCGCGGGGCGATCCAGCGCGCCGAGCGACCACGCGACGAGCTCGCTGCGGGTCGAGACGGCGGCCTTGCGGAAGATGCCGGCGAGCTGGTTGCGTACGGTGTTGGGCGAGGTGCCGCACGCGAGCGCGATCTCGCGGTTGGTGAGGCCGAGCGCGAGGTAGCGCAGCAGCTCGTTCTCGCGTGGGGTGAGGCGCGCATCGGGCGTCGGCGTGGGCCGCGTGTGGATCGCCTCGCCCAGCGCGAGGACGGGGAGCAGGCGGCGGAGCGCCTCGGCCTCGCGCGAGCGGAACACGGGACCGCGCCGCCGAGCCCGGCCGAGCTGCAGCGCGGCGACGCGAGCGCCGCGGACCTCGAGCACGCAGGTGAGGAAGCCGCACGATCCGGCCGGGCGCACGATCTCGGCGTAGAACGGCGACGCCTCGCGCCGGCGCGCGTCGAGCGCGTCGACGTCGCGGACGACCCCGCGCGCGCGCGCGGCGCCCTCGAGCAGCGCGCCGACGTCGCCGGCGTACCTCGACGAGTGCGCGCGGAAGCGCTGCCAGAGCGCGAGATCGAACCCGGCGATGGTGGCCTCGTCCTCGCCGAAGCCCCACGCGATGGCCACGTCGAGGCCGACGATTCGCTCGAGCCGCGCGAGCGTCTCGCGTCGGAGCTCGTCGCGCGAGGTGGCGCGCGTCGCCAGGTCCGCGAGCTCGAGCGCGTGACGATCCGAGTCCACCTCCGCCGATGGTACATCCGTACCATGGAGACGCCCACGCGCCCCGGTCAGGCTGTCGGGGTATGCGGCCGACGTTCCACTATCGCCTCGCTCGCCGGATCCACGTCGCGGTACACGGAGCCGAGCGGCCGTCGGACGAGGAGTGGACCGCGTACCTCGACGACATCGGCGCCCGCCTGCCGCAGATCGATGGCCTCTACGTGGTCACGCCGGGAGGCGACCTCAGCAACGACCAGCGGCGCCGGTCGGTCGAGTTCTGGCGCCACGCGGAGCGGCAGCCGCGGATCGCCGTCGTGACGTCGTCGCGGCTCGTCGTGCGGGTGTCGGGGGCGCTGCGCTGGTTCATGCCGTCGCAGATCAAGACCTTCCTCCCCGCCCAGACGGACGCGGCCTTCGCGTACCTCGCGCTCGACGAGCCGCAGCGCCGCGCCGTCCTCAGGGCCGTCGAGGAGCTCGGCCAGCTCGCCGCGGGGCGCGCCGCTCCCTCCCCGTAGGCCCTCGCGACCGCACGCTCACCGCGCCCGACGAGCCGAGCGCGTCGCGCGTCGCGCGCGCGGCACCGGCCCCGGCGCGACCTCCCGCACGAGGCCGCGCAGCCAGGCGTGCACCGGGTCGTGCTGCACGCGCGGGTGCCACGCGGCCCACACGGCGAAGGAGCGAAGCTCGATCGGCGGCGTGAACAACCGCAACCCGACTTGCGTCGCGGTGGGGACGAGCACGCGCGCGGGCCCGGTGAGCACGTGGTCGGTGGCCGCGACGACCAGGGGCGCCGACAAGAACGTGTGCGTGCGCACCGCGACGTGGCGCGTGCGCCCGAGGGTCGCGAGCACGTCGTCGACGGGGCTGCCCGGCTCGTTGCGCGGCGCGATGAGCACGTGCGAGAGCGCGCAGAAGCGATCGAGCGAGAGCGAGCGCCGCACGACCGGGTGACCCTCGCGCACGACGCACACGAAGCTGTCGTCGAAGAGGTGCGTGGCCATGGCCTCGGGCGGCAGGTAAGGGCGCACGCCGATCACGAGGTCGAGGCGCCCCTCGGCGAGCGCGTCGCCCGCGTCGGCGGCGATCAGCGGCCGCGAGGTGAGCGAGACGCGCGGGGCGAGCTCCGCGACGCGCGCGGCCAGGCGCGGCAAGAGGTCGGCCTCGAGGAAGTCGACGCTGCCGATGACGAGCTCGCGCTCGAGCGCTTCGAGCGCGACATCCGAAGGGCGCACGAGATCGGCCGCGCGCCACAGGACGTCGCGGATCGCGGGGGCGAGCGCGTCCGCGCGCGGGGTGGCGATCATGCCGCGCGGGCTCTTCACGAAGAGCGGGTCGGCGAAGAGCTCGCGCAGGCGGGCGAGGGCGCGGCTCGTCGCGGGCTGGCTGAGCCCGAGCTGGCGAGACGCCCGCGTCAGGTGGCGCTCGCGGTGGAGGTGGTCGAAGACGCGCAGGAGCGCGAGGTCGGGGGCGTCATGCATCCGGAGGATGATGATGATACCACCGATGCATTGGGCGCATGACCCGGGCGGCCGTAGGTTCTCGTTCGTTCGCGGGACTCGCCGCGGGAAAGGACGAGAGAGAGCCATGTACGTCGTCTTCGGAGCCACGGGGAACACGGGGAAGGTCGTCGCGAGCGCGCTGCTCGATCGCGGCGCGGAGGTGCGCGTGGTCGTGCGCGACCCAGCGAAGGTGGAGGCGCTCGCGGCGCGCGGGGCCGAGGTGGTGCGGGGCGACGTGCTCGACGCCTCGACGCTGGCGCCGGCGCTCGCCGGCGCCGAGGGCGCGTACCTCCTCGTGCCGCCGGATCTCGCGAGCGCGGACCTGGTCGGGCGCGGCGCGCGCATCGTCGACGGCCTCGTCGGCGCGCTGCGCGAGGCCGCCGTGCCGCACGCCGTCGTGCTCTCTTCGGTCGGGGCGCAGCACGCGACCGGCACCGGGCCGATCGTGATCACGCACTACGCCGAGACGCAGCTGCCGAAGGCGCAGGCGACGCGCTTCACGTTCGTGCGCGCGGCGTACTTCATGGAGAACCTGCTCTCCTCGGTGGGCGCGATGAAGGGCGACGGCGTGGTCCCGGTGTTCGGGGGCGGCGAGAGCTACCCGTTCCCGATGATCGCGACGGCGGACATCGGGCGCGTGTCGGCCGAGGCGCTGCTCGCGCCGCCGAGCGAGCACCGGTGGATCGAGCTCGCGGGGCCGCGTGACTACAGCTTCGCCGACGCGGCGCGCATCGCGACCGAGGCGCTCGGTCGGGAGGTGCGCCCGCTCGTCCTGCCGATCGACGCGATGGTCCCGACGCTCACCGGCTTCGGCCTGTCCGCGAACGTGGCGGGGCTCTACCGCGAGATGACGGAGGGCCTCGCCGCCGGGCTCGTGACCTTCGAGGGCAAGGGCGACGCGGTGCGCGGGACGGTCACCCTCGAGGAGGTCCTCTCCCCCGCGCTCGCCTGACGGCGCGCCGCGCCTGCGCCGAAGAGGCCGGGGACGATCCTCGTCATCTCGTCATTCTCGGTGCGAGCGTGATGCGGGGCATCGACTTCGGTTGCTGGCTCACTCGGCGGGTGGCGGCAGCGCGACGAGCGGGATCGGGTCGAGGGCGCCGCTCCCTTCGTAGATCAGGCGCAGGCTCCACTCGACCGAGAGCCGCGGCCCATCGAAGGATGGCGGCGGCGCGGTCGCGGGCAACGGGACGTCGATGGCCATCCGCCCGTCGGGCGTCGAGTGGGCGTGCGCCGAGATCATCGAGAGGCGGTCGGTCGAGACGTGCTCGACGAGGCTCCGGTCGCTGCCCGAGCCGACCGCCTCGTAGCGCGTGCGACGCGCCGTGGCCGAGAGGATGGCCGAGACCGCGCCGGCACGCGGCGGCAGCTCGATCCGGACGAGCTGGCGGCCGTCGGCGTGGCGGTACCCGTCGAGCGGGGCGATGCGAAGCCGATGGGCGCCCAGCGCCCGCTCCCGGAGGAACCGCCGGAGCTGGTGCGCCGCGACGCCCGCGCCGATGACGATCAGGCCCACCGCGATGGCCGCGAGGATGCGGTCCGGCTCATTCGAGTGCTCGCTCGCGAGGAGCATGCGCGCCCCGAGCGCGCCGAGCAGGACGGCGCCCGCGCCGAGCACCGTGCCGGCGAGGCCGCGCGTCGTGGGGTGATGCCGCGAGATCCGGAGGTCGCCGAGGTGCGTCGCTGGGTCCACGCGCAGCGCCGCGCTCGCGACGCTCCGGCGGTCCTCGTGGTCGAAGACGGCGCTCGCGCGGATCTCGTAGGTCATGTGGGCCCCGAGCGCCGAGAGCGTGCACGGCGCCGCAGGGACGCGGAGCTCGAACGGGTGCTCGTCGCGTTCCGGCTCGAGGAGGCCGTCGAACACGTCGACCTCGGCGGCGCGCTCTTCGAAACGGTCGCCTTCGGCGTCCGGCTCGTCGAGCCGCGTGTGCACGATCGCTTCGACCGCGAGGCGACGCACGTACACGGGGCTCGCGACGCGCAGTCGCACGGTGCCGCGCACGATCAGCGGCTCGGTGAGCGTGAGCTCGGCGCGCTCGAGGCGCACCCGCATCGTCGGGCCCTTCACCTCGCCAGTATCCGCCATCTCATGCGGGACCGGGCGGTGCGCCCGACGCGCGGAATGCCGCCTGCGCTGCGGTCGGTTCGACGCCCGTGCGTGCCGCGCTCCTCTTCGCCCTCGCGCTCGCAGGCGCCGCCCCGGCGGCCGCGCAGCTGCCCCGCGAAGTGTACTCGTGCGAGCGGCCCGAGCTCTGGCTCGCGCACGTCGCGCACGCCGAGCTCCCCGCGGCGTACTGCGCCGCGTGCGGCGACCGCTGCGACGAGGGGAGGATGCCGTGGTCGCTGCTCGAGCGGCCCGACGCGCTGGCGTGTCGCGAGCTGCAGTACGCGTCGCTCGCGATCGGCGCGGCGCTCGGCGAGCGCATCCGCGACCCGGCGTGGCGCGCCTACTTCACCGCGCAGCCGTGGTATCGCGTGCGGCGGTATCGCGCGCGGCCGGCGCGGTGGACGGCGGTCGCGAGGGGCAACCAGCGCTGGCTCGACGCGATGGGGCGGCGATGTCGCGAGGCGCGGCCCGAGGTACCGGCGCGCGTGCGGCGGCTCGTCGAGCGCTGGTTCGCGGCGCTCGCCGAAGGTCGACCGTCGATCCCCGCGCGCGTGTTCGTCGGCGGAGGACCGAGCACGCGTGCCGAGGTGCGCGAGCTCCTGCGGACGCCCGAGATGTTCCGCTTCACGCAGCGCACGCCCGTCGTGCCGACGCCGCTGGAGCACGCGCTCGGCGGTCCGGGCACGGTGAGCGTGTTGACGAGCGTGCCGAGCATCTCGTGCGTGACCGCCGACAGCGAGGACTGCGAAGGCTACGAGGCGCTGGAGCTGACGTTCGATGCGCGCGGGCGTCTCACCGCCCTGCACGCCTTCTTCGCGGCCTGCCCGCACGTCTACGTCGTCGACGCAGGCGGCGCGCGACGCGTCGGCGAGATCCTCGTGCGGCGCAACCGCGCGAGCCTCGCCGGCGTGGACTCGCTCTCGCTCGGCGCAGAGCGCTGCACCGGCCGCACGCTCGAGGTCGAGCTGCGCGAGGAGGAGCCGGAGACCACGTTCCTCGAGGGGGTCTGGCTCGAGGTCGACGGTGTGCGCGTCGATCCGGCCGAGCCGGTGCGCCCGCGCGTGCTCCGGCGCGGCGACGTCCTCGTGCTGCGCTTCGAGGTGCCGCCCGCGTGCGGCGCGCTCCAGCTCGTGGCCCGCGGGCACTACGAGCCTGGGTGAGCGCACGCTGCGTCGTCGGCCAGGGCCGCCTCGAGGCGGCGCGCGATCTCCATGGCGATCTCGGGCGTCGGGACGCCGAGCTCGCGAACCAGCGCGTCGTCGACCGAGTGCGCGACCTCGGCACGCAGCGCCACCAGCGCGCTCGCCCGCGCCTGCTCGACCAGGTGACGCTGCGCTGGCGTGAGCCGCGGCTCGACGAAGGCCGCGACGCGCCACGACAGCGCCGAGTGGCGCAGCTCGTCCTCGGCGATCGTCTGCATCGCCGCCGCGAGCTCGGGGTCCGCGGCGCACGCGGCCTGGTGGAGGCCGACCACCGCGCCATACGTCTCGCGCACGCACCCTTCGACCGCGTTCTCGAGGGCGATCGCGAGCGCGTCACGCAGCGGGCACGGCGCGACGACCGGCGCCTCGACGACGCCACCGCGTGCGCGCGCGAGCCGGCTCATCACCTCGGCGTGCCGTACCTCGTCGGCGCGCGCGTCGCGGACTGCAGCGAGGAGATCGGCCGGCGCACCGAGCGCGTCGAGCTCGCGCTCGAGGATCTCGAACGCGATCACCGCGCTCGCCTCGAGCCGCGCGATCTCGGCGAGGTGCGATCCGAGCGCGCGCTCGGATGCGCTGACGCTCACCGGCGCGAGGCCCTCGGGGCGGCGGCCGACGCACACACCCTCCATGCGCGAGACCTCCTCGCGCTCGAGGACGACGATGTCGCCGGCGGAGCTCACGAAGAGCAAGAAACGCTCGGTGACGATCGGATCGCAGTCCGCCGTCATCTGCGTGGCGATGACCTCGAAGCCACCCTCCACTTCGCGCACGGCGGCGCGCCCGACCGCGCCGCAGACCATGTCGTACCCCGCGCTCCATGCGCGCAGGAGCGCGTCGGCCGGGGTGTCGATCGCGCCGAGCAGCTCGACCGCGCCGTCCCTGCCGATGAAGCGCGTCAACGTGCCCCCGTCGGTCGAGACGATGATGCGCGAGCGGGACCGGAGCGCGGCGAGGACCTCGGCCTCGCAGGTCTCGCTCGAGACGGCGTCGGCGCAGCGCTCGCCGACCTCGTCCAGCAAGAACGGCTCGCCGCTCATGGCCGCGCCACCCGCGAGCAGGTGCGTTCGAGGCGTGGCCGTGGTGATCCCGCGGACCGCCTGCCAGCGGTGAGCCTCGTCGCAGGTGGGCGTGCGAAAGCCTGGGTCATCGAAGCGCGCCGGGCCGCATCCGGTCGCCGCGCCGAGGCTGGCGGCGATCGACGCGCCGGCGATCACGCGGAGCATGCGCTCGATGGGCGTGCGGTGCGCGCCGATGATGGAAGCGAGCGAGGGACGATCGCAGGGTGAAGTCATGCGCGCCGAGTCTACACGCGGCGCGCCAGCGCGCTGTACCAAGGAAACCAGCTTCACCGCCGGCGGGACGGCACGGTGCGGCACAGGCGCGCGACGGTCGCGGAGGCGGGGTTGATTCGCCTGGCGCCGCGGTCGTTGTCGCGCGAGAGTCCCCGCGCGAGGCGGCCCGCATCGTCGTCGATGTGTGCCCTCCATCGTCCCCCGCGGCGCACCGCCCCGCGGGCCTCGAGACGTTTCTTGGAGCGAAGAAGCATGGATCTCCTGAAGAGCCTGAGTGAAGAGCGCGCGTATTCGATGCCAGAGCTGCAGGCCATCGTCACCGCGTGGGTGGCGAGCGGCGCGTTCGAGAACGGCTCGAGCGTGTCGGCGACCGACGGCCACGTCGACGAGGCGGACTACACCAAGCAGTCGGTCTACTCGCTGCTCTACTCGATGTTCCGCTCGGTCGGCGAGGTGAAGAGCGAGCTGGGGATCCCGTTCCAGTTCACGTTCAACACCTGGGGCTACGCCTGGCCCGAGCGCTGGGGTCCGGGGCCGATCGCGGCCGACGAGCCGCAGCGCTTCGGCAAGAACGCGTACACCGGGCTGATGCACTTCGACGCGATCCAGAAGCTCGCGGCGGAGCGCGACGGCCGCATCCACCTCGTGGAGATGGGCTGCGGGACCGGCGCCGGCGCGAACCACATCTGCACCCACGTGTTCCCGAAGTGCACGTACGAGGCGGTCGACATGCAGCAGGCCGGCGTCGACACTTGCCGCGCGCAGTTCGCGCCGCGCCACCGCGGCCGGCTGGTCGCGACGCGGGCCGACGCGACGCAGCTCCCGATGGGCGACGAGGTCGCCGACGTCGTCGCGGTCTGCGAGACGCACGTGACCGACCAGGGCGAGGTGATGACCGAGGAGGATCGCAAGTTCTTCCGCTCGGCGCGCCGCATCCTCAAGCCCGGCGGGTTCCTCGTCTGGGGCAACGCGATCCCCGACATCGCCTGGCAGCCGTGCTTCGACTTCATGGCGTCGATCGGGATCGAGGTGCTCGAGGTCGAGGACGTCACGGAGGAGGCGATCCTCGCGCGCGATCAGGACCAGGCGCGGATCGAGGCGTACATCCAGCAGGCGCTCGACAAGTTCATCGCCTTCCGCCTCCCGCACTTCGGACCGCGCAAGCGCGAGGAGGCGAGCGTGGCGATGCGCAACCTCTGTCGCGACCCGGGCACCCGGCTCTACGACGACATGGTGACCCGCGCGGACACGTACAAGGTCGTCCTCGCGCAGCGCAAGGCGTGAGCCGGGCGAGCGCGCCGAACGACCGGAAGAACCAGGGCTCGCCCCGCGACGGCGCACCAGATCGCGCGCGAGCCCTTCCCACCGCGCGCGTGAGCTCGCTCCATCCGCGCTCGCCCCGAGTCGTCGAAAGGCGCGCGTACGCGCCTCACGGGGTGAAGCGCGCTTCGTAGACGAACGCGCCGCTCTCGACCTCGCGCGGGTAGACGTGCATGAGCAGGTAGCTCCAGCGCTCGCCGAGCGTGCGGCGGATGCCGAACTGGTCGGACGCGACGACACCCGACGCGCCGCAGAAGGGCCCGCGGATGTGGTCCGGCGGGGACTCCGCGATCTCGTAGATCTCGCTGTAGAAGTGGAGGTCGAAGCAGAGCTCCTGGCCCGCGACCACGGGCTCGGGGACGATGGCGGCCTGCACGCGCAGCTCGATCGGGCCGCTCGGCCACGCGTACCAGTCGCTCTCGCGCGCGCCGGGCAGCGGGCAGATGCGCAGGTCGGGCGCGCGCACGAGCCCGGAGCCGTCGAGGATGGTGGGCACGGGCCGCGCGACCGCTTGCTGCCACGTCTGGTTCGGCTCGAACTCGTCGTCGAACTCGCAGGTGGTCGGCATCTCCTCGCCGTACGCCTGCTCGTAGAGGAAGCGCACGCGCCGGTCCCACACCCGCAACATCGTCTGCACGAGCCCGTTGGCGTCGAGCTCCGCCTCGGCGTCGAGGATCGCGCCGTCGCGCTCGAGCTGCCCGAGGAGCCCCTCGACGATCCCGAACGTGCAGCTCGTGAGCGGGCCGAAGAACGACGAGCCGGGCAGGGCGCGCTCGACCTCGATCTCGGCGAACGTGCCGCGCACCACGCGCCACTGGCGCAGGGAGAACGTGGCGCCGTCAGGGCGGATCCGCAGGATCGCGAGGTAGCCCTCCTCGATCTCGAGGCTGACGAGGACGAGCTCGCGGAAGGTGCGGTCGCGCGAGAGCATGTTGCCGGTCACGTCCGCCGCGACGTTGAGCGCGCTCTCGCGGAGCTGGAGGCTCGGGCTGGGGTTGTACGCCTCGAAGTAGGCGTCGCGCACGACGCGCCCGACCTGCGCGAGCTCGGCGCCTTCACGCACGACGGTGTCGAGCCACGGCCCGGCGCCGCCGGGCGGGGGGTCGTTGACGAGGCGGTGGAGGAGGTAGTTGTAGCGATGCGCGATCGCGCCGTAGCTGCGGCGGTTCGTCTGATCGGTGGGGTCGCGGACGTAGCCGGCGAGGCTCGCGCCGACCGCGGCACACTCCGGCGCGAGCGCCTCGCCGACGAACGTGGCGAGCGCCCCGAACGCGGTGGCGCCGAAGACGCGGAAGCCCGCCACCGCGCTCGCGATCCCGTCGACGACCGCCGCGATGCGATCGCAGAGCTCGACGTGCACGGGGGAGATCGTGCGGCAGGTGGTGAGCACGGCGCGGCGCAAGAGCTCGATCGCCACGCCCGCGACGACGCTCCGCAGGATGGTCTGGAAGAGCGTCGAGCTCAGGATGCCGACGAAGCTGAACGCTTCGCGGAACGGGTTGCCGGCGGCCGGGTCGAAGTCGTGCACCGGCGCGTCGCGCAGGAGCAGGTCCGCGCTGTCGACGACGTGGCGGTGCTCGCCCGGGGCGGGCAGGTCGGTCGAGAAGAACACCGGCAACGTGGCGCCGCTCGGGTCGTGCAGCAGGTACGCGAAGCGCGCCTCGGTCGCCTCCGCGACGACCTCGACGCCGCTCAGCGGCGCGCCGTCGTCGCCCTCGACCTCGAACGCGAGGACGGCGCCGTGCCGCCGGCTGAAGAAGCGCGCCACGCCATCGGCAGGCGTCACGAGCGTGCCGCGCTCGATGCCGTCGGGGCCGAGCTCCATCGGGACGATGCGGTTCTCGGCGAGGAACTCGTCGAGGCCGGGCGGCGAGACGAAGGCGCCGTCGGGCGGCGCGCCGTCGGGGCTGAACGTGCCACCGTCGCTCGCGCCGCCTCCGTCACAGCTCCCGATCGCGATCGCGATCACGATCGCGATCACGTTCCAGAGCGCGCCGAGCCTGCGGGTCGATGCCATCGGATCACCTCCGTGCGTACGATGGTCGTTCAAGCGTGCGCTCGCTTCAAGGGAGCCCAGCGAGCGTCACCTCCACGGCGCTCGGGTCAGGCGTGGACGACGCCTCACGTCGCGCGGACGGAGCGGAGCGAAGCTCAGATGCACACGTCGGGCGTGCACGAGGTGACGCGATCGCACGCGACGTCCGGCGCGCCGTTCGCCGGGACGTGCACGACGGCGCCGCGGGTCACGATCGGGTCGCAGTCCGACTCGAGGTACGTCGCCCAGACCTCGAAGCCGCCCGGCACCGCCGCGACCCGGTGTACGTCGTAGCCGGCGTAGGGAAGCGCGCGCTCGGGCCGGCTCGCGAAGACCACGAGCGCCGCCTCGGCCGGCGCGTCGATGGATCCGAGCACGTCGAGCATGCCCTCGAGCGTGTCGATCGCGAGCACCTCGTCGCCGCGGGTGACCACGAGCCTCGCGGGGCACATCGCCGGCAGGCCGCACGCGTTGCCGAAGCCGGTCGCCGCGGGCAGCGCGTCGATCGCGGCGCCGCAGGCCGCGGGGTCCGCTGCGCGCGCGCACGCCGTGCCGTAGGTCGAGACGGGGCTCCGGCCGACGTGGAGCGCGACGTAGTCGACGCCGTCGGCGGGGCGGATCTCCGAGATCGACAGCGCGCCGAGCGAGTCGATCTCGAGCGCGTCCGGGGGGTCGAACGCGCACGCGCCCTCCGCGCGGCACGCGGGGTCACAGCCGACGACGCTGGCGAGGAGGAGGGCCGAGGCGAGGCTCGCGTTCGAGTGGCTCATGCTCGGCGACGAGCGCAAGCCTCGTTCCAGGCGGAGAAGCGCGTCGCTCGGCGCCCGGTGGCGCAGCCTGACGCAGGCCCGCCGCCCCCCGTGCCCTCGAGGCGTCGATGCGTCGTGGCGACGACGACCGCGCGCGCGAGCCTCGCGTCCTTCGTGTGCGTCCGCTCGAGTCAGCTCGTGCCGAGCGTGTTCAACACGCTCGCGTAGCGGCGATCCCAGTCGCCCTCACCCGAGTGCATGTAGACCATCTCCTCGATGTCCGCGCAGCGCTCCGCGCGGAGCCCGAGCCGGCCCTGCAGGATCCGGAGCGCGCGCTGCTCCGAGGTGTCGACGACTCCGTCCGCCATCGCGATCCACGCGGCGGTCGCGTAGACGAGCTCGCGCTCGCGGCGGCCGAGCCGCTCGAGGGAGAGCACCGCGGGCTCGACCGGCCCGCGCGACAAGATCCCCGGGCCCACCGTGCCGAGCTCGGCGACGCCGAGCACCGTCGCGACCCCGCGGGTCGCGGAGACCTCCTCGGGCGCGATCCGGCCATCCGCCCACGCCATGTACGCCGCCGCCTCGAGCACCGTCGCGGCCGGCGAGCCCCATCCCGTCTTCCTCTCGAGAGCGTCCATCGATTCCTCCGAGCGCCGACGCCGCCCCGTGCGACGTCAGAGGGAAGGTAGGCACGCCTCGATCTCTCGTCTCGTACGAAAGACCAACATGATCTGTCACCTCGCTCGACATATGATGGGGCCGGCCCCGGAGCCTCGATGCAGTCCCTGAACTACCAGCAGCTCTTCTACTTCTGGGTCGTGGCGCGCGAGGGCGGCCTCACGCACGCGGGCCGCGTCCTGCGCCTCTCGCACCCGACGCTACACGCCCACGTGCGGGCGCTCGAGGCGCACCTCGGCCTCGCGCTCTTCGAGAAGCGAGGCCGCCGCCTCGAGCTCACCGAGGAGGGCCGCGTGGTGCAGCGCTACGCCGACGAGATCTTCTCGCTCGGCCGCGAGATGGTGGACACCGTCCACCACCTCACCGCGGGCAAGGTCGCGCGGCTGCACGTCGGCGTGGTCGAGGCGATGCCGAAGATCGTCGTGCGCGAGCTCCTCGAGCCGGTCCTCACGCTGCCGGAGCCGGTGCGCATCATCGTGCGCGAGGCCGCGCGGGACGTCTTGCTCGCGGAGCTCGCGTTGCACCGCGTCGACCTCGTGCTCGCCGACGCGCCGCTGCCGAAGGGGGGCGCTGTCCGCGCGTTCCACCACCACCTCGGCTCGTCCGAGGTCGGCTGGTTCGCCGTGCCCGCGCTCGCGCGCGCGCTCGCCCGGGGCTTCCCGGGATCGCTGCACGGCGCGCCGACGCTCTTGCCGGTCGAGACGCTCCCCGTGCGCCGCTCGCTCGACGGGTTCTTCGCTGCGCACCGCGTCGTGCCGAAGCTCGTCGGCGAGTTCTCCGACAGCGCCTTGCTCAAGGTCTTCGGCGCGACGGGGGCGGGCGTGTTCCCGGCGCCGATCGCGGTGCAAGAGGAGGTGTGCGCGCAGTACGGCGTGGAGCTCGTCGGCCTCGCGCAGGGCGTCGAGCAGTCGTTCTACGCGATCACCCTCGAGCGGCGGCTCGCGAGCGCGCCGGTCCTCGCCCTCTGGCAGGCGGCGCGCGCGTCGCTCTTCGGGGAGCCGCGCGCGAAGGGGAGAGGCGGCGCGCGACGGCGCCGCCCGTGACGCCGCGTCGCCTCGGCCCGGAAGGAGCTTCCGGGCCGAGGCACTAGCTCGCTCGCTTGGCGCGGGCGCGCTTGCGCCACTCGCCGGGCGACTGCCCCGTCTTCTGCTTGAAGAGCCTCGAGAAGTGCTGCGGGTGCTCGAAGCCGAGCGCGTACGCGACCTCGCTGGCGCTCGCGCTCGACGCGAGGAGGCGGGCCTTGGCGGCCTCGATGACGGCGCGGTGGATGTGCTCCCGCGCGCTCTCGCCCGTCTCCGCGCGGAGCAGATCGCTGAGGTAGTCGGGCGAGTAGCCGAGCGCGCGGGCGCAGGAGCTCACCGAGGGTACGCCGCCGCTCGGCGGCGAGCCCGTCGCGAAGTGCGCGTCGAGGTGGCGCTCGAGGCGGTCCGCGATCGCGCCGCCCGCTCTCGCGCGGACCTCGAACTGGCGCGCGTACGCGCGCTGGCAGTGGGTGAAGAGGAGCTGGAGCTGCGCGGTGAGCAGCTCGCCTGCGAACGGATCCGGCGCAGCCGACGCCTCGAGGTCGATCTGGCGGACGATGCGCGTGAGCGTGTCGCGCTCGGCTCGGTCGAGGTGCAGCGCTTCGCGCGTTGCGTACGCGAAGAAGCGATAGCGATGCATGAGCGGGGCGAGCGCGCTGTCGCGCAAGAGGTCGGGGTGGAACACGACCGACCAGCCGTCTCCGTCGTCCGCGTCCTCGCTTTGGCCCCCGATGGGGGTGATGACCTGGCCGGGCGAGACGAAGACGACGCTGCCCGACTGCCCGTCGTGCACCTGCCGCCCGAACTCCGCGTGGCACTCGTCGCCGCGCTTCAGGCTCACGACGTAGAGGCCCGACTCGATGGCGCGCCCGATGATCGGGATCTCGATCGAGAGCGGCGGCTGCCACGTCGCCGCGATGATCGACACCAGCGGATGCGGCGGCGGCGCGCGGCCGATCAGCGAGTGGACCTGCGCGATCGACTCGAGCCTCAGCGTGGGCGGCGCGCTCACGAGGCCGAGCTATCACGCGCCGATGTCGATCACAACGTTGCCTCGCTTGCGTCCTGTCTCGACGTAGCGGTGCGCCTCGGCGATCTCGGCGAGGGGGTAGCGGCGATCGATCACGGGGCGCAGCGCGCCGCGCGCGACGAGCGCCGAGACCTCGGCGAGCGCGGCCTTCTTCTCGATCGACATGCCGAAGACGAGCTTCTGGCGGCCGAACACGCGGCTCCACGCGTCGCGCAGGAAGAGAGAGAAGCCTCCGACGGTGACGAGGTAGCGGCCGCGCGGCGTGAGGGCCCGGCGCGCGCGCGCGAACGTGCCCGCGCCGATCGTGTCGAAGACGACGTCGTACGCGCCGGTGCGCGCGGCGTAGTCCTCGCGCGTGTAGTCCACGACGTGGTGCGCGCCGAGCGAGCGAACGAGCTCGGCGTTGCGGCCGCTGCACACGGCGGTCACCTCTGCGCCGAACGCGCGCGCGAGCTGCACCGCCGCGGTGCCGAGGCTCCCCGACGCGCCGATGACCGCCACGCGCTCGCCGGCCCGGAGCCTCGCGCGCTCGCGCAGGAAGTAGAGGCCCGTGGTGGGACCGTCGACGAGCGAGCACGCCTCCTCGTGGCTCAGCCCGTCGGGCGCGCGCGCGAGCGAGGCGTCTTCGTGCAGGCACACGTACTCCGCGTAGCCGCCCGAGCCGAAGCCGGTGAAGCCGAACACGCGGTCGCCGGGCGCGAAGCGCGTCACGCGGCGCCCGACGCGCTCCACCGTGCCGGCGATCTCGATCCCGAGCACGCGGAAGCGCCGCCGCGGCCGGAGCGCGCCGAGCACCACGCGCGCCATCAGCGTGTCGCCGCGGCGCATCATCTGGCACGCCGCGGTGGCTGTGCTCGCCGCGACCGCCACGCGCACCTCGTGGTCTCGCGGCTCGGGCGCGCGCACCTCGCGCACCTCGAGCACCGAGGGAGGACCGTACCGCTCGTAGACCGCTGCTCTCATCTGCATCCGAGCAACCTAGAGATCGGCGCGCGCGGCGAGAAAGCATCGCATCCGGGAAAGACGGATCGGGATCCGGGATCGCGACGCGATCAGGATCGCAGCGACCTCGGATTCGGGTGGTCCCGCGGGGCCCCGTGCTCTAGCGTGCGGGGCGCATGGACGGCTCGCGGCGGCGCTGGGCGGGCCGGCTCGGGCTCGTGATCGCGAGCTCGGCGCTCGCGCTCGGCGCGGGGGAGCTCGCGGTGCGCGCGCTCGGGATCGCGCCGGATCGCTTCGCGCAGCCGTGGCACCTCGAGCGCGCCGACAAGCGGCTCGGGCTCGACGCGTACCCGGACGACCCCCGCGGCTACTTCCCGATCGATCTGCGCGACGCGGCCGAGCGCGCGCGCTGGCGCGAGCGCGGCTTGCCCGTGGTGGACGCGCGCGCCGCGCGCACGCCGCACGCGGTGCCGCTCCGCTACACGGAGGAGCTGTGCCGCGGTGAGGCGATCGGGCCGCGCGATCCGCAGACGGCGCGCGTGGTGGTCATCGGCGATTCGTTCTCGGAGGGGCAGGGCGTGCGCGAACAGGACACGTTCGCGGCGCGGCTCGACGCGGCGCTCGACGCGGAGGTGATCAACTGCGGCCGGCGCGGCGACGACTTCCCCGCGCTGCGCGCGCGCTTCGAGGCGCGGCTCGCGCTCGAGCCCGACGTCGTCCTCTACGCGATGGTGCTCAACGACCCCGAGCAGTCCGAGGCGTTCCACGAGCGGCAGCGCTACCTCGACGACTGGATCCTCGATCGGCGCCGCATGGTCACCGAGGGCGACGGCGCGCCTCGGCCCGCCGAGCTGCACCTCCTGGCGCTCGCGCGCGATCGCATCGAAGGCCTGCGCGTCGGCGCGGCGACGACCGCGTGGTATCGCGACATGGTCGGCCCGCCGAACCGCGCGGGCTGGGAGGCGACGCTCGCGCACCTCGAGGCGATGCGCGACGCGATGCGCGCGCGCGGCGGCGAGCTCTACGTCGTCCTGTGGCCGCTGCTCGTCGAGCTCGACGGCGACTACCCGTTCGAGGCGGTGCACGCGACGATCCGCGCCGCGCTCGAGGCGCGCGGCGTCGCGTTCCACGACGCGCTGCCCGCGTTCCGCGGCCAGGCGCCGCGCTCGCTCTGGGTGCACGGCGCGGATCGGCACCCGAACGAGCGCGCGCACGCGCGGTTCGCGGCCGACGTGGCGCCGCGGCTCGAGGCGATCCTCGCGCGGCGCGGAGATCGGACGTGAGCGATCGGGCGCCGCACGCGACGCGCGCGAGGTGGCTCGGGCGCGCCGGGCTCGCGCTCGCGACGAGCGCGCTCGCGCTCGGGGGCGCGGAGGCGGTGCTGCGCTACCGCGTGGCGACGGACGACGCGCCGGGCAGCGACGACGACTGGCGCCGCCGCTACCGCCACATGAACGAGGCGATCTACCGGCGCAGCGACGACCCGGCGCTGATCTACGAGCCGCGCCCCGGCGCGTCGGTCGAGATGGAGTACGGGCCCGCCGGGTTCGACGCGGGCGGGCTGCGCGAGGACCGCGACGTGCCGCGCGCGCCGCGCGAGGGCGTGGTGCGCGTCGCGATGCTCGGCGACTCGCTGGTGTGGAGCGAGTTCCTCGCGGTGCACGACTCGGTGCCGCGCCGGACCGAGGAGGCGCTCGGCGCCGGCTTCGAAGTGCTCAACGCGGGCGTGACCGGCTACGACACGGCGCAGGAGGCGGCATGGTACGAGCGCGCGGTGCGGCCGTATCATCCGGCCGTCGTCGTCCTCGTGTGGTGCATGAACGACCTGATGATCATGAGCGGCCCGTTCGAGCGCTTCGCGACGCCGCGAGAGCGCGCCGACAAGGACGCGCAGGAGGCCCTGATGGAGCGCGTCGCGCCGGTGCGCCGCGAGACGATCGACGCCGTGATCGACGCGCGCGAGCGCGAGGCGAGCGTGCTCCTCTTCGCGCGGGCGTGGGGGCTCTTCGAGCGCTGGCGGTTCTCGCGCGCCTACGTCGACGAGTACCTCGTGGCGTTCTCGGAGGAGCCGCGGCGCGCGCGCGTGCGGGCGGCGCTGCGCCGGCTCGGGCGCGCGCTCGAGGCCGACGGCGCGCGCGGCCTCCTCGTGATCTCGCCCGTGCTCGAGGCGTGGGACGACTACCCCTGGCGGCCGATCCACGACTTCGTCGCCGCGGCGGCGCGCGCGGCGGGCTTCACCGTGCTCGATCCGCTCGACGCGTGGCGCGCGGCGTCCGAACGCCCCGAGGACATGCGGATCTCCGGCGACAACCTCCACTACGACGGCAGCGGCGCGCGCGCCCTCGCCGCCGCCGTCGCGCCGGCGATCCGGGAGCTGGCGCGGTGAGCGAGTCGATGTCGAGCGAGTCGATGTCGAGCGAGTCGATGTCGAGCGAGTCGATGTCGAGCGAGTCGATGTCGAGCGACGGCGCGCCGACCGATCCCTACGCGCCGCGATCCGGTCGCCCCGAGGCGGCGGCGGCGATCTGGGACTGGGCGCACGCGACGGACGACCGCCCCGCGCGCGCGGCGAGGCACCGCAAGGCGGCGCTCGTGCGCGCGCTCGTCGCGGGGCTCGCGGGCGGCGCGTTCTTCTACTTCGAGCGCCCCCTCGTCGCGACGCTCGCGTGGAGCCTCGGCGGGCTCGGGCTCCTGCTCGCGCTCGTGTCCCCGCTCGGCGCGTACGCGCGCCTCGATCGCGGCGTCGCCGCGGCCGGCCGCGCCATCGGCACGGCGCTCACGTGGCTGCTGCTCACGCCGGTGTACTTCCTCTTCTTCGCGCCGTTCGGCTGGCTCTTGCGCCGCGGGCCGCGCGACCGGCTCCGGCGCGCCTACGCCCCCGACGCGCCGACCTACTGGCAGAAGCGCGAGCGCGCGCGCTCCATCGACAAGCCGTATTGACCCATGCGCGTCCTCGGGATCAGTTGCTGGTACCACGACTCGGCGGCCTGCCTGATCGAGGACGGCCGTATCGTCGCCGCCGCGCAGGAGGAGCGCTTCACCCGCAAGAAGCACGACGACGCGTTCCCGACGCAGGCGGTGCGCTACTGCCTCGCCGAGGCGGGCGCGACGTCGCTCGACGCCGTCGCCTTCTACGACAAGCCGATCCTCAAGCTGCACCGCCTGCTCGAGACGAGCTTCGGCGTCGCGCCGCGCGGCCTGCGCTCGTTCCTGACCGCGGTGCCCGCGTGGCTCAAGGACAAGCTCTGGATCGAGCCGACGATCCTCGACGCGCTCGGCGCGCTCGGCGTGCGCGGCGCCCCGCGCGTGCTCTTCCCCGAGCACCACCACAGCCACGCCGCGAGCGCGTTCTACCCGTCGCCTTTCGAGCGCGCGGCGGTGCTCACCCTCGACGGCGTCGGCGAGTGGGCGACGGCGAGCCTCGGGGCCGGCGACGGCAACACGCTCACGCTCCTCGAGGAGCTCGAGTTCCCGCACAGCCTCGGCCTGCTCTACAGCGCGTTCACCTACTTCACCGGCTTCAAGGTCAACAGCGGCGAGTACAAGCTCATGGGCCTCGCGCCCTACGGCGAGCCGACCTACGTCGACACGATCCGCGAGCACCTCCTCGACCTGAAGGACGACGGCTCGTTCCGGCTCGACATGCGCTACTTCGGCTACCTCGACGACGTCGTGATGACGAACGCGCGCTTCGCCGAGCTCTTCGGCGGCCCGGCGCGCGCGCCGGAGGACCGCATCACGCGGCGCGAGATGGACCTCGCGCGCTCGATCCAGGAGGTGACCGAGGAGGTCGTCCTGCGCGCGGCGCGCCACGCGCGCGAGGTGACCGGCGCGCGCCACCTCTGCCTCGCGGGCGGTGTCGCGCTGAACTGCGTCGCGAACGGGCGCCTGCTGCGCGCGGGGATCTTCGACGACCTCTGGATCCAGCCCGCGGCGGGCGACGCGGGCGGCGCCGTGGGCGCGGCGTTCGCGGCGTGGCACGAGGCGCTCGGGGGCGCGCGCGTGACCGACGGCGTGCGCGACAAGATGCAGGGCGCGTATCTCGGCCCCGAGTTCTCCGCCGCGCAGATCCGCGCGCTGCTCGACGCGCGCGGCTGGCCGTACGAGGCGATCGAGGACGACGCCGCGTGGGCGCGTCGGCTCGCGGGGCTGCTCGCCGAGGAGAAGGTGGTCGGCCTCTTCCAGGGCCGCATGGAGCTCGGCCCGCGCGCGCTCGGCAACCGCTCGATCGTCGGCGACGCGCGCTCGCCGAAGATGCAGGCGGTGATGAACCTGAAGATCAAGCAGCGCGAGAGCTTCCGGCCGTTCGCGCCGAGCGTGCTCGCCGAGCGCGCGGCCGACTTCTTCGAGCTCGACCGGCCGAGCCCGTACATGCTGCTCGTCGCCGACGTCGTCGCGGCGCGGCGCACCGCCGTCGCCGGCGAGACGGGCACCGATCTCATCGAGTGGGTCAACCAGCTGCGTAGCGACGTGCCGGCGATCACGCACGTCGACGGATCGGCGCGCATCCAGACGGTGCACGCCGAGACCAACCCGCGCTACCACGCGCTGCTCCGCGCGTTCGAGGAGCGCACGGGCTACGGCCTGCTCGTCAACACGAGCTTCAACGTGCGCGGCGAGCCGATCGTCTGCACGCCCGAGGACGCCTACCTCTGCTTCATGGGCACCGAGATGGACGCGCTCAGCCTCGGCCCGTTCCTGCTCTTCGCCGACCAGCAGCCCGGCTACGAGGACCGCGCGCGGTTCGCCCGCACCTTCGCCGCCGATTGAGCTTCAGCGCTTCTTCTGCGCCGCGTCCTCGGCGCCGCGCGCCGCCTCGAGCGCGTCCTCTTCCGGCGCCGTCGCCGTGTCCGCCCGCAGCGGCCGCAGGAGCTGCTCGCGCGCGTCGCGCCCACCGCTCGCCACGCGGGCGCGCGTCCACGCGTCGGCCTCGTCGGCCGCGCGCACCTCCGCGCGCCGCGCCGGATCGATCACCCGCGCGGCGGCGCCCTCGAGGAGCTCCGCGTCCGAGGTGACCCCGGCCCACTCGATCGGCTCGCGCAGCATGAGGCGCGCGAACGTGCGCGCGTCCTCGGGGAGCTCGCGCGCGGCGCGCTCCGCCTCGAGCGCGGCCACGCGCTCCGCCACGCGCGCCCGCGCCGCGGCGTGATCGTCGGGCGCGAACACCGCGGCGAGCCAGGCGTCCACGAGCGCGCTCGTCGCGACGCGGAGCCGCGGCGCGCGGCGCGCGGGGTAGATCGCCCACTCCCACCAGCGCGGCTGCGCCACGGCGTGGTAGCGCAGGCGCGCCGCGAGCTCGACCAGCGCCACCGCGCGCCAGCCGTCGAGCGCCGGCGTCGGCAGCTGCGGCGCGAGCTCGACCATCCGCCGCAGGAGCGGGAGCGCGCGCGTCAGGTCGTCGCCCGAGAGCCCGCGCCGCCACCCCGGCGCGAGGATCGCGCGCTGCTCGTTCACGAGGTCGACGAGGATCGCGCGGACCTCGCCCCAGGCCTGCCCGCGCGTGCGCAGCGCCTCGTCGAGGTGGGCGAGCTTGTGCTCGAAGTCTCGCGCGAGCAGCACGAGCTGCTCGACCGCGCCGCCCTCGCCGAGCTGCTCCGGCGCCGGCACGACCGGCGCGTGGACCACCGCCGTGCGCGCCGCCTCGAGCGTCGAGCGCACCGTCAGCGTCCCGAGCTTCCATCGGCAGGCGAGCCCCCAGCTCGCGATCACCTCGGGGTCGAAGCGCGGCTCCACCACGAAGCGCCGGTGCGGGTACTCCTCGTGGAGGTGCTCCGAGAGCGCGAGCGCGCGCGCCGCGAGGCGCTCCTCGGTCGGCAGCTCGAACCACATCCCGACGTGGTGGACGTCGACCGTCTCGTGGATCGGCGCCTCCCCGCCGCCCTCGATCGCGGCGAGCGCCGCGCGCAGCTCGCGCGGGCTCTCGCGGTGCGCCGCCGCCGCTCCCTCCTCGCTCGGGACGAGCCACCTCTCGATCGGCACGTCGCCGGCCACGCCACCGAAGATCGCGACGCCGATGTTCGCGGCGGCGAGCGCGGCGAGCTGCTCCCGCTCGAGCAGGCGGTGCGGCCGGACCCCGCCGATGGCCGTCTCGATCGGCGGATCGAGCACCACCACCGTGCCGCCCGCGAGGTGATCGCGCAGCGTCCCGTCGCCCATCGGGCGCGCGAGATCGAGGTGGCCCTCGAGCGACACGTCCCACACCGCCATCGGCAGCCCGTTGCGCGCCGCGAGCGCCTCCCACGCCTCGAGCTGCGCGCGCGTCGTCTGTTGGTTCGTCACGAGCAAGAGCTCGCAGCCTTCGATCCGCCGGTAGCGCCGCGCCACGCGCACCTCGAGCGCGCGGTGCTGGATCGCGCGGGGCGCCGCCGGCTCGCCCGGAGGCGCGAGCTCGAGCGAGAGCCACAGGCGCGCGGCGTGGTAGTGGGGCGCGCCGGGATCGATCGCGAGCGTGGCCTCGAAGGTCTGCGTCGCGCCCGGCTCGAGCCGATCGATCGCGTGGACCCAGCCCTCCTCGAAGGACACGGGACGATCCGCGCCGTCGTAGAGGTGGACGTGCGCGCCGCCGATCTCCGAGTCGTGCGCGCGCAGGCGAAAGCGCAGCGCGCGCCCGATCTCCGTGGCCGCGCCGAACGCGCGCCGCGCGATGTTCTCCACGCTGAACCGCACGCGCGTCGCCTCTCCCGGCGCGAGCGAGGACAGCGCCTCGATCGCCGAGACGCGCACCGGGTGTCGCACGACGAAGCGCCCGAGCGCGTCCCCGCTCGCGTGGTAGCCCTCGAACGCGCGGTAGGCCGCGGGCAGGTACGCGGTGTGGACGACGTGCTCGACGACCTCGAGCGGCTCGCCCGGGCCCTCGGGCTTCCAGTCCTGGATGCGGAACCAGAGCGAGCCGTCGACGCGCGCCGTCTCCCCGGGCCCGACCGCGGGAGGGAGCAAGAGAACTTGCTCGTCCGGCCAGATCCAGCCGAGCGAGTCGAGCCCGAGCTCGATCGGGTGGTTGGGCGGCGTCGGCATCGCGCCGACGTTCTGGACGCGGAGCCCCGTCACCTCGACGCGCTCGTGCGGCTCGTAGATGCCGTCGTGGTTCTCGCTGTCGTGCGCGAAGCCGACGAGGCGCAGGTGGTAGCGGTTCGGGTAGCGCCGGACCCGGCCATCCGGATCGTGGACGTGGATCTCGAAGCGCCCGGTCTCGCCGGGCGTGCCGTCGACGAGCGTCGCGTGCGCGCTCCGGCCCGAGCTCCCCGGTGGGCCGGGCGAGCCGCCCGGGCTCGAGTGGTGGTGCGTCTTGGTGTGCGTCTGCCCTTTGGCGTCGGTGTGCGTCGAGGTCGTCGTCCAGTGGTGGCTCGCGCCGCCCGAGCCGCCCGCGCCGCCGCTGCCGCCGCGGCCGTTGGCGCCCGCGCGCCCGCCGTCGCCCGCGGCCACGCTCCCGCGGACGAGCATCAAGGGCCGGGTGTCTGCCGCGCGGGCATCGTCGTGGACCCTCCGTCTCCGCCTCGCGCGCCATCGAGCCCGGCGCGCCGCGTCGCCGTCGCCGCCGCGCCCGCCGTCGCCGCCGCTCGAGTAGCGCGTCGCGTCCGCGCCGGCCGAGCCGCGCGCGCCGTGTCCGCCGTGTCCGCCGTGCCCCCCGTCGCCGCCGCGCCCGCCGACCGCGAGGAAGTCGAGGTGTCCGCCCTCGTCGAACGCCACGACCGTGCGGCCGCCCCGCTCCGAGCCGTCGGGCGCGACGACGCGGCCCGCGACGGCGAGGCTCGGCGCCTCCGCCTCGACCGGCTCGAGGAACACGTCGACCGCCCCGGCGCGCTCTCCCGCCTGCGCCGCGCCCGCCGGACGCCCCGGCGCGCCGTGGCTCCCTGCGAACTGGCCGCTCGCGCCGTGCGCTCCGTCCGCGCCGCGCGCGCCCGCGCGGCCCGAGACGTCGACGCGCACGAGCGAACGGTTCGGATCGTCGTCGACGAGCTCGGGGGCGTGGAGCGCGTGCTCTCGGTAGACCATCGCCGGCGCCGAGATCTACCACGCCGCGTCGCGCCCCGGCCGCGTCACCCCGCTTGCTCCGCGACGGCGGCGCTGCTTTGATGGCGTGCGCATGGGACGGCTCCGCTACGCCGGCACGCTCCTCGGTCACCTCTGGCGCTTCGCCGCCGAGAACAAGGTGTACTGGATCGTGCCCCTCGTGCTGGTGCTCGGCCTGCTCGCGCTGGTGATCGCCACGGGCCAGGCGTCGACGCCGTTCATCTACACGCTCTGGTGAGCCGCGGCGCGCCCTTCGCGCGGTGATATCCTCTGTGGATGGACGAGACGGTCGCCGCGTTGCGTCGCATCCGTCGCTTCGTGGCGCCGATGAAGCCCGACGTGCCCGCCATCGACGACGCGCTCCCCGCATTGCGGCGCCTCCTCGCGGCCGCGGGCATCGGCTATCGGCTGGTGGGCGGCGTCGCGGTCGTCCACCACGGCTACGTACGCGCGACCGAGGACCTCGACGTCCTCGTGCCCGCCGACGCGCTCGACGCGCTCGACGCCGCGTGCGGTGCGCACGACTTCGAGCGGACCGCGTCGCGGCGCCTGACGCACCGGCCGACGGGCGTGCGTGTCGACCTCCTCGTCGCGGGCGATCCGATCCCGCGCGGCGGCGACGTCTACCCCGACCCCGCGACGCTCGACGCGAGCGATGCGGCGCCCGACGTCGTCGGCCTCGCCGGGCTCGCGCGGCTGAAGCTCATGGGCCGCCGCCACCAGGACGACGCGGACCTCGTCGCGCTGCTGTCGCGCCTCGACGAAGGCGCGTACCTCGCCCTCGAAGGCGCGACGCCGGCGCCCCTGCGCTCGCGGCTCGCGGCGCTGCGCGCCGACGCGCTCGACGAGCTGCGCCTCGCGACGGAGTAGGGCGCCCGGGTCGCGTCGCGGGCGCGTCGCTCGCGCGCCTCGCGGTGGTAGGGTTCGGCATGGGCTTTCGCAGCGACCTCGAGGCCCTCGCTCACAAGGTGCGCTCGCTCGAGGCCGAGCTCGAGGAGCTGCGGGGCGCCGAGGGTGAGGACGTGCGCGCGGAGATCGACGCGTTGCGCGCCGAGATCGCCGCGCTCCACGCCGAGACGCAGCGCGACGAGCGTGCGCTGAGAGAGACCCTCGCGCGCATCGACGCGGTCCGCGCGCGCGTCGCCCCCGGCGAGGCGCCTGCCGACCCGCCCGCGGCCCCCGAGAGCGTGCCTTCCGTAGCGCAGCCGGGACCGACGGAAGCCCCCGGCGCGTCGGGGGCCGGGTGCTTCGCCGCCTTGGCCCTCGTCTCGATCATCGGCATCGGCGCGTACGTCGCGTCGTCCGCCCACGAGCCCAGCGTGTGGCGAAGCGAAGCCCGAGCCCCCGACGTCCCCGACCCCATCCGGTCGGGCGTCGACGACCTCACGCGCCCGATCGCGACGCGCCCCATCGACGCGCTCCCCGGAGCGCCGCACGCGGTGGACCCGATGGAGGTCCTCGAGGCCGCGCGAGAGGTCTCTGGCCTCGGCCCCGACGCCCAGCTCGTCTCGATCGAGGCGAGCTACGTCGGCGTGGACGGCCGCGTCGATCTCGACGCCGCGACGTACCGTGGGAGCGTCCGCTACCGCTTCGGCGTCCCTCGCGCGAGCACGGGTCAGAGCGCGCAGGCGCCGCTCGGCGCGCCGCGCGTCCGCGCACCGAACGCGGACGCGGCGAGCGTCGAGCTGAACGCACGAGGGATGCAAGGCCCGCTGCGCGTGTTGGCCCGCGCGCCCTCGACCGTTCGCTTCGTGCCGCTGCCGCGATGTTCCTTCGCGGACGTCTGGGCGCTCGCGAGCGCCCGAGGGGCCCCTCGCCCCGCCGTCGCGGCGGTGACCTACCACGCGGCGCTGGACGGCGCGCCGGTCTGGTCCTTCCGGATCGCCGACACCGACGTCGCCCTCAGCTTCGGCGACGCCGAGTGCGTCGCGGCCGGCGCGCCGAGCGAAGCGCCGTGAGCTCGAGGACCGCGTCGCGGCGCCGCTCACAGCTCGCGCAGGAACGCGTCGATCGCGTCGGCGAACACGCCGGCCGGGTCGTCCGAGAGCCCGACGCCGATCGCCGCGCTCACACCCGAGGTCGCGGCGCGGTGCGCCATGCCGCGGATGCGCTCGAGCTCTCCGTGGTCGACGATCACGCGCCCGCAGCGCGCGCACTCCTCGATCTCCACCCACTCCTCGGCCCAGCTCAGCGTGAGCTTCTGCATCGTCGCGAGGCACGCGTCGCAGCTGCCCGCGCGCTTGGCCGCGCGTACGAGCATCGAGCCGGCGAGCGTCCGCGACAGGTCGCCCGAGGTCGACCGCTCGAGCAGGCGCGCGCCGCAGCGCGGGCAGCGCCAGGCGGTCGCGTAGACGTCCCGGTAGGTCCCGCCGCCCTTGCCGCTGCTCAGCACCCGGATCTCGTCCATCACGACGCGGCAGCGCGGGCACGTGGACATGACCTCACGCGAGCCTCGTCGGTGGGCGACGCGCGCGTCAAGCGTCGCCTCGACGGAAGGCTCGTGGGGCGCTATTCAAACAGTTGCTTGAATCCTCGAGCCGCGAGATCGATGTGCCGCCGCGCAAGCCCAGAGCCTTCAAGGACGCCGCCTACGCCTACCTCGCCGAGGTCGGCAAGGCGCTCTCGAGCCCGGCGCGGCTCGAGATCCTCGAGCTCCTCGCGCAGGCGCCGCGCAGCGTGGAGGTGCTCGCCGGCGAGATCGATCAGTCGGTGGCGAACACCTCGCACCACCTGCAGGCGCTCAAGCGCGCCCGGCTCGTCACCGCCGAGCGCCACGGCCTGCACGTCGTCTACTCGATCGCCGGCGCGGACGTCGCCGCGCTGCTCGCCCGCCTGCACGCCGTCGCGGCGGCGCACCTCGCGGGGCTCGAGGAGCTGACGCGCCGGTTCTTCGGCGACCCCGCGGGCCTCGAGCCCCTCGACCGCGCGGCGCTGCTCGAGCGCCTGCGCGCCGGCGACGTCGTGCTGCTCGACGTCCGGCCCGAGCCCGAGTTCGCGGAGGGCCACCTCCCCGGCGCGCTCTCGGTGCCGCTGCCCGTCCTCGAGTCGCGGCTCGGCGAGCTCCCGGCCGACCGCACCATCGTCGCGTACTGCCGCGGCCCGTTCTGCACGCTCTCGGCCGAGGCGGTCCGCCGGCTCCGCGCGCGCGGCTTCGACGCGCGGCGCACCGACGTGTCCGTCCACGGCCTCGATCTCGAAGGAGCCCTCGAATGAGCCAGCCCATCCGCCTCGGCGTCCGCGAGAACTGGGCGCAGTTCTCGTTGCTCGTCCTGGTCAACGCCTTCGTCGGCGCGATGGTCGGGATGGAGCGCAGCATCCTGCCGGCGATCGCCGAGGCCGACTTCCACCTCGCCGCGCGCACCGCGATCCTCTCGTTCATCGTCGTGTTCGGCGTCACCAAGGCGCTGACCAACTACTTCGCCGGCCGGTGGTCCGATCGCTTCGGGCGCAAGCGCGTGCTCGTCGCCGGGTGGCTCGTCGCAGCCCCCGTGCCGTTCCTCTTGATGTGGGCGCCGTCGTGGTCGTGGATCCTCGCGGCGAACGTGCTGCTCGGCGTCAGCCAAGGCCTGACCTGGTCGACGGCGGTCATCATGAAGATCGACCTCGCCGGCCCCGAGAGCCGCGGCCTCGCGATGGGGCTCAACGAGTTCGCCGGCTACTTCGCCGTCGCGCTCTCGGCGCTCGCGACCGGCTTCATCGCCTCCGAGATCGGCCTGAGGCCCGAGCCCTTCTACCTCGGCGTCGGCTTCGTCGTTCTCGGCACCGCGCTCTCGGTGCTCGCCGTGCGCGAGACCCGCCACCACGTCGCGCACGAGTCGAAGCTCGCGGGCGCCGCCGCGTACGACACGCTCTCCCCACGCGAGGTGCTCACCCGAACCACCTTCACCGACCCGGACCTCTCGTCGGTGAGCCAAGCGGGGATGGTGAACAACCTCAACGACGGAATGGCCTGGGGCCTGTTCCCGCTCGTGTTCGCGGCGGCGCACCTCTCCATCGCCGAGATCGGCGCGCTCGCCGCCGTCTATCCTGCGGTGTGGGGCCTCGCGCAGCTCGTCACCGGCGCATGGTCCGACCGCGTCGGCCGCAAGCGCCTCATCGTCGCCGGCATGTGGATCCAGGCGGCAGGCATCGTCGTCATCGCGCTCGGCGCCACCTTCGCGGCGTTCGCGGCCGGC
Source organism: Sandaracinaceae bacterium (assembly GCA_019637095.1). Classification (GTDB taxonomy): domain Bacteria; phylum Myxococcota_A; class Polyangia; order Polyangiales; family Sandaracinaceae; genus JACKEC01. The sequence continues at coordinate 10,616 of JAHBWG010000060.1, read as the reverse complement.
GCGGTGCTGCTCGGCCTCGGCACCGCCCTGGTCTACCCCACGTTGCTCGCCGCCATCGGCGACGTCGCGCACCCGAGCTGGCGGGCCTCTGCGGTCGGGGTGTACCGCCTGTGGCGCGACATGGGGTACGCCGTCGGCGCGCTCTTGGCGGGCGTCGTCGCCGACGCCTTCGGGCTGTCCGCGGCCACGCTCACCATCGCCGCGCTGACCTTCGCCTCCGGCGTCGTCGTCGCCGTGCGCATGCGCGAGACGCTCCGGCGCGACCCGGCCGAGCCCGCGACGCCGCCCTGCATCGCGCCCGACGCGCTCGCGCGGACTCCCGGTGCCGTCGTCATCGACGTGCGCTCGCCCGACGAGTACGCCGCGGGCCACGTCGAAGGTGCGATCAACATCCCCCTCGACGCGCTCGCGATGCGCCGCGCCGAGCTCTCGAGGGACGCCGTGCTGGTCACCGCGTGCGGCGAGGGCGGAGGCCGCTCCGAGCGCGGCGCCGCGCTCCTGCGCGAGCTCGGCTTCGCCTCGGCGCGCTCGCTCTGCGGCGGCACGGCGGCGTGGTTCGCCCGGCAAAGCGGCGCGCTCCCCGCGCGCGACGGCGCCGAGCCCCCGCCGCGAGCGCGGCCGATCGCTCCTCACGTCGCGCGCGGCCCCGGCTCGCCCGCCCCCAGGTCGAGCCGGCCGCGCGGCGCGTGGTAGCGTGCGCGCGTGCCGTCGCGCAGCGTGGACGTCATCGTCGTCGGCGCCGGCATCTTCGGCGCCGCCGGCGCGCTCGCGCTCGCGCAGCGCGGGCACACCGTGACGCTGATCGATCCCGGCCCGATCCCGCACCCGCTCGCCGCCTCGACCGACCTGAGCAAGCTCGTGCGCCTCGACTACGGCGCCGACGCCTTCTACGTCGAGGTCATGGAGCGCGCGCTCGCGCGCTGGCGGAGCGACCCGCTCTTCCACGAGACGGGCGTCCTCTTCCTCACGCGCGCCGCGATGGAGGGCGGGTTCGAGCGCGACAGCTTCGAGCTGCTCACCGCGCGCGGCCACGCGCTCGAGCGCCTCGACGCGGACGAGATCGCCCGTCGCTTCCCCGCGTGGGCGCCCGGCGCGTACCTCGACGGCTACTACAACCCGGAGGGTGGATGGGCCGAGAGCGGCCGCGTGCTCGCCGCGTACGTCGAGCGCGCGCGCGAGGCCGGCGTCGACGTCCGCGCCGGCGAGCGCGTCGTCGACATCGCGCGCGGCGTCCGCACCGAGCGCGACTTCCTCCCTGCGCACACCGTCGTCGTCGCCGCCGGCGCCTGGACGCCCGCGCTCGTCCCCGAGCTGCGCGGCGCGCTGCGCGTCGTCGGCCAGCCCGTCTTCCACCTCGTCCCGCCCGCCCCGCGCGCCTTCACCCCGCCCGACTTCGTCCCCTGGTCGGCGGACATCGCCCGCACCGGCTGGTACGGCTTCGCGCTCCACCCGAGCGGCGTCGTCAAGATCGCCAACCACGGCCCCGGCACCGTGATCGATCCCGACGCGCCGCGCGCCCTCCCCGAGGGCGCCGAAGCCCGCGTCCGCGCCTTCGTCGAGCCCGCGTTGCCCGCGCTCGCCGGTGCCCCTCTCGCCGGCACCCGCCTCTGCCTCTACACCGACAGCGCCGACGGCGACCTCTGGATCACCCGCCACCCATCGCGCGAAGACCTCGTCATCGCCAGCGGCGGCAGCGGCCACGGCTTCAAGCTCGCCCCCCTGCTCGGCGACTGGATCGCCAACGCCGTAGAGGGCGTGACCGACGAAGCGACCCCCAGGTTCGGCTGGCGCACGCCCCGATCGCGCCTCGAGCCCGCCCGCCACGGGTGAGGGGACGATCCTCGTCATTCCGTCATTCTCTGTCGCGACACACGAGATGACGAGGCTCGTCCCGTCTTCGAGGTGGAGCCTCGGCACGTGTAGTCTCTTCGAGTGCAAGAGCGCCTCGACCGCCTGCTCCTCCTCTGCGCCACCATTCAGCGTGCCCGCCGCGGCGCCACCGTGGCCGCGCTCATCGATGCCACCGGCGCCAGCCGCGCCACCATCTACCGAGACCTCCGCGTTCTCCGGGGGGTCGGCCTCGCATGCACCGAGACGGTCAACGGTGAAGCCCGCGTGCGCCTCCTCGACGACGCCCTGGCCGCGCGCGGCCTCAGCGCCGGCCAGCTCACCGCCCTCGTCCTCGCGCGCGCCACGCTCGCTCCGCTCGAGGGCACCGAGCTCGTCTCCGTCCTCGACGGCCTCATCGCCGACCGTCGCACCCAACGCACCACCGTTCGCGCCCTGCCGGAGCCGCTCCCCAAGAGCCCGCGGATCGTTCGCCTCCTCGAGACCGCGCTCGACGACCGCCGCCGCGTCCGCGTCCTCTATCGCAGCGCGCGCGACGCGGACTGGCGCTGGCGCGCCGTCGACCCCGGAGCGCTCCAGCTCCGCTCCGGCGTCCTCTACCTCTGGGCGTTCGCCCTCGAGCGCGACGACTGGCGCACCTACAAAGTCTCCCGCATCCGTGATGTCGACGTCCTCGAAGTCCCTGCGGTCCAGCACCCGGGCCTCGCCGACATCGTCGCGCTCCCCCACGCCGTGCGCGTGTGGACCGGTTCGACCGAGCGCGTCGAAGTGTGGATCCACCCCGCGGTCGCCTGGTTGGTCGCCGAGTACCCGCTCGTCGCCGACCAGAAGGTCGCCGTCGACGACGACGGCGCGGCCATCGTGAAGGCCACCGTCGCTGGGCTCGTGGAGGCGCAGCGCTGGGTGCTCCGCTGGGGCCGTCACGCCGTCGTCCGAGCGCCGGCCGCCCTCCGCGAGGCGGTCGTCGAGGAGCTCCGGGCCGCGCTCGGGGCGTATCGCCCAGATGGGTGAAGAGATGTCTCACAGATCCTGAGACTGGGCTCCGGTATTCGAAGCGTCGGCGGGGGCTCGGCGCCCACCCACACTAAGCAAGGGGCGCCGCGATCGGTGTCGGTGCGGGGGCGCAGCAGTGACGTCTGGGCCGCGTTGGGAGACGGAGATGACCGAGTACGCCACGTGGTTCCAGGGTTTGACCGGGTATCAGCCGCGCGGCTGGCAGGGGCAGCTCGCGGGCGACGCGGTCCCACGCTCCCGGGTGATTCGAGTTCCCACGGGCTACGGGAAGACGCTCGGCGTCCTCGGCGCCTGGCTCTACCACCGGGTCGAGCGCAAAGACGGGCGATGGCCCCGCCGTCTCGTCTGGACGCTGCCCATGCGTGTCCTCGCCGAGCAGACAGCCGAGGCAGCGCGGGAGTGCGTTTCGAGGCTGGGTCTTCTCTGGACGCCCGGCACAGAGCACTCGGGGAAGGTGGGGATCCATGTGCTCATGGGCGGCAGCGACCAGGGAGGAGAGTGGAACCTCCACCCGGAGGAGGCCGCAGTGCTCGTCGGGACGCAAGACATGCTGCTCTCGCGCGCGCTCAATCGCGGCTACGCCGCGGGCCGGGCGCGGTGGCCGATGGAGTTCGGGCTGCTGAACCACGACGCCCTCTGGGTGCTCGACGAGGTGCAGCTCATGGACGTGGGGCTGGCCACGAGCGCCCAGCTCCAAGGGTTCTTCGACGAGGACTCTCCCCTGGGGCACCGTCCGCGACTGAGCTGGTGGATGAGCGCGACCCTGCAGCCAGCGTGGTTGCATTCCGTCGACACGGCCTCCAGGCACGGTGACTGGGTCGACCGACCGACGACCCTGGAGCCCGCTGCGCGGTCCGGTGGCCCGGCCGCCGTTCCGAAGTCCCTGACCATCGACCACATCGCGCTCGCCGACCACGCGAGCTTCGCCCAGCGTTGTCTCGATGCACACCACGCAGAACAGGACGGACCGTTCGGGCGGATCACCCTGGTCGTCTGCAACACGGTCGAACGGGCCTGTCAGACCTACGACGCGATCGTTAAGCTGAAGCCGGACGCCGACGTGGAGCTCGTCCACAGTCGCTTTCGTCCGTTCGAACGTGCCAGCTGGACATCGCGCTTCCTCGTCCGCGCCGCCTGTCGGTCGGGAGCGAACCGGATCGTCGTGGCCACGCAAGTCGTCGAGGCGGGCGTCGACATCTCGTCTGGAAGCCTCGTCACGGAGCTCGCGCCATGGTCGAGCTTGGTCCAGCGCTTCGGTCGCTGTGCGCGCTACGAGGGGAGCGGGCGAGTGGTGGTGGTCGATCGCGGGCGCGATGAGAAGGCCGCGGCGCCCTATGCCGTGGACCAACTCGACGGAGCGATGCGAGCGCTCGACGGGCTCACGATCGGGGCTGCGGATGTCGGGATCGCGAGTCTCGAGGCCTACGAAGAGAGTCTGTCCGTCCAGCAGCTCATCGCGCTCTATCCCTACGAACCCCAGCATCTCCTGATCCGTCGCGAGCTCGACGAGCTGTTCGATACGACGCCGGATCTCACGGGAGCGGACCTCGACATCAGTCGATTCATCCGCAGCGGGGACGAGCGCGACCTCTCCGTGTTCTGGCGTGAGGTCCCGAAGCCCAGGAAGGGCGAGCCACGCCCGGCGCCGCCGGCAGATTGGCGGCCCGCGCGCGAGGAGCTGTGCAGTGTCCCCTTTCTGCGGGCGCAGGAGTGGCTCTGCGGCAAGGCAACGAAGACCGCGCGCAAACCTCGGCTGCGGCCGGGGGTTCGGGCTTGGATCTGGGACTGGATCGACGGCGAATGGGTCGAAGCCGACCGCGCCGCGCTGATCCCTGGTCGAATCGTGTGCGTCGCCGCAGATGTCGGCGGCTACCGTCCGGAGCGTGGCTTCGACCCAGAGTCGTCGACGCCGGTCGTCCCCGTCCCAGCCTCGCTGGCGTGGGATCCGCAAGAGCCCGCCGATGGCCAGGAGGACTCGGAGGAGCTCAGCGCCAGCGCCTACAAGACGATCGCGACTCACGATCGCGAAGTCGGCGAGCTCTCACGGACTGTTGCTGCCGAGGTCGGTCTGCCGCCGCGCTTGACCGAGATTCTCGCGCTCGCGGGCCGGTGGCACGATCTCGGGAAGGCCCACCCTGCGTTCCAGAACGTCATCCGCGCGGCCGAGCGCCCACCTCGCGGTGACCTGGCCAAGGCGCCCTCGAAGGCGTGGGCGCGTCCCATCACCTATCCCGTCCACGACCGGGACCATCGGCGCGGCTTCCGGCACGAGCTGGCGAGCTGTCTCGCCTTGTTCGGCGTCCTCCGGCGCTACGCGCCGGATCATCCCGCGCTCCTGGGCCCGTGGGCCGAGGTCCTCGGCCTCACTGGCCTGGGCGACGTCCCCGCGCCGCTCGCGGGGTCCGCCGCGGCGAGCTCGCTGGAGCAGGCGGTGCTCCGTTGCACGGCCGAGGAGTTCGATCTGCTCGCCTACCTCGTCCTGGCGCATCATGGGAAGGTCCGCCTGTCCCTCCACGCCGGCCCCAAGGACCAGAGCTACGTCGATCGTGACGGGCGGGGCTCGCCGATCCGTGGCGTCCGCGACGGGGACGTGCTCCCCGGGATCGAGCTCGAGCCCGGTGAAGTCCTTCCGGATCTCCAGCTGAGCCTGGCGCCAGCGACCCTCGGGCTCTCGGAGATCACCGGGAGGAGCTGGCGGGAGCGAACCACCGCGCTCATGCGGACCTATGGCCCCGCAGGCCTCGCGTGGCTGGAGGCGCTCCTCATCGCCGCCGACCGGCGCGCCTCGAAGCTCACCACCAGCGACCCGTTGTTGAGCTCGCCGGAAGGACGGGGCGCGTGACTCTCCACCTCCACCATCTGCGCGGCTGTGCCCCCGCTCCGCTCGCGCACTACCTGAAGGCGCTCGGCATCCTCCGCGTCGTCGGCCGCCAGAAGGACCCGGACGCACGAGGCTACTGGCACGACGAGCACTTCTGCCTCCTGACGAAGCTCGACCAGGGAGCGCTCGAGCGCTTCCTCCTCGAGGAGTACGCGCCCACCCCGTTCGTCTCTCCTTGGAACCGGGGATCGGGCTTCTACGCGGCCGAGGACCCGGGCCTCGGTCCCCTCGAGAAGTCGACGGCCCCCCGCTTCGAGCCGTTTCGGCACGGAATCGCCGCCGGTCGTGCGCCCCTCGCGGCCATCGGCGCTGCCGATGCCCGTGTGCGCGCCCTGAAGGATCGGACGAAGAAGAAGAAGGGGATGACACGAGAGCAGGCGACCACGGCCGAGAAGCTCAAGTTAGACCCCGAGTTCAAGGCAGAGCTCTCGGCCGCCGAGCGAGAGTTCAAGCGCCTCAAGGCAGACCTCTATGCCCCATTCGTCTCGAGCTGGCGCCAGGGCCATCGAGAGTGGCTCGACGCCGCCATGGTCCTGAGCGCTGACGGGGAGCCGTCCTGGGCATCGCTCCTTGGAACCGGGGGCAACGACGGGCGCCTGGACTTCACCAACAACGCGATGCGGCGACTCGGAGACCTCTTCGACCTGTCTTCGCCCTCCGGCGCGCCGAGCGTCGCGGCACCGCGGCTCTTGGCTCAAGCGCTGTGGGCTGCGGTCACGAACGACTTGCAGTCGGGACCGGTTGGACAGTTCCTCCCCGGAACAGCGGGCGGCGCCAACGGGACGACGGGGCCGGACTCCAGCGCCCTGGTGAACCCGTGGGACTTCGTCCTGATGCTCGAGGGGGCAACCCTCTTCCGCGGAGAGACTACGCGCCGACTCGATGCTCGCGGCGGAGGGCGAGCGGCTGTGCCCTTCGCGGCATATGCGCACCCCGTAGGACACGGTACTCGCGGGCAGGAGAAGGTCGATCGCGGGGAGCAGTGGATGCCGCTATGGCGCCAGCCGACCACCCTCGACGGTGTTGAAGCCCTGCTGTGTGAAGGTCGGGCGCAGGTCGGTCGAAGCGTCGCGGATCGGCCCCTCGACCTGGCCAGGGCCGTCGCAAGGCTCGGGGTGGCCCGCGGCCTCAGCGGCTTCGTGCGCTATGGCTACCTCGAGCGCAACGGTCAGAGCAACATCGCCGTACCCCTGGGTCGGATCGCGACGGGGGAGCGCGTCCACGCTCGGCTCGTCGACGACCTCGCGGGTTGGCTGGATCAGCTTCAACGGTTGGTGCGGGGAGGTGATGCCCCGTCGCGGCTCGCGATCGCCGAGGGCGCCCTCGCCGACGCGGTGTTCAGCGTTCTCACCCGGGATGAGGGGCCGGCGCGTTGGCAGGACATCCTCGTCGCGGCAGCACGAGTGGAGGCGCTGCAGGCGTCGGGCACGGGATTCGAGGCCGGCCCGTTGCCGCGACTGAGCGGTGAGTGGCTGGACGCTGCCGCGAACGACTCGCCGGAGTGGCGCCTCGCGCTCTCCCTCGGAAGTGCGGCAGCCGCGCACGGTCGTCGTGGGACCGTCGATCCGGTTCGCGCCCACGCGTTGCCGATCGAGCGTGGTCGCTACGCGGTCAAGGAGAAGCGACTCGTGCGAAGCCCGCGCGTCGTCATGACCGGCCGGGACGCGCTCGGGGATCTCGTCGCCATCGTCGAGCGGCGGCTGACGGAAGCGACGCAGCGCGGGGAGCGCGAGCTGCCGCTCGTTGCCTGGCGCGGAGCGGGCGCCCGCCTGACGGACCTCGCGGCGTTCCTCGAGGGGCGAGTCGACGTCCCCCGGACGGTCTGGCTCGCCCGGGCGCTCATGGCGGTGCGTTGGCGAGGGTCGCCGGTTCACCCTGGGGCGCGCCAGGCGCCTCAGCGCGAGCCCGACGCCGGCTGGCAAGCCTTGCGGCTTTGCGGGCTCCCGTTCGAGGTCGCAGGCCGCCGCGTCCCGATCGACGCCGCGATGGTGCGTCGGCTCGCCGCGGGGGACGCGACGGCGGCGGTAGGCCTGGCTCTTCGTCGCCTCGCCGGCGTGGGGCTACGTCCGCCCCTTCGGTCCGCGGTGGTCGATGCCGCAACGGCCCGCCGCTGGGCCGCGGCCCTAGCGTTTCCGATCGAGCCCCACATCGCTCACGCGATGGCGGCTCGGTTCTCGAACCTCGTCACCACGGAGCCCGCATGACCCTCGATCTCGAGCCTCTCGCCGACACCACCCGCCTGCTCTTCACCATCCCGCTGCGCCCGCTGCAAGGCGACCGATTTCAGCCCACGGGCTTTCCGAGCCTCGGCGCCGCGACCTACGAGACGAGGGAGGGGCCGAAGCTCTTGGTGGAGTCGGCGCAGAGCATGGCCAACCGCATGGAGACCACCTGTTGGGACTCGGTGACGAACACGCCGATCGCTGCGCTGGCTGGAGTGAGTCACGTGACGGTCATGAGGAAGGGCGCGTTTCTCACGGACTCGATGCTGGAGGCGCATCGCCTGAACAGCCCGTATCTCATCGAGAACAAGGATGATCCGTCGTTCAAGGAGGAGCTCAAGCGCTCTCTCGGGGGGCTCGAGACGGGGCCCATCAACCGAAAGCTGCTCGCCGAGACTCTGATGCGCTTCGACGTTGGGAGCCTCCTCCACGGGGTGTTCCTCGCGAAGAAGGACCTCGCCGGAGGTCGGCTCCGGGTGGCCCGCGCTCTCTCGAGCTTCATCGAGGCCACGGGCGTGCGTGTCGCGGCGTCAGGAGGGGTGAAGAACGACCACGTCAATCCCGCGGGAGACACGAAGGCTGGCTTCGGCAACGTCCCGTTTGCCAGGGACGAGTTCACGGCTGACCGGATCGATCTCCACGTGAACTTCGATCTGGCACAGATTCGTGGCTATGGGCTGGGGGAGTCCGCCGAGCGACTCCTGGTGCTCTTGGGGCTCCACCGGGTTCGAAAGCTCCTCGACGGGGACTTGCGCTTGCGCACCGCCTGCGACCTCGAGCCCGTTGGTGCCGACCGGATCGTCGCGATGCGCCCGACGGGGTTCGAGCTTCCGCCCCTGGCCGAGCTCGAGCAGGCCCTCGCGCCGGCGATCGCGGGATGCGCCTCGGCCATGAAGCACACGACGGTGAACTACGACGCGGATCTCAAGTCGGCGAAGGACAAGACGCCGGACGGGGATGACGACGACGGCGGCGAGGACTGATGGCGACGCTCGTCCTGCGCTTCCCCGGCGGGCGGTATCACGCGACTCCTGCCGGCCATCATGTGAACGAGGGGATCGTCGAGTGGCCGCCGAGCCCCTGGCGCCTCGTTCGGGCTCTCGTTTCGTGCGGATACACGACGCAGCGGTGGGACGATGTGCCCGCGGTCGGCCGGCGCCTGGTCGAGCAGCTCGCCAGTGTGCTCCCTGAATACCGCCTGCCCCCTGCCGCCCTCGGTCACTCTCGCCACTACATGCCGACGGCGCAGCTCGACAAAGGCCGCGAGAAGACGACGCTCGTCCTCGACACGTTCGCCCACGTCGGTGACGGTGAGATCTGGGTGCGGTGGCCGGTCGCCCTCGACGAGGAGGCGGCGGCGCTGTTCGCCACGCTCGCGGACCACCTGGGGTATCTGGGGCGCAGCGAGAGCTGGGTGCTCGCTCGGGCCGTCGCTGACGACGTTCCGCTCCCTCACGGCGGGCGCGCATGGCCGCACGTCGATGGAGAGCGACCGTCGCGCGGGCACGACCAGGTCGCTCTCACCGTCTGTGATGGACCAGCGGACTATGCAAGCTGGCGAGCGGCCGAGGTGGCGCGGGCGCTCGCGCAGCTCGGCGCTCCGGACGGTGGCAAGATCACGGCCGCGATGAAGAAGAAGATCGCGAAGGTGGAGGGGGAGTATCCCGTCGACCTGCTGAGCTGCCTTCAGCTCGACACGGCGTGGTGGCAGGAGCGTCGCTGGAGCCAGGCCCCAGGCTCGCGACGTGCGCTCTACTGGCGCGACACGAACGCGCTGGAGGTCGGGCCGGTGGCGGCGCCGCGTCGGCCTGTTCCAAACCCCGTCGAGGCGTTCCTCTTCGCGCTCACGACGCCGAGCGGCTCCCGATCCGCGCTCCCGTCGGTGACACGGACGCTCCCGCAGGCGGAGCTGCTGCACCGGGCGTTGGTGTCCAAGCTGGACTTGGCCGACGGCGAGAACTGCCCCGAGCTCACCGGGCGCGACGACGAGCAGCGACCGCTTCGCGGGCATGCACATGCTCATGTGCTCCCCGTCGACCTGGACCGCGACGGGCGACTGGACCACATCGTCCTCTTCGCCCGGTCTGGCTTTGGAGCCCGCGCTCAATCCGCGATTCGGCGAGTGGAGCGCACCTACACGAAGGGCGGAGTCGGCGAGCTCCAGGTCGCTCTCGCCGGCCATGGGCCGCTCGCCGGCTTCGTCGATCTCTCCGCGGAGTTGGGGCCTTCGATGGCGGCGCTCGTCGGTACTGCGAGGGTCTGGCAGACGGCGACACCATTCGTGCCCCCGCGACACCTCAAGAAGCGCGGCGCGAACACGCTGGCGGGTCAGATCGCCGCGGAGCTCGAGACGCGGGGCCTCCCGCCGGCAGAGGTCGAAGTCCTGCCCTGGAGCAGCGCGACACACGCGCTCCGGCACTATGTTCGCCGCAGGCGGGGGAGGGGGCCGCAGCCTCCCGTGGACGCGGCCTTCGTCGTGCGGCTCGCCTTCGCTGAGCCTGTGACCGGGCCGATCTGCCTTGGCTACGCGAGCCACTACGGCTTAGGATGCTTCACGGCCACCTCGGGCCCGGATTCACGATGAGCCCGAGGCCTGACGCTGATGCTTCACGCTTCACCAAGAGCGTCGTGGCTCCGCGTCGAGCGCTCGC
>JAHBWG010000006.1 GCA_019637095.1 Sandaracinaceae bacterium | reverse complement strand
GTCGTCGGGCCAGTCGTGCCTCGGGTAGCGGCCGCGCAGCGCCTTCTTCACCTCCGCGTAGCTGCCGCGCCAGAACCCGGCGAGGTCGTCGGTGATCTGCGCGGGGCGGCCGTTGGGGGCGAGCAGGTGCAAGACGAGGCGCGCGCGGCCGCCCGCGATCGCCGGGCCCTCGGGCGCGCCGAAGAAGTCTTGCAGTCTCGAGGCGACGTAGGGCGCGCGGCCGGGCTCGTAGGCGACCGGCACGGCGGCGCGGCCGGGGATCGCGACGTGGGTCGGCGCGAGCCGGTCGAGCCGCTCGCGCGCGCTCCCGAGCTCCGCGAGCACCCATTCCCAGAGCCCCGCGTCGCGCAGCTCCGCGAAGGAGCGGCGCCCCTCGCAGAGCCGGACGAGCAGCGCCTCGAGCCAGGCGTCGTCGAGCGCGGGCAGCGCGGCGTCGTAGGCGCGCGCGAAGTCGAGGCGCGCGCGCAGCGCGTCGAGCGCGTCGGCGTCGGTGAAGCGGGACAGGCCGGTGGCCAGCGCCGCCTTCGCGAGCACGGGCGCGGCCTCCGCGTCGGTCGGCGCCGCCGGGCTGCGCTCGAGCGGCAGGCCGTCCCAGCGCAGCACGCGCTCGGCGATCACGCGCTCGCGCGCGGCGTCGAAGCGCACCTCGCGGGCGTCCTCGATGCGCTCGAGGTCGAGCTCCATGAGGTCCTCGAGCGTCACCGCGCTCGCGCGCCGCACGAGCGCGCCGCGCGGGGTGCGCGCGGCGTCGACCGCGACGAGCAGGTCGGCGTCGCGCACGGCGCTCGCCGGGTCGAGCGTGGCCGTCCCGCCGCCGGCGAGCGAGAGCTCGAGCGAGCGCGGCGCGCGGCGGCGCGCGAGCCGATCCGGGAACCCGGCGAGCGTCGCGCGGCGCAAGACCTCTTCCTCGTCGAAGCTCGGCTCCGCGTCCGCGGGCAGCGCCTCGAGCGCTCGCACGAGCTGGTCGCGCGCGGCCCACACCGCGCGCACCGCGGCGCGGTCGAGCTCGGGCGCGCGCTCGGAGCCCGCGCGGCCCAGGGACTCGAGCGTCTCGAGCGCGAGCACGAGGTCCGAGCTCGCCACCTCGCCGTCGTGGTGCGCGGCGTCGTCGAAGCGCGCGCGCGCGGCGCGGCGCACGTCGCGCTCGGCGATCAGCGCGGCGAGCATCGCGCCCGCCTCGGTGTGCCCGCGCCGGTGCGCGTCGATCGCCACGCGGGCGAGCCGCGGGTGGAGCGGGAGCGTGAGCATCGCGCGGCCGAGCGCGCTCGGCGCGCCGCCCTCGAGCGCGCCCAGGCGCGTGAGCAGCGCCTCGGCCGCGTCGAGCGCCGCCTCGCGCGGGGCCTCGAGCCACTCGAACGTGCGCGGATCGAGCCCCGCGGCGCACAGCGACAGGACGGTCCCGGCGAGGTCGGCGCGGCGGACCTCGGGCTCGTCCCGCGCCGGCCGCGCGTCGTGGTCGCGCTTGGTGTAGAGCCGCACGCACACGCCGGCCTGCGTGCGCCCCGCGCGTCCGGCGCGCTGCGTCGCGGAGGCCTGGCAGATCGGCACCGTCTCGAGGCTCGAGAGCCCGGTCCACGGCGAGACGGTGGCGACGCGCGCGAGCCCGGAGTCGACGACCGCGGTCACGCCCTCGATCGTCAGCGACGTCTCCGCCACGTTCGTCGAGAGGATCACCTTGCGCCGCGGGCCCGGTCGCACCGCGCGGTCCTGCTCGGCGGCGGGCAGATCGCCGTGGAGCGGCACCACGTCGGCGCCGTGCGCCTTCGCGGGGCCGGCCAGCTCGGCCATCGCGCGGCGGATCTCGGCCGCGCCGGGGAGGAACACGAGCACGTCGCCCTCGCCGCGCTCGCGCAACAGCCCCGCGACGGCGGCGCGCACCCGGCGCTCGAGCGGCCGGTCGTCGGGCGCCTCGGCGTGCCGCAGCTCGACCGGGAAGGTGCGGCCCTCGACCTCGAGCACCGGCGCGTCGAGGAACGCGCCGACGAACGCGGCGTCGAGCGTGGCGCTCATCGCGACGATCGACAGGGGCCGCGCCCGCCGCGCGATCCGCGCGCGCGCGAGCGCGAGGTCGGCGTCGAGGTGTCGCTCGTGCAGCTCGTCGAAGACGATCGCGCCGACGCCGGCGAGCGCCGGGTCCGCGTCGAGCCGCCGCGCGAGGATGCCCTCGGTGAGGAAGGTGACGCGCGTGCGGGCCGACCGCTTCGCCTCGAAGCGCACGGCGTAGCCGACGCGCTCGCCGACCGGCTCGCCGAGCTCGTCGGCGACGCGCGCCGCGGCCATCCGCGCCGCGAGCCGGCGCGGCTCGACGACGAGCAGCTCCCCCTCGAGGCCCGCGTCGAGGAGCGCGCGCGGCACGCGCGTCGTCTTGCCGGCGCCCGGCTCCGCCACGATGACGGCGCCGCCCGCCCGCGCGGCCTCGACGATCCGCGGCAGGTGCGGGTCGATCGGCAGCGCGCGCACGGCCCGCTCAGTTCTTGGTGAGCTTGCGGTACTTGATGCGGTGCGGCCGCTCCGCCTCCGCGCCGAGGCGGCGCTTGCGGTCGGCCTCGTACTCGTCGTAGGTGCCCTCGAAGAACACCACGCGGCTGTCGCCCTCGAACGCGAGGATGTGCGTGGCGATGCGATCGAGGAACCAGCGATCGTGGCTCGTGATGAGCGCGCAGCCCGGCCACTCGAGCAGCGCCGCCTCGAGCGAGCGCAGCGTCTCGACGTCGAGGTCGTTCGTCGGCTCGTCGAGCAGGAGCACGTTGCCGCCCTGCGTGAGCGTCTTGGCGAGGTGCACGCGGTTGCGCTCGCCGCCCGAGAGCACGCCGACCTTCTTCTGCTGGTCGCTGCCCTTGAAGTTGAAGAAGCCGCAGTAGCGGCGCGCGGGCACCTCCGTCTTGCCGACGACGATCACCTCCTGGCCGCGGCTGATCTCGTCGTAGACGGTCTTGTCCGCGTCGAGCGCGTCGCGGCTCTGGTCGACGTACATGAGCTTGACGGTCTCGCCGATCTTCAGCGTGCCCGCGTCCGCCTGGAGCTTGCCGGTGATGATGTTGAACAGCGTCGTCTTGCCGGCGCCGTTGGGGCCGATGATGCCGACGATGGCGCCGCGCGGGATGCGGAACGAGAGGTCCTCGTAGAGCAGCCGGTCGCCGAACGCCTTGGCGAGCCCGACCGCCTCGATGACCTCGTCGCCGAGCCGCTCCGGCGGCGGCGGGATGAAGATCTCGTTGCTGTCGCGCTTGGCCTTGCCCTGCTCGACGACGAGCGCCTCGAACGCCGAGAGGCGCGCCTTGCTCTTGGCCTGCCGCGCCTTGGGCGAGGCGCGCACCCACTCGAGCTCCGCCTTGATCTTGCGCTGCCGCGCCGTCTCTTGCTTCTCCTCGATCTCGAGGCGCTTCTCCTTGGCCTCGAGCCAGGCGGTGTAGTTGCCCTTGAACGGGATCGCCTCGCCGCGGTCGAGCTCGAGGATCCACTCGGCGACGTTCTCGAGGAAGTAGCGGTCGTGGGTGATCGCTACGATCGTCCCCGGGTACTGCGCGAGGTGCTGCTCGAGCCACGCGACGCTCTCCGCGTCGAGGTGGTTGGTCGGCTCGTCGAGCAGGAGCAGGTCCGGCTTCATGAGCAGCGTGCGGCAGAGCGCGACGCGGCGCTTCTCGCCGCCCGAGAGGTGGTCGACGGGCTCGTCCGGCGGCGGCAGTCGCAGCGCGTCCATCGCGAGCTCGAGGGTGTGATCGAGGCTCCAACCGTCCGCGGCGTCGATGCGATCCTGCAACTTTCCTTGCTCCTCGAGCAGGGCGTTCATCTCGTCGTCGTCGGTGACCTCGCCGAACTTCATCGAGACCTCTTCGAAGCGGGCGAGCACCGCCTTGAGCGGCGCGACGGCCTCCTCGACGACGTCCTTCACGGTGCGGTTCGAGCCGATGTCCGGCTCCTGCGGCACGTAGCCGACGGTGGCGCCGGGGCGCAGCCAGGCCTCGCCGTTGAAGCTCTTGTCCTCGCCCGCCATGATGCGCAGGAGCGAGCTCTTGCCCATCCCGTTCGGCCCGATGACGCCGATCTTCGCGCCCGGCAGGAACGAGAGGTAGAGGTCGGTGACGATGCGCTTGTCGGGCGGGTGGACCTTCGTCACACCCTTCATCGTGAAGATGTAGTCGGCCATGTCGGGCCGCGTTCTGCCACGACTCGCGCGCGCGCGGTAGCACCGAAGCCCGCGCCGAGGCCGGCATCGAAGCCAGCGCCGAGGCCCGCAGCGCGGCGCGCCGGCCGCGCCGTGCTAAGGACCTCCCGGCATGGCCGAGCGGATCCTCGTCACCGGCGTCACCGGCCTCGTCGGCCGCGCCCTCGCCCCGGCGCTCGCCGCGGAGGGCTACGAGGTGCACGGCGTCTCGCGCGATCCGGCGCGCGCGCTGCGCGAGGTGCCGGCGCTGAGCGCGGTGCACGCGCCCGAGGACGTCGGCGGCCGGCTCTTGTCGGAGACGGGCGGCGTCGTGAGCCTCGCGGGCGAGCCCGTCGCCGGGCGCTGGACGGCGGCCAAGCGCCGGAAGATCGAGGCGAGCCGCGTCGAGGGGACGCGCGCGATCGTCGAGGCGATCGCGGCCGCCGACCCACGCCCCGAGGTGCTCGTGAGCGCGAGCGCGATGGGCTTCTACGGGCCGCGCGGGGAGGACGAGCTGACCGAGGAGGAGCCGGCCGGGACGGACTTCCTCGCCGAGGTGTGTGTCGCGTGGGAGCGGGAGGCCGAGCGCGCGCGAGAGCTCGGGGTCCGGGTCGTGATGCCGCGCATCGGGCTCGTGCTCGCCGCGAACGGCGGCGCGCTCGAGGCGATGATGCGGCCGTTCCGCGCCGGGCTCGGCGGGCCGCTGGGCTCGGGCCGGCAGTGGTGGAGCTGGATCCACCTCGACGATCTCGTGCGCCTGCTCGTCGCGATGGTGCGCGACGAGGCGATGGAGGGCGCGTACAACGCCGTGTCGCCCGCGCCGATTCGGCAGGCGGACTTCGCGAAGACGCTCGGCGCCGTCCTCGGGCGCCCCGCGTTCATGCCGGCGCCGGCGTTCGCGCTCGAGCTCGCGCTCGGCGGGTTCTCGGCGGAGCTGCTCGCGAGCCGGCGCCTCGTCCCTGCGCGCGCGCGCGCTCGAGGCTTCGGGTTCCGCCACACCGACCTCGAGGCGACGCTGCGCGAGCTCGTGAGGGCCTGAGCGGATCGCGGTCGAGGTGCTATCGTGACGTCGATGCGCTCGCTGAGCCTCGCGCTGGTCCTCCTGTCGGTCTCGCCCACGCTCGCCGGTGCGCAGGCCGCGCCCTCGCGCGAGCGCGTGCGGCAGATGCTCTCCGGCATCGAGCACACCCCGAGCGACGCGGACTGGCGACGGCTCGGCGACGGCGCGTTGCCGGTGCTGATCGAGCTCTATCAGGACACCCGCGAGCCGCCGTACGTACGGCTGCGCGCGGTGGGCGCGACCGGCGCGTTCCCGCGCGCCGCGGTGCGCACGTTCCTGCTCGCGGTGGCCCGCGCCCCGGGGCAGAACGACTTGCTCGTGCGCGAGGCGGTCGTGACGCTCGCGCGCGCGTTCGGCCCCGCCGCGATCGACGACCTCGCGCCCTTCCTGGCGCACGACGAGGTCGTGGTGCGCGACGGCGCGGTGCGCGCGCTCGGCCGCATCGGGACGCCCGCGGCGCGCGCGGCGCTGCGCGCGCGGCAGCCGCACGAGCCGGACGGCGTCGTCCGCGAGCGCATCGACGCGGCGCTCCGCTAGGCGAAGCACGCTCGGGAGCTCACCGCGGCATCCCGCAGCGCAGCCAGTCGAGCACGACCTGCCGCTCCTCGTCGAGCATCGCGACGTCCGCGTCGTCGGGGGGCATCGTGCAGTCGAGCAGGTGGCTGCGGATGTCGTCGGCCCAGTCCACGACGTGCCCGTACGTGGTCAGCGGCCACTCGTCGGCGGAGCCGTCGTGGCAGACGGCGCAGCGCTCCGCGAAGATCGGCGCCACGTCCGCGTAGGTCGTGTCGGGCGTGCGGCACTCGGTCGGCGCGAAGGCCACGCACGGCGGGGGCACGCGCGCGTCGGGCGCTTCGCCGTCGGGGCGCTCCGCGTCGGGCACGTCCGCGTCGCGCGGCTCCGGTACGCCCGCGTCGAGCGGGCGGCGATCGATGCACAGGACGATGGGCGCGCGCTCCACGCCGCCGCGCCCGCGCACCTCCACGGTGAGCGCCCAGAGCCCCGCGAGCGGGAGGTGGAAGCTCGCGACGAACCGCGTCCCCGCGCCCGGCGTTGCCTCGAAGTGCCGCGGCCCGAAGCGGCCCAGTGCGTCGTCGGGCATCGCCGCGATCAGCCGCACGGCCTCGATCGTCCCGCCCTCCGCCGCGAGCGCGACCACGCGCAGCGCCCACTCGTTGTCCCCTCCGCGCGGCGGCGAGGGCGTCGCGCGCTCCACGATGACCGAGTAGCCCCCGCCGTCGGTGCGACGCGTCAGCCACGAGCCGAACGCCTCGGCGCGCGGGTCGGCGTCGCACGCGGGGGCCGGACGCAGCGGCTCGAGCGGCGTGGGGCAGCCGTGGAGGACCAGCGCGAAGAGCGCCACGACGCGCGCGGTGCGAGCCATCGCCGATCCACTCTACCAGCCCCGCGCGCGCGCGCCGCCGTCCGGCCCGCTTGCGACGATTCGCCGCACCTCACGCCCTGGGCGACCGCGCGAGGCGCGACTAGAGTGGACGGCCTTCACGGCAGCTCACCCAAGGGAGACTCTCTTCATGCGCTCCATCCGCCTCGCCAACGCGTCGCCGGCGGCCTCGCTCTTCGCGCTCCTGCTCGGGAGCGGGACCGCGATGGCGCACATCGACTTGACGGCCCCGGGGATCGCAGGGAGCCGCCAGATCCTCGACTTCGAGGTCGGCCACGGCTGCGCCGGATCGGACACCGTCCGCATCGAGATCCGGCTGCCGACCGAGATCACTTCCGTCCGCGCGGTGCCGTGGCAGTTCGGCGAGGCCGAGGTGCTGCGCAACGCGGCGGACGTACCCGTCGCCGTCGTCTGGACCAAGACCAGCGCGACCCCGCGCGACGAGCAGCTCTACACGGTGTCGCTGCGCGTCACGGTGCCCAACATGCCGTTCTCGACGCTCTACTTCCCGGCGATCCAGACCTGCCGCTCCGCGGCGGGCGTGGAGACGGTCGCCGAGTGGATCGGGTTGCCGGGTGACCCCGACGAGCCGGCGCCCGCGCTGCGCATCCTGCCGCCCCGCTTCCCCGGCTGGAACCGCTACACGGTGCCCGCGACGATCTCGAACCTCGCGATCTTCGACGACGCGGAGATCGTCTGGCAGGGCGACGCGGCGTACAGCAGCAACCCCGCCATCCGAGCGCTCATCGAGACCGAGCCCGGCGTGACCGTCCTGACGGAGGTCGTCCCCGGCACCGACGTCTGGGTGCGCTACTGATGCGCAGCCTCTGCTGCGCCATGCTCGTCGCGCTCACGCTCGCCGGCGCGAGCGCGTGCGATGGAGACGACCCGCGCGACGCCGGCACCGACGCCGCGATCGCGACGGACGCAGGTGTCGACGGCGGCGGCGGTCCCGATGACGGCGGCGTCGACGCCAGCGTGGACGGCGGCGGCGTCGACGGCGGGGTATCGCGCCTCACCCGCCCGCCCGAGCTGCCGCGGCCCCCAGCCGGGCGCCTGCCCGCCGAGCTGTTCCCGCCGCGCTGAGCTTGCCGAGGCCCGGCGTCAGAGGCACTCGAGGCCGCTGACGAACACCTGGGTCGCGACCTCGGCGTGCGCCTGGTAGGCCACGAGCACGCCCTCGTCGCTCGCGCGCACGATCGGGGTGCGCACGAAGGGCGCCTCGACGAGGAGGTGTCGGCTGCGGAGCGCGCCCTCGCCGTCGAGCCCGAGCAGCACGAGGCGCGCCGCGGCGCCGCCGCGATCGCCGGGCTCGACCTCCACGTACGCGAGCCACACCGACTCGCCGTGCGCGGTGAGCGCGATGCCCGCGTCGCGGTAGGCGACGCCGCTCGACACGACGCGCGGCGGCGCGAGCACCTCGCCGGCGCGATCGACCGGGAACACCACGACGTCGCGCTCCTGCGAGGTCGGGTCGCCGTCGGCGTTCTCGAGCCACGCGACGAGCGCGCCTGCGCGCGTGCCCACCGCGCGCAGGCGCGACGCGGCGCCGAACGGCGGCAGCGTCGCCACGCGCTCGGACGGCGTCCCGTCGGGAGCGAGCGCCCCCGCCTGCGCGCCCGACGGCTCGACGCCCGGCGTCATGGACAAGAGCAAGCGCTCGTCGCCGCCGAGCGCGACGTGCGCCCACCAGAACGCGTCGTCGAAGAGCGGGATGCGCGGCCCGGTGTGGGTGAGGGCGCCGTCGCGGCCGAGCGCGTGCAGACGGGTCGCGCCGGAGCCGGGGCGATCGAAGAGGCCGAAGCCATCGCTCCGCGCGTGGACGCCGGAGCAGGAGTCGAGCGGCAGCGGCGCCTCCACGCCGGACGGCCGACCGTCGAGCCCGAGCGGGCGCACGCGGCAGCCGCGTCCGTCCCACACCGTCGCGAGCCCGCCGCGCGGCCCGAAGGCGAGGCCGACCCCGCCGAGGAACGGGCCGCGCGCCGGGCCGAAGAGCTCGTGCGCCGGCCCGTTCGGTCGGTGGAGCGTGACGCGCCGCGCGAAGCGACCGGGCACGGGCGGCGGATCGTTGGACGACCCCCACGCGACGAGGAAGCCGTCGCGCAGCGTCGCCGCGCTGTGGAGCGACTGGTCGCCGGGCGGGCTCGTGAGCTGCCACGGCGCGACCGGCACGAACGCGCACGCGCGCGTGCCCGCGTCCGTCCCCGCGTCCGGCGCCGCGCCAGCGTCGCGTCCGGCGCCCGCGTCCGGGCGCGCGCGACCGCCCGCGTCCGGCGCGCTCGGCGCGAGCCCGCCCAGACCATGCGCCTCGTAGCACCCGACCAGCGCGAGCAGCGCCGCCCCGAGCCATGCCAATCCGTGCCGTGCGATCCGCATCGTCCCCGCGTCCAGCAACGCGCGGGCCGCACGCGATGGCGCGGCGCGACGCGTCTCTTGCTATCCTCCCGCTCGGATGCGCCCACGGATGAGCCGAGTGGGGGGGCGCGAGTGATCTTGCGGACGGAGATGGTCGAGCAGACCATCGACGGCGAGCAGCGCCAGACCTTCGTGAAGGAGGTGCTGATGACGCGCGGCAAGCACCCGCTCGGGATGGTGCGCAAGCGCCTGCCGCCGCCGAGCCCGTCGCGCGGCGCGGTGATCCTGGTGCACGGCTACGCGCAGAACCGCTACACGTGGCACTCCACCAAGCGCTCGTTCGTGAACTACCTCGCGGACGACGGCTGGGACGTGTTCAACGTGGACCTGCGCGGCCACGGCCGCTCGCGCCGCTTCGGCGCGCCGTTCCCGCGCACGCTCGACGACTACATCCGCGAGGACATGCCCGCGTTCGTCGAGGAGGCGCGCGAGCTCTCGGGGCACGAGCGCGTGTTCCTCGTCGGCCACTCGATGGGCGGGCTCATCAGCTACTTCTCCGGCGCGACCCGGCTGCGCGAGCGCGTGCGCGGGATCACCAGCATCGGCTCGCCCTACGTGTTCGGGCGCGGCTCGGCGCTGCTCGTCGGGCTGCGCGAGCTCGCCGCGGCGGTGGGCTGGACGGGCCTGCTCGACGCGAACCCCGCCCTGCCGCTGCGCGTCGTGGGCCAGCACCTCGGGCGGCAGCGCTCGCTCTGGAACGCGCGGCACCTCCCGCTGCCGATCCGCGCGTGGGCGCCGGACACCGTCGAGCCCGAGGTCCTCGAGGAGTACCTCGCGCGCACCTTCGACCGCTCCACGCTCGCGGTCGCCCTCGACATCTTCCGGGCCGGCCGGAACGACGGGTTCAAGAGCGTCGACGGAATGATCGATTACTCGACCGCCTTCGAAATACTCGACCGCCCCCTCCTCGTAGTGGCCGGTACGGAGGACGGACTGGCCCCTCCGGAGTCGGTACGACCTGCATATGACCGGAGCCGCAGCAGCGACAAGACCTACCGCGCCTTCCCGTTCGGCCACATCGATCTGGTGGTCGGCAAGGAAGCCACGCGCACGGTCTGGCCGCTGGTCCGCAACTGGTTGGCAAGGCGGTGAATCACGATGACCACGGCAGCGCTCGCTCTCTCCCGTTCCACTCACCCCGAGCTCACGGCGCGGAGCCGGCGTGCGGCGAGCGCCGCCGTCGACCGCGTGATGGGCGCGGAGTACTCGCCCGAGCTCAAGCGCGCGGCGGCGGACGCCCTCGCGCCGTGGGCCGAGCGCCTCGTGCGCTGGCTCGACGACGCCGTGCGCATCCCCGGTACGAAGTTCGGCATCGGCCTCGACCCGCTGATCGGCTTCGTCCTGCCGGGCGCGGGCGACGCGATCACCGGCACCGGCTCGATCGCGCTCCTGTTCCTCGCGCTGCGCGAGCGCGTCCCGACGGTGGCGCTCGGGCGCATGTGCATGAACATCTTCGTCGACACCGTGGGCGGGCTCTTGCCGTTCGTCGGTGACGCGTTCGACCTCGTGTGGCGCAGCAACAAGCGCAACCTCGAGATCATCGAGCAGTACCGCGAGGACCCGAAGAAGAAGCCCGGCTTCGCGGACTACGCGCTCGTCGGCGTCGGGCTCACGCTCGCGGTGCTCTCGGTCGCGCTGCCGATCTTCATCATCTACGGGCTGGGCCTGAGCGCGATCCTCGGCCTGGGCTCGCTCTTCGGCGGGTGAGAGGCGCTCGCTCGCGCGCTCGACGCCTGGTCGACATACCAAGATCTTGGTATCGTCGGAGGATGGCGACCCCGGTCAAGAACACGAGCTTCGTGCTCGACGCGAAGCTCCGAGAGTTCATCCGCGAGCAGGTGGACCAAGGTGGCTATCGGTCCGCGAGCGAGGTGGTCCGAGACGCGCTCGAGCGCTTGGCCGACGACAAGGCCAAGGAGGCGGCGCTGCTCGCGGCGCTCGATCACGGCGTGGCGAGCGGCCGCGCGGCGCCGGGCGTCTTCGCGCGCGCGCGCGCCGGCGGGGCGAGCGCGCCGAAGAAGACGAGAGCGCCGGCGAAGAAGCGACGCGCGAGCCGATGAGCCCGCGCCGTCGCCGGCCGAGGGTCTTCTACACGAGGGCGGCCGCGCGAGACCTCGAGGGCATCGCCGCGTACACGCGGCACGTGTGGGGACCCGAGCAGTGCGAGCGTTACCTCGACGTGCTCGAGCAGACCTGTGAGCAGATCCTCCCGGAGCATCGCCACCTCGCGCGTGACGTCCCGGAGCGTCCCGGAATCTTCAGGTGGCGCGCGGAGAGCCACGTCGTCTTCTTCCGCGACGTGGACGGCGACCTCGAGATCGTGCGGATCCTCCACGCGCGCATGCTGCCCTCGCGACACCTCTGAGCGACACCGCTGAGCGATTCGGGGCGCGGGCCCCGAGGCCTCGGGCGGGGGGAGCTCGACATGCAGAGGAGCCCACACGCGCGACGGTCGCGCGCGAGCTCAACGGACGTACGTGGCCCAGCTCGACGGATGCGCCTCGTGCGGCCCGTTCGCAGAGCTCGTCGCGAAGTCGTAGCCGAGCACGCTGCGCGTTCCGTCGCCGCGCTCGACGAAGATCATCGCCCGCGTCGCGCGAGGGTCGTCGGCCTCGTAGGGGACGCCGGTCTTCTGGTCGATGTGCGAGTAGCCGTCGTCCTGCCACATGAAGGCGCGCACCCGATAGGTCGACGGATCGGCCGGCGCGTCGAACGTGATCGGGAAGACCTTGGCGATCTCGGCGAGCACGTGCTGCCGGCGCGGGTGGCTCTCGCGGCGGATCCGCGCCTCCTCCTCGGCGCGCGCGTTCGCCGCGATCACCTCGGGGTCGTTCGCCGGGTCGAAGAAGCTCGCGGCGAAGGCGAGGGCGCCGCCGCCGAGGATGAACCCGATGCGGAGGCCCCAGCCGACGAGCGGGCCCCAGACGTCGACCCACATCAGGATGCGGAGGTTGTAGTCGAAGAAGTAGAGGACAGACGACACCAGCCCGTAGAGGGCCAAGAGCACGCCCACGCCCGTCACCTTGCTCGCGATCGATCCTCGCACGTCCTCGCTCCCTTCCCGCGGACGCGCCGACGCGCTCAGCGTCCGTCGCGCGCCGCCTCGGCGCGGCGCAGCCACGCGTCGCACGCGACGAGCCGCACCGACCACGGGCCGCCGCCGCGGCGGACGACCACCCAGCCGCTCCTCGTGCGCCGCGCGGCGGCGCTGCCCGTCGCGATCACGTGCGCGGCGACGATCTCGGGCGGGAGCGCGACCGGCGTGGCGCCCTGGCCGAGGTCGGGCAGCGCGACCGCGACGGCCGGCGGCGCGCGCCGAGGCGCAACGACGATTGCCTGGTCCAGCTCGAGCGCGCGGGCGCGGCAGTCCTCTTCGCCGCGCAGGCGGCGCACGACGACGAACGCGTCGCCGCGCACGAAGGCCACGTGCGTCGCCTCGCCCCACGCGCGCTCGCCGATCCCCGCGAGCGGCGCGAGCTCGCCCGAGACCATGGCGACGTGCGCGGCGGCGAGGCGCCGGGCCTCCGCGGCGCTCGGGGCGAGGTGGACCTCCACGCCGAGCGTGGCGACCCGCTCGCCCGCGGGCGCGAAGTAGAGCCGCACGCCGAGCTCGGGCTCGACCGGCACGTCGATCTCGACGCGGTCGAGGCCCGCGGGCGCGAGCGCGTCGAGCGCGAGCTGCGCCGAGGCGGCGGCGGGCCAGAGCGTGAGCGCGATCGCGAGCGCGAGAGACGTCTTGCTCATCGGATCGTCACCTTCTCGTCGACCCACACGCGCACCTGGTCGGCCTCGGGCGTGAGGCGCGCGAGGTAGTCGGCCTGCGCGAGGCCCTGGACGAGCAACACCTCGTGCGGAGGGCGCGACGGGTCCGTGTCGCCGTCGAGGGCGAGGGTCGCGTCGAGCACGCGCGTGTCGGGCGGCCCCACGATGGCGTGGTAGCGGAACGCGCTGCGCCCGCTGAGGAACGGCGACGCGGCGAAGTCGAAGCCGATCGCCGCGAGGTAGTGCAGCTCGAATTGCGTCCGCGTGCGGTGCTGGATGATGTGGTAGCGCAGATCGATGCCGACCATGTTCGCGTAGGTCGACACGATCGACGCCGCGTCGGAGCAGTTGATCACCGCGCCGTTGGCGAGATCGCGGAAGCGGCTCAGCTCGAACGTCGCGCGCTCGAACCCGCCCGGGTGGTTGGTGTAGTGCGAGGCGCCGGACTGCCGGTCGTAGCTGAGGCCGAGCTCGTAGTAGATCCCCTCGACGATGCGCGCGCCGACCGCGTCCGCGTCCGCGCTCGCGCCGTCGACCCAGCCGGCGACGCGATCGACGACGTCCACCCACGCGCGGTGCGGCACCTCGGGGCGCCCGAAGGTCGGCGCGGCGACGAGCCCGTAGAGCCGGTGCGTCGTGGTGAAGCGGCCGGGGATCGGCGTCCACGGCGCGCTCGGGCCGCGGCGCGCCTCGAAGCGCCAGCCGTACGCGACGTCGTAGCGGCCGACCGCGGGCACCGGCGAGCGGGTCGACTCGAAGCGCAGGCGCGCGTCGTCTTCGAGCGCGGGCGGGTCGAGCAGGGCGAGGCCGTCGGGCGCGACCACGCGCAGCTCGACGAGCGCTGGGCCGACGCCGGAGGCGGTCGCGGTCGAGAAGCGCACGGCCGCCTCGAGGGTCGAGCCGGCGATCCAGGCGGTCGGGAGGCTGAACGTGTCGTGCTCGACGCCGTCCGCGGACTCTCCGTCGAGCGGCGGGGACGCCGTGTCGTCCCACGGCGCGGGGGGCGCGCGCGGCGTGCCGTCCGCGTGCTCGAGCGCGACGCCGCCGCGCTCGACCACGTCGGGGCCGAGGCGCCACGGGACGTCCGTCGCCGCGTGCTCGAAGTAGCCGTAGCGCAGGCCGTCGAGCGCGGCGTAGAGGAGCGGCGCGCGGCCCGGCCCCTCGAGCTGGACCTCGGCGACGCCGACGCGCAGCACCTCGACCGCCATGGTCGCGCGCGCGCCGTCGGCGCCGCGCGTGACGATCGCGGTCGCGTCGACGATCCCGGGCGACACGAGCGCGCCGCCCGCGTCGCGGCCGCTCCACGCCGCGGTGCAGGCGCTCGCGTCGATCGTGCCGGGGAGCACGCCGAGGGCGACGCCGCCGCGCGAGAGCTCCACCGTGCAGCGCGCGCCGCTCGCGTGCGCGAGCGCGAAGCGCAGCTCGATCGCCTCGAAGCCGTCGAGGTGCGGATCGAACGCGGCCGGGCTCGCCGGGTCCGCGGCGACCTCCGGCATGTGCGCGCGCCCGATCCATCCGTCGTCCGCGCCCGAGTAGACGAGCGGCGTGTCTTCGCAGCCCGCGAGCGAGGCGGCGAGCGCCAGCGCGACCGCGCGCCAGGCAGACGAGCGAGGGGGCTCGGCTCCGCTCTTCACGGCGCACACTCTAATCGACAGGCGCCGGGTGCGGCACGGGGTTTCCCTCACGCGTGCCGAGGAGGCCTCCCGATGGCTGGCGCGCGACCCCCGACGCGTTCGTCTCGGGTCGCGCCCCCGGTGCGGCTTCACGGCGCCGTTCGAGGCCAGGCCATCGCGCAGCGATGGCCGTTGGCCGAGGGGGCCCCGTCGCTCCGTGATGGGGTCGAACGCGGCTCCGCCGCGTTCGTACTGGGGTGGGGGCCCCGCTGCGGCTTTGCCGCAGCGGGGGGAGGGGTGCGAAGCACCCCTCAGCAGACTCAGTTGCAGGCGGCCGGGACGGCCTTCTGCATCGCGCTCAGCCCCGTGCGGTAGCCCGCCATCGTCTGGTCGCAGACGTCGTCGGTGAGGTGGGAGATGTTGTTGTACGCGTCGCACGTGTTGGCCGGGACGGAGCCGCCCATGGCCTCGATGTACGCGCGGCAGCACTCGGCGATGCGCGAGCACGATCCGCCGCCGCCGCCGCCGCCGCCACCACCGCCCGCGGCCGGCTCGGCCGTGCCGCCACCACCGCCGCCGCCGCCACTACCGCCGGCCTCGGCCTCTTCGCTCCCGCACCCTCCGATGGCCAACAACCCCACCACCCCGAGCGCCATCAGCATCTGCTTGATCTTCATGTCGGTTCCTTCCTCGTCTCGTGTCGTCTCGTCGCCCCCCGGTCCGTGGGGACTGGGCGCGATTTGCGCAGACTGTGCCTAGAACGTCCAGGCCTCTTCCACGATGTCGCAACGATTTCCGTCCCCGGTCGCTCACGCGCGGCGTCGGGCGAGCTCGCGGAGCGCGTCGTCGAAGCCCGCGAACAGCGCCGCGGGCCGCGCCCGGTGCAGGCGCTCGAGGCACGCCTCGAGCCGCGCCGCGTCGCCCGCGAGCGCGTAGCGCATCGCGAGCGCGTCGATCGCGTCGATCTCCTCGGTGGGCGGATCGAGCGCGAGCGTGCGCTCGACGTGGCGCTCGGCGCCCGCCAGATCGCCCGCGGCGAAGAGCGCCGCCGCGCGCGACCAGTGCGCGTTGTGGCAGAACGGCGCGGCGTCGACGGCGCGGTGCGTGAGCGGGAGCGCGCGCTCGGCGTCGAGCGACAGCGCGAGGATCGTCCCGAGCCGCTCGGGGCCGATGTGCTCGTACGGGTAGAGCTCGACGAGGCGCTCCGCGCAGCGGATCGCCGCCGCGACGTCGCCCCTGCGCACGTACGCGCCCTCCATCGCGCCGAGCGCCTCCATGTGCGTGTCGTCGAGCGCGAGCGCGCGCTCGGCGGCGGCGTTCGCGTCGTCGTAGCGATGCACGGCCTCGTAGGCGTAGGCGAGCTGCGCCCAGAGCTCCGGGTCGTCGCCGAGCGTGTCGCGCACCGCGTCGAGGTCCGCGTGCGCGCCCGTCTTGGCGCGCGCGCCGGCGGCGCGCAGGCGCCACGTCGCGACCATGTTCTCGCGCGCCGTGCGCGCGAGGGCGTCGGCGGCGTCGGCGGCCAGCGCGGGCTCGAGGCTCCGCACGCCCCAGTAGGTGCTCCACGCGAGGTGCGGCGGCACCGCCTCGCGCGAGAGCTCGCGCAGCCTCGGCAGCGCGTCGCGGATCGCGCCGCCGAGCTGGAACGCCTCGAGCCAGGCGCGCTCCGCTTCGAGCCTCAGCGCGTCGCGCGTCACCCGCTCCGGGATCGTGCGGGCGAGGCTGAGCGCGCGATCGTAGCGGCGGTCGTCGACGTGCCACTCCGTCAGCGCGATGAGGCCGCGCTCCCGGTCGCCGAACACATCGAGCGCGCGCTCGAGCGCGGCGGCAGACGCCTCCCCCTCGCCGCGCGCCGCGAGCAGCGCCGCGCGCGTCTCGAGCACGTACGCGTCCTGTTGGTCGGGCAGCGCGTCGAGCAGCGAGAGCCCGCGCGCGGGGTCGGTCTCGCAGAGGCTCCACGCGAGGCGGGTGCGCGCGCCCGCGAAGGCCGGGGCGAGCTCGATCACGCGCTCGAGCAGCGCCTCGCCTTCGGCGCGCGTGAGCACGTCGCCGGTGAGCAGGCGCCCGAGGCGGTAGACCGCGTCGACGTCGCCCGGCGCCTCGTGCACCACGCGGCGCAGGAGCGCGATCGCGTGGCCGCGCTGCTGCTCGTCGTCGAGCACCTCGGCGACCGCGCGCGCGACCTGCGGATCGGCGCGCTCCTCGACGAGCTCGCGCAGGCGCGCGGCGGCGGCCTCGCCGGAGCTCGCGCGGCGCAGCGTCGTGAAGAGGGCGCGCGCGAGCGAGGGCGCGTCGGCCCCCGACACGAGCGCCTCGACGAGGGCGCTCGCCGCCTCCTCGGGTCGACCGAGCTCCTCGAGCAGCTCCGCGTAGAGCGTGAACGCGCGCGTCGGCGGGCGCGCCTCCTGGGTCAGCGGCTCGAGCACGAGCGCCGCGTCCTGTGCGCGGCCGAGCGCCCGCAGCGCGACCGCGTAGCCGAGCGCGCTGCCCGCGCGCGCGGGATCGATCGCGATCGACTCGGCGTACGCCGCCGCCGCCGCCTCGAAGTCGCCGCGCATCGCGGCGAGGTCGCCGGCGAGCCCGTGGTTGAACGGGTTGCGCGGGTTGCCCGCGAGCGCGACGCGGACGAAGTGCGCGGCGCGGCGATCGAGCTCCGCGTCCGCGTGAGGCACCCGCTCGAAGATCTGGAAGGGCGCGAGGTGGCTCTCCACGGTGCGCCGCGCCTGCCGCTCGCGCTCGATGCGCTCGCGCACGTAGACCGCGGCGAGGTTCTCCGCCGTGCGCACGACGTGCGGCGCGAGCGCGAGCGCCTCGACGAGGTGCCGCTCCGCCCGCTCGAGATCGCCACCCAGCCACATGCACTCGCCCATCGCGGCGCGGTTGTTCGCGTCCCCCGGGTCGACGCGCGAGGCCTCGTGGTACTCGGCGTACGCCTCGTCGTAGAGGCCGCGGTCCATCATCAGGTGCGCGTGCAGCTGGTGCGGCCACTCGTCGCGCGCGAACGCGACGCGCACGTGGTAGAGCGCGCGGAGCGCCTCCTCGCGGTGCTCGTCGCGCCCGCTCAGCCCCCAGCGCCGCGAGAGCGCGTCGACCTTGCGGTGCCACGCGAGCTTGAAGCGCGGCGCGAGCGCGAGCGCGTCGTCGCAGCGGCGCAGCACCTCCCAGAGCGTCGCCTCCTCGCGCTCGGCGCTCGTCGCGGCCGGGCGCAGCCGATCCGCGTCGTCGAGCAGCGCGAGGTGCGGCGCGTGCAGGAGCCCCGCCTCGTCGCACGCGCGCTCGCGCGCCTCGAGCTCGGGCCCCGCGCGCCCGAGCACCACGATGGCGCCGTTGCCGTAGAGGTCGCCCGCGCGCTCGGTGAACTCGAACGTCTTGAGCAGCGGCCGGTGCGTCGCCGGGTCCTGCGCGATGAAGGTGCCGAGCGCCTCGTCGTAGCCGACGATCACCGCGACGTGCGAGGTCGTCGAGTACTCCTCCTGCACGATGACGGGCAGGCCGAGGTCGAGCGCCGCCATCACGCGCTCGCGCGTCGCCTCGATGCGGCGCGCCGTGATGCGGTGCGCGTCGAGGAACGCCGCGATCTCGTACATCGGCGTGCCCGTGGTCCGCTTCACCGTGTCGGCGATCTCGTCCTGCGTGAGCTCGACGTCGAGGTAGCGCAGGCACAGCTCGAGGACGGCGGGGCCGCAGTAGTTCCACTTCTGCGCCGTCGTCGGGAACGCGGCGAGGCGCACCGCGCGGCCCCCGTCGAGGTGCCGCTCGAGGTAGTGCATGCGCGAGCGCGCGTAGTGGCCGTGCCCGCTCGCGGGGTTCTCTCGCCACGCGCGCCCGAGCTCCTCGAGCGCCTCGGCGCGCCGCCCGCACGAGCCGAGGGCGAGCGCGAGGCTCACGCGGTCGCCCTGCGCGTGATCGCCCTCGGGCAGGCGCGCGAGCACCTCGGCCCACGCTCTCGCCTCGCCCTCGTGATCGCGCCGGGCGGCGTGGCAGCTCGCCGCGAGGCGCAGCGCCCGCGGCCGCACGGCGTCGCCCTCGATCGCGTCGAGCAGCGCGAGGCAGCCGTCGAAGTCGCCGAGCACGTAGAGCGCGTCGGCGAGCGCGAGGCGCGCCTCGTCGGCGTGCGCTCCGCCCGCCGCGAGCGCGCGCTCGAAGGCCTCGCGCGCGCGCTCGCGCTCGTCGAACGCCATCATCGCGCGGCCCTCCTCGAGCCAGAGCAGCGGGTGCTCGCCGACCGCCGTCCTCGCCGCGGCGATCGCGTCCTCGGCGAGCGAGAAGAGGCGCTTGATCGCGTAGCCGCGGATCACGAGCGCGTGCGCGAGCGGAAGATCCTCGGGCACCTGCAGCGGATCGACGAGCAGGTCCGCGAGGTCGAGCAGCGCCTCGTCGACCGAGCGCGACGGATCGGCGAGATCCGCGCGCGCCGCGCGCACCGCGAGGCGCCAGCCCGGCGCCCCGTCGTCGAGGTCGGCCTCGGCGAGGCGCGCGCGCACGTCGCGGAAGCGCTCCGCGGCGTGCAGCGCGTCGATCGTCCCCACGTCCAGCGTCGCGCTCACCATCGGACCCCTCCGCGCTCGAGCGTGATCATGGCCCCAGGCGCGAGCGCCGCGAGCTGCGCCGCGTCCTCGGGGCCCCGCGGCAGGCCGGCCGCGCGCTCGATCGCGACCAGCGCCGCGAGCGCGTCGGGGTGTCGCCCGGCCCGCTCGCGGATCCTCGCGAGGTCGTCCGCATCTGCTCCGAGCGCGGCCTTCGCCGCGGCGAGCCGCGCGCGCATCGGCCACGCGTCGTAGGTGCCCGCGGCCGATCGCCGCGTCACGCGCGCCACCTCCGCGGCGGCGAGCTCGGCGAGGCGCGCCCAGTCGCGGCGGCCCTCGGCGATCTGCGCGGCGAGGAGCGAGTCGCCCGGGGCGCCGAGCGCGCGCGCCGCCTCGTGCGCGTCGTGCGCGTCGTCGAGCGCGCCGACGCGCAGGCACGCGCGCGCGAGCTCCACGCGGGGGTCGGGCCACTCGGGCGCGAGCGCGATCGCGCGCGCGAGCAGCTCCGCCGCGACGTCGGCGAAGCCGGTGTTGCGGTAGAAGCCCGCGGCGCCGAGGAGCGCGTCCGGGGCGAGCTCGCGCAGCCGCTCGTCCGTGCGCGCCGCGTCGGCATCGTCGCCCGCCGCGAGCTGCACGCGGCGCTGCGCGATCCAGACGACGGCGGGGTCGAAGTGCACGTCGGCGTCGCGCACGAGCTCGAGCGCCGCCCGCGGGTCCTCCTCGACGATCGTGAGCGCGAGCACCGCGCGCGGGTGCGGGTAGCGGCCCGCGCGCGCGATCGTCGCCTCGAGCAGGCGCCGGACCTCGTCCGCGTAGCTGCCCCGGACCTCCGGCAGCGCGAGGATCGTCTGCGCCGCGCGCCACGGCCCGTTCGCATCGAACGAGAGGATCTCCGCCACGCGCAGCGCGAGCGCGACGCCGTCCTCGTCGAGGCGTCGCCGCGTCAGCTCGGCGGCGAGGTCCATCAAGGCCATCGCGCGCGAGGCGAGCAGGCGCTCGAGGCGCGACAGGACGGAGGCGCGCCGCGTCTCGTCGAGCAGCGTGCCGAGCGCGCGGGCGAGCTCGTCGACGAGCGCGCGCGCCGGGCCGCAGCGCTCGATCCCCGCGAGCCCGAGCTCGAGCGCGCCCTCCGCGTCGCCGTGTCCGAAGGCGACCGCGGCGGCGTCCGCCCAGTTCAGCGGCTCCCCCGGATCGCGCGCGAGCATCGCGTCGGCGATCGCCGCGGCCTCGGCCCAGCGGCCGGCGTGCGAGTGTCGCCACAGGCACCGGCTCGCGACGGCCGCGTCGTCCGGGTGCGCCTCGCGCGCCGCGTCGAGGCGCGCGATCGCGTCGTCGAAGCGGTCCTCGGCCTCGAGCACGCTCGCGCGCACCGTGAGCACCTCGCGGTCCGTGGGCGCGAGGTCCTCCGCGAGCGCGCTCGCCTCGCGCGCGGCGTCGAGATCGCCCGCCTCGAGGCGCGCCTCCGCGAGCCGCGCGAGCGCGGGCGCGTGCCCGTGCCGCAGCGAGAGCGTGCGGCGCAGCAGCCGCTCCGCCTCGTCGCGCTCGCCCATCCACGCGCACGCGCGCGCCATCCCGTACGTGTTGCGCTCGTCCCACGGATCGCGGGCGTGCGCGTCGGCCCACGCGATCCCCGCCTCCGCGTGGCGCCCCCAGCGCTCGAGCGCCTGCGCGTAGATCTGGAGCGCCCACTCGGCGTCGGGGAAGCCGGTGCGGGTCAGCGCGACCCAGCGCTCCATGCGGCCGCCGGCGAGCCGGCCCGCGCGCAGCTGCTCGAGCATGCTCTCGCCGAGCCGGCGGTGGCCCATCGGCAGCTCGGGGGCGAGCGCGATCGCGTCCTGCGCGAGCACGTCGACGCGCGCGCGCGGCGGCGGCTCGCCGCGCTCGTCGAGGTCGCAGCGATCGATCGCCTCGAGCCGCGGGTCGTCCGAGACGCCGCGCGCCGCGAGGGCGGCCGCGCGCGCCAGCCCTTCTGCGCCGGTCCCCGCGACGAAGAGCGCGCCGCCGCCGTGGAGCGCGGCGCGCCCCGCCCGCTCGCCGACCGTCTGGAGGTACGCGCCGCCGCGGCGCGGGTCCGAGAGCAGGAGGACCTGCGAGACCGGCTCGAGGCCGAGCACGACGGTGAAGCCGGTCTCGGTCGCGAGCTCCTCCTCGAGCACGACGACGACGCCCTGCTCGAGCGCGGCCTCGAGCGCCGCCGGCGTCGCCACCGCGCGGACCGCGTGGGCGCCGGCGGCGGCGAGCGCGGCGCGCGCGTGCGCCATCGTCGGGCGAGGCGCCTCCTCCGGCGCGGCGAAGCCGAGGATCGACGCGGCGATCGCGAGGGCGCCGCTCGCGCGGTCGCCGGGTCGCGGCGGCGGCGGCGGCGCCTGCAACCGACGCCAGCGAGGGCCTCGGGCGCGCGCGTCCGGATCGCGGTCGAGCGCGTCGAGGACGTCGCGCGCGATGGCGTGCGCGTGCGCGTCGTGCCCGCGTCCGCTGCCCGTCCGCTCGAAGATCGCCCGGAGCGCCTCGATCGCGGCCGCGCTGTCGCCCGCGGCCCAGCGCGCGAGCGCCTCCGCGGCGCGCAGGAGCTCGGCGTCGACCGCGCTCGGGGCGTCCCCCGCGAGCGCCGCGAACGCGTCCGCCGCTTCGGCGAAGTCCCCGGCGCCGCGCGCGAGATCGGCGAGCGTGCGCAGCGCGTAGGTGCGCGAGCGCGCCTCCGGCCGCGCGAGGAAGGCCCGCGCGGCCGCGCGCGCGCCCTCGACGTCGCCGCGCGCGAGGAGGGCCTCGAGCGCCGCGCCCTCGGCGTCCTCGGCGGCGAGGCGTCCGTCGCGCAGCTGCGCCTCGACGAGGCGCAAGGCGTCTTGCTCGGGCCATCGCTCGCGCGCCGCCGCGAGGGTCCGCGCGGCCGCCCCGCGCGCGCCGGCTCGCGCGAGCGCGCGCACGGCCTGGGCCGTCACGTCCGGCGCGTCGGGCGCCTCGAGCGCGGTGAGGCGGCGCGCTGCCTGCGTGAGGTCCACGAGCGGCGCCCACCCCTCGACGGCGAGCGCGGCGCGCAGGCGCGCGGTCGGCGCGGGCTCCTCCGGCCCCGGCGCGCCGAGCGCGTCGCGCACCTCGTCGAAGCGCCGCTGCCTCAGCGGCTCGATCAGCCCCTCGCTCGCCGGCGCGTCCATCGCGCGAGCATGCGCCAGCGCTCGGGGAGATCTCAACGCCGTCGTGCCGGCGCGCGCTCTGGAAAAGCGGGTCGCGCCGAGCGACGACGGTTATGCGAATCGCGCTCGCCGCCACGTGCGGGGCGCTCCTCGCCGGCTGCGTCGCCGGCGGCGTGGGTGACCCGTGCCTCCAAGAGACCGTCCCGCCTCGGGGCTATGATCGCGCCGAGACGTACGTCGAGCTCGGCTCCGCCGAGTGCGTGACGCGCGTCTGCCTCGTGACGGGGCTCGCCGGCGATCCGCGCGCCGGCTGCACCGTCGGCTGCGCGTCGGAGGACGACGTGCGCGCGCACGTCTACTGCTCTTGCCGATGCGACGAGCAGAGCCCGACGCCTCCGTGCGCGTGCCCCGACGGCTTCGCGTGCCGGCCCGCCGGCCGCGCCGGCAGCTACTGCATGCGCGACCCCGCGCCCTGAGGCGCCGGCGGACCACGCGCGCCGAGGAGGAGTGGGTGCCGCGGTTGCTCGGCCCAGGTCGTCCGCGTACGCTCTCGAGTGCTCGAGGGGGGCCGCATGACGACGCGTAGGCAAGCAAGCAAGCAAGCAAGCAAGCAACGCTTACTCGTCGGCTTGAGCTTCGTGCTCGGCTCCACGCTGCTGTTGGGCTCGACGTGCACCCCGACGCCGCAGGGCTGTGACTTCGCCGGCCGCTGCGACCCGACGGACTTCACGACCGCGGAGGCGTGCATCAACTTCTGCGTGCCCCTCTTCGAGGGCGACGTGCTCGACGACGTGATGTGCCCCCTCGACGACTGCGACCGGGCCGCGTACCTGCGGCCCGACGTCTTCCGCTGCCCCTCGCCGACCGCGGCCGGCCAGTCCTACGCCTGCGTGCCGAGCGATCGGTCGCCGGAGCCGGGGCGCATCGGCTTCTGCCGCGCCGCCGCCGGACTGTTCGACGAGTGCGATCCCGATCGGGCCACCGGCGGCGATCCGCGGCCGTGCGAGAGCGGGACGTTCTGCGTCGACGTCGCGGACGCGGCCGCGTGCGCGCGCGCGTTCCCGCTGCGCCGCCGCGCGGGCCTGTCCGGGAGCGCGCGCGGGTTCTGCTGGCTGCCCGCGCGCGAGGGCGAGGCCTGCGACTCGAACCTCGACCGCGGGCCGCACGGCTGCGCGCCGTGCGAGAGCGGCACGTGGTGCCGCGTCACCCCCGACCACGGCCGCGTCTGCCTGCGCGCGTGCGAGCTGCCCGAGGCGCCCGGGGTCGAGCGCTCGGATCTCTGCGCGTGCACCGGCGTCGACGAGCCTTGCGTGGTCCTGCCGGCCCCGACCGATCAGCCGCAGCGCTACTGTCGCCCGTTGCTCGTGCCCAACGGGAACCTCTGCAACCCGCAAGGCGGCGTGCCGTGCGCAGACCCCGGCGCGGACTGCCAGCTCACCAGCGATCCACACCGCGGCGAGGTCTTCACGTGCTGCCGCTACCCGGGTGACACCTGCCGTTCGGACGCCGACTGCTGCGACGGCTACGCGGTCTGCAGCGGCGGCCGCTGCACGGCCTGCGGTCGCGAAGGCCAGCCCGCGACGAGCGTCGGGTGCTGCCCCGGCCACGTCGTCGTCGACGAGGCGAGCGGCGAGCAGGCGTGCCGATCCTGCGCGGTGAGCCGCGAAGGGCGGGCGCGCGCGCCGTTCGAGGGTGCGCGCTGCGGCGGCGAGTTCGTCCAGCTCGAGGCGGAGGGCGGCGCGCGCGACACGATCGCCGTCCCCGAGGGCGGCAACACCGGCGCCGGCCCCGCGGAGCTCGCGCGCACGAGCGGCCGCGCCGAGCGGGTGCGCTACCGCCTCGGCGAGCGGCACCGCCTGTTCCTGCTGCAAGGCGACTTGACGGGCCGCTGGGACGACCGGGACCCGCCGGCCGACCCGCCCGACTTTCTCCCGAGCGCGACCGCCGGCTGGCCGCCGGCCGGCGTCACCGTCGGGCACCGCTTCGCGCAGCTGCCCGCCAACTTCCCCGGCCAACCGGTGCGCACGATCGAGCTGAGCGCGCTGCCGGGCGGCGACCCGACGAGCACCTGGCAGTCCCTGCGCGTCTACGACGCCGGCCTGTGCAGCCGGTTCATCAGCTATCAGATCGCGGTCGACGGGCTCGTCGCGGCGCTGAACCAGTACCTCAACGACCGGCACTTCGAGGTCACCCCGGGCGTGTTCTACGGCTTCGAGCCGCTCACCCTGGCTCCGGAGCGCCCGGACTACGCGGTGCTCCCGCACTTCACGCCGATCCTGTCGAGCGGGTCCGGGGACTTCGGCCGCGCGATCGACAGCGACCAGCTCAACGCGTTCGTCGAGTACGCGGCGCTGGGCGGCGCCGCCTTCGGCTGCTTCGATGGGCGCCTGCGATTGAGCGCGGGGCTCCGGCTGCGCCGCCGCGCCGCCGTCGCGTCCACGCTCGAGAGCGAGCTCGAGGACCGCCGGCGGACCGTGGCGCACGACTGTGACGAGGGCCCTCCGGGATGCCGCGAGGTCTGCCACTTCGAGGGGGATCGCTATCTCTGCCTCCAGTCCGGCGGCCCAGTGCCGCTCCCCCCCCGCTTCGTTTCGCGCCCTCGTCGGGTGCAGGTGCTGCGAGACGCGTTCGACTTCGAGCCGGTGATCGAGTTCTTCGACGGCGGCCTGGTCGACTGCAGCGTCAGCGGGCTGAACGACGCGATCACGGGCAACATCGAGGGCCGCATCCGCTCCCAGCTCGACGGCATCCTCAGCCTGCTCGCCGGCTCGCTCACCCGCGCGGTGACGGAGTGGCCCGTCGTCGAAGCGGACGGAAGCCTGCGTCCGCGCCGGTTCTCCGACCTCGCGCCGTGCGCCCGCACCGACCCGGAGACCGGCGCCGTCTTCGCGAGCGACGCGATGTGCGCCGCCGCCGACCCGCCGTTCTTCGGCGGCCGGCGGCAGAGCTGTGTGGGCATCCAGGAGAGCGGCGAGTGGACCGACGATCCGGGCCTCGCCGTCGACTACCGGTGTGGGCGCGTCCGCTTCGAGCTGCGGCGGATCAACCTCCGCCCCGACGGGCTCGAGGCAGTCCTCGCCGACTCGGAGGACGACCCGCAGTACCCGCTGTTCATCACCCACCGCCCGGCTTCGGGGGTTCCGCTCGGCGAGGCATACTGCCTCGAGAACCGTCCGGGATCGCGCCGAGACGAAGACCCGGCGCTGGTGGACACCGTCACCCGCGGGGAGAGCCTCATCGCCCGGGGGCAGGACCGCCGGATCTGCCATCCGGACGACGCGCTCGCCGTCGGCGAGGACGGGGCCCTCCACGGCTGCCAAGGGATCTGCGGCGACCTGGGCGTGCAGTGCGGCGGCCCGCACGCCGGGACGGTGCGCGAGGAAGGCCCGCTCCGGTCGCGCGAGCGGTGCTACGTACAGCCGCTCGACGCGCTCGCCCCCGGCCAGACGGAACGCGGAGCGGCGCAGTGCTGCTTGCCCGCGGACTTCTGCCCGGTCCCGCCGGCCGGCGGCGGGCGGCCCTTCTTCGAGTCGGCGCCTTCGCCGCCCGCGGCCCCCTCGACGACCTGGGCCTGCGTGAACCGACTGGACAACCGCTGGGCCTGCGGGGGCTGCGGCAACGTCTGCGCCGACGGCGAGGCCTGCTGCGGGGGGGAGTGCGCGGCGCTCGCGTCGAGCTCCGCGCACTGCGGCACTTGCGGCAACGCGTGCCCGGGCAGCGCCCCGTGCCTCGGCGGTCGCTGCTGCGCCGAGGGCGAGGTGCTCTGTCCGTCGGGAGACCGGTTCGTCTGCACCGACGTGAGCACCAACCCGTTCGCGTGCGGGAGCTGCGGGACTCGATGCCGCACCGGCCACTGCGCCGGCGGCCTGTGTTGTCTCCCCGGCGAGGTGAGCTGCGACGGAGCGTGCGCGGACCTTCAATCCGACGCGCTCCACTGCGGCGGCTGTGGCGCGGCGTGCCCCGCAGGGACCGCGTGCTGTGGCGGTGCCTGCGTCGACACGAGCTCCAGCGGGCTGCACTGCGGCAGGTGTCGCAACCGGTGCCCGCCGCTTCAGCGATGCGAGGGTGGCACGTGCGTCCGGTGAAGCGAACCGGCGGGTCGTGCGCGCTCAGGGTGGCGGCCGTCGGCGTGCTCGCCGTGGCCCTCGACGGGTGCTTCCTCTTCAACACCGTCGATCCGGACGGAGGCGTCGCCGACGGGGCGAGGCCGGTGGGCTCGGACGCTCGGGTCGATGGGGGGAGTGGCGATGGGTCGGGCGCGGTGGGCGACGCGGCGTGCATGATCGGGCGCGAGCGCCTCTGCGGTCCCTACTGTACCGATCCGTGCCCAAGACAGTTGGCGTGGTGCAGTGAGGTCTTCCATCAGTGCAGTGGAACCGACGAGGACCCCCGTGGCTACGAGGACTGCGGCGTCGACCTGAGTCGAGGCTACCCGTACTGCTACCGCGGTGAGCGCTTGTGCGTGACCTGGGAGCTGCACCGGCCACGTGAGCAGGCATGGTCGGGCGTCTGTGTCCACCCGGAGTACTGCCGTTGGCTCCTCGAGCAACCGGAGCTCACCGACATCCGCTGCCGCTACTCGGAGGGCACGCTGTTCGAGAACGGACCCCCGGACCAGCCCTGCGGTACGGGCGCCGATGAGCTGTTCGGCTTCTGCGGAGGCCGCTGCGGCGACACGTGCCCGGAGCCGTTCGGCGACTGGCCGTCGTGCGTCGGTATCAGCGAGACCCGCGGCTTCGGGGTCTGCGCGCGGTCGCGTGATCGCTGCCTGGATCATGGCAGCTCGGTCTCAGGGATCCCCCCCGGTGGAGCCTGCATGCTCTTGAGCCCGATGGCCTTGCCCGAGTACGCCGGCCACGGCTGGCGCGTCGTGCGTGAGACATGCGTCGCCTACCGCGCCCGCTTCCCCGAGGAGGTCCGCTGTCTCGGCATCGACGGCCGCGACCTCTGAGCGGCGCGAGGTCCGTGGTAGGCTCGGAAAGTGTGGTCCTGGCCCAGGAGTCCAACCTCTCGGTGTTGCGCGCCCGCGAGACCGACCGGGTTCGGGGGACGCCTGGTCCCACGACCGAGCGCGATCGGGAGAGGGGGAGACCGGAAGGACGAGGAGAGTGCGCCTTCGGCGCGGGCACCCTCGTCGCGCGGGGCGCAACACTCTCCTCTTCTTTGGGTCTCCTCCTCTCCCCCCTGAGACCATGCCCGCCCACCCAGCATCCTCGTGTCTCTCGTCATGTTCGGACCGTCGACCCGCGCTCGCGCGCGTTGCGCGGTGGGACGTGCGTCCGGTGAGGCGAACCGGCGGGTCGTGCGCGCTCAGGGTAGCGCTCGTCGGCGTGCTCGCCGTGGCCCTCGAGGGGTGCTTCCTGTTCAACATTGCTGTGCCCGATGCCGGTCGCGCCGACGGCGGGCTTTCAGACGGCGCCGGACCCGTCGCACGAGACGGCCACGTGCTGGCGGACGGAGCTGGCAGCGACGGCGGAGAGGGCGGCCGTGACGCGGCGTGTGTCGTAGGCCGCGAACGTCTCTGCGGGCCATACTGCTCCGATCCATGTCCTCCGGACATGCGGTCGTGTAATGCCACCTACCATAGCTGTCGCGGGGGCGATGAAGACCCTCGGGGGGTCGAGATTTGTGCCTTGGATCTCGGCTATGGTCAGCCATACTGCTACCGCGGTGCACGTCTCTGCGTGACCTGGGAGCTGCACCGGACCCGGCCGTATGCTTGGTCGGGCGTCTGCGTCCACCCGGAGTACTGCCGTTGGCTCCTCGAACAGCCGGAGCTCACCGACATCCGGTGCCGCTACTCGGAGGGCACGCTGTTCGAGAACGGACCCCCGGACCAGCCCTGCGGTGCGGGCGCCGATGAGTTGTTCGGCTTCTGCGGAGGCCGCTGCGGCGACACGTGCCCCGACCCGTTCGACGGCGTGCCCTCGTGCGTCGGCGTCAGCGAGACCCGCGGCTTCGGGGTCTGCGCGCGGTCGCGCGTGCGCTGCGGACGCCGCGACGGATCAGTCGCCGGGATCCCCCCCGGTGGAGCCTGCATGCTCTTGAGCCCGATGGCCTTGCCCGAGTACGCCGGCCACGGCTGGCGCGTCGTGCGTGAGACATGCGTCGCCTACCGCGCCCGCTTCCCCGAGGAGGTCCGCTGTCTCGGCATCGACGGCCGCGACCTCTGAGCGGCGCGAGGTCCGTGGTAGGCTCGGGAAGTGTGGTCCTGGCCCAGGATCCAACCCCGCGCCCAGGCGCAAAGCCGCCAAGATGTCCTTTGCGGCTTCGCGTCTTCGCGCGAGCACTCGTCGCGTCGCGCGCGAGACCGGACCGGAACGACACAGGGCTGCACGGGACTACGCTGCGAGGACGCGATCGAGCACCGCGATCAGGCGGTCGATCTCCTCGAGCGTGTTGTAGTGGACCATGCTCGCGCGCACGACGCCGTCGTCCGCGTCTTCGATCCCGAGCTCCGGCATCGCGCGCGCGGCGTAGAAGTGCCCCGCGCGGATCGCCACGCCGCGCGAGCCGGCCTCGCGGGCGATCGCGTCCGCGCGGGCGCCTCGGACCGTGAAGGTGATCGTCGGCGCGCGCCGCGCGCGGTCGGCCTGCGCGCTGCCGAGGAGCCGTACGCGCGGGTGCGCGCGCAGGTACGCGAGCAGGCGCTCGGCGAGCCGCTCCTCGTGCGCGGCGATCCGCGCGAACGCGCCGTCGAGCGTGCCGTCGCCGCCGTGGTGCGCGTCGAGCGCCTCGAGGTACTCGACCACGCCGGGGACCGACGCGGCGAGCTCGTGGCTCACGTAGCCCGGCATCAGCGTGTACGCGCCCGCGCCCGCGAGGAAGTCGTGGTTCTGGTTGGCGAGCGCGCCCAGGAGCGCTTCGCGCACGTACATCAGCCCGAGGTGCGGCCCGTAGACCTTGTAGAGGCTCAACACGTAGACGTCGGCGCCGAGCGCCCGCACGTCCACGCGCCGGTGCGGCGCGAACGCGACGCCGTCGACCACGCTCAGCGCGCCCGCCTCGCGGATCCGCGCGGTGAGCGCCGGCACGTCGTGGAGCGAGCCGACGACGTTCGCGCAGTGCGTGAAGCACACGAGCCGTGTGCGCTCGCTCAGCACCGCGTCGAGCCCTGGGCGCTCGAGCGAGTGCGTCGCGGGATCGATCGTCCACTCGCGCACGGTCGCGCCGCGCGCCTGCGCCATGCGGATCCACGCGCCGCGGTTGGACTCGTGGTCGAGCGTGGTGACGACCACCTCGTCGCCGGGCCCGACGCGCGGCGCGAGCGCGTGGCTCAGGACGTAGAGGTTCGCGGTGGTCGAGCCGCCCAGGACGAGCTCGGCCGGGGTCGCGCCCATGAGCCGCGCCGCGGCGTCGAAGCCCGCGTGCACGCGCGCGGTCGCGCGCTCGGAGCGCGGGTAGGGCGCGCCGAGCTGCACCATGTCCTCCGCGAGGTAGCGCCGCGCGCGCTCCACC
The DNA here is from genome assembly GCA_019637095.1 of Sandaracinaceae bacterium. Taxonomy (GTDB): domain Bacteria; phylum Myxococcota_A; class Polyangia; order Polyangiales; family Sandaracinaceae; genus JACKEC01. The sequence continues at coordinate 149,164 of JAHBWG010000006.1, read as the reverse complement.
ACGCCATCGACGGGCACGCTCCCGCCCGCGTTCTCGAGGAACGCGAGCGACGGCTCGAGCCCCGAGAAGCGCGCCCGCACCCACACGAGGTCCAGCTCGTCCACGCGGCGAGCATACGCGAGCCGGTCCAGTGCGTCGCCTCGGCCCGGGACGGGGCGCGAGGCGCGCGCACGGCGCCGCTCGTCTCGAGCCTGCTCCACGCGCGCGTCTCGTCGTAGGCTCGCGCCTTCGGTGGAGGAGGCGAGCCATGAGCGATGTGACGATTCCCGATTCTCTTCGGCCGCTCGAGCGTGCGGCGTGGCTTCCCGTCGTGGAGCCGGGCGACGGTGACGCCAAGGCGAGCAAGCTCGGGGGCAGCGCGTGGATCCCCGCGGGGGAGGAGCATCCGATCTGCCCGAACTGCCAGCGACCCATGCAGCTCTTCTTGCAGTTGGACGTCGCCTCGCTGCCTGACCCGAGCGCCTTCGGAGGGACCGGGCTGCTCCAGTTGTTCTACTGCAAGACGAGCGAGCCGCTCTGCGAGGTGGACTGCGAGGCGTATTTCCCGTACGCGCGCAGCGTGGTGGCGCGGCGCGTCGACCCGAGCGGCGCTGGGGCACCGAGCGCCGCCGTGGTCGACGGCGCGCTCGCGCCGCAGCGCATCGTCGGATGGCGAGCCGTCGAGGACTACCCGAACTGGGAGGAGCAGTCCGAGGCCGGCGTGACCCTCGACGAGGACGCGATCGGCGTCGTCGAGGCGGCCTACCCGCGCGACGGCGAGAAGCTCGGCGGTTGGCCTCGCTGGGTCCAGGGGGTCGAGTACCCGAGCTGCGGGGAGTGCGGCGCCCGGATGCGTCACGTCTTCCAGATCGACTCGCAGCGCCTGGTCGACTACGCGTGGGGCGACCTCGGCGTCGCCCACCTCACGCAGTGCGCCGAGCACCCCGATCGGCTCGCGTTCGGGTGGGCCTGCGGCTGAAGCATCCGCACCCGGCGCCGATCAGGGGCGGCGGTAGAGGCATGCCAACGCGCCTGGCCACGCTCCACGACGGGGTGAGTCGTTTGGAGGCGGTGTCCGGGCGCGCGGGCGAGACGGGTCACGTGAGCGTCGCTCACCACTCGCGCGTCGCGGAGGCTGCCTCTCCGTCGAGCCGCAGCATGCGCGGCGCGAGCGGTCGCGCGGCGACGGCACGCGCCCGAACGGCGGCGTCGGCGTCGCGAGAGCGCCGGACGACGTCCCCGCGACCGGCGTCGATCCGCTCGCGACCTCGCTCGCCGGGAGCTGGGCTCTGCCGCCCGACGGTGGCCTGCGCCGGCTGCGCGGCGGCTGCCCGGAGCCGTGAACGGGTGGGTGGGCGCCGCGGGCCTGCGCGCCGGGGGCGCCGGTCAGGTGTGGAACAGCATCGCGATCAACGCGACGGCGACCCACGCGAGCGCGGCGCTGATCGCCGAGCTGATCATCCCGACGACGAGGGCGACCACCAGGCCGATGGCGACCGCGATCGGGACGCTGATCCCGCCGACGAGCCCCGCGATCGCCATCGCGCGATCTCGCCCCTTCACGCGCCCGACCGCGCGCAGCCCGTCGAGCGCGGCGACGAGCGAGGGCGCGAGCGCGATCGCGAGCGAGAGGAGGAACGCGGCGAGGCTCGCGGGGTAGAACCCCGAAGGCATCTCCGCGCCTTCCTCGGGCCGCGGGTACACGGTACCGACGACCCAGATCAGCGCGACGAAGACGCCGCTCGCGATCAACCAGGCGGCGCAGCCGCCCGGGTAGGCGAGCAGGACTGAGCGCAGCGCGCGGCGCCGGTGAGGGTCGTCCGAGGGAGCCGCGGGCTCGTCCACGTCGGAACGGTCCCGACTTCGGCGCCGCGTGTCCATGGGACGACGGACGACGAGCTCGGCACGCGCGCGACGAGGATCGTCGCATCATCCGGCGCCGGCCGAGGATTCAACGCTCGGCGCGCAGCGCGCGCACGCGCTCGTCGATCGCGCGGCGCTCGTCGCTCCCGGCCGGCAGCGTGCGCGCGTACTCGCGGAGGTAGTCGATCGCCTCCTGCCGGCGCTCGAGGCGCTCCGCGGTCAGCGCGAGGTTGTAGAGCACCTCCGCGGGCGGGTTGGGCCGCGTGTAGTTGTACGCCGCGGTGAACGCCGCCATCGCCGCCTCGTAGCGCTGCCGCCGGTACATCGTCACCCCGCGCTCGAAGAACGTGCGCGCCTCGCGCGCGAGCTGATCGTTGCTCGGCGGCAAGGTCCGGATCTGCTCGCGCTGGCGGCGGTCGATGTCCTCGAGCGCGCGGATGCGCCGCTCGACCTCCGCGCGGTCGCTCGCGTCGGGGTCCGCGCGCTGGAGGTAGTGGCGATAGAACTGGATCGCGCGGCTCGCGTCGGCGGTGCGCTCGTAGGTGCGCGCCACGTTGTACGCGAGGTCGGCGCGCGGGACGATGCGCCACGCCGCGAGGAAGTCCTCGAGCGCCTCGTTCAGGCGGTCCGCCTGGTAGTGCTCGAGCCCGCGGGTGAACAGCGCGCGCGCGCGCGCGATCTGCTCCGGCGTCGCGGGCGCATCCTGCGCCGCGGCCAGCGGCGCGAGCGACAGGACGAGGAGCACGAGAGCGGCGCGACCCACGCTCGCTCCGACGCCGGGGACGCGCCTCGATTCAACGCTGGGCACGCCGTCGAGCGTGCCAGAGCTCAGCCCCGATCGGAACCTTCGCCCTTGGCCTTCTCCGCGTCGCGCTGCGCCTTCTTCAGCTGCGTCTCGAGCTTGCGGAGGTTGCGCTTGAGCTCGCGCACCTCCTCCTTGGTCACGAGGCCGAAGCGCTTGGCCGCGCTCTGCACGGCCTCGTCGACGCTCTCCTGCGCCTTCGCGCGCGCGGTCAGCGCCTTCATCAGGCCCTTCATCACGCGCTCGTCCTGCATGACCTTCGCGACCCGCGGGTCCTGCATGAGCTTCATGCCTTGCTTCGCGACCAGCTTCTTGAGATCCATGCGAGCCCCTATGAATCGGCCCGTGCGAGGTGTCAACGACGCCCGGGTTGACAGCGGGGTCACCAGGGCGCTAGATGCCCGCGGCTGAATCAGCATTCAGTGGAAACCCCGAACGGAGGCAGCATGCCCGACGCGAAGACCGACTTCACGAAGAACCTCCCCGAGAAGATCTCCGGCGACCCCGACGGCGCCAAGGAGATCGGCGCCGTCTTCATGTTCAAGATCACCGGCGACGGGGGCGGGACGTGGACGGTCAACTGCCGCGACGAGGTCGGCGTCCACGAGGGCGAGCACGGCGAGGCCGACTGCACCCTCGAGCTGAGCGCGGAGGACTGGCAGTCGATCAGCGACAACCCGTCGATGGCGATGCAGCTCTACTTCCAGGGCAAGCTCAAGGTGAGCGGGGACGCCATGAAGGCGACCAAGCTCCAGCAGCTGCTCGGGTGAGCGCTCACCCTTCGTCCTGAACGTCCTCGGCGAGGTAGCTCAAGATCACCTCGTCGAGGCTCTTCTCGCTCAGGAGGTCGCCCCCGAAGATCGACTCCGCGTGCGGGCTCGGTCTCGCGGGGGCGCTCGAGCGTCGGGTGACCGACGCGGGCTGCGTCATCGCGTAGCGCCCGGTCGCCGTGCTCGCCTGCGCCGCCTCCGACTCGGCGAGCCGCACGGCCGCCGCGCGCTCGAGCGCGTCGACGTCGAGCCCCGCCACGCTCGGCGTCGCCGGCGTGTCGCGCCCGGCCTCGTCGGGCAGCACGATCTCCATCACCGCCATCGCGCGCGCCCCCGCCGCCTCGTCCTCGTCGAAGAGCCCGTCGCGCAGCGCGATGAACATCGCCTTGTGCGACTCGCGCATCAGCTGCTTGACCACCTCCGGGTACTGCGCCGTGCCGACGTAGTGCGCGTAGGTCGTCTTCTTCGACGCGATGATCCGCCCGCCGTCCGCGAAGAGGTGGGTGAAGATGTGCCCGTGCGACGAGCCCGAGTCCTCGGTCTGGATGTGGAAGAGCTTGCCGAGGTGCCGGACGTTGGTGTTGTAACCGAGGAGCGGGGAGGCAGCCATGGTGTCTCGGGCCTGCGACCTCGACGGTAGCAGGCAAGCGCGCGCGATGTCACCCCGAGCGTGGCCCTCCGCGAGGGAGGACCGCGCTCAGCGCGCCGCCGCGTGCATCGCGACTTCGTCGCGGAACGGGTAGTAATGCCGCATCGAGGAGGGCAGCTCCTCGGGGTGCGCGGCCCAGCGGAAGAGCTGCTCCGGCTGCTCGACCCACGGCAGCAGCGGCTGCTCGACCTCGGCCGCGTGGGCGACCGCGTCGCGCAGCAGCTCGTCCCAGAGCGGGGCGAGCTGCACGAACTGGTGGCTCTGGATCACCTTGCGGCAGTGCGGGGCGCCGCACAGGCAGTGCAGATCCGACTCGAGGTTGAGCGAGCTGTAGTCGCAGGTGATCTCCTCACCCTCTTCGATGTCGCGCACCGCGATCTCGTACTCGACCCCAGGGCTGAGGTCGGTCGGGCGGCAGCTGTGGTTCATGAACCGGCCGTGGTCCCAGCAGAGCACCCGGTTGCCCGTTCCGTCGACGTACGAGTACGTCTCGAGCGCCGGCCACAGGCCCGCGCCGAGTCGCTGCACCTCCTGCGGACCGAAGATCCGATCGAGCGGGTCGAGCGCCCACATGATGGTGCCCTTGGGGATGCGCCGCGTGGCGCGCACGCCGTAACCGACCTCGTCGCTGATCCAGCACAGGCGGGTCGAGGGGTGAATCATCTGTCCCTCCGCTCAGGAGACACACTCGCTGCGGCCGTCGGGGCCGCTCCTTCGTCCATTCGAGGGCCAAGCGTGGGCACGTTCGCGAAACCGCACAATGGGGAAAGTGAAGCCCCCCCTTCAATTTTCTGAAGGCCGGGCGGGCGGCGGGGTCGTCGCCGCAAGTAATCTTGCTGGCGATACGACGGCGTCGGCTACGGCCAGAGCGCGCGGCGCGTGACCTCGGCGATGTCGCCGGCGGCCCAGCGCGCGGCCTCGACGAGCCCGCCCATCCCGTAGAAGCCGTGCACCAAGCTGCCGTAGCACCGCAGCGTCGTCGGCACGCCGGCCGCCATCAGCGCGTGCGCGTACGCCTCGCCCTCGTCGCGCAGCGGGTCGAACCCGGCGACGATCACGTGCGCGGGCGGCAGACCGGCGAGCTCGCGGGTCGCGAGCGGGGAGGCGCGCGGGTCGCGCTCCTCCGACGGGTCCGTGAGGTAGCTGGCGACGAACCAGTCCATCGTCGCGCGCGTGAGGAAGAACCCCTCGGCGAAGAGCTCGTGCGACTCGCACGAGCGGGTCATGTCCGTCGCGGGGTAGATCAGGAGCTGCCAGGCGGGGCGCGGGCCGAGGTCGCCGCGCGTCGCCTGCGCGACGACGGCGGCGAGGTTGCCGCCCGCCGAGTCGCCGCCGACCGCGAGGCGCGCCGGGTCGAGGCGGAGCTCGTCGGTGTGCGCGGCGACCCAGCGGAACGCGGCGACGCAGTCGTCGACCGCGGCGGGGAACGGGTGCTCGGGCGCGAGCCGGTAGTCGACGGCGATCACCGCGGCGCCGGCGTGGCGCGCGAGGTGACGGCACTGCGCGTCGTGGCTCTCGAGGTCGCCGAGCACGAACCCGCCGCCGTGGAAGTAGACGATCGCGGGCAGCGGATCGGGGCCGCTGCGCGGCGTGTAGAGGCGCAGCGGGAGCGGGCCGCCGGGCCCGGGGATCGCGCGATCCTCGATGCGGTGCAGGGGCTCCTTCGGCAGATCGGCGAGCGCCATCTGCGCGCGCAGCTCCGTGCGCGCGCGCACCGGGCCGAGCTCGTCGAGCGGCGGCCGCGCGCCGCGCGCGAGCAGGCTCACGAGGAGGTGGCAGCGCGGGTCGAGCGCGACGCCGCGATCGTTCTTCGGCGCGGGGCCGCCGAGCGCGGGCGCGAGCGGCTCGAGCGCGTCGAGGGCGCGCCGCACGACGCCGTGGGTGAGGGGCGCGAGCATCGATCATCCTCCTACCACGGCTTGACGACCCGCACCGGGTGCGTTTGAGTTCCCTCGATGGAAGACGTCGCCCGGGCAGAGGCGCTCCCCGCGGTCCGCGGTCGGGGCAGGGTGTTCGGGGCCGACCTCGTCGGGCAGGGCGACTGGAGCTCGATCCTCACGTGGGCGGTGCTGTTCGCCGGTCCGCTGGCCGTCCTGATCACCGCGGCGATGCTCACGCCCGCGCCGGAGGGCCACGGGACGCACACCCAGCTCGGGCTGCCGCCGTGCGGCTTCCTCGTCTACACCGGCTACCCGTGCCCGGGCTGCGGGCTGACCACGTCGTTCGCGCACATGATCCGGCTCGAGATCTTCGGCGCGTTCCACGCGAACCCCTTCGGCATCCTGCTGTTCCTGTCGACCGCCGCCATCGTGCCCATCGCGCTGTACGGCATCGTCAAGCGCATGCCGGTGATCGACACCCTCGACCGACTCCACGCGGAGAAGATCGCGATCGGCCTGTCGATCGTCTCGATCGTCGTGTGGGTCGTGAAGGTGGGCATCCAGTACTATTCCGCATGACCTTCGGCCGGGAAGGGCAGCGATGAGCCGCGTCGCGAGGCGACGCGTCGCGGCGTCGCTCACGCCCGGTACCACGCTCGCCAACCGCTACACGCTCGAGGACAAGCTCGGCGAGGGCGGGATGGCGGAGGTCTTCCGCGCGCTCGACATCGCGAGCGGCCGGCGCGTCGCGGTGAAGGTCCTGCACCCCGACGTCGCCAACAACCCCGAGGCGGTCGAGCGCACGCGCCGTGAAGGTCAGCTCCTGAGCGAGCTCGACAACCCGGCGATCGTGCACGTCGACACGTGGGGCGAGCTCGAGGACGGCGGCGTGTTCCTCGTGATGGAGCTGCTCGCGGGCGAGACGCTCGGCGAGCGCATGCGGCGCGGCCCGATGGAGCCCGCCGAGCTCGCGCCGATCGTCGCGGGCACCTGCGCGGGCCTGCACGCCGCGCACGGCAAGGGGATCGTCCACCGCGACCTCAAGCCCGAGAACATCTTCCTGTGCCCCACGGAGACCGGCGTGCAGGTGAAGCTGCTCGACTTCGGGATCTCGAAGGTGTTCGGCGGCGCGCGGATCACGCAGACGGGGGAGGTGCTCGGGACGCCGCGCTACATGAGCCCCGAGCAGCTCGGCGCCGACGACGTCGACGCGCGCGCCGACGTCTACGCGCTCGGGGTGATCCTCTACGAGGCGCTCGCCGGGCACCCGCCCTTCATCGCGACGACGCCGACGGACCTGATCATCGCGATCCTCAACGGGAAGGTCGCGCCGCTCTCGACGACGCGCACCGACGTGACGCCGGCCGTCGAGGCGGTCGTGATGCGCGCGATGTCGCGGGTGCGCGACGCGCGCTTCGAGAGCGCGATGGCGCTCGCGAGCGCGTACATCGACGCGGTCGGGGGCGTCGCGGCGGTGCGGCGGATGCAACGGCGCGGGATGCCCACGCGCGCGCTCGGGAGCCCGCTCGACGAGGTGCCGCTGCCCGAGACCAACCCGCCGCCGCCGACGCCGGCGAGCGAGCTGTCGGGGAGCCTGCGGCTCGGCACGTTCTCGGGGCTGCCGGAGATGGGCGCGGCCGCGGCGCCGCGGATCGGGGTCCCGGACACGGGGCCCGGGCTCCCGGCGCCGAGCCCCGACGTGCGCGCGGCGGGCCTCGAGGCGGGCGCCGCGGGCGCGGCGGGCGCGGCGGGGGCCGCGGGGTCCGAGGACGCGGTCTCGGACGCCGCCGTGTCGGACGCTGCCGTGTCGGACGCTGCCGTATGCACGCTACGTCGCCGCGGCGATCGGTGGCGGAGACGGCGGTGATGGACGCGAGCCTCGCGGGCGTCACCGTGGCCGGCGCGCGCGGGCCGGCCTTCGGCGCCCGGGTAGCGTGCCGCCCGTCGCGCCACCGCGCAGAGGTCTGCGTCAGCGCGCTGCCGGCGCGCTGCTCGCGGGCGCCGCGAGCAGCGCGGTGATCCGCGCTCACGGCGCGGCGGCGCGCCGGAGCCGGCGCCTGCGCCGGACGCCGCTCGCGCCCGCGACGGTCGCGGCGAGCGACGCGGGCGCCTGGACGCGGGCGCGCCGAGCGCCGTGCTGACGGGCGCGCCGCCCACGCCGGAAGCCGGCGCCACGGCAGCGCGACGCGGCGCGGTGGGCGGGGAGAGCGCCGAGCTTATCTTCGCCGACCGAGACGCCCGATCCGTCGTCGCCCGCCGAGCTGCTTCGCTCCGCGCGCCAGGCGCTCGACGCCGGCGACCCCGCGCGCTGCGTCGCGCTGCTCGACCGCGCGCTCGCGAGCGGCGCCCCGGCGATCGCGCTGCGCCGCCGCGGCGAGTGCCTCGATCGCATGGGCCGGCGCGACGCGGCGATCCGCGACTACCAGCGCTTCTGCCGCATCGCCTCCGACCACCCGGCGATCGCCGAGGTCGGCCCGCTCCTCGAGAGCTGGGGCCAGCGCTGCGAGTGACGGCTATTCCTGGACGGTGATGCGGATCACCTGGACCGGCGTGAGCGGCCGATCGCGGCCGTCCGTCTCGACCGACTCGATCGCGCTCACCGTCTCCATGCCCTGCACCACGCGACCGAACACCGGGTGCTTGGAGGCGCCGGGCGAGAAGTAGTCGAGGTAGGCGTTGTGCTTGGTGTTGATGAAGAACTGCGAGCTGCCCGACTGCGGCCCTGCGTTCGCCATCGAGAGCGTGCCCGGCTCGTTCGAGAGCCGGACGTCCGCCGGGTGCTCGTCGGCGATCGAGCCGTACGGCGACTGGCCGGTCCCCGCGCGCCCGCTCTGCGGGTCGCGGCTGTGCGGGCAGCCGAACTGGCACATGAAGTTCTGGATCACGCGGTGGAAGTGCAGCCCGTCGTAGAAGCCCTCCTTCGCGAGGCGGACGAAGTTGCCGCCCGTGATGGGCATCTTGTCGACGAAGATCTCCGCCTGGAAGGTCCCGAGGGTCGTCTCGAACGTGGCGATGGGGTTGGACATATCGCGGTCCTACTACCCCATCGGGGTCCGATCGATCAACGGCGGTGTGCGTGTTCCGTGCGCGGCGCTCACACGAGCGGCGCGAGGGCCTCGCGCGCGGCGCGGAGGAGCCGCTCGCCGTCGTCGAGCGGAGGCGCGCCGACCGCGGCGAGCCCGACGAGCAGCGCGGGCGCCGGCTCGACGGCGAGGCCCGCGAGCGCGCCGGCCGCGGCCTCCGCGCGCAGCCGCTCGACGATCACGCGCGCGCCGTCGGCGGGCGTCTCGGGCAGGACGAGCACGAGCTCGTCGGCGTCCGGGCGGAAGAAGTGATCGATGCTGCGGATCGCGCGGCGCAGGTTCCCCGCGAGCTGGAGCACGAGCCCGACGCCGGTGTCCTCGCCGGAGGCCGCCGCGATCGCGGCGAGGTTCGCGATGCGCACGACGACGCACGCGAGCGGGGCCTCGTAGCGCAGCGCCCGCGTCACCTCGTAGTCGAGCGTCATGCGGAGCTGCGCGGCGCCGCCCGCGTGGGTGAGCGGATCGGTCCCCTCCTCCGGCGGTGAGGAGAGCGGGCCCCTCGCGCGCTCGACGAGCGCCTCCGCGGCCGCGAGTCGCAAGAGGTTTTGCATGCGCCGCTCGACCTCGTAGACACGGTACGGCCGCGTGACGAAGTCGCGCGCGCCGCGGGCGAGGCCGCGCCGGCGCGCCTCGGCGTCGGCCTGATCGGTCGCGAGCAGGATCGGGATGTGCGCGAGCGCGGGATCGCTCGCCAAGATCTCCACGACGTCCTCGCCGTCGTCGGTGCGCAGCGCCGCGTCGAGCACGATGAGCGCGGGGCGCACCCGCGCGACGAGGCCGAGCACGCCGCTCCCGTCGCTCGCGGTGACGAGGTCGAAGCCCGCCTCGGTGCAGAGCTCCTCGAGCAGCCGGAGGTTGAACGGGTCCGCGTCCGCGAGCAGCACGAGCTGCCGCATCAGTCGTCTCCGTCGCCCCGTCCCGTCGCGTCCTCGAGGCCGTAGCCCTGGACCTTGCGGATGAGGTTGCGCCGGCTGATCCCGAGCGCGTCGGCGGTGCGCGTCTTGTTGCCTTTGTTCTTGCGCAGCTCGTTCGTGATCATCTGTCGCTCGAGCGCCTCGACGGCGTCCGGCAGCGAGCCCGCCGGCAGGTCGAGCGCGGGCGCGACCGACGCGGCGGCGGGCGGGGGCGGCGCGCTCACCGCGCGGCGCGGCCGGCGGACGCTGGGGCTGAGCAGGTCCTCGTCGATCACCGTCTCGTCGCCCGAGAGCACCCAGACGCGCTCCATCTCGTTCTCGAGCTCGCGCACGTTGCCCGGCCACTCGTGCGCCTCGAGCGCGGCGAGCGCGCGCGCGGTGAGGACCTTGCGGCGTCCGTCGCGCGCGCCCAGGCGCGCCAGGAAGTGCCCGACGAGGCGCGGGATGTCTTCGCGGCGCTCGCGCAGCGGCGGCACCCGCAAGCTGACCACGTGCAGCCGGTAGTAGAGGTCCTCGCGGAACGCGCCGGTCTTCACCATCTCGGCGATCTCGCGGTTGGTCGCCGCGACGATGCGCACGTCGACCTTCTTGGTGTCGGTGCCGCCGACCGGCATGAACACGCCCTCCTGCAGCACGCGCAGGAGCTTGACCTGCAAGGCCGGCGACATGTCGCCGACCTCGTCCATGAAGAACGTGCCGCCGTCGGCCACCTGGAACAGGCCGGGCTTGTCGGCGACCGCGCCGGTGAACGCGCCGCGGCGGTGGCCGAAGAGCTCGCTCTCGAGGAGGTTGTCGTTGAACGCCGAGCAGTTCGTGGCGACGAACGCCTCCTTCGCGCGCCGCGACTGCGCGTGGATCGCCTTGGCGACGAGCTCCTTGCCGGTCCCGTTCTCGCCGAGCACGAGGACCGTCGCGTCGCTGTTCTTGATGCGGTCGAGCATGTGGAACAGCTGCTTCATCGCCGGGCTGCCGCCGACGATGCCCGCGTAGCTCTCGATCGGGCCCGCGAGCGGGTCCTTCGGGGCCGGCCGCTCCACCTCCGCCACGGCCGCGGCGAGGGCGCGCTGCGCGAGCCGCTCCGCGTCGTCTCGGTCCGCTCGGCCCTCGACCTCGACCGCGAGGGTGCCGCCGCCCGAAAGGGCCCGCTCGACCCGCGCCCGCGGGCCGTCTGCTCGGTTGCCGTCGCTCTCCATCCGCGCGCGGTTTATCGCACGGACGCGGGGGCGACGACAACGCTCAGGGTCGCTCGCGCGGCCTCAGAACGGCGCGCGCCGCACGGAGCGGCGGACTTCGCGCAGCAGATCGCGCCGCAGCGCCGGCGGATCGTGGCCGACGCGCGATCGCGACAAGAGGAGGAACGAGTCGGGCGCGGCGCCGGTCACGCGGGTCTCCTCGCACTCGACGTAGCCGGGGCGCCGCTCGTGGCAGCGCGGGACGTCCTGGGCGAGGGCCCCGCTCGCGGGCACCGCGAGGAGGATGAGACAGACGAGGGTGCGCACGGCGCGTTGGACCGCGGGGCGGCCCCGAGGTTCCCGCCCCCGGCGCTATTCGTCTTCGCTGACGAACGTGGAGGGCGGGACGGAGAAGGACGGAGGCTCGATCAGCGCGGGCATCAGCGCCGCGAGGAACTCGGTGCTCGGCTGCACCGCGACCTCCTCGAGCGGTCCGTGCGCGACGGCGCGGCCCGCCTCGAGCACGAGGAGCGAGGGGGCGATCTCGAGGGCGTCGGCCGGCTCGTCGGTCACCACGAGCGCGGGCAGGCGCGCGCCGTGCAGCCAGTCGGCGAGGCGCCGCCGCGCGTCGGCGCGCGCGGCCGGGTCGAGCCCGCCGAGCGGGTCGTCGAAGAGGAGCAGGCGCGGCTCGGACGCCATCGCGCGCGCGAACGCGACGCCGAGGCGATCTTCGGGGGCGAGCTTCGACGCGCGCAGATCGCTCGCGCCGACGAGCTCGACCGCGCCGAGGTGGTCGAGCGCGGCGCTGCGCCGCTCGCGCGCGCTCCCTCGCCGCCGCGCGAAGGCGACCGCCTCGAGCGCGCGCTCGTCCGGGCGCAAGCCCAGGCCGCGCGGGACGTACGCGACGTGCCGCTCCTCGGGCGGCAGGTCCACGCCGCGCTCGTCGAAGAGCGTGCGCGCGCCCAGGACGATCTTGCCCTCGCGCGGGCGCACCGCGCCGAGCAGCGCGTAGAGGAGCGTGGTCTTGCCGGCGCCGCGCGGGCCCATCACCGCGGTGACCCCCTCGAGCTCGAGGTCGAGCGCGAGGGTGAAGTCGCCGCGCGCGACGGTGAACTGCGCGCGGAGCGTCATCGGCGCGCTCCGAGCGCGCGGGCGAGCGGCGCGAGGCGAACGAGGAGGAACGGCGCGAGGGCGAGGGCGAACAGGACGAGCGCGGTCGCGCGCGCGGGGCCGAGGCCGTCGCCGGCGGCGCGGAGCACCGCGAGCGGGAGCGTGCGGGTCACGCCCGCGACGTCGCCCGCGAAGATCAGCGTCGCGCCGAGCTCGCCCACCGCCCGCGCCCAGGCCATCGCGAGCGCGGCGAGCAGCGCGGGGCGCGCGAGCGGCAGCGCGACCCGGAAGAACACGCGCGCGCCGCTCGCGCCCACGCTCCGCGCCGCCCAGAGCGTCTCGTCGTCCACCCCGCGGAACGCGCCCGCGAGCGGCAGGACGTAGAAGGGCGCGGCCACCCACACCTGCGAGAGGACCACCGCGCTCGCGGTCCCGGGAACGCGCGCGTCGTAGGCGGCGAGCGCGTGCTCGAGCGGACCGTCGGGGCCGAGCGCGACGAGGAGCGCGACGCCGGCGACCGCGGGCGGCGCGATCGCGGGCAGGCGCACGAGCGCCTCGATCGCGGCGTGGCGCGCGCCCGCGCCGCGCCCGAGCCACCACGCGAGCGGGGTCCCGCCGAGCGCGACGAGGAGCGTCGCGACGGCGCTCGCGCCGAGGCTCACGCGCACCGCCTCGCCGAGGCCGTGCGCGCTCGCCGCCGCGAGATCGTCCGCCGACACGGTGAGCGCGAGCACCGCGATCGGCAGCGCGAGCAACGCGACGAGGAGCGCGCCGCCCGCCGCCCCGAGCGCGCGCATCAGCGTGGTCCCCTCGTCCATCTTCGCGTGCCTTCTTCTCACGCCGCCGCCCCGGCGCCAAGGCCGCGGGTGCTTGCGCGAGAGCGGGCTTTCGTGGTCTCACGGGCGCATGGACGTCATGAGCCTCTTCACGAAGAACGCCGGCAAGTCCCCCGAGGACGCCAAATTCTTCTGGTCCGGCGGCCCGATCGAGGTGGCGCCGCGCGCGTGGTTCGCGAGCGTGTTCTCGGGCGTCACCGCGTTCGAGACCGACGAAGGCGTGGTGCTCGTCGACTCCGGGCTCGCGCGGCTCGGGCCGATGCTCGCGGGGATGATCCGCATGCGGACGAGGGCGCCGATCCACACGGCGATCTTCACGCAGGGCCACGTCGATCACGCGTTCGGTCTGCGCGCCTTCCTCGCCGACGGGCAGCCGACGCCGCGCATCGTGGCGCACCGCGCGATGCCCGATCGCTTCGCGCGCTACGCGCGGACCGCGGGGCACAACGTCGCGATCAACGCGCGGCAGTTCGGCGGCACGGTGCGCGCGTCGACCGAGTCGGGCAACGCGGACGACTACCACACGTTCGGGCCGCCCTCGATCCCGCCCAACGTGCTCTACGACGAGCGCGTCGATCTCACCGTCGGCGGCGAGCGCTTCGAGGTCCACCACTGCCGCGGCGAGACGGACGATCACAGCTGGGTCTTCGCGCCCGAGCGCGGCGTGCTGTGCCCCGGCGACCTGTTCATCTGGGCGGTGCCCAACGCGGGCAACCCGCAGAAGGTGCAGCGCTACCCGTGGGAGTGGGCCGCGGGCCTGCGCGCGATGGCGGCCAAGAAGCCGCGCACGATCTGCCCCGGCCACGGCGGGCCCGTCGTCGACGACGCGGCGCGCATCGAGGAGATGCTCCTCGAGACGGCGGACTTCCTCGACGACATCGTGGCGCAGGTGATCGAGGCGATGAACGACGGCTCGCCGCCGCACGTCGACATCGTGCACCGCGTCGCGCTGCCGGTGAGCGATCGGCCGTGGCTCCAGAACGTCTACGACGACGCGGAGTTCATCATCCGCAACGTGGTCCGGTACTACGGCGGCTGGTGGTCGGGGCGGCCGAGCGAGCTCAAGCCGCCGCCGCGCGACGCGCTCGCGCACGAGCTCGCGCGGCTCGCGGGCGGCGCCGCCGCGCTCTGCCGGCGCGCCGAGGAGCTGCTCGCGCGCGGCGAGCCGCGCCTCGCGGGCAGCCTCGCCGACCTCGCGCTCGAGGCGAGCCCGAGCGACCCGGACGTGCAGGCGCGGGTCGCCGCGATCTACGACGCGCGCGCCGAGGACGAGGAGGGGTTGATGAGCCGCAACCTGTTCCGCTCGGCCGCGGCGTACGCGCGCGAAGGGCGGCCGTTCCGCTAGCGGCGCGGCGGTCTGCGCGCCTTGTCGGCGCGCGCGCGGGGCGTACCTGCCGCGCGTGAAACCGTGTTCACCCGTGGTGCTCCTGCTCCTCGCGGGCGCGTGCGCGCCGCCGACGAGCCGCGTCACCGCGGCGGAGGGCGGCTGGGTGCGCAGCGAGGACGACCGCTTCGCGCTCTTCTTCCCGCCGGGCGCGCTCGACCGGGACATCGACGTCTCGATCGAGCGGATCGGCGAGGACGCGTGGGAGGTCGGCGCGCCGGGCCGCTTCCGCCGGGTGAGCGACGTCTACCGCGTGAGCCCGCGCCGCGCGCTCGCGCGCGACGCGTACGCCGTGCTCGAGCTCGCCGCGGTGCCGGAGGTCTTGCGCACGGCCGCGGGCGACCGCGTGCTCGGCGCGCACTACGTGTGGGACGGAGAGGACGTGCGGCCCGCCCCGTACACGCGCGCCTACTACTTCGCCGACGGCCGCGTCGGGCTCGTGGCGACGCTCTTCGAGCTGGGCGACCACTGGTTCGCCGAGCGCGTGCCGGGCGCGGAGCGCGCGCTCGTCGCGCTGTCGGTCGCGATCGACGCCGCGCCCGACGGCGGCGCGTGGCGCTGGAGCCGCGGCGCCCTCCACGCCGACGAGGCGCTCGCGATCCTCGGGAGCGAGGTCCGCGCCGCCGCGGTGAGCGACGACGGCGCCGCGGCCGTCGTGCCCGTCGTGGAGGGCGGCACGTCGCGGACCTGGGACGCGCGTTGGGACGAGGAGCTCGGCCTGCACCCGTTCGAGCTCTTCGGCGGTCGCGCCGGCGCGCGGCGCGAGGTGATCGCCCGCGCCGCCGATCCGCGCCCGTTCGAGCTCGGGCCCTCCGCGCCGCGCGCGCCGCTCGCCGATCCGCTCCCGTCGTGGCGCTGCGAGGGCACGAGCGCGGCCGAGGCGACGCTCTTCGGCGGGCTCGACGTGGTCACCGGGGCGAGCCGCGGGACGATGACCGCCGGCCTCCTCGTCGAGCTCGGCCGCGCCGCCTGTCCCTGAGCGGAGGTGCTTCCGAGCGCGGCCTCGTGCCCGAACTCACGGCGGCGAGCGCGCGGGCGTTTGCGCGGATCGGGGCCGAGGCGTAGGTTCGGTGCACCTCTTTGGCCCACCCCCTCGCGTACCTGCTGCTCGCGCTGGCGTTGGAGGGGCCGGCCGTCTCCGTCGCCCTCGACGACCACGCCCACGCGGCGGACGTCGAGGACTGCACGTCCCCCTGCCTCGCCGGCGAGGACTCCTCCGACGAGCGGTCGGAGGTCGGCCTCGCCGCGCTCGGCCGCCCGACCCTCTGGTCCTCGGCGCGAGGGCTGCTCGTCCACGTCGAGCCGCCGCGCGCGCATCGAGACGCCGTCGTCGCGCACGCCGCGCGCGGCCCACCCGCCCGCTGACCCGCGCTCACGCGCGGGTCCCGGCTCCGGGCGGACGACGCGGCGCTCCTCGCGAGCTCGCGCGCGTCCAGGGTGTGTCTCGAACCAGGATCGTGAGTCATGGCAGTCGGCCTCGAAGAGGCTCGCCGCGCGCACCCTGCGCGCGTCGCGGGCGTCGGTCCAGTGAGTCTCCCCGCCGCGTCGCGGTGCGTCGCGTCGCTCGACGCGCGCCGCGCGCCCGCCGCGGAGGCGTCGTGATGCGCGTCGCCTACGTCATCAACCAGTACCCGAAGGTGAGCCACACCTTCATCCGGCGCGAGATCGCCGCGCTCCGCGCGCAAGGCGTGGAGGTCGCGACGGTCGCGATGCGCGGGTGGGACGAGCCCGTCGTCGATCCGGCCGACGTCTCCGAGCGAGAGACGACGCACTACGTCCTCGAGCGCGGCGTGCTCGGGCTGCTCGGCGCCGTCGCGTGGCTGACCTTGACGCGCCCGCTCGCGTCGCTCGCCGCGCTCGGGCTCGCCATCTCGATGACCCGCCGCTCGCTGCGCCCGCTGCCCTACCACCTCGTCTACTGGGCCGAGGCGTGCGTCGTCGCGCGGTTCGCGCGGCGCGAGGGCTGCCGGCACCTCCACGCGCACTTCGGCACCAACGCGGCCGAGGTCGCGATGCTCGCGGGCGCCATCGACGGCGTCCCGTACAGCTTCACCGTGCACGGCCCCGAGGAGCTCGACGCGCCGGTCGGCCTCGGGCTCCGGACCAAGCTCGAGCGCGCGTCCTTCGTCGTCGCGATCAGCAGCTTCGGGCGCAGCCAGCTCTACCGCCTCTTGCCCGAGGACGCGTGGCCGAAGATCCGCGTCATCCACTGCGGGCTCGACGCGGGGAGCTTCGAGGCGGTGGCGGACGACGGCCTCGACTCCTCGCGGTTCGTGTGCGTGGGCCGGCTCTGCGAGCAGAAGGGGCAGACGCTGCTCCTCGAGGCGCTGCGGCGGCTGCTCGATCGCGGACACCACGCGACGCTGGTCCTCGCCGGCGACGGGGAGCGCCGCGCGGCGATCGAGCGCGAGATCGAGCGGCTGCGCCTGGGCGCCCACGTGACGATCACCGGCTGGATCTCGGAGGCGGGCGTGCGCGAGGCGCTGGCGTCGTCGCGCTGCCTCGTGCTGCCGAGCTTCGCCGAGGGGCTCCCGGTCGTGCTGATGGAGGCGATGGCGGCGCGGCGCCCCGTCATCACGACGTACGTGGCGGGGATCCCCGAGCTCGTCCGCGACGGCGTCGACGGGTGGTTGGTGCCGGCGGGCGAGGTGCAGGCGCTGGCCGACGCGATGGAGCGCGCGCTGGCGACGCCTCGGGAGGTCCTGCGGACGATGGGCGCGGCCGCGCGCGATCGCGCCCACGCGCGCCACGACGTCACGACCGAGGCGCGCTCGCTCGCGCGGTGCTTCGTCGAGGTCGCGGGCACCGGGGAGGAGCGGCTCTCCCTCGACGCGCTCGCGCCCGCGCCAGCTCGGCTCTGATCTGCGCTGGCGGGGCGCCTGCGGGGCCAGCGCTCGCGCCGAGGCCGAGCGAGACCTCGGCGCGGCGCGCTCGTCACCCGGCGCGCGCGGCCCACTCGGCGCGGGGGCCCTCGTGCACCGCGGCGTAGACGACGTCGCGCAGCACGTTGGCTTCCTCGTGGGTCATCGAACGCGTCGGGTGCCGCAGGACCACCCGCAAGAGCACGTTCTTCTGCGAGGGCCCCATCCCGAGGCGCGCGCGCGCCGCCTCCGGGAGTGCTTCGTACGGGGTCTCCGCGGCGATCGCGATCGACTCCACGTCGCCGGCGCGCTCGCCGAGCGCCTCGCGCGCGCGATCACCGAGCTCCTCGAGCGTGCGGTCGCGCGCCACCACGATCGAGAGGTCGCGCTTGATCGGCGGCATCGACGAGACGGCGCGGTACGGTGAGAGATCGAGCATCTGCTCGGCCACGCGCGGGTCGTCCGCGCGCAAGAGGCGGATGTCGTCGATGCCCTTGCGCAGCATGAGCAGCCGATCGAGGCCGAGGCCCATCGCGAGGCCGCTCACGCCCAGCAGGCCAGCGCGCTCGAGGACGCGCGAGCTGGCCAGGCCGCACTCGCCGATCTCGATCCAGTCCTCGTGCTCGACGTCGATCTGGCGGCCCGCCTCGGTGTACGGATGCGCGGCGGGCGTCGTCCGGTAGCGCTGCCCAGGCAGCGCGGCGCGGACGACGACCTCGACCATGCGCGCGAGGTCCCGCTCGTCGAGCGCTCGCCGCCGCAGCCGCCACAGGTCGACCTGGTGCGGCTCACCCACGTGGTGGCGGTCGATCTGATCGCGCCGGTACACGAGGCCCGGACACACGACCAGCACGTCGTCGATCGGGCCCGCCGAGAGCGCGCGCAAGAGTGGCGGGATCATCGCGGACGTCTGCGTGCGCAGCACCGTCCGCTCGGCGACGTAGCGGGTGTAGCGGGCGTCGCGGGCCGCGCCGTCGGGTGGGTAGTCGAGGTGGTCGTAGTTGTCGCGTGAGTCCACGACCGGGCAGGCGCGCCAGACGAGCACGCGGCAGCGCCACTCGCGCTCGAGCGCCAGGGCGATGGCGTCGAGCAGGTGCTGCATGGCGTGCGCGCCGCAGGCGGGGTCGGTCAGATCGCGGAGGGACAACGCGCGGCGCAGGGCGGCCGCATCCAGGATGTTCGTGGTCATCGTGTTCGCTCGCTTTCGTGGTGGGACGGTTCATCGGCACGTCACCCCCCGACCGCGCGCGGGGTCGGGATCCACGGAGCGAGCGGTCTGCTCAGCGCACGTCGACCCACCGACGCCCGAACGGGGTCGGAGGGTTGGTAAACAGACGGCGAAGCGAGCTCACGCTCTCGATCTGGCCCATGCCCGGCTCGCGCGCAAGCCGCGGGCGGCAGCGAGCGAGGCGCTCGAGATCTCGGGCCGCGCGAGGGGCTAGGCTAGCCTGTCAGAGATGCCTCGCTCCGCTCGCGCCCTCCCCGTCGTCTTCGCGCTCGTGGCCGCCGGCTGCCCCGGCGGCGGCGCGACGTTGCTCGTCGAGGTGCTCACCAACTACCGCGCCGGCGTCGACTTCGACGGCGCGGTGATCGCGATCCACGCGGGCAGCGACACCCGTGCGACCGGAGCGCCGGTTCGGACCGCCCCGCGGGTGTCGGTCGGGGCTCGCCCCGGGCGTCCGTCCCCGTTCCGCGCCGCCGAGCTCGGCGGGCTCGCCGCGGGCTCGTACCTCGTGCTCGCGCGCCTCTATCGCGGCGAGGCCGAGGTCGCGCGCGGGCGCGTGCTCGTGACCACCACGGACGGCGCGCGCAGCGTGGTCGTGCTGGTCACGAGCGAGTGCGACCGCGTCGAGTGCCCGGGGCGCGGCGAGCCGTCGCTGAGCGCGTGCCTCGCCGGCCGGTGCGTCGATCCGCGCTGCGGCCCCGACGCCGCCGAGTTCTGCCCGCCGCCCGAGTGCGCGGCGGACGCCGAGTGCGCGAGCGTCGGCCCGGAGTGCGTCCGCGGGCTCTGCGTGTCGGGGGCCTGCGCGAGCTTCGCCGACGACGAGCGCTGCGCCGGGGGCTCGTGCGATCGCGACCTCGGCTGCGTCGGCGGCGCGATGGACGCAGGTCTCGAGGACGGCGGCCGCGACGACGCGGGGTCGGACGCCGGGGTCGCGACCCCGCCCTTCGTCGAGGTCGCCGCCGGGGTCCATCACACGTGCGCGCGCACCGCCGCGGGCGAGGTCTGGTGCTGGGGCGGCAACGGCGACGGGCAGCTCGGCGACGGGACCACCGCGCGGCGCCTGCGACCCACGCCGGTCCCCGGCGTGACGGGCGCCGAGCAGCTCGCGCTGGGCTGGCGCTTCAGCTGCGCGCGGTCGGTGGCCAACGTGCTGTGCTGGGGCTGGAGCGAGTGGGGCCAGGCCGGCGCGCCCGGCGGGAGGGTGCTCGCTCCGTCGGAGATCGGCGGGGTCTCCGTCACGCTGAGCGGCCTCGTGGCCGGCGACAACCACGCTTGCTTGCGCACCGGTGGGGGCGAGGTGCGGTGCTGGGGTCGCGGCGAGCAGGGGCAGCGCGGCGACGGGTCCACGCTCCTCATCGGGCCGAGCGCGACCCGGTTCCGGACGCCCGAGGCCGCCGTGGCCATCGGCGCAGGCCAGCTCCACGCGTGCGCCGTCGGGGTCAGCGGCACGCTCCGGTGCGCGGGGCGCAACGGGGAGGGACAGCTCGGCGACGGAACGACCGAGCGGCCGCTCGATCCGACGCCCTCCCTGCTCCCCGCGAGCGTGAGCGCGGTGGACGGCGGCTTCTCGCACACGTGCGCGGTGTACGCGGCGGAGCGCCGCGTGTCGTGCTTCGGCGCGAACGAGCGCGGCCAGCTCGGCGACGGCAGCCTCGACGCGCGGCCCACGCCGATGGACGTGGAGGGGCTCAGCGGAGTCCTCGAGCTCAGCGTCGGCTGGTCCCACGCCTGCGTGCGCCTCGCGTCGGGGCTGGTCTGCTGGGGTCGCAACGACGCCGGGCAGGTGGGCGACGGGACGAACACCAACCGACCGCGGCCGGTCGCCATCCCGGGCACCGCGTCGGTGGTGCAGGTCTCCGCCGGGGGGTCGCACACCTGCGCGCTCGAGAGCGACGGATCCGTCTTCTGCTGGGGCGCGAACGACGAGGGCCAGCTCGGCGACGGGACGACCACCCCGCGCGCGACGCCCGGGCGGGTCCCGTAGCGACGGGGCAGCCCTCGTGCGGCCACGCTGCGCACGCACGCCCTCGGCGCGCGCTCAGGGCTTGGCGCCGCCGTCGGTCATGCCGGCGGCCATGCGCAGGTACATCGCGGCAGCCTTGTTGTCCGGGTCGAGCCCGATCGCCTCCTGCCAGCGCCGGATCGCGTCGGCCCGCCGGTTGAGCGAGAGCAACACGACGCCGAGCGAGACGTACGCGGGCACGTACTGCGGCTTGGCGGCGATCGCCTCCTCGAGCTCGAAGCGCGCCGCCTCCTGGTCGCCGGTCTGCCGGTAGAGGTTCGCGAGCCGGACGCGCAGGTCGGCGAAGCTCGGGCACAGGAGGATCGCCTTGCGCAGCTCGTGCAGCGCGTCGTTCGGCATGCCCGCGTCGACGTAGGCCTGCGCGACCTCGGCGTGCAGGTTCGCGATCTTCCCCTTCACGAACGGATCGAGCTGACCGGGCGCCTCCTCGCCGCGCGAGAGCGCCGCCTGGTAGATCTTCTTGGCCTCGTCGTAGCGGCCGAGATCGTTGTAGGTGACGGCGAGGTTGAGCGCGGCCTCGGTGTAGTTCGGGTTGATCGCGAGCGCCTCCTCGAAGCAGCCCTGGGCCTCCTCGAAGCGGCCGCGATCGTGGTGGATCACGCCGAGCATGTTGTAGACGTCGGCGTACTTCGCGGTCTCCTCGCGCCCCTGCACCTGGCGCAGGTAGTGCTCCGCCTTGTCGAACTCCCGCTTCTCGTAGTGCTCGCGGCCCAACGACAGGAGCTGCTTGGTGCGCTCGTCCATCCGCGACCATGGTAAATGCCCGCACGCGCGCGCGGCAACAAAACCCGCGCCCCGAGGCCTCGGCCGATCCGGGGGATCAGGACTCGAAGCGGCGCAGGAACTCGCGCGCCTGGGCGGCGTAGCCGCTCTCGGGGAAGCGCTCGACGAGCTCTTCGAACGCGCGCCGCGCGTCGGCGACCTCGCGCATGTGGAGGAACACGCGGCCCAGGAGCAGGAGCGCGCGCGGCTCGATCCCGCTGCCCTCGTACACGTCGAGCAGGTGGCGCAGCCGCCCGACGGCGGCGCGGGGGCGATCGCGCCCGAGGTAGAACTCGGCGACGTAGAGCTCGTGCTGCGCGAGCTGGCTGAGCGTGTCGCGCACCATCTCGCGCGCCCGATCCGCGTGCTCGCTCTCCGGGTGGTCGAGCAGGAAGCGGCGGAGCTGGCGCAGCGCGTTGCGCGTCGGGCTCTGGTCGCGCTCGTGCGGCGGCGGCGAGAGGAAGAACTCCCCCGGCACCTGGCGGAAGTAGGACTCGGCGATCTTGAAGCGCGCGTACGGCACCTCGGGGTGCGCCGGGCGCTGCCGCACGAAGGCGCGGAAGGCGCGGATCGCCTCCGTGTACTGGTTCAGGATCATGTTGCAGTCGGCGATGCGCAGCTCCGCGAGCGCCGCGTAGCGGCTGTACGGGTACTCGCTGCGGATCCGCCGGAACAGCGGCTGCGCGGTGAGGCAGTCGCGGTCCTCGTACGCGTGGTGCGCGTTCTCGTAGGAGCGGCGCGCGTTCTCGCCGTAGCTGAGCGCGCGCGTGTTCTGTCCCGCGCCGCAGCCTGCGACATGGACGGCCAGCGCCACGAACACCAAGAGCTCGACCAGGTGCCTCACGAGGCGCGCAGCCTATCAGCTCGCGCGCGACCGGCCAGCGCCGCGCGTGGTATAGAGTTGAACAATCGGGGGGGCGGGGCCGTCGGACCGCCTCGGTCCCCGCCCCCAGGAGAAGCCACGTGCGCCCCTTCGCCTGCCTCGTCCTCGCCCTCGCGCTCCCCGCCGCCGCCACGGCGCAGGAGCGCCTCCTGCCCGACCTGCGGACCGCCGCGCGCGCCGCGCCGCGCGACTACGACGCCCAGCTCGCGCTCGGCCGCGCGCTGCTCGACGCGGGGCGCTTCCGCGAGGCGACCCAGGCGCTCACGCGCGCCGCGCGCCTGCGCCGTACGGACCCGGCCGCGCAGTACGAGCCGATCCGCGTGCACTTCGCGGAGGGCAACCACCAGCGCGCGCGCGCCGCGTGCCGCGCCATCGAGCGCGTCGCGCGCGACAGCGCGCTCGCGCGCGTGTGCACCGCGCGCGCGTTCCTCGCGTGGAACCGGAGCGGGCGCGCGTTCGAGGAGCTCGAGGCGGCGCTCGCGCAGTCGCCCGACGACTACGAGGCGCTGCTCGCGCTCGGCGACGCGCACCGGCTGCGCGCCGCGGTGCCGGAGGCGGAGGCCGCCTATCGCCGCGCGATCGCGGTGCGCCCCGGCTCGAGCGAGCCGCACCTCGGGCTCGGGATGCTCTACGCGCAGGCGAACCGCAGCGCCGACGCGCTCGCGGCGCTGCGGCGCGCGCACGAGCTCGCGCCCGAGAGCCCGGACGTCGACTACTGGCTCGGCCGCCTCCAGACCGGCGAGCCGGCGGTGCAGCACCTGCGCGACGCCGTCGCGAACCGCCCCGGCTGGGCGCCCGCGCTCGCGAGCCTCGGCGACGCGCTCAGCGCGAGCGGGCAGCACCAGGAGGCGATCGGCATCTTCCGCCAGGCGATCCGCGCGGACGCGCACCTCGCGAGCGCGCGCGCCGGGCTCGGCCGCGCGCTGATGCAGGCGGGCAACCTCGAGGAGGCGGAGGCCGCGCTGAACCAGGCGGTCCAGCTCGTCCCGAACGACGCGGAGTCGGCGACCGCGCTCGCGGATCTGTTCGCGCGCACCGATCGCGTCGAGGAGGCGTACGCGCAGTACCGGCGCGCGGCCGATCTCGACCCGCGGAACCCCGAGCCGCTGACGAGCGCGGCGCGGCTCGCGGTCGCAGAGGGGCGGCCGGTGCTCGCGGTCGGGTACCTGCAGCGCGTGCTCGCCGCGCACCCGAGCCACGCGCCGGCGCTCGCCCTCCTCGGCGACGTGATGCGCCAGCGCAGCGACAACGCGCAGGCGCGCGAGCTCTACCAGCGGGCGCTCTCCGGCACCGGCGACGTCGATCGCTCCGCGATCCAGTCCGCGCTGCGCGCCCTCGGCGTGCGGTGAAGCCCGCGCGTCTCAGGTGAAGCCGTACTCGCGGGCGAGGTCGGCGACGACGAGCACGCGGCCGGTCTTGTCGAGCAGGCTCGGGTCGGCGGCGAGCGCGGCGACGGCGCGGCCCGAGAGCACCGGGCGCTGCGCGTGGCGCAGCGGGAACGGGGACGCGTCGCCCATCGCCTCGAGCCGCTCCGTCGCGACGATGCCGGGCCAGAGCGAGACGCACGCGACGCCGTGCGGGCGCAGCTCGTGCGCCATGTCCTTCGCCATGCGATCGACGCCGGCCTTGCCGACCCCGTAGGCGACGCTGACCGCGTACTGGCCGCCGCCGAACGACGAGACGTGCACGACGAGCCCGCGCCCGCGCGCGATCATCGGCGGCGCCGCGTGCACCGTCGCGACGTAGTGCGAGCGCAGGCCGATCGTGTGCATCGTGTCCCACTGCGCGATCGGCTGCGCCCAGAACGGCGTGTCGAAGAGCGGTCCGTCCGGCACCGCGAACACGTTGTTGACGAGCACCTCGATCGGGCCGACCTCGCCCTCGACCCGCGCGATCACCCGCGCGACCGCGTCGTCGTCGGCGTGATCGCAGCCGAACGCGACGCCATGGCCGCCGCGCGCCTCGATCTCGGCGACGGTCTCCTCGAGCGAGCCGGGGAGCGGCGCGCCGTCCCTCGGGTGCAGCGTGCGCGCGGTGAGCGCGACGGTCGCGCCCGCCTCCGCGAGCCCGAGCGCGATGCCCTTGCCGACGCCGCGGCTCGCGCCGGTGACGAGGGCGATCCGGCCCTCGAGCGGGCGGCCGAGCGGGCGGCTCACAGCGTGGCCTCGTCGGTCGGCAGACCGAGCAACACGCGGCCGGCGAGCGCGTAGACGGCGGCGCCGACCATCGCGTGCTGCGTGGCGACGTGCGCGTCGCGGTGCAGGCGCGCGAACGGGCCCGCCTCGTAGACCGCGGTGCCGCCGGCCGCGCCGTGCACGAGGTCGAGCGCGCGCGTGGCCTCCGCCGTCGCGTGCGTCGCCGCGAGCCGGAGCGAGGCGCGCGAGGGCGCGCTCATCGGGGCGCCCGCGGCGACCTCCGCGTCGATCGCCTCGAGCGTCGTGTGGACGAGCGCGCGCGCCGCGCGAAGGCACGCCTCGGCGCGCGCGACGTCGGCCTGCACGAGCTCGCGCTCGGCGAGGGTCCGCTTGCCGCCGGCCGGGCGCTTCTCGCGCGCGAGCTCGACGAGCGCGTCGATCGCGGCGCGCGCGAGCCCGAGCGAGACCGCGCTCACGCCGAGCGCGAGCACGCCGAAGATCGGGTAGCGGTAGAGCGCGCCCTCTGCGCGGGGCGGCGCCTCGGTCAGCGCGACGGTCCAGCCGTCGGGCACGAGCGCGCCCGCGACGGTGAAGTCGTGGCTCCCCGTGCCGCGCAGGCCGCTCGTGTCCCACGTGTCGACGATCGCGGTGTCCGCAGCGCGAAAGAACGCTTGTCGCATGTGCGGCCGTCCGTCCTCGACGACGACGAAGCCGCCGAGCCGATACTCCGCGTGCTCGCAGCCGCTCGCGAACGGCCAGCGGCCCTCGACGCGGTAGCCGTCGCCCTCGCGCACGCCGCGGCCGGCCGGCGCGAACACGCCGCACGCGGTGCCCTCGGCGAAGATGGTCCGCGCCACGTCGGGCGCGAGCCAGCCGCCGACGAGGCTCGTGCTCGCGGCGACCATCGCGCACCACGCCGTCGCGGAGTCGGCGCGCGCGAGCGCCTCGACGACGTCGACGAAGGTGCGCGGCGAGGCCTCGAGGCCGCCCGCGTCGCGCGGCGCGAGGAGGCGGAACACGCCGAGCTCGCGCAGCGCGCCGACGGCCGCGGGGGTGAGGCGGCGGCCCGCCTCGATCGCGCGGGTCTGTGCCCGCAGCGTGGGCGCGAGGGCCTCGGCGCGCGTGGCGAGCTCGTTCACGACAGGGTCCATCGGCCGAGGATAGCGCGCCGCCGTCACGGCTCGGGCGGCGGCTCCTCTTCCATCTCCATCTCCATCGCGTTGCAGTCGACCGGCGGCATCGCGGCGACCCACGCGCGCACGAGCGCGGCGCCGCGGTCGTGCCGGAGCGAGCGGCCGAGCAGGGGCATCATCGCGCCGACCTCCGTCGTCTCGACGCGGAAGACGAGGATCGACTCGTCGGGCCGCCCGGGCACGAGGTCGTACGTCAGCCCGCCCGTCCCCGCGCCGGCGCTGCCGGGCCGCTTGCAGACGCCGAGGTTGAACGCCGAGGTGCTGTCGTGGTGCAGGAAGAGCTGCGAGGTGACGCCCTGCGTGCCGCGCGGGTCGTGGCAGTGCGCGCAGTTGATGTCGAGGTAGCTGCGCGCCGCGAAGTCGAGCTCCCCGGGCGCGATCGCGTCGAGGCCGCGGGCCTCGTACTCGGTGAGGTCGTACGCGCGCGGCACGCCGCCGAGGTCGGGCAGGCCGCTGAGCATCCCGCGCTCCGCGAAGTGCGCGAGCTGGTTCACCGGGCCGGCGCCGTAGTCGAGGTCGCGGTTCAGGTAGCGCGCGGCAGGGCCGATCGGCGTCATCGCCGCGGCGCCGCCTGGCCCCACGTTGCGCTCGTGGCAGCTCGTGCACTGGTTGCGCTGGGGGACCAGGTAGCTCGCCGTCCGCTCGCTCCCCTCCGCGTCGATGAAGGTGATCGCGCGCGTCTCGCCGCCGACCCGCAAGAAGGCTTCCGTCTGCTCCGCGTTCCACACGTACGGCCAGGCGGTCCAGCCGTCCTGGCCGTGGACGAGCACGCGCGTCTCGATGAGCGTGAGGTCCTCGTCGGGGCGGCGCAGGTCCCGCGGGAAGTAAAACGTCTTGACGATCGCGGAGCCGACCGGCAGCGCGAACGGGACCGCCGGGTCGTAGGCCATCGCCTCGCCCTCGGGCACGTAGATCGCGCGCTCCTTGAGCGCGTAGTCGGTGAAGAGCGGCGTCGTCAGGTCGTACGGGACGACGCGGTCGTTGTAGCGGAAGGCGCCCGCGTCCCACTCGAACAGGCGCAGGTGCGAGAGCTGGTCGGGCGGCCGCCCCGTCCGCGGCACGAGCGGGGGCCCGTCCGCGATCCGCATGCGGCCGTCGTCGCAGCCCGCGAGCGCGAGCGCAGCGAGCGCGAGCGCCAAGCGGCTCACGGCAGCGTCACCGGCGCGACCGGGCCGCCGTTCAGGCTCGTGCAGTCGAACGGCGCGAAGGGCGCGGTGTCGATCACGAGGATCGGCGAGCCGATCGAGACGAGCTGCCGCGGCACGTCGAGGCTCGCGACGCCGTTGCCGCCCGTGTTGCCGCCCGCGCAGATGCGGTTGTCGTTGCTGTTCATCGAGGCGTCGTTCGGGTCGAACATCGACTCGCCGATCGTGTCGTAGAGCACCGACGAGACGGGCCGCTCGCCGAACACCGCGCGGATCAAGAGGCCGAACTCGCGCGAGACGTCCGGCGAGAGCCCGCCATCGGTGTGCGTGTTGTTCGCGACGACGATGTTCTCGGTGCGGAAGTTCGCGACCGTGCCGGGCATCGTACCCGCGGGCAGGCCCAGGCCGCTCACGTCGCCGATCAGATCGGCCTCCGCGAGGTCCCACACCGCCGGGTCCGTGTCGACGACGAGGCCGCTGAGGATCGCGATGTCGCCGGTCTGGTTGTTCGTGTACGTGTTGCCGGTGATCTCGACGCGCCGCGAGGCGAGCGCGAAGGTGCCGGTCCCCGCCGGGATGATCGCGACGGTGCCGCCCGGGGCGAAGTTCGCGAGGTTGTTGCTCAGGATGCGGTTGTCGCGCAGGCGCACGTCGCGGCCGACGACCGGGTTGCCGGGCAGATCGAACACCACGATGCCGGCGGTGTTGTTCTCCGCGAGGTTGCCGTAGACGTCGGCGAACTGCGTGTTCTCGATCTCGAGGCCCGCGACGTTCCCGCGCACGACGTTGTTGCGCACGATCACGTTGATGCACTGCCCGACGTAGAGACCGGCGTCCGACGAGCGCTCCGCGACGCAGTCCTCGACGAGCACGTTCTCGCAGCGGACGGGGTAGATGCCGTAGGCGCCGTTCGTCGAGTCCGCCTCGTTCGTCCAGGTCGCGCGGATGCGGCGGTAGGTCACGCCGACGCTGTTCTCGACGCGGATGCCGTCCTTGGGGGCGTCGAGCACGGTGAGGTCCTGCACCACGAAGCCGTTCGAGACCGCGTCGATCCCGTTGATCTGCGAGGTCGCCGTCCCGAAGGCGAGGGTCGTGTCCATCATGCCCTGGCCCGTGATCGTGATCTGCGGCGTGCGGATCGTGACCTGGTTGTCGAGGACGTAGGTGCCGCTCCCGAGGATGACCACCGTGTTCGGCTCGAGCGCGTTGACCGCGTCGAGCAGCCCGGCGGCGTCGCCGCTCGCGACGCGCACGCAGTTGGCGCGCGCGGGGAAGTCCCCGCAGTCGACGTTCGGGAAGTCCGCGCTCCCTCCGTCGCAGCCCGCGAGGAGGCACACGCCCACCACGCACGAGAAGCTCCAAACGCTCGTTCGCATCATCATCTCCGGCTCGAGTCCAAGGCCCAGGCGGGGCTGAACATAGCCCAGGTGCCGGGCGCGAACCACGAACCGGCCAGGGCGCGACCGCGCTACGCTCGGGGCATGTGCGACACCCTCGTCGCGCTCGGCGCGGCCAGCGGCGATGGCGCGACGCTGTTCGCGAAGAACAGCGATCGACACCCGAACGAGGCGCAGGCGGTCGAGCGCGTCGCCGCCGACGAGCACCCGGCCGGCGCGCGCGTGCGCTGCACCTACCTCGAGATCCCGCAGGCGCGCCGCACGCACGCCGCGATCCTGTGCCGCCCGTTCTGGCTCTGGGGCGCGGAGATGGGCGTCAACGCGCGCGGCGTCGCGATCGGCAACGAGGCGGTGTTCACGCGGCGCGTGCTCCGGCGCGGCGAGGCGCTCCTCGGGATGGACCTCGTGCGGCTCGGGCTCGAGCGCGCCGCGAGCGCGGACGAGGCGCTCGAGGTGATCACCTCGCTGCTCGAGGCGCACGGGCAGGGCGGTGAGGCCGGCTACGACGGCTCGCTGCGCTACGACAACGCGTTCCTGATCGCCGACGCGTCGAGCGCGTGGGCGCTCGAGACGAGCGGGCGCGCGTGGGTGGCCGAGCGCGTGCGCGCGACGCGCAGCATCTCGAACGCGCTGACCATCGGTCGCGCGGGCGACCGATCCGGCGGGCTCGCGCCGGGCGCGGACTTCGCGGCCGACGAGAGCGATCGGCTCTTCACGCGCTTCGCCGCCGGGCGGCCGCGTCAGGCGCGCTCGGCGTGCTTCCTCCGCGAGATGCAAGGGACATTGCGCCCGGCGATGCTGATGGCGTTCCTGCGCAGCCACGCCGAGCCGCCGGAGCGGTTCGACCCGGCGCGGGGCCTCACCGGCGCCGACGTGTGCATGCACGCGGGCTTCGGGCCGGTGCGCATCTCGCACACCACGGGCTCGCTCGTCGCGCGGCTCGGGCCCGAGGGGCCGCGCGTGTGGGTCACCGCGACCTCGACCCCGTGCACCGCGATCTTCAAGCCGGTCGCCTTCGAGGGGCCGTGGCCGCTCGGGCCCACGCCCGGCGCGCGCGCGGATCCGGCGACGCTCTTCTGGCGGCACGAGGCGTTCGCGCGCGCGGTCGGGCGCGATCACGCGCGCCGGCTCGCCCGCTTCGCCGCGGAGCGCGACGCGCTCGAGGAGGCGCTGCTCGACGCGCCGCCCGCAGAGGCGTTCGCGCGCGCGGACGCGGCGACGCGGCGCTGGCACGCCCGCGTCGTGGAGTCGTCGCCGCCCCGGCGGCGGCGCCTCTTCGACCTCGCCTGGCGCCGGTTCGACCGGCGCGCGGGCCTCTCCGTGCCCGCGGCGCCGTGAGCCGCCGCCCGCCTCGCGCGCGAAGGCATCGACTCCGGCGCGCATTCGGTCTATCTCCGAGCGCGTGCCGAGCTTCGCGTCCATCGACATCGGGTCGAACGCCTCCCGCCTCCTCGTCGTCGACGCAGACGACGCCGAGACCGTGCGCAAGCAGGTCTCGCTGCGCCGGCCGGTGCGGCTCGGCCACCGCGTGTTCCTCACCGGCCAGCTCGACCCGGCCAAGATCGACCAGTGCGTCGAGGCGCTGCGCGAGTTCAAGCAGGAGCTCGCGACGCGCGACCTCGCGGCGGTGCGCGCGGTCGTCACCGCGTCGGCGCGCGACGCGGTGAACTCCGCCGAGCTCATCCGCCGCGCGGAGAAGGAGGCGGGCATCCAGCTCGAGTCGATCAGCGGCACCGAGGAGGCGCGCCTCGTGAAGCTCGCGGTCGAGAGCCGGCTGCGGCTCGGCGGTTACCGCTCGCTCCTCGTCGACCTCGGCGGCGGCTCGCTCGAGCTCTCCGAGGTCCACCACGACGAGGTGCGCTTCTCGAGCTCGCTCGAGATCGGCACGGTGCGCTTGCTCGAGTCGTTCCTCACGGCGGACGGGCCCGTGACGCCGCGGGAGGAGAAGCTCCTCAACGACTACGTGGACCGCATGCTCGCGCCGGTCGAGGACCAGTTCCGTCGGCGCCGCTACGACGTCGTCGCGGGGACCGGCGGCAACTTCGACGCGATCGCGCGCCTCTGCCCGGTGCCGGGTGTCCCGGCCGCGAGCACGGACATGCCGATGATCCACGTGCCGACGGCGCGCGCGCTCCTCGAGCGCATGAAGAAGCTCACGCCGACGGAGCGGCAGGCCGCCTACGACCTGCGCGAGGATCGCGCGGACGTGATCGTGCCGGCGCTCTACGTCGTCGTGCGCTGCGCGGACCTCGCGCGCACCGAGGAGATCGTCGCGCCCGGCGTGGGCCTCAAGGAGGGCATCACCGTCGAGCTCGTCGACAAGTACTTCCGCGTCTGGGACTACGGCGTCGACGAGGCGGCGATGTCGCGCGCCGCGGTCCACCTCGGCCGGCGCTATCACTTCGACGAGCCGCACGCGACGCAGGTGGACCGGCTCGCCTGCGTGCTCTTCGACCGGCTCCAGGCGGTGCACGCGCTCGGCCCCGTCGACCGGCAGCTCCTGCGCATGTCGGCGCTCCTGCACGACGTCGGGGACTTCATCAGCTCGGCCGCGCACCACAAGCACTCGCAGTACATCATCGAGAACACCGACCTGATGGGCCTGAGCGTCGAGCAGCGCGCGGTCGTCGCGTGCGTCGCGCGCTACCACCGCCGCGCCGTGCCGAGCGCCAAGCACACGCTCTACAAGCGGCTCGGCCCGGCGGACCGCCGCCGCGTGCGCAAGCTGGCTTCCTTGCTTCGAATCGCGGACGCGCTCGACCGCGGCCACCGGAGCAAGGTCCGGCACCTCGACATCGAGCTCGGCCCCGGGCTCGTCTCGATCACGCCGCACGGCACCGGCGACCTCGCCCTCGAGGTGTGGACCGCGCGCCGCAAGGCCGAGCTGTTCGAGAAGACCTTCGAGGTCGAGCTCCGCTTCGAGCTCGGCGACAACCGCGGCCCCGTGCTCACCGCGTGATCCTTCGCGCCTCCTCGAAACACCCTTCAGCGGAGGGGCTGGCCGGGGCGCGGCGGCGCGGGGGGGCTCGCGACGACCTCGCTGGGGATCTCCTGGCGGCGGAAGCGCGCCTCGGCGTCGCGCAGCTCGTCCATCAGCTCGGTGCACTCGGGGCGACCCTCGAGGTGCTTCATCAGGAGGTTCGACGCCTCCACGATGTTCTTCTCGAACCCGAGCGCCTCGCGCACGCGCGTCGCGATGCGATCGCGCCCCGCGCTCAGGTCGTTCTCGAGCGCCTCGCTGTAGCGCTGCAGCTGCGCGCGCAGCTCGTCGATCTGCCGCCGCAGGTCGGCCGCCGCGCTCTCCTTCTGCTGCACGCGCTCCTGGTGCTCCG
Source organism: Sandaracinaceae bacterium (assembly GCA_019637095.1). GTDB lineage: Bacteria > Myxococcota_A > Polyangia > Polyangiales > Sandaracinaceae > JACKEC01. Next base: position 117,766 of record JAHBWG010000006.1, on the reverse strand, counting down.
CGATCACCTCGGAGAGCGTCTGCGCGCGCGCACGCGCCGCGCCGACCTCCTCGAACACCGTGCGCGCGTCGGCGCCCGGCGCCCGCGCGCTGGCGAGCGCGCGCTGGTGCGCCTGCTCCCAGGTCTGGTTCGCGTCGCCGAGGCGCTGCTGCAGCTTGCCGACCCGCGCCCGCTCCGCGGTGACGTCGCGCAGCGTGCGCGACTCCTCCTCGGCGAGCTCCTCGACCTTGCGGCCGATCTCCGCGCGCAGCCCGCGCCCGCGCCGCTCGATCGCCTCGAGCTTCTTCTGGTGCGACGCGAGCTCGCCCTCGAGCCGGCTCGAGCGCGCCGACAGATCCCACATCGTGTCGGCGGCCTGCTGCACCTCGACCGGCGCGCGGCCGTTCGGGTACGCGCGCGCCACCATCCGCGCGAAGTACGACGCGCGGCGGCTCCAGTCGACGACGCCGAGCGTCGGCGCGGGCGGCGGCGGCGGCTCGGGGCGCGGCGCCTCGTTCTGCTGCTCGTCCCACGTCGTCGAGGGCAGCGTGCGCTGCAGCGCCTTGAGCTGCTCGGAGAGGTGATGGCCGTCGCGGAAGCGCCGCTTCGCGTCCTTCTCGAGGAGCGTGAGGATGATGCCCTCCGCGGCGGGGGGCAGATCGGGGCGCAGCGCGCTCGGCCGCGGCGGCGCGCCGGTGCGCTGCATCTCGAGCAGCGTGTCGCGGTCGCTCGAGCGGAACGGGAGCTGCCCCGTCACCATCTCGAAGAACAGGATGCCGAGCGCGTAGAGGTCGCTCGAGGGCATCGCGTCGTCGCCGCGCGCCTGCTCGGGCGACATGTACTCGGGCGTCCCGAAGACCGCGCCCTTGGGCGCGAGGCGCGGATCGCGCGCGAGCGCGGCGAGCCCGAAGTCGAGGATCTTCACGAAGTCGCGCCGGCCGCCGCGCACCGTGAGCATGATGTTGTCGGCCTTGAGATCGCGGTGCACCACGCCGAGGTCGTGCGCGCGCGCGAGCGCCGCGGTCATCTGCTCGAGGACGTCGACCGCGCGCGTGATCGGGAACTGGCCCTTGGCGATCTCGCTCGAGAGCGCGGCCCCGGTCAGGTACTCCATGACCAGGTAGAGCTCGCCCTCTTCCGTCTCGCCGACGTCGTGGATCTCCACGATGTGCGCGTGATCGACGCGGTTCGCGGCGCGCGCCTCGCGCAGCATCCACGCGCGCAGGTGCGTCTCGCCGCGCAGGTCGGGCCGGATCAGCTTCAGCGCGACGACGCGATCGATGAGCACGTGCCGGGCGCGGTAGACCACGCCCATGCCGCCCTCGCCGAGGAGCGTCTCGAGCCGGTAGCGGCCGGCGACGACCTTGCCCAGGTAGGTGTCCTTCTTGCCCCGTGCGCTCGAGCGTGCGGTACCCATGGGTCCGCTCGATGATACACGAGGTCGCGCCCGTGGAAGGGGTGCTTCCCTCGCCCCCCTCCGACGATCTACACTGAGGGCGTCCTCTGGCCTCGTTGCGGGAAGGAAGGGCGTGCTCCGCGACACTCTCGGCCCCTATCGAATCGAGCGCCGGCTCGCCGCCGGCGGGATGGCGGAGGTCTTCGTCGCGCGGCGCCTCGGCCCGCACGGCTTCCAGAAGCGCGTCGCGCTCAAGCGCATCCTGCCGCAGCACGCGCGCGACGCCGAGTTCGTCGGGATGTTCATCGACGAGGCGCGCCTCGCGGCGCGGCTCGAGCACCCGGGCATCGTGCAGGTGTTCGACTTCGGCGAGCACGGCGGCGCGCTCTTCATGGCGATGGAGATGGTCGAGGGCACCACGGTCGGGCGCCTGCTGCGCACCGTCGCGGGGCGCCGCGAGACGGTGCCGCTCGGCCCCGCGCTCCACGTCGCGCACGAGGCGGCGACCGCGCTCGCCTACGCGCACGAGCTCTGCGACGAGGAGGGCAAGCCGCTCTCGATCGTGCACCGCGACGTGAGCCCCGCGAACCTCCTGCTCGATCGCTCCGGCCGCGTGCGGCTCACCGACTTCGGCATCGCGCGCTGCCGCACGACGGTCTCGCGCACCGACGACGGCCACATCCGCGGCAAGCTCGGCTACATGTCGCCCGAGCAGGTCGTCGGCGACCCGGTCGACGCCAAGAGCGACGTCTTCACGCTCGGCGTCGTGCTCGCGGAGCTCCTGCTCGCGGAGCCGCTCTTCGGCAAGAGCGGCGACCTCGAGGTGCTCCTGCAGATCCGCAACGTCGACCTCGAGACGCTCCACCGGCGCGGCGGGCACATCCCGAAGGACGTCATCAAGCTCATCGTCTGGGCGCTCGAGCGCGACCCGCGCCACCGCCCGAGCGCGCGCACGCTCGAGCACACCCTGCGCGAGATCCTCCAGCGGCGCGGCGAGCTCGGCTACGGCCCGCGCGAGCTCGCGCGGCTGCTCGAGCGGCTCGAGCTCGTCCCCAAGTCGGGCCGCGACCTCGACGCGCCGGAGGCGGGCGCGCGCCCGACCTTCCTCGTCGACCTCGACGAGTCGTCGACGGCGTCGGCGGAGACGCGCGGGCTGCTCGACTCGCTCGCGATGGATCCTCCGTCGATGTACGAGCTGATGCTCCCCGACGGCTCGTTCGAGGGCCCGGTGCCGTTCAGCGAGCTGGTGCGCCGCATCGTGCTCGGCGAGCTCGTGCCGGGCACGCGCGTGCGCAAGGACGAGGGCGAGTTCGACAGCGCCGGGCGCATGCCCGAGCTGCAGCGCTACATGAAGAGCCACGCGCTGCGCCCGGGTCCGAGCGGGCCCCCGGCCGGCGCGACGAGGCGCGGCGTGCTGCAGGGCGGCCGGCTGCTCAAGACGGTGCACGGCCTCACGGTCGGGCGCGAGACCGGCGTCCTCTACCTGTGGGACGGCGCGCGGCAGAAGCGCATCTACTTCAACGAGGGCCGCCCCGACTTCGTCGCCTCCAACATGGGCGCGGAGCTGCTCGGCGAGTTCCTCGTCGCGCAGGGCTCCATCCTGCGCATGGAGCTCGACATGGCGCTCGCGATGCTCCCTCGCTACGACGGCCGCCTCGGCGACGCCCTCGTCGGGCTCGGCATCCTGCGCCCGATGGAGCTCTACCGCGCGGTGAGCCAGCAGGTGCGCGCGCGCTACCTCGAGGCCTTCCAGTGGGCGCGCGGCCAGTGGGCGTACGTCCAAGGCGAGCGTTGTGAGGAAGAGACGTTGCCCATCGGACAGGGCGAGCACGAGCTGTTGCGCGACGCCGTCCTCACCACACGCCCCGAGCAGATCGAGCTCGCCCTCAAGCCCGTGCAGCGCCGCGTGCTCAAGCTCAACACGCGCCCGCCCGTCCCGCTCGGCGCGTTCCGGCTCCCCAAGGAGTGGGAGCGCGTCATCGTGAGCCTCGACGGCTCGACGACCGCGGCGGGGCTGCTCGCGCGCGAGCACTCCTCCGGCGGCCTCGAGGCCGAGCAGGTCGAGCGCGCGCTCTACCTCGCGCTGAGCTGCGAGCTCGTCGCCGCCGCCTGACGCCGCGCGGCGTGCGCGTCATGGCGTTCGAGGGCGCGAACCGAGCGAAGCCACCAGACGGCTCGCGTCAGTCACTTTCCATCCCACGGCTCCACCGTAGTCGGTACTCTCGGTCGTCTCGGGGAGCGGGGTCTGAGGTCGTGGCTCCGTCGCCGGAGTCTTGCGTCACCATGATCGCTCGTTCCGACAGCGCACCGCGCGCCGCGACCGCATCGTTCGAGGCTCACGGCCAGAAGAGCTCGGAGCGGCGCTCGGTGCAGATCGACATGGGCTCCGAGGACGCCGCGGCTGGGCTCTGTGCCGGGCTCGCGGTGCTCTTCCTCGCCCGGGCGACGAGCGTGCGCGCGACGACGGACGACGGTGGAGCGCGCGAGGACCTGTCGGCCGGCGAGCTCGGGCGTCGCATGCGCACACGCGACGTCGACTCCGTCGAGCTCGTCGTGCCGCTCGGCGCCGCGGCCGCGCGCATCGAGCTACGCGCGACGCGGGCAGGCGCCGTCGTGCTCGATGCGCCGGTCACGAGCGCGCCATCGACCGCGACCGCTTGGCTCGAGTGCGACGCCGACTTCCTCACGAGGCCGCCGACGCTCGCGCTTCCCGTCGCCGACGGCGCGCTCTCTCGGGAGGGCCTTCACGCGCTCGTGGCGTTCGCGGCCGCGCACGAGGGCTTCGTCGGGGCGAGCTTCGACGGCGCCCGCTGGTGGCGCGCGGCGCCCGCCGATCCACCGCGCGCCCTCGCGCCGGTGCGCGGCACCCGAGAGGAAGCGCCGCTCGCTTGGTACGCCGGTCCCGACGCGCCCGAAGAGCGCGCCGTGGACGCCGCGTGGTGGGCGGCGCTCGCGAGCCTCCTCGAGCAGGCCGACCCACCGCTCGCGCCGCTCCACGCGCACCTGAACGTGGTGTTCCGCATCCCGTTCCCGTGGGAGCTCGCGCCTCGCTCGGCGGTCCTCGAGGCCGACTTCCGCACCCCGCCCCACGCCGACGCGGTCGCGCAGCTCGTGCCGGTTGGGGATCGCGTTATCGTCGCCGTCGACTTCGCGCTCGGCGCTCGCCTCGCCGAGCTCCTCGCGCACCTCCTCGCGCACCTCGAGCTCGGGCACGTGCGGCCCGGCGACCCTCACGCGCACTGGGACACCCTGGCCTCCGCGACCGCGCCATCGCGGCGCTGGGACCGCGAGGCGCAGGCGTGGTGCGCGCGCGTCTGCCCACGTCCGCATGCGCGTCGCGTGACGTCGCTCGCGGAGTGTACGCCGCTCGAGAAGGGCTGGCTCGTCCTCTACGGACACATCGCGCGGATGGTCGGCGAGACGCGCACCCTGCACCCCGCAACGGAGGCGTATCCCGTCGCCGCGTACCAGCGCCAGGCCGCGCAGCGGCTCGTCGCGCAGCTCGAGGAGTACGGCGGCGCGATGCTCTGCGACGGCGTGGGTCTCGGCAAGACGTACGTCGCCACCGCCGTCGTCGTGCACTACGCGAACGCCTGGCGCGAGCGGCTCGACGCGCGCGGCCGAACCGCGCCCGAAGATCCGTTCCGCGTGACCATCCTCGCGCCGGGCTCGGTCGTCAGCACGTGGGCGCGCGAAGCGCTGCCGCCGCTCGCCGCGCACGGGGTCTCGCTCGCGTCGATCCGCGTCGTCTCGCACACGAAGCTCTCGCGGGTCGTGCCGGCCAGCGACGTCCTCGCGGCGCAGGGTGGCGGCGCCAGCGACATGGAGCACCTGCTCCTCTCGGACCTCGTCGTCGTCGACGAGGCGCACAACTTCCGCTCGGTCGGCGCGCGGCGCACGACGGTCCTGCGCGACCTCTTGCGCCTCCAGCCTCGCCGGGACGCGCGCCGCAAGGTGCTCTTGCTCACGGCCACGCCGATCAACAACAGCCTCGAGGACCTCCGCCAGCAGGCCGCGTTGATGTTCGGCAAGGCGCTCTGGCTCGACGACGAGCTCACGCCCGACCGGTACCGCGCGCGCGCCGTCCGGGTCGTGGAAGACCGCATCGCGAAGGCTGGCAAGAGCAAGCAGCGGGGCGCGGACGTCGCCGCGCTCCTCGTCCACGGCAGCGCCGACGCGCGCTTCGCCTACGCGCCCGAGTTCCGGGACGACCTCCAGTTTGGCGTGCAGGTGCCGCGCGTCGGCGACTACCTCAAGGAGCAGGAGAAGCGCCTCGCCGCGCAGCGGGACGCGGTGCGCGACGCGATCCAGCGCGGCCAGGCGCCCCCCGCCACGCCGGCCCGCATCGCGGGCGAGCTGCTCGACCGCGTCGTCGTCCAGCGCTCGCGCGCGCTCTGCAGGCAGATCGAGCGCGAGCAGGGTTCCACTGCGCCGCTCCTCTTCCGCCCGGACGCGGGGCCTCCCGAGAAGCTCGTCTACGAGGACGTCTACGACGACACGCGCGACGTGCTCGCGCGCTTCCTCCCGCTCTTCGAGAGCGCGCCTCAGGACGCGCCGGCCGACCTCGCGCCGCTCTCCCTCGCCGTCTACACGTGGTCCGACGTGCGCGACGGCGTCCGCGAGGCCGGCGAGGTCTCCTCGGTCGTCGGGCTGCAGCGCGTGCTCGTGCTCAAGCGGCTCGAGTCCTCGCCCGTCGCGTTCCTCATCACGCTCTTGCGGCTGCTCGCGCTCCACGCCCACCGGCTCCAGCAGCTCCTCGAGCTGTGCGGTGCCGTCCAGGACCGCGAGCGCGCGGCGGCGCTCGACGCGGAGCTCGCCGCGCTCGTCGCCGACGTCCCGGAGATCGAGCGCGCGCGCCTCGACCTCCTGCTCACCGGCGCTCAGACCATGGCGCGGGGCGGCGCGCTCCTCGCGCGCTGGAGCCACGCGCACCTCAGCGCGCGACCCGCCGCCGACACGGACGACCCGCTGCCCCCCCAGCTCGGCCTCTTCGATCCCGAGGACGAGGCCGCGATGACGCGCCGCGAACAGCTCGATCGGCTCTGGGGCTTGCGCGAGGCGCTCACGCGAGACCTGGCGACCCTGCTCCGCACCGCGCCGGGCCTCGCAGGCATCGTGTTCGGCCGCTTCGCGCCCGAGGACTGGCCTCGGCGCTTCATCCACGGCGGCCAGGGTGTGGACTGGCCGAAGTCGGCCCCGTGGGCGATGCGCATCGTCACCGACGGGAAGCTCCGCCGCCTCGTCGCGCGCCTGCTCGCGGCGCGCGCCGCCGGACAGAAGGCGATCGTCTTCTCGCAGTTCACCGACACGCTCGCCTACCTCGACTCCGTGCTGCGCGCCGCGCCCGCGCTGGAGCGGAGCGAATGGAAGACGGTGCTGCGCGAGCTGTCCGCGGGCGCCGGCCACCTCGTGTCGAAGCACGAGGTGCTCGACCTCATCGGGCGCGTCGCCGTCGTGAGCGGCGCGACCGAGGAGCGTGACGCGGTGATCCACGCGTTCGCGCCGTTCTACCGGCTCGGCCCGGCGCGGCCGCCCGCGGTGGCCGACGCCGCGGGCACGCTCCGCGCGGACTGGGAGCGCGGCTGGGCCGAGGCCATGCGCCGGCCCATCGACGTCCTCTTCGCCACCGACGTGCTGGCCGAGGGCGTGAACCTCCAGGACGTCGCGCTGCTCCTCAACTACGACGTCCACTGGAACCCGGTGCGCATGATCCAGCGCGCGGGCCGCATCGATCGCCGGTTGAGCCCGGCGATCGAGGAGGCGACGCGCTTCCCCGACATCGAGGCGCTCGCGCGCGAGCTCGGCGTCGATCCGCCGCGCTACTGGTGGCACGCCCACCCGGGCGCCGCGCCCGTGACCGTCAACCTCTTGCTCCCCGACGAGCTCGAGGCCGAGCTCCAGCTCCGCGAGCGCATCGCCCTCAAGACGCTCGCCATCGACTTCACGCTCGGGCTCGAGCAAGGCACCGGCGCCGAGGCCGACTGGATGGCCGAGTACCGCTACCAGGGCATCTCCGCGCTCAACGCGTGGCAGGGCGATCGCGCCATCGAGCAGATCGCGGGCTACCAACAACGCCTTCGCCGCCTCATGAGCGAGCGCGGCATCGACGCCGAGTGGCTCGCCGCGTGGAACGGCTGGCTCCGCGAGGTCGGCGGGCGCCAAGACGACCGCATCCTCGCGTGGGCGCAGCTTGGCCGTAAGGGCGGCGAGACCACCGTCTACACGCGGCAGCTCCAACCGCGCCTCGTTGACGGTGTTCCGCACTGGCTGTGGACGACGGCGAAGCCCGCGGACTCGCTGCTCAACTTCTGGCTCGCACTCGACAGCAAGACCTTCCCGGCGGCGACGCGCACCGGCCTTCCGTTCTCCGAGGACGCCTCGCGCCCCATCGCCGCCGAGGACCTCCTCGCGGCCTCGCGGCGCCTCGTCGACGAAGACACCGCCCTGGAAGAGCTCGGCGACATGCGCCGCCCCCTCCTTCAAGGTGCGTCGGCCATCTCGGCGGGCTTCCTTGGCGCGGAGCCCGATCGGCGCGCCATCGCCGTCAGTGGATTTCGACTCCTTCAGCTTCGTGTTCTCGACGAGGCTGCGCCCGTGAGACCGAGTGAGGAAGCATGAAGAAGGAAGAGTTCGTTAGCCGCATTCTCGATGGTGTCGCGCCCAAGCCGAAGAAGGCGTCGAAGTCGACTTCGGCTGCTTCGTTCAGCGCAGACGATGTCTTCGGCAACGACGACACCACCACGCCCTCGGTTCCGCCGCCCGCCGATACGCGCTTCGCTCAGCTCCTCCTCGAGGAGGTCTTCGCGCACGGTGAGGCGCAGCCCCGTGACGAGATCGTCCTCGGCGACCAGAGGACCAGCAAGTTCCTGCCGAACGCCGGCATCTACTGGCCGAAGACCAACGAGCGCCCGTTCCACATCGTGCTCTTCGAGCTCGACAAGAAGGGGCGCGAGCTGCTGGCCGACCCGTTCTTCCGGCAGACGGATCAGCTCGAAGACGCGCTCCACCGCATCGTTCAGGACGTCCTCGAGGGCTTCGAGAAGAAGCGGACGGCGTCCGCCCGGCAGGGCGCTCAGACCGAGACCCTCTGCGTCGTCTCCATCGTCGACGACCGCGCCTCCTCTGCAGGCCGCCAGATCGTCTGCTTCGGAACCAAGAGCACCACCACCGGCGCCCTCGAGGTGTTCACGCTTCGCGAAGAGGTGCGCGACTGGGATCGACCCTTGGCCGAGGAGCATCTCGATCAGCTCTTCAGCCGTCACTTCGAGAAGCTCGCGAGCGGCGCCAAGTGGCAGGACGCCTTCATCACGGGCGCCGAGCGCAAGAAGATCAAGGACCTCCTCGCGGTCTGCACGCAGGGGAGCCTGCTCGGGATCGCCGAAGAGGAGTTGCGCAAGAAGCTCCGCGACGTGCTCGACGAGATCGCGGGCTCGTTCGGCATCCACCGCAAGAGCGCGAACCAGAACCGGCGCCTCGACATGATCGAGCTGCCCGTGAACCACGGCATCGGCGCCGATCCCGTCGAATCGCAGAAGCCAGGCTTCAAGAACCCGCTCCAGGGCGTTCGCATCTACGACCGCAACGAGCGGCTCCTCGGCTTCATCGTGTACGTCGCCTCGACCAAGGCGAAGGTCGCGCCGCTGCGCGCAGCGCTCGCGAACAACAACCACTTCCACAACGTCCTCGTCATCTACCCCGATAGCGCCGAGCCGGAGCTGGAGCTCTGGCAGGGCAGCACGCCGCTCCGTGGTCGCCTCACGCGAGGCCCGAAGCGGACTCAGTTCGACGGCGAGGGCGGCGTCGTCCAGCTCCTGTCGCGCTTCTTCGTCGTCAGCAAGAGCGCCATCGAGAAGCCGAAGCAGCTCGCCACCGAGCTGGCCTGGCGCGCCCAGCATCTGAAGGCGCTGGCCGTCGAGGAGCTGGAGAAGGAGATCGCGGCGGGCAACGACAAGGGCCCGCTCAAGAAGCTGTTCGACACCTTCAACGCGGCGCTCGCCACGCTCACCGTCGAGAAGTTCGCCGACGCCTACGCGCAGACGATCACCTACGGCATGTTGGCCGCGCGCTGGATCTCGAGCGACGACGAGAACAAGCCGCTCTTCACGCGCAAGAACTTGAAGGACCTGCTCCCCGAGACGAGCGCGTTCTTGAAGGACCTGTTCGACAAGCTGGTCAACAACTCCAACTTCGACAAGAACCTGACCTGGCTTCTCGACGACATCACCAGCTTGCTCGCGCGCACCTCGGTCAAAGAGGTATTCCAGGACGAGAAGCGCGACCCGTCGATCCACTTCTACGAGGATTTCCTCGACGCCTACGACCCGCAGGTGCGCAAGGACCAGGGCGTCTACTACACGCCCGACGAGGTGGTCTCGTACATCGTGCGGACCGCGCACGCCTCGCTCCAGAATGACTTCGGTCTCCCGCTCGGTCTCGCCGACACGACGGCGTGGGCCGCCTTCGCCAAGGCGAAGAAGCTGTCGGTGCCCGAGGGCGTCGACCCGAAGGCGCCCTTCGTCCAGGTGCTCGACCCGGCGCTCGGAACGGGCACCTTCCTCCTGCGCGTCATCGAGGTCATCCACGAGACGATGCAGGCCGAGTTCAAGAAGCAGGGGCTCGACGAGGAGGCCGCGCGCAAGGCGTGGGTCAGCTACGTCCGCAAGGACCTCTTGCCGCGCATCAACGGCTTCGAGCTGATGATGGCTCCGTACATCGTGAGCCACCTGCGCCTCGGACTCGCGTTGCAGGAGACCGGCTTCACGTTCACGAAGAACGATCGCCTACGTGTGTTCCTCACCAACTCCCTCGAGCCGCACACGGCAGCTCAGCTCTCATTCATCGGAGAACACGTCGCGGAGGAGGCAAAGGAGGCAGAGCGTGCCAAGAAATCCATCCGCGTCACTGTCGTGGTGGGCAACCCGCCTTACGCCGGTCACTCGCAGAACAACGGCGAATGGGCTCGAGGCCTTGTCGAGCCGTACCGGAGTATCGGCGGCAAGGCGCTGCGCCTCGCTCAAGGAAAGTGGCTCCAGAACGACTACGTGAAGTTCATCGCGTACGCAGAACGCAGACTTGCTGCGACTGGGTTCGGAGTGCTTGGGTTCATCACCGACCACAGCTACTTGGATGGCGACACGTTCCCGGGCCTGAGGCATCACCTCCTGACCACATTTTCGAACGTGGACATTCTGAACCTCCACGGGAATCTCGCCCGCCGCGAAGCCCCCCCCGATGGCGGGGCTGACGACAACGTTTTCAACATCATGCAAGGCGTTGCGATCTTGTGCGCGCGGCGCACGCCGGACGCTGCTGCCGATGGGTTGGCCATCTTCCGAACCGCTGACTTGTGGGGTGCGCGCGGACCGAAGCTGCAGCGGCTTCGCGCAGCCTTCGAGGGCGTTGCGCCCATCGTCTGGCTCACCGACGTCCAGCACGATGACCGTTTCCTCTTTCTCGCTACTCGTACGGGCACGGATGCGAGTGTCGAGTTCGCGCAGTTTGATGCCATCGACGCAGTGTTCTCCCCCAATGGAAGACCTGCGCCTGGCTTCCTGACCACGCACGACGACTTCGCGATCGCATTCACCCGAGAAGAAATCTCTGACCATGTAACCACGCTGCTCGCCACGAAATCCGAGGCGGACGCGCGCGACCAGTTCAAGCTCTGCACGCAGTCGCAGTGGCAGTACGCCAACGCCAAGAAGGTCCTGGCTACCGGCGGATGGCGAATGCAGTTGGTGTCGTGCCTGTACCGTCCCTTCGATGAGCGATGGACGGTCTATGACCCGAGCGTCCTTGTTCATCGCCGAGAGCGCGTGAACGCCCATCTCCTGGAGCCGGGAAACGTCGCCCTCCTCACGACGCGAATGACCAAGGGAGACGACTTCAACCACGTCTTTTTGTCCGACCGGATCACAGAAGTCATCAGCCTTTCGTCGAAGACCTCGGCAAACGCGTTCGTGTTCCCGCTGTTCCTCCGTGATCCCGACGGACTCGTGAAGCGCAACCAGCCCAACATCGACCGCCACGTGGTGGCTGCGTACACCGACATCGCGGGGAAGGCGGCCACGCCCATGGCGATGTTCGAGTACTGGTACGCCGTACTCTCCAGTCCATCCTACAGACGGCGGTACAACGATCTCCTCATCCGAGAGTTCCCTCGCGTGCCTCGCCCCTCGTCGGCTGAGGTGTTCAAGGCGCTTGGCGAGCACGGGAAGCGCCTCGTCGAACTGCACCTGCTGAAGACATCGCCGAAATCGCTCGGGCCCGATGACGGACTCCAGGGAAAAGGGGACGGAGTCGTCGCGCCTGGGATGCCGAAGTTCGACGCCAAGGAAGGAAAACTCTGGATCAACACGAAGCAGTGGTTCGGAGGAGTCTCCGCTGCTGTCTGGGGATTCAAGATCGGCAGCTACGAGGTCTGCAAGAAGTGGCTCTCCGCCCGGCGTGGACGCGCTCTCTCAAGTGACGAGTCCCAGAAGTTCGCGCTGGTGCTCAACGCTCTCCGAGAAACGATCGAGGAGCAGAGCAAGATCGATCGTACCATCGAGACGTGCGGCGGGTGGCCGGATGCGTTCCGCCTGGTCGGAGGTGCGGCGGCAGCCGCGAGCGTGCCCCCCGAGGAAGACGATGAGTAATGCCCGCTTCTGGTTCGTCCCCCTGAAGGACATCGCGCCCGGGGAGCAGCAAGCCCAGCTCGCCGCGAAGGAGGACGTGCGCGCGAGCGACCTGCCCGCGTCGTTCAACGTCCCGTCAAAGCTCCATCAAGAAGGCATTCGCGCGGGCCACGTGCTCGCGCTGCACGACGGCGACACCATTGCGGCGCTCGCGCGCGTGCTGGCGCTCGACAGCGCGGGCTCTCTGCACTGGCGACGACTGCCGATGCTGGAGGCGCCGGAGCTGTCGGCGACGCCCGAGCTTCGCGAGGTCACCAGCACGGAGGCGCAGCAGTTCAAGCTCGGCATCGACGCCGTTCTGCGCGACGTGCCCGCGAGCAGCGTCGCCACGGCGACGCCAGCCACCACGACCGCCTCTGGCGCGCGCTACTGGAAGGTCGCTCCCGGTCGAAACGGCATCGCGTGGCCCGAGTGGCGGCAGCGCGGCATCGCGGCCATCGGCTGGCCCGACCTCGGCGACATCTCCACGCTGTCCGAGTCCGACTTCCAGGCGCTCTCGAAGGCCAAGTACAACAAGGACAAGCGCAGCGAGGGACCGTACCAGGTCTGGCTGTTCCACGATATTCAGCCCGGCGACCGCGTCATCGCGAACAAGGGGCGGACGTCGATCCTCGGCGTCGGCACCGTCACCGAGGGCTACCGTTATCGGCCCGGCGAGCACACCGTCGAGGGCGAGGACTTCCCGCACCAGATCAAGGTGAAGTGGGACGACACCACCGCGCGCGACATCGAGGACCAGACCAACTGGATGCAGACGCTGCGCGAGCTGACGCAGGAGAAGTTCGAGACGCTCGTCGGCGGTAGCGGAGCGGTGCCCTTCTCGGTCACCGACCCGAGCAACATCATCCTCTACGGCCCGCCCGGCACCGGCAAGACGTACAACGTGCGGCGACGCGCGCTCGAGTTGCTGGGCGACGCCACCGCCTCCGACTCGCCGAACGACCACGTGCAGGTCGAGTGGGAGCGGCTGCGGCAGGCGGGGCAGATCGTCTTTTGCACGTTCCACCAGGCCTTCGCCTACGAGGAGTTCGTCGAAGGCCTGCGCGCCATCACCGACGAGGAAGGCGACGTCCACTACCGGGTCGAGCCCGGCATCTTCAAGCGGATCGCCGCCACCGCGGCGCAGCAGCGCAAGGACGCCTTCGTCCTTGTCATCGACGAGATCAACCGCGCCAACATCGCGCGCGTCTTCGGCGAGCTGATCACGTTGCTCGAACCCGACAAGCGGCTCGGCAATCCGAACGAGCTGCGCGTGCAGCTCCCGTCGTCCAAAGAGTGGTTCGGCGTGCCGCCGAACCTCCACGTGATCGGCACGATGAACACGGCGGACCGGTCGATCGCGCTGATGGACGTGGCGCTGCGCCGCCGCTTCGTGTTCGAGGAGATGATGCCGGACAAGGGCGAGCTCGAGCGGGCGTTGGTCGACAAGGGCGTCGACGAGCCGGTCCGCGCGCTGGTCGTCGCCGTCTTCGAGAAGCTCAACGAGCGCCTGCGCTACCTCTACGATCGCGAGCATCAGATCGGGCACGCGTACTTCTTCGGGGTGGAAAGCCTCCAGGGCCTGCGCGAGGTGTTCGCGACGCGCGTCCTGCCGCTCGTGCAGGAGTACTTCTTCGGCCAGTGGGAGAAGGTCGCGCTCGCGGTCGGCTACCCGCTCAGCGCGGAGGGTGAACCGAAGGAGCTCCGCGACGACGAACACCCCACGGGCACGATCCTGACGGCGCGCCGGCTGGAAGAGAAGGTGGTGCTCGGCTTCGACCACGACGACTACGTCGACCAGGTCGCGTGGGACGTCCACCCGAGCTTCCGCGCGCGCGGCGAGGCGTCGCCCAAGTTCGTGGCGGAGGCGTTCATGGAGCTCCTCGGCGAGACGGGCGAGGCGCGCGCCGCCCGCGTGCGCGCGCTGGCGCCCGAGGCGGGTGGCTGATGCTGCGAGTCACCGTGCTCGAGCGCGGGCGGCTCGTCCGAGGCGGGGAGGCAGAGCGCGCCTACGCGGCCGGGACACCCGCGCGCCGAGAGCTCGCGGCGCGGCTCTACGACCGGCTCATGCGGAGCGAGGCGGCGCGTGAGGACCGCGGCGAGAAGCCGGTCTTCGCATGGCGCAGGCACCACGCGCTCGTGGGCTCATGGGTGGGCGTGGTGCAGGTGCCGGGCCTGCAGATCGAGATCCTCCCGAAGACCGACGATCAGCAGCCGCCTGAGCCGGGCGAGTCGCTCGACGCTTGGGTGCGCGACACGCGCGCGAACCTCTTCGAGATGCTCCTGCGTGGAGGGCTCGGCGCGGTGCGCGCGCGGGGGCTCGCGCAGCTCGCGCTCCGGAGGGCCACGCTCCACGATCAGCTCGTCGACGCCTTCCTCGATCGGCTGCTCGAGGAGCTGCGGCGCGGGCTCGACCGGGCCTACCACGCGCTGGAGGACAACCTCGGCACGCTGCGCGGCAAGCTCGTCTTTCACCGGCACGTGGCGAAGAACGCGGCCGCGCGCCACCGCTTCTACTGCCGGCACGACGTGTTGTCGGAGGCGACGCCGATCTCGGTCCGGCTCCGGCGCGCGTGCCGTGTGCTCGCGCACCGCGCGCTGCCGCCGCCTCTGATGGTGAAGTGCCAGCACGCGCTCGCGATCCTCGACGACGTGCCCGAGGTCGCGCCCGACGAGGCGCGAGGCGAGCCGGTCTTCAACCGGCAGAACGAGCGCTTCCGGGACGTCTACGCTTTCGCGTGCGTCGTGCTCGAGGGGCAGGCGCCCGACGCGCGTGCGGGCGAGGTCGAGACGTTCTCGCTCCTGTTCGACATGGAGAAGGTGTTCGAGCGCTACGTCGCGGCGTTCTCGCGCTCGCACGTGCTGTCGCGCGTCCCCGGGACGCTTCTGTTGCCGCAGGGGCGCGGCCTGCGCCTCGGGCTCTTCGAGTCCGACAGTCGGCGCGAGGTCCTTCGGCTCGCGCCCGATCTCCTCTTCGAGCGCGAGGCCGCGAACGAGACGAGGCGCTTCATCGTCGACACGAAGTGGAAGCGCCTGAGCGACCCGGCGCGGGCGCGGCCGAGCGACGCGGACCTCTACCAGCTCTACGCGTACCTGCGGCGCTACGGCTGCCGTCGCGCCGTCCTCCTCTACCCGCACGTCGAGGGCGCCGCCCCGCGCGATCTCGACGCGCTCGCCGGCGTCGAGGGTCAGTCCGTGGGGGTCGTCGGCGTCCGGTTCGTCGACGTGGGCAAGCAGAAGCTCTGGACGACCGACGGCCGCCAGCACCTCGCGCGCGAGCTCGAAGCGCTCGTACGCGAGGGCCTCGAGCTCGTGCCGGCCGAGGCGGTGGAGAACGCCGAGCGCCAGCCGGACGCGGGGGACGCGTGGCGATGAAGGGCGGCGCGCTGCCGATCGCGATCGATGACTTGCTCCACGGCCGGTCGGTCGAGTGGGAGCGGCTCGAGCTCAAGGCGGGCTGGAACCCGGTCCGCGTGCTCCACACGCTGTGTGCGTTCGCCAACGACTTCCACAACCTCGGCGGGGGCTACGTGGTGCTCGGGGTCGCGGAGGAGGACGGGCGGCCGGCGCTCCCGCCGGTGGGCCTGAGCCAGAAGGAGGTCGACCGCATCCAGAAGGAGCTGCTCGAGCTCGGGCACTCGGCCATGCGCCCGCCCTACCACCCGCTCGCCGCGCCGTACGAAGTGGACGGCAAGCTCCTGCTCGTGCTGTGGGCGCCCGGCGGCCGCACGCGGCCGTATCGCGCGCGCAGATCGCTCGTCAAGGGCAAGGGCGACGAGCTCGCGTGGTTCATCCGCAAGGGCTCGAGCACCGTCGAAGCGCGTGGCGCCGACGAGCGCGAGCTGCTCGGGCTCGCGGCGACGGTCCCGCTCGACGATCGCGAGAACGTGTTCGCCAAGGTCGAGGACCTCTCGCGCGAGCTGATGGTCGACTACCTGCGAGAGGTGGGGAGCGAGCTCGCGGAGGAGCGCTCGCTGCCTCTCGTCGAGCTCGGCCGGCGCATGGGCGTGGTCGGCGGCACGCGCGAGGCGCCGTTCCCGATCAACGTCGGCCTGTTGTTCTTCCACCCCGAGCCGTGGCGCTTCTTCCCGGCGACGCAGATCGACGTCGTGTGGTTCCCCGAGGGCCTGGGCGGCGACCGCTTCACCGAGAAGGAGTTTCGCGGCCCTCTGCACCGCATGCTGCGGGACGCGCTCGCCTACATCGAGAACACGTTCCTCTCGACGACGGTGGTTAAGCACGCGGACCGGGCGGAAGCGGACCGGGTCGCGAACTACCCGCTGGTGGCCGTGGAGGAGGCGCTGGTCAACGCGGTCTACCATCGCGGCTACGACGTGAGGGAGCCCGTCGAGGTCCGCATCACGCACGAAGAGTTGACGGTCGTGAGCTACCCGGGCCCGGACCGCTCGGTGCGCGCCGAGGAGCTCGCGACGGGTCGCGCCATCGCGCGCCGGTATCGCAACCGCCGGATCGGGGACTTCCTGAAGGAGCTCGAGCTGACCGAGGGGCGCGGCACCGGGATCCCGAAGATCCTGCGCGCGATGCGCGACAACGGGTCGCCTCCGCCCACCTTCCGGTTCGACGAGGATCACACCTACTTCGCGACCGTGCTGCCCGTGCATCCGGCGGCGCGCGCGGCCGGCGACTCGATGGGCGACATGCGGGGTGACATGCGGGGTGACTTGCGGGGTGACTTGCGGGGTGACGAGGCCGCGATCACGGCGCAGGTCGCCGACCTCCTCGCGCGTCTCGACGGGGAGATGACCCGTCACGAGCTCCAGGACGCGCTCGGATTCGGCGATCGCGAGCACCTCCGGCGCGCCTACTTGGTCCCCGCGCTGCGCGCCGGCTTCGTGGAGATGACTCGGCCCGAAACGCCGAAAAGTCGGGCCCAACGCTACCGGCTGACCGCGGCAGGACGAGCGGCCTCGCGGCGGGTTCACGACCGCGGCGGCGACGACGACCAGAGCAGTCCCGCGATCGCACCGGCCGTCGTGCAGGCGGCCGGCGAGGCGACGTCTGACTTGCGGGGTGACTTGCGGGGTGACTTGCGGGGTGACTTGCGGGGTGACGAGGCCGCGGTCACGGAGCACGTCGCCGACCTCCTCGCGCGTCTCGAGGGAGAGATGACCCGCCAGGATCTCCAAGACGCGCTCGGGCTCGGCGACCGCGAGCACTTCCGGTTGAGCTACCTCCTCCCCGCGCTCGAGGCGGGGCTCGTCGAGATGACGCGGCCCGACAAGCCCAGGAGCCGCAACCAGCGCTATCGCCTCACCGCGGCCGGCCGCGCGCGGAGGACGCGGAGATGAACGCGATCGTCCTCGGGGGGTCGACTCGGTCGGACTTCGACTTGGCGGCGCGGCGGCTCGCCGAAGCGCAGACGTCGTTGACCGAGCGCGAGCTGCTCGAGGCGACCGTGTGGGCGTTCGGCGAGGACGGGCGGCTGCGCGAAGACGCGCGCTTCCGCGACACGCCGTGGGGGCGATGGATCCTGGCCGGCCGCTTCCTCGCCAACGAGACGATCGTCCGCGAGCTGCGCGAGGGCGAGCGCGCGGAGATCGGGTGGGTGGAGCGTTGCGCCGAGCTGTCGCGCCACGTGGGGGTGGAGGCGGTGATCTGCGTCGGCGATCCGCGCCTCTCGTTCGCGGGCGAGCGGGTGCGGCTGGCCGCCTCGGAGCTGTCGGGCGAGCCGCTGCTCGAGGAGGCGACCCCGTTCGAGCAGTACCGCACCCACCTCCCGGTGCTGACGCTTGAGGCGGCGGCGGCGTCCGAGCCCGCGGGCGAGTGGGGGCCGGGCGCGCGCGCGCAGGCGGTGGATGCGCTCGGCTGGCTGCGCGTCGATCTCGACCGGCCCCTGAACGACCGGATGTTCGTGGCGCGGCTGCGCGGCGCGAGCATGGACGACGGACACTCGGGCCTCGTGGACGGCGCGTGGGTGGTGTTCGAGCACGCGTTCCACCGCGGCGTCGCCTACGACTCGGGGAGGGTGCAACCCAACTTGCTGGTGCGAGGCGCGTTCCACGATTCCGAGACCGGGAGCTACGCGATCAAGCGCTGGGACAGGGATCGGAAGCGCGTTCGGCTCGAGTCGCTGAACCCCGACCGCGCGCGGTACCCGGACATCGTGGTGAAAGCGGGCGAGCTCGATGAACTGCGCGTGATCGCCACCGCGCTCGGGCCGCTCGCGCCGTCGTCGTTCGGCCGCCGGCCGCGGCTGCGCCGGCGGCCCGGGACGCGCGCGCTGCGATCGCGCGCGGACCTTCGCCGGCTGGGCGAGGAGGCCGCGGCGCGCGCGCGCACGTTCTTCGAGGCGGCGCCGCCTCCCGACGACGGGGAGGAGCGCGAGGCGCCGCCGGCTCGGTGGCAGGCGGCGCTGGTGTGCTGCGCGGCGGAGGCGGGCGGCCCGCACCTCGAGGTCGGGCCGCTCGTCGGCCTGCCGCGCTTCGTCCGTCGCCTCGTCGCGAAGGGCCCGTCCTGGGAGCACACCCTGCTCGCGTCGAACGTGCGGTCGTTCGCGCTGCGCGAGCGCGTCGACGTCTGGACGGGCCCGTGGTCGTGGTCCGCGCCGGGCTTCGAGGACGAGCTCGGCGCCGACCTCGCGGCGATGGAGGTCGCCGCGCCCGACGCCGAGGCACTCACTGCGTTCCGGGTCGAAGCGGACTCGATCGCGCGGCGAGTGGGGATCGTGTCGCCGGGCGCGGCGTACCGCTTCCTCGTGCCGCCCTCGCACGCGGTCCCCGAGGCGAGCCCGCTCGGGCACGGCTGGGCCTTGTGGGAGGTGGGGCTCGAACCCGGCGATCGCGCGCGGCTGTCCCGGCTGGCCGAGCTGGGGGTCGCGGTGGGCGAGGCACAGCTCGCGCTGGCGTGGAGTCTCCCGCTCCCCGCTGGATGGATGACCTCGGCCAGGGGAGAGGACTACGCGTGCTTCGCGCTCGGGACGGACCCGGTGGCGGTGGTGCGCGGCGGCGCGATCGTGGAGGCCGACGACGCGGTCGCCGTCCTGGCCCGCGTCGAGGATGGGGAAGCGCGCACGTTGCGGCTCGAGCCGGGCCCGCGTGCGCTCGTGAAGCTCGAGGGGCTCGGCGTCGGGCGCTACGTGCTCAGCGCGCTGCACCGGCGCGTGGTCGTGCCGCCGGCGCGGCTCTTCTTCGAGGTCGCAACGAACGTAGACACGTTCATCGACGCGGCGTGGTCGCTGGCCTGTCGTGGCGAGACGGTCGCCGATGGGCATCGACTCGATCTCGGCGCGCTCGACGCGAACGACGACGACGCGCTGGTGTTGCGGGCGCCACCGGGGTGGCCGGTGGCGTTCTCGTGGACCGTGCTCCGGCGGGACTACCGCGGGACGCGATCGGCGGGCGCGGACGGAGAGCTCGGGACGCGCGCGCTGCTGGCGCCGATCGAGGAGCGGCGACGGCGCGAATCGATCGGGGACTTCGAGCTCGACCTCGCGGAGCTGGGCACCGTGTCTCTCGCGCACGCGCGCCAGCCGTCGCCCGCCGCGGTCCGCGCGGGCGTGGCGCGCATCGTCGAGGAGCGGCACGCGCTCTTCGACGGGAGCGCCGCCTACGCCGACCTCGCGCGCCTCGCGGTCGGGCCGATCTGTGAGTGGCTGGGGTACGAGCTCGGGGACACCGTGGGCTCGCCGTTCGACGGGCCGACGACGCTCGCGATCTGGCGCCTCGAGCGCACGGAGCGTGGCCTGCTCGGGATGGAGCACAAGACCGTGCGGCTCTTGGTGCTCGGCGACGCGCTCGACGCGATGCGCACTCCGGCGGCGGCTGCCTTCATCAGTCAACGCTGTCGCGCCGAGGGGGTCCGTGACGCGATCCTCGTCGCCGGGGCCGCCTGGACCACGCACCGAGTGGACTCGTCCCCGAAGCCCGTGTTCGAGCTCACGTCGGTGACCGAGAGCGACGAGCCGTGGCGCGCGTTCGTGAACGCCTTCGGGGAGGGGATCTGATGCAGCTTCGCTTGCAGGACGCGATGCCCCCCGCCGCGACGCGCGACGAGCTCGCCGAGCTGGTTCGCGCGGAGGTCCACGCGCGCCGCTGGACGCCGCGGGCCTCGGTGATCGCCCGGCTGTCGCGGACGCTCGCTGCCCTCGAGGTGCCGCGGCTCGAGCCGGAGCTGCTCGCGGTCTGTCGCGAGCTCGAGCGACGCGGCGATCTCCAGCGCGCGGAGGGCGGCTACCTCGCGGCGACCCCGGTGCGCGCGGTCGCGCTCGGCGCCGAGCGCTGGCGGATCTTCACCAGCGCTCCGAGCGCGTCGCTCGACGCGGCGCTCCCTGGCGCCTTCGAGCGCACGGGGCTCTCGCGCGTCCGGCGCGCCGGCGATGAAGGCATGCACGAGGCGATCGCCGTAGCGCGCGGGGTGTGCCTGCGTCCCGAGGCGTGGGCCGGGCTCGACCGGGCGCCACGCGCGGACCGCGCGTGGCTCGACACGCTGGATCGGCGTCTCGACGCGGATCCGTCGCCCGCGGGCAGCTACGAGCGCGAGGGCGAGCCGTCGTGGCGCGCGTGGGCGCAGCACGAGGGGCGCTTCGTGTGGCGACGGGTCGAACAGGGGCGCCTCTGGCGCGCGCGGCTCGCGAACGCGCGCTGGCTCGTCGCGTGGACGCGCGGAGCGAGCCCCGCGCGCGCGCCGTTCATCCGCCTGGACCGCGACGAGGGCACGCGCGCGCGTTTCGCCGTGGCCGTCGCCGACGGGGCGCCGCTCGCGTGCCGCTGGGAGAGCGACGGCGAGCGCGCGCGCCTCACCGTCGGCGCGTGGCTCCCGCGCGCGGAGTATCGCTACGCGTCGATCTTCGGCGAGCCAGTGGAGGGCGGCGCGTGGACGCTCGAAGCGGAACACCGAGCCGAGGTCGCTCGGGTGCTGAGCACGCGGCTCGGGCTCGTGGGGGAGGGGTGATGGCAAGGAAGCGACAGATCATGATCAAGCCGAGCTGCGCGGAGGAGATCCGCGCCTTTCCCTCGAACCGCACCGCGGTGCTCTGGGAGAAGATCAACTCGCTGATCGACGACCCGACCTCGGGGCCCGGGAAGACGCAGCTCAAGGGCACGAAGGATGTCTATCGCCTCAAGGTGGGCGAATACCGGATCTTCTACCGCTTCGGGCCGGATTGGGTGAGCCTGCTCGGTCTCCGTATCCGCAACGAGCGCACGTACGAAGCGATCCCGGAGGCGGAGGCGCTGCCCGCGATCGACGACGGGGAGGACGACCTCGACGAGATCCTCGCAGCGGCGCAGCCCAAGACTTTCGAGCTCCGGGCCGCGCCCGACGCTGAGCCGCTGCCGCGCCCGATCACGAGCGAGTGGTTGGCGACGCTGGGTGTCGCGCCGGGGCATGCGCTCCGCCTCGTCGAGTGCACGACGGAGGAGGAGCTCTTGAGCGCGCAAGTGCCAGGCGACGTGCTCGCTCGAGTGGTAGACGCGCTGTTTCCGCCGAGCCTCGAGCAGGTCGTCCAGCAGCCCGACCTGCTCGTCGCCTCCACGACGGACCTCGTGCGGTACAAGGAGGGTGACCTGCTCGCGTTCCTGCTGCGCCTCGATGAAGAGCAAGCGAAGCTGACGCGCTGGGCGCTCCAAGGGCCGACGATGGTTCGCGGGGGTGCCGGCACCGGCAAGAGCACCGTGGCGCTCTACCGCGTCGCGGAGGTGCTCGCGCGCGCGGGCGCGACCGGCCGCGAGACGGTGCTCTTCACGACGTACACGAACGCGCTGATGTCGGTGACGCGGCAGCTGCTCCAGCAACTCCTGACTCCCGAGCAGTTCGCGCGCGTTCGCGTCGCGACGTGCGACCGGGTGGCGCGCGAGATCGTCGCGACCCGGCGCAAGGTCGGCTCGCCCGAGTCGGGGCCCGTGGCCACCAAGCGGCTGCGGGAGCTGCGCGCGCGGCACGTGCCGAGCGCGCCCGACGAGTTCCAGCGCGCGGTGCGCGAGCGCGGGCTCGCGCGGCTCTCCGACCGCTACCTCCTCGAAGAGATCGAGTGGATCGTCGAGGGCCGCGGCCTCTCGAGCCTCGCCGACTACCTCGAGGCGCCGCGCCCGGGGCGCGGGCTCTCGCTCACCGCCGGGCTGCGCGAGGCCGTGTGGGAGATCGCAGAGCGCTTCCGCGCGGAGCGCGTCGAGCGTTACGCGGCGCTGCGCGGTGAGGCCCTCGAGATCGTGCGCGGCGGTGCCTGGACGCGCCACTTCGACTACGTGTTCGTGGACGAGGCGCAGGACCTGAGCCCCTCGGCGCTGGCGTTGATGGCCGAGGTCTGTCGGACCCCCGAGGGTCTCTTCTTCGCGGCCGACAGCAAGCAGTCGCTCTACTCGCGCAACTACACGTGGTCGTCGGCGCACCCGCGCCTCCAGTTCAAGGGGCGCACCGCGATCTTGAAGCGGAACTATCGCTCCACGCGGGAGATCGATCGCGCGGCCTTCGCGGTGCTCGAGGTGGAGCCCGAAGAGACGCTGGAGCCGTCCACGAGCGTGCACGACGGTCCGCTCCCGGTGCTGCTCTCGGGCGCGACCGACGAGACCGAGCCGGTGTGGATCGGCCGCTTCGTCCGCGAGATGAGCCGGCACCTGCACCTCCCGACGAGCGCTGCCGCCGTGTTGGTGCCGACGGCCAAGGTCGGGCGTGAGATCGCCGACGCCCTCGCGCGCGACGGGCTCGACGCCCGCTTCTTCGCTGGCAAGGACCTCGATCTGCGGCAGAGCACGGTGAAGGTGCTGACGCTCCACTCCGCCAAGGGCCTGGAGTTTCCGATCGTGGCCGTCTGCGGGTTTCATCCCGGGACCTATCCGGTGAAGCGCGAGTTCGACGACGAAGGGCTGTTCCTCGAACGCATGCGCAACGAACGCCGCCTGCTCTACGTCGCGCTCACACGCGCGATGCGCGGGCTCCTGCTCAGTATCCCCGGTGGGTGCGAGCACGAGGCCCTCACGGGTCTCGATCCGAGCGGGTGGCACCTGGAGACGGTGGCCTGATGCCGACGCTGAAGCTGGCGAAGTTCGCCGACGACGAGGGGCGGCTCGAGGACGTGGGTGACGCCGAGTTCCTCGCGGCGCGGCAGGTGGAGCCTGAGACGCGATTCGACTTCGCGGGGGTGACCGACGTATCCGTCGCGTACCTCACGACGCTGTTCGTGGGGCAGACGCCGGAGGGGCTCGAGGCAAGGATCGAAGGCGCGAGCGATCGCGTGACCGCAGCGCTGGCAAGTTGGGCGCGGGCGCTCCCCGCCGCAAAGCCCGCCGAGCCCGCGCCCAAGGCCGCGCGCTTGAAGCGGCCTACGCGACCGCCCGGCGCGCCGCCGCCCGCGCGGCCGCGCGAAGTGCGAGACCGCTTCACCCCGACCGGCCTCGTGGAGCGTCTGCGCAACGCCCTGCGCGGGTACATCGAGAGCGCCTACCCGCTCAGCGACCCGACCCTCGTGCGCTCGCGCCGCCTGCTGCTCGAAGCGGACGGCGGGCGCCTGCTCGCGCAGGTCCCCTACCTCGAGACGACCACCCGCTACGCCGAGCTCGAGCGAGGCTACGGCGAGCTCGGGCTCGCGCCCCACGTCGCGCAGCTCTTCACGGCGTTGTCGTCGGAGCGGCCCACGCACCGAGAGAACGAGGCGTCCGACCCGATCCTCTACCCGCGCATGTACGCGCATCAAGGCGAGGCGTACACGCGGTTCCTCGCCGAAGGGATGGACACGGTCATCGCCACCGGCACCGGCTCCGGCAAGACGGAGTGCTTCCTCCTCCCCATCCTCGGGAGCCTCTACGACGAGGCGGTGACGCGTCCCGCTTCGTTCAGCGAGCGCTCGGTGCGTGCGCTCATCCTGTATCCGATGAACGCGCTGGTGAACGACCAGCTCGCGCGGCTTCGCTTGCTGTTCGGCGAGCCGAAGCTCGCGGCCGCCTTCCGCGCACACGGCGGGCGCGCGCTCCGTTTCGGCATGTACACGGGGCGCACCCCGTACCCCGGGCCCCGCAAGGCCTCGCGTGACGGCGAGCGCGTCGCGCCGCTGCTTCAGTACTACCTCGGGCTCCCCGCCGACCTCGAGCGCCACCTTCGCCGCATGGGGCGCTATCCGGCCAAGGACCTCCGGGCGTTCTTCGCCGCCGACCGGGCCAAGAAGAGAACGTACAAGTCGGGGAAGAAGAAGGGCGCCGAGTTCACCAGCCACGAGTGGAGCGAGCGCCTCCACACGAGCGACGGCGACGCGGAGCTCCTCACGCGGCACGAGATGGTGCATGGGACCGGGACCTTGCCCGGCCACTCCCCTGACATCCTCGTGACCAACTACTCGATGCTCGAGTACATGCTGATGCGCCCCTTCGAGCGACCGATCTTCGACGAGACGGCGCGCTGGCTCGCGCATCCCGAGAGCCGATTGCTGCTCGTGGTCGACGAGGCGCACATGTACCGCGGCGCCAAGGGCGCCGAGGTGGCCTTCCTCATCCGGCGGCTGCGCGCGCGGCTGGGGATCCACGACGAGCCCGAGAAGCTGCGCGTGATCGCCACGAGCGCCTCGCTCGGGAGCGACACCGATGCGCTGGAGCGAGTCCGCCGCTTCGCCGCCGACATGACCGGCAAGCCGCCCGAGCGTTTCGTCCCGATCACGGGGTCGCGCACGATCCCCTCGCCGCGGTCGCCCGGGTCGAGCGACGTCGCCGATTTGCTCGCTTCGATCGATCTCGAGCGGCTCCACGACCTCGCGGAGGGCGCGTTGCACGACGTGGTCACGCCGGTGCTCGCGCACTTCGGCGTGACCGCTCCTGCTCGCGACGACGCCGGGGTCCAGCGCGCGCTCTTCGAGGCGCTCGAGGGCCAACCCTTCGTCAACCAGCTCATCGCGGAGGCGGCGGGCGAGGCGCGGTCCGTCGCCGAGCTCGCCGACGCCGTCTTCGGTGATCATCCAGAGCGCGAGAAGGCGCTCTCCGTGCTCTTGGCGCTCGGCGCGCTCGCGCGCCGTGAGCCCGACACCGCTGGGCTCGTGCCGACGCGCGTGCACGCGATGTTCCGAGGCCTGCTCGGTCTCCATGCGTGCATCAACCCCGCGTGCAGCGGGCGGCAGGACGCACCTGGAGAGTCGGCGCTCCTCGGCAAGCTCTTCAGTCAGCCTCGGACGCGCTGCGACGCATGCGGCTGCCGCGTCTTCGAGATCGCGTCGTGTCGAAGCTGCGGGAGCCCGTACGTCCACGCGCGCGCGCGGACGGGCACGCTCGACCAAGTCGATTTCCTCTGGGGCGACGTCGAGGGCGCGCCGGTCAAGCTCGAGCTCCTCCCCTGTGAGCCGCGCTATTCCGATCGCACGTTCGAGATGCGGGTGCACCTCGAGACCGGCCTCGTCGATCGCACCGCGCAGCTCCCCGAGGCGAGCACTCGAGCCTTCTTCGCGTGGCGTGATGGTGACGGCGCGATCCAGCCGACGTTCGAGCGCTGCGCGATGTGCCAGCCGAGCGCGCACTCGCGCGCTCGGATCCACGACTTCCACACCCGCGGTGAGCAGCCCTTCACCGCCTTGATCGAGGCGCAGTTCGCCGAGCAGCCGCCGCAGAAGGCGGACCCGGCTCTGCCGAACCACGGGCGCAAAGTGCTCGTGTTCAGCGACGGCCGACAGAAGGCCGCGAAGCTCGCCCCGGCGCTCGAGACCAGCCACGCCCAGGATCTCTTCCGCCAGGTCTTGGCGCTGAGCGCCGACGCCCTCGAGCGCGAGACGGGCGAGCCCGCGGGGATGCACGAGCTCTACGCGGCCCTCGTGTGGGTCTGCGCCACCAAGGGCTACGACCCGTTTCCCTCGGACGAGGAGCACGAGTTCCGCAACCACCTGCGCCTAGCGGCAGGGAAGTCGCTCTCCGAGCTCCGGAGGCTCGCCGGGTCAGGAAGCGTTCGTCCGACCGAGGTCTTCGCGAAGCATCTCTTCGAGGCGCTGACCGATCGCTACTATTCGATCACCGCTCTCGCGCTCGGCACCGTCGAGGAGAACCCCCTGATCGCAGGGGCCGTGTTCGACGACTTCCCCCTGGCGCTGGAGCCGGACTCCGTCCGCGCCATCTACCGCGCCTGGGTGCGCCAGCACCTCGAGCGCAGGACGTTCCGTGCGGACGGGGCGGCGCTCCGCAACCAGGGGGAAGGGTGGGCCAAGCCGGTCGGGATCGATGCGAGCAAGGACGCGGACGTGCTCCCGAACCGATTCGGTGAGTATCTGGCGCGCGTCACCGGCGCGGACCCACACGGGCTCGAGCGCACCCTCGAGTGGTTCCGTGCGCTCGTGCGCAAGTCGGCCCTCCTCTTCTTCGAGGGCGATCGGTACTATCTCCAGCCGCTCGGTTTGTGCCTGCGCCTGCGCCTCGATGGCGAGTGGCTGCGGTGCACGGACTGCGGGCGGATCCACCCCGAGAGCCTCGGCGACGTGTGCCCGGCGTGCCTGGGCACGGTGGTCCACGCGGACGACGCGTACCTCGACGCCCGGACCGGCTTCTACCGGGATCAAGTCCGGCGGGCGTTCGCGGAGCGGCACCTCGAGCCGTTCAGCCTCGCGACCGCGGAGCACTCGGCGCAGCTCACCGCGACGCCCGAGGACGGCGCGTTCAACAAGGTCGAGGAGTACGAGCTCCGCTTCCAGGACGTGCGCGTCGACGACAAGCCCCCCATCGATGTCCTGAGCTGTACGACGACGATGGAGGTGGGTATCGACATCGGCGCGCTCTCCGGCGTCGCGCTCCGCAACGTGCCGCCGAGCGTCGCGAACTACCAGCAGCGC
This sequence comes from Sandaracinaceae bacterium, assembly GCA_019637095.1. Taxonomy (GTDB): domain Bacteria; phylum Myxococcota_A; class Polyangia; order Polyangiales; family Sandaracinaceae; genus JACKEC01. Next base: position 90,993 of record JAHBWG010000006.1, on the reverse strand, counting down.
GCGGGTCGCGCGGGCCGCCGAGGGCGCACGGTCGCGTCCGTGATCACGTACGCGCACGGCACGTCGCACGACGCCCACTACTTCGAGAGCCCGAGCGACATCATCTCCGGGAGCGTGAAGCCGCCGGAGGTGTACATCGAGAACCAGCAGGTCCTGCGGCGCCACGTGAGCGCCTACCTCGTCCAGCGCTTCTTCCACGAGCAGGTGCCCACCGATCCCAAGTCGAGCACGTTCGCGCTCTTCGAGTCCCTCGGCACCGTCGAGCAGTTCCTGTCGAACGAGCACCCTTGCTCGCTCCAGCGCTTCGAGTCCTGGCTCGGCGAACATCGCGCGCACCTCGAGCTCGAGCTGCGCGCGTGGGTGCCGGCTCGCTCGCACGGGCATGGAGTGAGCATCGACGGCGTCGACGCGACGATCGGCAGGGCGGTCGACGATCTCACGCGGAAGTTGCATGAGGTGTTGCCGGTCGGAGCGTTCGAGCGCCGTGACGAGCTCGAGGGCCTGGAACGTGCTTCGCTCGAGCGCGTGCTCGAGGAGGAGCTGCTGCAGCTCCTGATCACCCGCGCCGTCTTGCCGCGATACGCCTTCCCGACCGACGTCGTGAGCTTCTGGGTGGTGAAGGCCAGCGAGCCGGGGGGCGACCGGCACCGGCGTGTGTTCGAGTACCAGCCGCAACGCGACTTGCAGCTCGCGCTCACCGAGTATGCGCCCGGGCGCAGCCTCACGATCGACAAGTGGCGCTTCACCTCGGCGGCGCTCTACTCGCCGTACGAGCCCTCGCCGGCGGGGACCATCGAGCGGCGACGCCCCTACGTCGCGTGTCGCGACTGCACGTTCGTGTCGACCGAGGCCGAGGCCACCGAGCTCGTGCGTTGCCCGTGCTGCGGGAGCGACCAGCTCACGCGGCAGGCGTTCATCACACCGGTGGGGTTCGCGCCCGACGTCAACGAGAGGCGGGACGAGGACCGTGGAGAGGCCACGACGTTCGCCGGCGCGACGGACCGCGCGCGGCTCGAGGTCCAGGACCTGCCGACCGACTGGCATCGCGAGCTCCACGAGGGGCGGCTCGCGCTCTGGACGGGGCCGCGCAGGCTGGCGGTCGTGAACAAGGGGATCGGGGGGCGCGGATTCCGCGTCTGCCCCGAGTGCGGCCGCGCGGAGCCCGAGTTCGGCCCCGGCTTCACCCAGACCAAGCTCACGAAGAAGGGATCGGTCACGAGTCACGCGCACCCGATGGAGAAAGGGAAGATCTGCGCGGGGGCGGCGGCCGGCCCGTTCCACCTCGGACATCGGTTCCCCACGGATGCGCTGCTCCTGCGCCTTCGTCTCGCGTCTCCTCTCACCCTGGCGCGAGACGGTCAGCCGTTCATGGCGTCGGCCGCTCACATGGCGCTCACTTCGCTGGTCGAGGCGATCTCGCTCGCCGCGTCCCGCACCCTCCAGATCGACGAAGGCGAGCTCTCGGGCTGGTGGTCTCCGGTCGTCGGCGGCGTGACGACCGAGGCCCAGCTCTACCTCTACGACCTGCTGCCCGGGGGCGCCGGTTACGCGAAGGCCGTCGGCGAGTCCATCGACCGCGTGCTCGCAGCGACGGAGGCGTTACTCGATTCGTGTTCCTGTGCGCGCGCCTGTTACGCGTGCCTTCAGCACTACGGCAACAACTACTTCCACGCGTCGCTCGACCGACGGCTCGCGCTCGCTCTCCTTCGCGCAGTGACGGGGAACGTCGTCCCGAGCATGTCGGCGGACGAGAAGGGACGCCTGGTCGGGCCGTTCTTCGAGCTCTTGACCCTCGAAGGCAAGGACTGTGAGCGGGATCTGCAGGCCGACGGTGCCGTCGTCCCACTCGTGGTCCGGCGCGCGGACGGGAGCGAGGTCTGGGTCGACGTCCACCACCCGCTCGTCGACCCCAGCGCGGTCTCGTCGCCCGTGCGCGACGCCGCGGACGCTGCGTTCGTCGAGCTGGTGAGCCTCGACGCCTTCATGCTCGAGCACGATGTGCCCGAGGCTTTTCGGCGCTTGGGGCTCGAATGACGCGCGAGCTGTTCTTGGTGCGTGCGCCCACCAAGTGGGCGACGCCACCGGACACGTTCAGCCACTCGTCGCTGAGCGCCATCGAGGTGTGTCCTCGGCGGTGGCAGCTCGGGCGCTCCGAGTTCGGCGAGCTCGGGCGCATCCCCGAGCGGCCGAACCGCGCGGCCGTCGCTGGGACGATCGTGCACGAGCTGCTCGACGCGCTCTACAAGTGGCTGGCCGTGCGAGGTGCGCCGGCGCTCGGCTCCTCCGAGCTGGCAGAGCACCTGCGCGAGTTCGATCTTCGGGGGCGAGCGCGTCCGATGGTGGACGTGCAGCGCGCGGCGTGGCGGGCACACCCTCGGGCCGGCGCGTGGGCCCTGGGCCTCACGCCTGAGGTCGTGGTGAACCGGGTCGTTCGAATGTTCAGGAACGAGTATGCGCAGGCGCAGCGCGTCGAGCCGGCGGTGACGGCGCCAACCCGGCAGGGCAGGGGGCGCTCGACGTCGGACCTCGCAGCGCTCGTGGCGCGCGCTCCCCTGAGCGAGCTGACGCTGAGGCACCCGTCGCTTCCGTTCGAGGGGACGCTCGATCTCGTGCGCCAGACGAGCGCGGGCGTGACCATCCTCGACTTCAAGACGGGGGCGCCCAAGCCCGAGCACCAGGCTCAGCTCCTGTGCTACGCCGTGCTTTGGTGGCGCAACGCGCGCGTGGAGCCCGTCGAGCTCGTCGCGTCCTACCCCTCGGCGAGCCAACGTTTCGAGTGCGGACGAGCCCGGCTCGAAGAGGCGGAGCGAGAGCTCGGCGCGCGGATCGCTGACGCGCGGCGCCGTCTGAGCACGACACCGGCCGACGCGACGACAGGCCCCCACTGTCGATACTGCTCGTTCCGACCGTTCTGTGACGACGCCTGGGCTGACGCACCTTCGATGTCCGCGACTGGTCGGCTCGACGTCGAGCTCGTCGTGGAGGGGCCGCCGGCGGCGTACGGGTTCACCGCCCGCACGAACGATGGCGAGGCGATCACCGTCGTCCACGATGCACACGTCTCCCTCCGCGACGGTGAGCGGCTTCGGCTGCTCGACGCCAAGTGGGACGCGTCCACCCGCGAGCTCCGGCTCGATGGCGCGAGCGAGGTCTTCTACTGCGCTCGAGAGGGCGACCGCTCAGCGTGAGCGTGGGGCGGGCGGCTCTCGCGCGCGGGCGGCGCGAGGTGGGCGCGCCAGGCGTCGGCGTCTCGCGCGGTCCACGGCGCGATCTCCGGGTCGGCCGCGATCGAGTCGGCGAGCGCTTGCGCGGAGCTCGGGCGCTCGCGCGCGTCGAACGCGAGCAGCGACAGGACGTGCGCCTCGAGCGCGCCGGGTAGGCCGCCCGCGTCGCGCAAGAGGTCGCGGCCGCGCGCGAGCGCCGCGGCGTGCGCCTCTTCGCAGACGACCTCCGCCGGGCGGAACAGATGCCGGCCGGTGCGCAGGAAGAACGCGATCATCGCGAGCGCGTAGAGGTCGGCGCGCGGGCCGACGGCGTGCGCGCTCTTGGTGCCTTCGGGCGCCATGTAGCCGGGTGTACCGAGCAACATGTCTTCCGCGGTCAGCCGCTCGCCGAGGCCGCGCGCGCTGAGCACGAGGCCGAAGTCGAGGAGCTTGGCGCGCTCGCCTCCCGGCTCGCGGGCGAGGATGACGTTGGAGGGCTTGATGTCGCGGTGCACGAACCCGCGGCCGTGGGCGTGCGCGAGGCCCTCGGCGAGGTCGCGCACGATCGCGGCGACGCGCGCGGGCGGCTGCGGGCCCTCTCTGGCGACGAGCCGCGCGAGGTCGGGACCGTCGACGAGCTCCATCACGTAGAACGGCTGGTCCTCGACCCAGCCGTGATCGAGGAGGCGCACGATCGAGGGGTGCGCGAGCTCGGCGAGCGCGCCGATCTCTCTACGGAATCGCTCCGCGCCTTCCCCGCCGACGAGGTGCTCGGAGAGGACCTTGACCGCCACCGGCGGGCCTCCGTCGGCGCGCGTGGCTCGGTACACGGCGCCCATGCCGCCCGCGCCGAGGCGCTCTTCGAGGACGTACGCGCCGAACGGGCGCGGGAGCTCGGGGCGGCGCCAGAGGCCGGTCGTCTCGTCGGGGAGCGTGCGGTCCGCGAGCGAGCGCGCCGGTGAGGCGATGCGCTCCAGGCTCGGCCGCGTGCGGCGGGATCCGTCGACGAGCGTGAGGTGGGTGGCGCTGCTGCGGGGGGTGGTCATCGAGGGGGTGCTTCGTGGATTTGCAGCGCCCGTGCCGGCGCGCCGAACGTGGCGCGGATCGCGAACGGAGCCCGCGAACCGAGACAATCGTTGCGCGGTTCGCGGGGGACGGTTCACGAAATGCTGCGTCGCGCCTTACGCACCTGGCACGGAGGCCCCACACTCGGGCCCATGACCCGAGGTCCGCTCGAGCGCGCGGCGCACCTGCGCCGAGACGACGCCTTCCTCGCCGCCGCGCGCGCGGACGAGGCGACGCGCCTCGTGCCGATCTGGCGGGGCAAGTGCCTCGTCGAGGGGCGCCCCGCGCGCGCGCTCGTGCTGCGCGTCGGCGAGGCGCCGGGCCTGCTCGAGGGTGCGCGCGAGGTGGCGTTCCTCGGCCTCGACGCGGGCGTGCCCGTCTTCATGGTCGAGCTGCCGCCCGAGGCGCCGCCGCCGATCGAGCGCGGGACGTTCCTCGACCTGTTCGTCGCGGGCCCGCAGCTCTCGGACGACGACGTCGCGCTGCTCGGGTACGCGCGCGCGATGGCGGCGTGGCACACGAGCCACCGCTTCGATCCCAAGAGCGGCCGGCCGACGCGCCCGGTCGAGGCGGGCTTCGCGCGCGAGACCGAGGACGGCACGCGCGAGTTCCCGCGCACCGATCCGGCGGTGATGATCCTGGTGGTCGACGGCGAGCGGTGCCTGCTCGCGCGGCAGCCGCGCTTCCCGCCCGGGATGTACTCCGCGCTCGCGGGGTTCGTGGAGCCGGGCGAGTCGCTCGAGGACTGCGTCCGACGCGAGACGCGCGAGGAGGTCGGGCTCGAGGTCGCGCGGCCGCGCTACGTCGCGTCGCAGCCGTGGCCGTTCCCGCGCTCGCTGATGATCGGCTTCGTCGCCGACGCGCTGACGACCGACGTCACGCTCGACGGAGAGGAGCTCGAGGACGCGCGCTGGGTGAGCCGGGGCGAGGCGCTCGCGCCCCAGGGCTTCTTCGTCCCGCCGCCGTTCTCGCTCGCCCACCACGTCATCCGCGCCTGGGCCGAGGGGCGCTGAGCGCTATGCTCCCGCCGTGCCCCGCGCGCCGACCATCCTGACCACGCTCCTCGCGCTCAGCGCGTGCAGCGACCTCGGCGGGTACGCGACCGGGCCCGGCGAGGTGTACCGGGGGACGGTGATCGGCGTGGAGGACCCGCCGATCCTGCGGCGCGGGTTCGCGCCGGCCACCGTGCTGTCGATGACGTTCGACCCGCGGCGCGCCACCTCGCTGTCGGACCCGCCCGGCCGCGTCACGACGAGCGACGGCGCGCTGTCGCTCGTGGCGCTCGAGCCGATCGTGCCGCTCACCCACGACGCGTTGAGCGAGTACGAGATCCCCGGCGGCTCGCGCGTCCGCAACTACATCTTCGCGATGCACCCGGCGGAGGGGCCGCTCGCGGGGCGCGAGCCGTTCGCGTTCGTGAGCCTGATGGGCGACGGCTCGCTCGAGGTGCGCATCGTCGCCGGCGGCGGCAGCGGGCCCGACGACTACTTCGGCCTGTTCCGCCTCGCGCGCGAGCCGGAGTGAAGCGGCGTGCGGGTCCTCGGGATCGAGTCGTCCTGCGACGAGACGGCGGCGGCGGTGGTGACGAGCGAGGGCGAGGTGCTCTCCGACGTCGTCGCCTCGCAGGTCGCCGTGCACGCGCCCTACGGTGGCGTGGTGCCCGAGCTCGCCTCGCGCGCGCACGTGGAGAACGTCGTGCCGGTGATCGAGCGCGCGCTCGCGGAGGCGGGCGGGCTCGACACGATCGACGCGGTCGCGGTCACGAACGGGCCGGGGCTCGTCGGCGCCCTGCTCGTCGGGCTGAGCGCGGCCAAGGGCGTCGCGTTCGCGCGCGGGCTGCCGCTCGTCGGGGTCGACCACCTGATCGGGCACCTCTTCGCGGTGTACCTGCGGCGCCCCGGCGAGGCGGGGCCGGCGCCCGCGCTCCCCTACGTCGCGCTGCTCGTCAGCGGCGGGCACACCGCGATCTACGAGGTGAGCGCGCCGGGCGTCGCGCACGTCCTGGGGCAGACGCGCGACGACGCGGCGGGTGAGGCGTTCGACAAGGTCGCGAAGCTCCTCGGGCTCGGGTACCCGGGCGGGCCGCTCGTCGATCGGCTCGCTGCGGCGGGCGATCCGCGCGCGATCGAGCTGCCGGTCCCGATGAGCTCGCGGCGCACGCTCGACTTCTCGTTCTCCGGCCTCAAGACCGCGGTCGCGCGCCACGTGCGCGAGCACGGCGTGCCCGAGGATCCGGCGGATCTGTGCGCGGCGTTCCAGGCGCGCGTGGTGCGCGTGCTCGTCGACAAGAGCGTCCACGCGTGCGTGACCCGCGGCATCCCGCGGCTGGTGCTCGGCGGCGGGGTCGCGGCCAACCGGGGCCTGCGCGCGCGCGCGGCCGAGGTGTGCGCCGCGCGCGGCGTCGCGCTGTTCGTGCCGCCGATCGCCTCGTGCACGGACAACGCCGCGATGATCGCGTACGCGGGCGCGCTGCGCCTCGCCCAGGGCGCGCGCGACGGGCTCGACCTCGCCGCGTACTCGCGTACGCCCGATCTCGCGCGCGGGAAGTTCCCCAAGCGCGCGTGACGATCAGGGGGCGAGCCGGCCCCACGCGAACGCGCGGAAGCCGCGATCGGCGCGCGTCTGCGCGAGCGCGTCGAGGCTCGCGCCCGCGTACCGGCGGTCGTCCTCGGCGCCGACCCAGCGTCCGTCGGCGAGGAACACGTGCGCGGGGATCTGCGCGGCGCCCCGCTCCCAGCGCGCGCCGTCCCGGGTGTGCTCGTGACCGCTCGCGTGCGCGACGAAGAGGCGCCCGTCGGTCACGAACACGCCGCGGATCGCGCCGCCGTCGAAGGGGCACGGCGTCCAGGTGATCGTGTCGGTCGAGACGAAGCACTCCGTGTCGAAGCCGCCGCCGTTCCACTCGCTGCCCGCGACGAGCCACGTGCCGGCGTGGTGCGCCACCTGGCTGAAGCGCAGCGAGCCCGCGCGTGTGCGATCGTCCCACGCGAGCCCGTCGCTCGACACGGCGATCATGCCGCCGTCCCCGACCGCGACGAAGCGCCCGTCGCCCGCGGCGATCGCGCGCACGGCGGAGGGCGCGCGGCCTCCCCGCTCCCACGTGCGCGCGCCGTCCGTCGAGCGCACCACCTCGCCGACGCCGCCGCCCGCGACCCAGAGGCCGTCGAGGTAGGCGACGCCGCCGAGCCACTGGGTGCCCGCCGGGTGGAGGTCTTCCTCCCAGCGCACGCCGTCGAGCGAGCGGTCGATCCGCGAGTTGCGGTCGCCGCCGACCGCGACGATCACCCCACCGCCGACGGCCACCGCGCGGAAGAGGTCCGGCGTGTGATCGTCCGCCTGCGCCGGGTTGGCGATCGTCTCCCAGGCGTCGCCGTCGCGCGTGCTCGAGCGCAGCCCCCAGGGCCCCGCGCCGACCCACACGGGCGCGCCCGCGACGCCGGCGTCGGGCTCGACGGCGGAGTCGGGCAACGACACGTGCGCGTCGCGTCCCGCGGCGTCGGGCGTGACCGCGGCGTCCGGGTCGACGGGGGCGCCGTCGCACGCGACGGCGATCAGCGAGAGGAGGCAAGCGAGGCTGCGCACGGCGCGAGGTGTACTCCGCGCGGGCGCCCGTGACGACCTCGGCGGTCGGACGCGGGGGACGGGTTGGTCCTGCCGCCAGCCGGTGGTAAAGGCGGGCCATGCGAGCACCGGCAAAGAGCATCCTGGAGGCGGTGGGGGCGACGCCGCTCGTGCGGCTGAACAAGATCGGCGCGGACCTCGGGGCGGAGCTCTACGCCAAGTGCGAGTTCCTCTCGCCGAGCGGCTCGTCCAAGGACCGCATGGCGTGCGCGCTCGTCGACGCGGCGGCGGCCTCGGGCGCGCTCTCCCCGGGCGGGACGATCGTCGAGGCGACGACGGGCAACACCGGCGCGGCGCTCGCGCTCGTCGCGGCCGTCCGCGGCTACAAGTGCGTCTGCGTCGTGCCCGACAAGATCGGGCCCGAGAAGATCGCCGCGCTCCGCGCGTACGGCGCGCGTGTCGTGGTCGCGCCGAGCGCGGTCGAGCCCGACGACCCGCGCTCCATGCGCTCGGTCGCGAGGCGCCTCGCGAGCGGGACGCCGAACGCGTGGCTGGTGAACCAGTTCGACTCCACCGAGGGCCCGGCGGCGTACGCGGCCTCGCTCGGCCCCGAGCTGTGGGAGCAGACCGGCGGGGCGATCGACGCGGTGGTGGTCGGCATCGGCTCGGGCGCGACGGCGATGGGGCTCTCGCGCTACCTGAAGGCGCAGCGGCCGGACGTGGCGGTCGTCGGCGTCGAGCCGCGCGGGTCGATCTTCGCGGAGCTCGCCGCGAGCGGCCGCGTGACGCACCCGTCGGCCTATCAGCTCGAGGGGATCGGCGCCGACTTCGTGCCGCGGATCCTCGAGCTGTCGCGCGTCGACGCGGTGGTGCAGGTCGAGGACGGCGAGGCGTTCCGCACGACGCGCGATCTGGTGCGGCTCGAGGGCCTCGGCGTGGGGGGCTCGAGCGGCGCCGTGGTCGCGGGGGCGCTCGCGTGGGCGCGCGCGCGCGGCGGCAGCCCGCGCGTCGTCGCGATCCTGCCCGACCGCGCGAGCGGCTACCTCTCGAAGATCTTCGACGACGCGTGGATGCGCGAGAACGGGTTCCTCGAGGACGACGAGGGGCTCGGCACCGTGCGCGAGCTGCTGCGCGTGAAGGGCAACGAGTCGGTCATCACGGCCAAGGCGCACGATCGCGTGCGCGACGTGGTCGCGCGCATCAAGGCCCACGGCATCTCCCAGCTCCCCGTGATGCAGGGCGACGAGCTGCTCGGCGTCGTGTCCGAGGTCGATCTGTTGCGCTACCTCGTCAGCGGCGAGAGCTCGCTCGAGGGCGCGGTCGAGCCGCTCGTCGAGAGCCACTACGCGACCGCGACGCCGGACACGCGGATCGAGGTGCTGCAGGCGACGCTCGCCGACGCCGGCGTCGCGATCGTGGTCGACGCGGGGCGCGTGGTCGGCATCGTCACGAAGATCGATCTGATCGACTACCTCACCAAGCGCTCGGGCTGAGGCGCGGAGCGCGATCCGTCGACAGTCTCGGTTCGAGTCTTCGAACGGGGCTGCGCGGCTGCGCCACCTCGCAGCGTGTGTGCTCGCAGTGTGGCGCTCGATCCATCGACCGCGCGGGCGCGCGACGGATCGACCGTCTTCGAGGCGCGGGAAGGCCGCGCGCGCTCGGCGCGTACGCTCGCGCGAGGAGCGCGCATGAACGAGCTCTTCATCCGAGCCCTCGACGCGCACGAGGTCCGCGTGAGGCTCGCGGCGTTGCCGGCGTGGGAGGCGCGCGCCGCGGCCTGGGAGGCGAGCGCGCTCACGTTCGCGTTCTTCGCCGTCGCAGCGGCGGTCGTGCTCGGCGTCTGGCCCGCGCGCAAGGCGCTCCCGCGGGTGGTGAGCGCGGCGCTGCCGCTCGGGCTGGGGCTGGTCGGCGTGGTCGGCGCGTGGATCGCGGCGCGCCCGCGCGACGTCACCGCGGGCAGCGCGCTGAGCCTGTTCCCGGAGCTCGCCGCGCGCTTCGACGACGTCGGGCGCGTCGGTTGGTACGCGACGTTCATCGCCGCGGGCGTGCTCGCCGCGACGATCGTCGACGGGCCCGCCTGGCTCGACCGGCTCTACGCGCAGCAGGCGGTGCGGATCACGACGGCCCTCCTCGCGTTCGGCGCCGGGCTCGCCGTGCTCGCCGCCGCGCGGCCGGTGCTCGACGAGCGCGCCGCGATCGACGCGGTGGCGCCGCTCCCGGCGCTCGCGCCGAGCGAGCCGCTCCTCGCGCACGTCGGGCAGCGGCGCCTCGTCGCGCTCGACGCGCTGTCCGAGCTCGGCGTGCGCTCGGAGTCCTTCCTGGGTTTCCAGACGGCGCGCTACGTGGTGCACGACGCCGGCTCGCCCGCGGACCTCGAGGCGCTCGCGGCGCGGCGCCGCCATCGCGCGTCGCTGTCCGGCGCGCACCGGGCGGAGTGGTCGCTCGCCGCGCCGGTGGCGCTCGACGCGCCCGCGACGCCGGGCCCGTTCCACGTCGCGATCGCGCGCCGGCGCGGACCCGTCGAGGTCGAGCTCGTGATCGACGGGCTCGCGATCGACGACGCGCCCGATCCCGCGTTCCCGCTCGTCGCAGGCGCGCGTTGGCGCTGGGCGCAGGCGCGGCGGCGCGACGGCGAGCCGGTCGTCGAGGAGGGGCACACGACGCTCTGGGTGCTCGAAGAGCGCGTGGTCGATGGGCTCCGGACGCTCGAGGTGGACATCTTCCTCGAGCCGCTCGCGACGACCGATCCGATCGCGACGAGCGCGCCGCCCGCGCGCCGCGAGACCCTGCGTCTCGTGCCGTGGGAGGGGACCTACCGGCTCGCGCCCGCGCCCGACGCGGATCGGTTCGTCGAGCCGTACGAGCCGACCGGACGCGAGGTGGCGGGGCTGGTCCCCGGGGGCGGCGCGCTGTGCCGCGTCCGGGGCCTCGGGCTCTGCACGTGCGCGACGGATCCGACGGGGCCGCGCGTGTGCATGGAGGACCGCACCGACGGCCGCGAGGAGGTCGGCAGCGCCGTGGCCGCGGCGCTGACGTTGGGGATCTCGGTCCTGTTCGGCGCGCGCGCGCGCCGCACCCTCGTCGAGCGCCGCCTCGTCGAGGTGGACACCGAAGCGATCGACACGCCGAGCCTCCTCGCGCCGCCGCCGCCGGCGCCGCGCCGCCGACGGAGATGAAGCGCGAGGGGGAGGCGCGCGACGCTCCCCGCGTACCTGCGGTCATGCGCGCGCGCCTGCCCCTGCTCCTCGCCGTCCTCGCCACGGGCTGCACCGGCGACGATCCCGCCGACCGCTTCATCGCGGTGATCCTCGGCTCGGTGCTGGTGATCCTCTTGATCGGCTCGTGCGGCTCCACGCTCTTCACGGCGTCGATCGCGGGCGGCGCGATCAACGCGAAGATCAACCTCTCGCGCCCGACCTCGCGCTCGCGGCGGTGGGGCTGGGCGTTCGGCGTCGTCAACCTGCTGTTCGGCGCCGCCGGCGTGGGGCTCGTCGTGCTCGTCGCGCAGAGCCCCGGCGAGGAGCCGCCCGGCGCGGACGTCTACCTCCTGCTCGGGCTCGGCACCCTCGCCGCCTTCGCGGTCGGTGGCGTCGGGCTCTACGCGGCGATCCGCCCGCCGCCGGCGCCGGAGGAGGAGGACGTCTGAGTCGGCGGAGGAGTCGTCGTGCTCCGCTCGGCGATCGCCGCGGCGGCGCGCGTGACGTCGGCCGGCGCCGCGAGCAGCGAGAGGGCGAGCCACGGCTCGCCCTCGGCGAGCTCCCAGCGGCTGCACGGGGGGACCGCGAGCCCGGCCTCGAGGAGCGAGCGCGCGAGCGCCTCGGCCGACCGGTCGGGGTCGAGGCGCACCGTGGCGAAGACGCCGCCCTCGGCGCGCGCCGCGAGCGCGCCGAGCGTCTCGCGCACGCGCGCGTGGTTCTCGGCGAGGCGCTCGCCCACCGCGCGCCGGCGCGCGTCGAGCGCCAGAAGGGCCGGCAAGGCGTCTTGCGTGATGGAAGGGCTCGGGTGATCGACGAGGACGTGCTCGAGCCGCGCCGCGAGCTGCTCCCCCGCGCGCGCGTCGCCTCCGAGCGTGAGCCAGCCGAGCGCGAGCCCGTCGATCGCGAGGTGCGCGGACGCGTCGCCCAGCGAGACGACGAGCGGGCCGTCCTCGCGCGCGCCCGCGCGGTCGTGCGCCGGCGCGATCGAGCAATCGAACAGGCGCTCGTCGACGATCAGCGGCAGCTCGAAGGACGCGAGCGCGTCGAGGGCGTCGGCGTCGAGGTGGCTCCCCGCGGGTACGCCGGGGCTCGCCGCGACGAGGGCCCGCGTGCGCGACGAGATCGCCTCGAACAGCTCCGCCGCGTCGAACGTCCAGCGCTCGTCGTCGTAGCGCACCGCGTACGGCACGAGCGCGACGCCGGCGAGGTGCGCGGCGTGCGCGAGCGCGCCCCGCAGCGGCGCGGGGACGAGGAGCTCGTCGCCCGGATCGGCGAGCACCGAGAACAGGTGCGCGAACGACGCCGAAGGCGTCGGGCCGATGAGCACGCGGTCGGGGTGGCGCGCGAAGCCGCGCGCGACGAGCGCCTCGCGCGCGGCGAGCGCGCCTCGCGGCGCGGGCGCGTGCGGCGGGCGGGCGGCGGCGAACGCCGCGCGGATCGCGTCGTCGTCGTCGGGGAGGCTCGGCGCCCGCGCGGGGTGCTCGAGCGTCAGGTCGATCAGGAGCTCGCCGCGTGCGCGGCGCGCGGCGAGCGCCGAAGACCACGCGTCGGGCTCCTCGACGAAAGGAGCGCTGCGTTCCGAGAGCACGCCGGCGGGCGTAGCACGCTTCAGCGCTCGGAGAGCAGGTCGCCCGTGAACTGGAACGCGACCGCGAGGTAGGGGGCGGCGACGTGGACGTCCGCGCCGGTGCGGAAGCGGTGGAGCAGGTGCCACTGCGCGATGAGCAGGATCGTCGGCCGATCGAAGCGCGCGCCCTGGTTGTCCTCGAAGGTGTACGCGGCGAGCAGGCCCAGCCGATGGATGTCGTGGTCGGGCGCGAGCGAGGTGTCCTCGCCCGGCGCGAAGTGCCGCGCCTCGTAGAACGAGTGCGCGTAGGTCCAGCGCGCGCCGATCGCGAGGGTCCCCGCCTCGGGCGCGAAGTCCGCGAGGAGCAGCACGTCGAGGTCGTTGACGACGAACCAGCCGTCGTTGGGCTGGAGCAGGTCGGTGAGCTGATCGTAGAAGACGCGGTCGCCCCGCTGGATGTCGAAGCTCGCGTAGGAGAAGCGCAGGTGGTTGCGCGCGGCGACCGGGCCGAGCCTCATCTGCACGTTCGCGCCGGCGGTGAACTGGCCGCCGAGCGTCGGGTAGCTCGCGAGCGGCGGATCGGCGCCGCCGCGGTCGCGGATCGTGGTGTCGCTGTGATCGGCGCTCGCGCTGGGGAACGAGGCGAACAGGTTGAACGTGTTGAAGTACCCGAAGAGCTCGTAGCTCGCGTAGAGGCGCAAGATCGTCAGCGGCTGGATCTCGACGAGCGGGCCGACGCGACCCCACGCCGGGCTCGCGCCGCCGGTCATGCCGAAGCCGACGAAGTTCTGCGTGAGGATGTCGGAGTCGTGCACGTACAGCCGCAGGCGCGCGCTGAGGTCGAGGAAGCTCACGAGGCCGAGCGGGTTGACGCGCGCGGCGCTCAAGCTCGTGTAGCGGAGCTCGGCCTCCGGCTGCGGGCGCACCGCGCGCGCGGGCGCGGGCTCGGCGGGCGCCGCGGGCTCCTCGGCGGCCGCGGGCGCCTCGGACGCGGCGGGCGCTTCGGGCGCTGCGCTCGCGGGCTCTTCGCGCTCGCTGAGCGCCGGCTCCGCGTCGTCCGGCGCGTCGCGCTCGCGCTCGTCCGGCGCGTCGCCGGCATCGTCGGCAGCGTCCGGTTCCTCCGCGCCGTCGTCGGCGTACGCGGGCGCGGCACCGAGGAGCACGAGCGCCGCTGCGATGGGCCACGTCGAGCGCGGCGGTGGACGAAGACGGTCGAGCACAACCCCGCGGCGAGGATGCCAGCCGCCCGCCGCTCCGCCAACTTAGGAGTGACGTTGGCCGAGACTGTCGAGTTGTCGGGCGCGCACGCGGCCGACGGCGCCGCTCGAGGCCAGGCCATCGCGCAGCGATGGCCGTTGGCCGAGACTATCGAGTTGTCGGGCGCGCACGTGGCCGACGGCGCCGTTCGAGGCCAGGCCATCGCGCAGCGATGGCCGTTGGCCGAGGGGGCCCCATCGCCCCGCGATGGGGTCGAACGCGGCTCTGCCGCGTTCGTCTTGGGTGGGGGGCCCCATGCGGCTTTGCCGCGTGGGGGGAGGGGTTGGAACAACCCCTCCGAAGACTCAGAGCATCGACACGGGGTCGATGTCGACGTGCGCGCGCGCCGTCCCGAGGCCCTCGTCGATCCGCTGGACGACCGCGCGCGCGACGGCGCGCAGCGCGCGGCGATCGCGCCCGCGCAGGAGCATGCGGAAGCGGTGACGTGCGCGCAGCCTCTTGATCGGCGCGGGCGCGGGGCCGAGCACCTCGACGGCGCGCGTCTTGACCGCGAGCTCGCGCCGCGCCCGCTCTGCGAGCGCTTCGATCGCCTCGCGCGCGTGCCGCTCGTCGGGCGCGTCGGCGCGCACCGCGACGAGGCGGCCGAAGGGCGCGTAGCCGAGGCCACGGCGCTCCTCGAGCTCGGCGCGGTAGAACGCGTCGTAGTCGTGCGCGCGGGCGGCGAGGATCGCCGGGTGGCGGGGCTGGAACGTCTGGAAGATCGCGCGCCCAGGGCGCTCGCCGCGGCCCGCGCGCCCGGCGACCTGCGACAGGAGCTGGAACGTGCGCTCGGAGGCGCGGAAGTCGGGGAACGCGAGCGACTGATCCGCGAGCACGACGCCGACGAGCGTCACGCCCGGGATGTCGTGGCCCTTGGTGACCATCTGCGTGCCGACGAGCACGTCGACCTCGCGCCGGCGCAGGCGATCGAGCACCGACTCGATCGCGCGCCCGCCCGCGGCGGTGTCGCGGTCGAGCCGCGCGACGCGCGCGGGCGCGAACGCGGCGGCGAGCGCGTCCTCGAGCCGCTCCGTGCCCAGGCCCAGCGGGACCAGCGTCGCGCTCTCGCAGCTCGTGCAGCGCAGCGACGTCGGCGTCTCGTAGCCGCAGTAGTGGCAGCGCAGCCGCGCCTCGCGGCGGTGCTCGGTGAGCCCGATGCTGCACGCGGGGCACTGCGCGATCTCGCCGCACGAGCCGCAGCGCAGGCTCGGCGAGAAGCCGCGCCGGTTGAGGAACAAGATGGCTTGC
This sequence comes from Sandaracinaceae bacterium, assembly GCA_019637095.1. Classification (GTDB taxonomy): domain Bacteria; phylum Myxococcota_A; class Polyangia; order Polyangiales; family Sandaracinaceae; genus JACKEC01. The sequence goes on along the minus strand of JAHBWG010000006.1, from coordinate 75,895 downwards.
TCGCCTCGCCCGAGGCACTCCTCGAGCCCGCGGTGCAGCGGCCCGGTGATCAGCGGGTGCCCGCTCGGGCCCGCGCCGTGGCGCGCGAGGTCGACGATCTCGACCGCGGGCAGCGGGTTCGCCGTCGCGCGGTTCGGCAGCGCGGTGTACGACAGCTTCCCTTGCTCGGCGCGGTAGCGCGTCTCGAGGCTCGGGGTCGCGCTCCCGAGCACGCACACGGCGCCCGCGCGGTGCGCGCGCAGGATGGCCATGTCACGCGCGTGGTAGCGGAAGCCGTCCTCCTGCTTGAAGGAGGGGTCGTGCTCCTCGTCGACGACGATCACGCCGAGGTCCTCGACGGGCGCGAAGAGCGCGGAGCGCGCGCCGACCGCGAGGCGCACCGCGCCGGTGCGCAGGCCGCGCCACGCGAGGAAGCGCTCCGCCGGCGTCAGCCCGCTGTGCAGCACCGCGATCGCGTCGCCGAAGCGCGCGCGGAAGCGGCCGACGAGCTGCGGGGTGAGCGCGATCTCGGGCACGAGCAGGAGGGCGCCGCGGCCGCGCGCGCGCGCGACGTCGATCGCGCGCAGGTACACCTCCGTCTTGCCGGAGCCGGTGACGCCGTGGAGCAGGTGCGTGCCGCCGCCTCGGTCGAGCGCGCCGACGATCGCCTCGATCGCGGCGCGCTGCGCGTCGGTGGGCTCGTGCGGCGCGTCGCGCTCGATCGGCTCGCCGAAGAACGGATCCGCCGGGACCTCGCGCTCCTCGACCTCGACGAGGCCGAGCGCGGCGAGCCGGCGCACGACGGGGCGCGGGCTCCGCTCGTGGCGGGCGAGCTCGTCGAGCCCGATCTCCCGGCGCTCGTCGATGAGCGCGAGGATCGCCTGCTGTCGCGCGCCGAGCGCGCGCTCGACCGCCGCGTCGGTGCGGCGCACGAACGCGCGGCGCTTGGTCGCGACGGCCGGCCGCGCGAGGCCCTCGCCCGCGTCGAGGAAGCCGCTCGCGCGGAGCGAGCGCACCGCCTCGGCGGGCAGGGCGGGCGCCGCCGCGCGCAGGACCTCGCCGAGCGGGTGCAGGTAGTAGTCGGCCGCCTCGCGGAGGAACGCGAGGAGCTCGGCGCAGAACGCGGGCTCGCGATCGAGCACGCCCGCGACGGACGCGAGGCGCACGCCCTCGGGCGCGCGGGCGGGGTGCCCGACGACGACGCCGGGGAGCTTGCGGCCGTGGAACGGCACCGCGACGCGCGTCCCCTCGGCGAGCACGCCGAGCGCCCGCGGCACGCGGTAGGTGAACGACTGGCGCAGGGGCACGGGGAGGGCGACGTCCACGAGCGGCTCGTCGAGCGCGCCCTCGCCGAAGGGCAAGACATCGCTCACGCGTCGCTCCTCGCGATCCAGCGCGCGAGCTCCGCCCAGAGGCGCGCCGGTACGCGCGCGCCGGGCGCCCGCGCGGCGAGCGCGGTCGCGAGCGCGGCGTCGCGCGCGCGCGGCAGCGCGCCGGTCGGCACCGATGCGCCGCGCCCGATCCACGCGATCGTGGGCGCGTCGTCGCCGCCCGCCCACGCGACCAGCACGGTGAGGCCGGCGCCCTCCACGACGAGCGCCGCACGGGACAGCGCCTCGGCGAGGGTCGGCATGCGGGCCAGCTCGCTCCGCGCGTGCGCGCGCCGCCGCCGCGCGCCGGGCTCGCCGTGGAGCTCGCGCGCCTCGCGCGCGAGCTCGCGCCGGCTCATGTGCTGCTCGCGCCAGTAGCGCCAGCGCCGGTAGGCGAGCGCCAGCGCGCCGGCGGCCGCGACGAGCGCGCACGCGCGGGCGAAGAACGCGCCGCCCAGGGTGGCCGCGGCGCCCAGCGCCGCCTCCGGCGCGAGCGCGGTGCGACCGAGCAGCCCCGCGCCGTCGCGCAGGAGATCGAGCGCGAGCGCGCCGATCGCGAGCGCGAGCGCGACCGGCGCGAGCCGCGCGCCGATCGCGGCGGGCGAGAACGCGCGCGCGAGCCCGCGCGCCGGATCGAGTCGCGCCGCGTCGGGGGCCAGCGCGCGCAGCGACAGGAGCGGTCCGACCTGCACGAGCCCCGCGAGCGCGCCCGCGATCACGCACGCGGCGAGCGGCGCCGCGACGCCGTGCGCGGCGAGCGCGGCGGCCTCCTCGAGCGTGCCCTCGCCCGAGAGCGCGCGCACCGCGAACGCGCGCCACGCCTCGAGCCACGCCGGGCCGGCGAGCGCGACGGCCGCGCCGCCCGCGGCGAGCACGGCCGCCGCCGACGCGAGCGGGCTCTTCGCGACCTCACCCGCCTCGCGCGCGCGCCGGAGCTTGTGCGCGCTCGGCGCGTAAGGGCGATCCTCGTCCATCGCATCGGCGAGCATAGCGCCCTCGGGCGAGCGGCAGGACCCGCTCGCGCGCGAGGGCGCTCGGCCACCTCGTCAGGGGTGCGCGCGCCGGGCCCGACGGCGCGCGAGCACGAGCGCCGCGAGACCGGCGAGCGCGATCCCGAGCGGCCAGCCGGCGCCGTTCGGGCCGGCGTCCACGCGGCAACCGCCGCCGCTCGTCTCGGCCGGGATCGGCACGCACACCGCCGCGCCCGTGCCCGTGCGGTAGCACGCGAAGCCGGGGGCGCAGGGGTTGCGGGGGTCGCACCAGCTCGTGCAGAAGCTGTCCGCCCCGATCGTCGCGCAGAGGCCCGACGTGCAGTCGTCGTTCGACGCGCAGTCCTCGCCGTCGAGGTTGCCCATCGGCGCGCAGACCGTGACGCCGCCCGCGTCGACGCAGTCGAAGCCCGACGGGCACTCGCTCGCGGCGGTGCACTGCGCGGTGCACCACGCGCGCTCCCCTTGGGTCGCGCACACGGCCTCGCCGCAGTCGGGGTTGTCGACGCAGACGCCGCCGACGCCCTGCCGGCGATCGACGCGGCACATGCCGTCGCGACACTCGAAGCCCTCGCCGCAGCTCGCGTGGTCCGTGCACGGCCGCGAGCACTCGCGTCCGCGCGCGTACTCGACGCAGACCATCGCGTCGCGGCACTCCGCGTCGGTGGTGCACGGCTCGCCGAGCCCACGCGGGAACGCGACGATCTCGGCGGGCACGCAGCCGCTGCAGCTGCCCGGCGTCGCGGGGCAGACCTCACCCGCGAAGCAGAGCCCGCCGTCGGCGCGGCACGGGTCGAGGCAGCGGCGCCGCCCGTCCCCCGGGTCGTGGCAGAACAGCGACATGCAATCCGTGTTGCTCGCGCAGTCGGCGTCGTTGAGGCCGGTGCCCGCCGCGCCGCGCACGCAGAAGCCGCCGCACCCGCCCCCGCTCGCGCAGTAGAAGCCGGGGCCGCAGCCCTGGTCCGGCCGCAGCGCGTCGCACTCCGAGGTGCAGAGGCGCCCGGCGACGGTGTCGGCACAGAGCCCGCCGTAGCACTCGTCGCTGCGCTCGCAGGGCGAGCCGAGCTCGATGCAGCCCTCGTCGACCTCGCCGTCGCAGTCGTCGTCGACGCCGTTGCAGGCCTCGCCGCCCGAGGGCGACGGGACGCACGTGCCCGTCTCCTCGAGCACCGCGTCGATGAAGTCGAGGTGACGGTAGATCTCGTTGTACGCGCCCGGCGCGGTGCCGCAGCGCGGCTCGGTGCGCCCGTCCGGGCTGTAGATGAACGACGCGACGCCGTAGACGCGGCCGTCGTCTCCGATGAGCGGCCCGCCCGAGTCCCCCGAGCACACCGTCGGCGGGACGAAGATGTAGCCGTTCTGGTAGCCGTCGAAGCGCGTGCCGACCGTGTACTTGGTGCCCGACCCGCCGCTCGGCGTCTGGCCGTAGCCGACCGCGGTGAGCGCGCGGCCGGGGAGCGAGGACTGCGGCGAGCCGCGCCCGAGCTCGATCGGCGTCTCGCGCGCGGGGCTCGACAGCACGAGGACGGCGAGGTCGTTCGCCTCGCGGCCGACGCCGGCGCGGGCGACGAGGCGCACCGAGGAGACGCGGTACTCCGTCGTGAACTGCCGCGTCGAGCTGCCGACGTAGATGCGGAAGCGGCTCGCCGGCGCGGCGGTCGAGCCGCTCTGGACGCAGTGCGCCGCCGTCAAGACGACGTACGGCGAGATGATCGAGGCCGAGCACGCCGCGCCGTCGGTCCGGTACATGAACACGACCTCGGGGCGCCCGGTCTCGAGCGTCCCGTTGACGATCGCGCCGCTCGCCCCATCGACGAGCTCGGGCGGACCGGCGGCGCACCCGGCGAAGAGACACGCGAGCCACAGCGAGCGCTTCATCATCGCCTCCGGCGCAACACGAACATCGACGCGGCCGCGAGCGCCGCGAACCAGGGGACGAGCGCGCGCGAGCGCGGCGCGACGCCGCAGCCCCCGCCGCTCGTGACGGCGGGCACCGGGCGCACGCAGACCGCGGCCGTGCCCTCGCCCGTGCGGCGGCACTCGAACCCGGGCGCGCACGGCGCGTCTGCGCTGCACATCTGGCTGCACTCGCTCGTCATGCTGCCGCCGCGGGTCACGCAGAGGTTGGTGACACACTCCCCGCTCTCCGCGCACACGTCGCCGACGAGGCCGAGCTCGGGCGCGCAGACCATCGCGGTGCCCGCGTCGACGCACGCGAAGCCCTCCGGGCAGCTGTCCGCCGTGCAGAGCTGCGTGCACCAGCTCCGGTCGCCGGAGGTCGCGCAGAACGCGCCCTCGACGCAGTCGCCGCTCGTCACGCAGGGCGAGCCGACCTCGCCGCGCGGGCCCGCGACGCAGAGCATCCCGTCGCGGCAGTGGTAGCCCGTCGGGCAGTCGCGGTCGGCGGCGCACGCGCGCGTGCAGTACGAGCGCCCCGCGTCCGTCAGGCAGTTGCCCGAGCGGCACTCGGTGTCGGCCGCGCACTCCTCGCCGACGCCGCGGTCCGCGAAGAGGATCTCGGCAGGCACGCAGCCGCCGCAGTCGCCGGGGTTGGCCGCGCAGGCCTCGCCGGCGAGGCACATCCCGGCGTCCCCGCGGCACGGCGCGAGGCAGCGACGTCGCCCGTCGCCCGGATCGCCGCAGAAGAGGGACGCGCACGCGTCGTTGGACGTGCAGTCCGCGTCGAGCGGGAGCGCGGCCGTGCCGCTGCGCGGCGTGCAGTAGCCCTCGCACCCGCTCATGCGCGCGCAGAAGAGGCCGTCGTCGCAGCCGAAGTCGGGGCGCAGCGGATCGCACGGCGCCGTGCAGATGCGGCCGGCCTCCGTCATGCGGCACGTCAGCCCGACGCACTCCGCGTCCGACGTGCAGGGACCGCCGATCGGCGTGCAGTCCTCGTCGATGAGATCGTCGCAGTCGTTGTCGGCGCCGTCGCAGACCTCGGGGCCGTCGTTCAGGCACGCGCCCGCTTCGTTCAGCGCGGCGTCGATCATGGCGAGGAAGGGCGAGATCGCGTTGAAGGCGCCGTAGCCCGAGCCGCAGCTGCCCGCGCCGAACGAGGTCACGCCGGCGATCTGGCCGTTGGGCGCGATCGCGGGGCCGCCGGAGTCGCCCTGGCACGTCAGCGCGCCGACGTAGATGAGCCGCGCGTCCGTGCCGGTGACGCGGCCCGTCGCGGTGTACTTCTGCCCGACCTGGCCCGAGGGCGTCTGTCCGAAGCCGACGGCGGTGATGATCTCGCCGCGCAGGCCCTGGTGGCTCTCGCGCATGATCGGCAGCGGCGTCACGCCGGCCGCCCCCGACTGAAGGACCATCACGGCCACGTCGTTGCCGATGAGGCTGCGGTCGATGGAGCCGCGCGAGTCCACGGTGTAGACGCCCGGCGTCGTCGCGATCGACTGCACGCGCAGGGTGCGGCTCAGGCGGCGGACGTTGTCGCCGATGCCGACGATCATGCGGGCCGGCGCGACCGGGCCCTCGTCGAAGGCCTCCTGGACGCAGTGCTTCGCCGTGAGCACGACGCGCTCCGCGATCAGCGAGCCGGTACAGAGCCCCCCGCTCGCGAGGTTCTGAAGCACGACGACGGCCGGATCGCCGCCGCTGGTTCCTCCGACGATCCCGACCTGCGCGTCGCCGACGTCATCCGCCGGCACCGCCCCAGGGGACGGCACCGCGCACGCCGACACGACGCACCACGACAGTGCGTAGAGCCTATTCGTCATCATCCGAGCCTCCGATTGGCGCCCCTCGTCCCACCTGGTCCGTCTCACGGACCACCGCCACGGTTGGGAGACGGCGAGAGCCGTTGGCCATGTAGCAGGTCGCTCACGGCATGTGCAACCGGGGTACAGAAAACGGTCGCGATTCGGGGACGGCGGCCTCGATGGGACGTGAGGTGGCTCACGCGGCGCGCTCACCCCGTGGCTCGTCGCGGCGTCGCTGCGCCCCCGCGGCGCAGGTACTCTTGCGCGCTGCGCGCGTCGCCGGCCTCGGCGGCGAGCTGGGCCGCCTCGCGGAAGAGCGCGTGGGCGCGGGGCGGCTCGGCGGCGGCGGCCTCCGCCATCGCCGCGACGGCGCGTGCGACGAGGGCCGGGGCGTGCGCCGTCTGGGCGGCGGTGCGCGCGCGCTCGCGCGCCGCGTGGGCGCCGTCGCCGTCGCCGATCGCCGTCATCGCGTCGGCACGCGCGAGGTGCGCGTCGACGAGGAACGCCGGCTCGTGCCCGCGATCGGGCGCGTGCGCGATCGCCTTCTCCAGCGTCCCGAGCGCGGTGCGCGCGTCTCCGTCGGCGAGCCGCAGCCGCCCGAGCGCGTAGTGCGCGCGCGCCTCGCCGGCCTTGTCCTTCTGGCGCGACGCGAGCTCGAGCGCCTGCCCGAGGAAGCGCGTCGCGTCCCGCTGGCGGTTGCGACCGGCGGCCACGCGCGAGAGCAAGAGGAGCATGTTCGTGCGCTCGCGATCCGCGGGGCCGGCGAGCTCGAGCGCCTCGCGCAGCACGCCGTCGGCGGCGGTCGTGTCCCCGGCGCGGTCCATCGCGTCGCCGAGCTTGCGGCTGAAGGTCACGATCGCGCGATCGAGCGAGGTCTCGCCGGTCATCAAGAGCTCGCGCCGCGCGAGCTCGAGCCCGCGCCGGAACGCGAGCACCGCGGCGGGCCCGTCGCCGCGTCGGATCGCCGAGTCGCCCATCTGCTCGAGCAACAGCAGCGCGCTCATCGGCTCGCCCGCGCGCCACGCGTGCTCCGCCCGCACCTCGAGCGGGGCGCCGTCGCCCGCCGCGATCTGGAGCGCCGCGGCGTGGAGCTGCTTGCGGTGCTCGGCGGGCGTCGACGACTCGACGAGCTCGCGCAGGAACGGGTGACAGACGACCACGGCGCCGCCCTCGAGGACGAGCAGCCCGCCCGCCTGCAGGGACGGGAGCGCGGCGAGCTCCTCGTCGCGCGCGAGGGCGCGCACCCAGTCGAGCGGCGCGCGATCGCCGAGCACGCACGCGACCTGCAAGAGGCGGCGCGCCTGCACGTCGAGCCGCTCGAGCCGCCCGACCACCACGTCGGCGAGGCGCGGCGGCAGCGTCTCGTCGCCCTCGAGCCCGCTCATCCCGAGGCCGCGCAGCTGCTCGAGGTAGAGCGGCAACAGGAGCCGCCCGCCCGGCACCGTCTCCTTGTCGCGATCGACGGCGACGGCCGGCGGCTCGGGCTCGCCCGAGAGCACGTACGCGGCCTGATCGAGCTCGAGCCCCCGGACGAGCATCTTCACGACGTCGTCGCCGAGCTGCATCGCGCGGCGCGGGCTCGCGGTGACCAACAGCAGCGGGCCGTCCGCGAGCTGCTCCATCGCGGCGGTGAGCGTGCGCGCGGTGAGCGAGTCGCAGCGGTAGAGATCGTCGACGCCGAGCAGCACACGGCCCGACCGCGCGCGCCCCGCCGCGACGCGCACCGCGGCGGCGAGCGCCGCGCCGACGGCCTCCGCCCGCGCCTCCCCCGGCCGACCCTCGATCCCGGTCGGCGCGAGCGCCTCGAGGATCCCCGCGCGCGCGATCGGGTCACCGACCGCGTCGGTCCCCGCGATCGCCTTCAGGCGCGCTTCGTCGAGCCCGAGCAGCTGCGTGAGCAGGCCGCGCACGGGCCAGTAGGGGACCTGCGCGCCGCTCGGGTGCGGGCCCGCGAGCGCGACCGCGTCGCCGTCGGCCGCGGCGCGCTCCGCGAGCTCGCTCAACAGCCGCGTCTTGCCGATCCCCGGCTCGCCGATGAGATCGACCCACACCGCCCTCGTGTGCGCGCGATCGCGCAGCTCGAGCAGGCGGTCGAGCTCGGCCTGCCGGCCGACGAGCGGCGAGTGCATCGGCCCGGGCACGAGCGAGGTCGCGCGCGGCCCGGCCGGCTCGGTCGCGCGCAGCGCGGGCGGCACGGTGATCTCCGCCGAGCTCAGGCGCACCCCGCACGTGCCGCAGAAGCGCTGGTCGGGCGGGTTCTTCGTCTGACAGCTCGGGCAGATCTGGATCGTGCTCGACCGAGGCGTCTCGAGGAGCTTCTCGGCGCGCGCGAGCGCCTCGAACATCTCGTCGGCGGTCTGGTAGCGGTCGGCCGCGCGCTTCGCCAAGCCCTTCAGGCAGATCTCCGCGAGCGCGTCCGGGATGTTGCGGTGCGGCGCGACCACTCTCGGATCGGGGATCGGGTCGTTGATGTGCCGGAAGACCACCTTCGTCGGCGTGTCGTCCTCGTAGGGCAGCCGATCGGTGAGCATCTCGTAGAGCATCACCGCGACGGAGTAGAGGTCGCCGCGGCCGTCGACCGTCTCGCCCTTGCCCTGCTCCGGCGACATGTAGTCGGGCGTGCCGCACACGAGCCCCGGCGTCGTGATCGACGTGCCCCCCGGCCCGACGATGTGCGCGAGCCCGAAGTCGACGACCTTCACCTGCTCCGCGCCCCGGCGCGCCTTGCGGCAGATGATGTTCTCCGGCTTGAGATCGCGGTGCACGACGCCGAGCACGTGCGCTTCACCGAGGGCGCTCAGCACGTGCTTGAGGATCCCGACGATGCGCGGGAACGGGAGCGGCCCCTCTTCGGCGAGCACGTGGGCGAGGTCCTTGCCCGAGAGGTGCTCCATCACGAGGTAGAGGACGCCGTCCTCGGTGCGGCCGAAGTCGATGATCGAGACGCTGTCCGGGTGGTTCAGCCGGCTCGCCGCGCGCGCCTCGTTGTAGAAGCGCGCGACGGTCTGATCGTCGCCGAGCAGGTGCGGGTGGATCACCTTGATCGCGACGGTGCGGCCGAGGAGCGACTGCTCCGCGCGGTAGACGCGCCCCATCCCGCCGACGCCGATGAGATCCTGCAGGAGGTACGCGCCGCCGACGGTGCGCCCGACGAGCGGGTCCGGGCGCGCCTCGTCCATGCCCGCCCCACAGTGGGAGCAGAAGCGGGCCTCTGGCTCGTTCGGCGTACCGCACTGGGGGCACTGCTTCACGCGCGGTAGTCTATCCCATGGTGCCCGATCCCCCCATACCCCCCGGCGACGCGCGTACCGTGCGTGGAAACGGCCCGGACCGCGCGCGGGTCGGGCTGCTCGGCCTGAACGCGTGGGCGGTGATCTTCTTGGTGCCCTCGCTGCACCTGCCGGCCGAGGGGAGCGGCCCCGCGTGGGCGGCGGCCCTGGTGGGGCTGGCGCTCCTCGGCGGCGGTGTCGTCGCGCTCGGCCGTCGCCCCGACGCCGCGCGGGCCGTCTTGTTGGCGCTCTTCCCGGTCGCGCTCGGGCTCACGGGGGTCGCGCGCCCGGCCCTCGTCGAGCGCGAGGTGCTCGATCCGCTCACCGCGCTCGCGGGCGCGGGCTCGCTCCTCGCCTTCGTGGCCGCGGCGGCGTGGGCGCTGGCGCGCGGCGACGCCCTCAAGCCGGCGACCACCGCGCCGACGCGGGCGCGCGAGCCGGTCGTCGAGCCGCCGGGCCGGCGCTGGACGCGCCGCGCCCTCCTCGGCCTCACCGGCGCGGGCGGCTTCGCGATCGTCGCGGTCGCCGCCCTCACGAGCCGCGCCGAGCGCCTCGCCGCGTGGGGCGAGGCGCGCGAAGACGGCGTCGTGCTCGCGATCGTCGTCGCGAGCGTGCTCGCCGCGTTCGCGGTCGGCGGGATCGTCGGCCCGGCGCTCCGCGCCGAGCGGCGCCCGGCGGCGGCCGAGAAGCTGCGGCGCCGTCGCGTCGCGCTCGCGCTCGCGCTGGCCGCGCTCGCGGCGTGCGGGTGGGGCGCCCTCGCGTACTTCGATGCGACGTGACGGCGCGCTGGAGGTTCCTGCTAGACTGCGCGAGTGAGTAGCGGCTCTCGGTCGCTCGGGGCGAAGCAGCCCCGAGGGATGCACGTGCTCCGGTGGCTGCGCGACGAGGGCGCGATCAGCGCCTCGCAGTTCGAGGGGGCGGTGCACCACGCCGCGCGCACGGGGCGGCGCGTCGAGGAGGCGCTGCTCGACATCGGCGCGCTCGGCGAGGCCGATCTCCTCAAGCTCCTGGCCGAGCGCTACGAGACGCGGTTCGTCTCCACCGAGCGGCTCGCGAGCTCGAAGATCCCGCGGCGCGTCCTCGAGCTGGTGCCGTTCAAGCTCGCGGAGCGCCTGCAGGTGTTCCCCATCCTGTTCGAGCAGGGCGGCCAGACGCTATCCATCGTGACCGCCGCGCCCGGTGAAGAGGACTGCGAGCGGCAGGTCGCGGTGGTCAGCGGCGTGCGCAGCGTGAAGTGCTACGTGGCGCGGCCCGCCGCGATCGCGGCGGCGATCGAGAAGTTCTACGAGGGCAACCAGAAGGCGTTCGACCCGCTGCTCGAGCCGGACTTCGCGGCCTCCGACTACCAGGCGATGGACTTCGCGGCCGACGTGCTCGGACCGCCGCCGTCCGTCTCCAAGCCGGGGCGCCGCGCCGCCGCCGAGCCGGCGAGCGACTTCGCCGACCCGTTCAACGCGATCATCGGCCCGCCGGACGAGGCGCCGCGCTCACCGCGCGCGCGCAGCCGCCCGCCGGCGCCGCCGCCCCCGCCGCCCGGCGCCGATCCCATCCTCGTCGACGGCCTGATCCCGGCCGACGACATCGTCCTGTCGAGCGCGCCTGCGGCGCGCCCGCCGCCGCCGCCTCCCAAGCGCGGGGGGGTCACCGCGGAGGACTACCTCGAGACGCTCAACGTCTTCGTCTCGCTCCTCGAGCAGGACCGAGGGCAGCTCCGCGGTCACAGCGGCCAGGTCGCGCGGATCTGCCGGCTCGTCGCCGACCGCGCGGGCCTTCAGGCGGCGCAGCGCGACGCGCTCGTCGCGGCGGCCTACCTGCACGACGTCGGCAAGGTGTCGGGCAACTACCACCTCACCGCGCTCAACGTCGCGCGCTACGAGGGGCACCGCGCCCAGGCGCAGAAGACGCGGCTCACGCCGGTGAAGCTCTTCTCCAGCGCGCGGCTCACCGAGGAGACCACGCGCATCCTCGCGCACATGTACGAGCGCTTCGACGGAAACGGCTTCCCCGATCGGCTCGCCGGCAAGGACATCCCCTACGGCGCGCGCGTGCTCTCCATCGTCGAGACGTACACCGACCTGACCTCGAACGAGCGCAACCCGTACCGCCGGCAGCTCTCGCAGGGGCAGGCGCTCTCCGTCGTGCGCGAGCTCTCCGGCCAGCTCTTCGATCCGGCGATCGCCGATCTGCTCGTGCTGCTCGCGGCCGAGGAGAAGGCGGACGACGCGTCGCGGTCGCGCGCGCTCCTCGTCGACCCCGACGCGGAGGAGACGACGGTGCTCGAGCTGCGCCTGATCGAGCACGGCTTCGTCGTCGACATCGCGCGCAGCTTCGAGGCGGCGGTCGCCCAGCTCGAGCGGGCGCCGCCGCAGGTCGTCGTCACCGAGATCGACCTCGGCGGCGGGCGCGACGGCTTCGCTCTGCTCGAGCACGTGCGGGCGAGCGACGCGGCGGAGCGGCCCGCGATGATCGTGTTCACCCAGCGCGCGGATCGCGACTCGGTCTCGCGCGGGTTCGACCTCGGCGCCGCGGACTACCTCGTCAAGCCCGCGTCGGCGGAGCTCGTCGCCACGAAGGCCGGGCAGGCCGTCGATCGCGCGATGGGCGCGGCGCCCGGCGGGGTGAGCGGCTCCATCAAGGAGATGTCGTTGCCCGACGTCATCCAGATCCTCTCGAACGGGCGGCGCAGCGGCCGCTTGCAGCTCGCGGGCGGCGGCAAGCGCGGCGAGATCCACTTCAAGGACGGCCTCATCCACGACGCGCGCTTCGGCACCGCGGCGGGCGAGGAGGCGGTCTACGAGATGCTCAAGCTCACGGACGGCACCTTCCAGCTCGATCCGAGCTTCAAGACGGGCGAGCGCGTGATCCACGCGTCGGCGGAGGGCCTGCTGCTCGAGGGCATGCGCCGCATCGACGAAGGGATATGAGCGCTGGCCGGACCTTCGTCCGCGGTGCTTTGCGTGCGGGCGCTGGCGGGGTATCTCTTCGCCTCGATGCGCGGCCACGCGATGTGCATGGCGCTCTCCCTCGCGATCGGCTGCGGCGGCGGCGGGACGTTGCGCGGCGCGATCTACGAGGGCCCAGAGGCGCGCTACCGGATCGGCGAGCTCGGGGCGGGCTGGTCGCGCCTGGACCTGGCGCAGAACGATCTCGCCTGGCGCGGGGACGACGGCGCCGTCGTCCAGCTCAACGCGACGTGCGACCCGTTCCAGGACGTGCCGCTGAGCTCGCTGACCAACCACCTGCTCATCGGCTTCACCGAGCGCGACCTGCGCGCGCAGGAGCTCGTCCCGCTCGACGGGCGCGAGGCGCTGCGCTCGCACTACCTCGCGCGCCTCGACGGCGTCCCGCGCGAGCTGTTGCTCTACGTCCTCAAGAAGGACGAGTGCACCTACGACTTCGCGCTCGTCGCGCCGCCCGGCGCGAGCTTCGAGCGCGCGCGGCCCGCCTTCGAGCGCTTCGTCGCCGGCTTCACGACGGAGGCGGGGTGAGGATCCCGCTCGAGGGCGCGTTGCGCCGCCAGGGCGCCGGCGTGCTCACGTTCATCGCGCACGCCGGCGGCGCGGCGATGCTCGCCGGCCGCGCGACCGTCGCGCTCTTCACGACGCGCTTCGAGCTGCGGCAGTTCCTCTACCAGCTCGATCACCTGGGCGTCCGCTCCTTCGGCATCGCCGCGGCGACCGCGATCTTCGTCGGCATCGTGATGACGATCCAGTTCGCGTTCTCGCTCGAGCGCTTCGGCGCGCAGGACAGCGTCGGGCGCGTGGTCGGCCTCAGCGAGGCCCGCGAGCTCGCGCCGTCGCTCACCGCGCTCGTCGTCGGCTGCCGCATCGGCGCCGGCATCACCGCGGAGCTCGGCTCGATGAAGGTCACCGAGCAGATCGACGCGATCCGCGCGCTCGGCGCCGATCCGATCCGCAAGCTGGTCGTGCCGCGCGTGCTCGCGGGGACCGTGCTCATGCCGCTGCTCTGCACGCTCGCGCTGGTGCTCGGCATCGGCAGCGCGATGGTCGTCTCGAAGGTGACCTTCGGTATGTCGATGCCCTTCTTCCTGTCGACCGCGATCGACAGCATCGACCTCGCGGACTTCCTCAGCGGGATCTGCAAGACGCCGTTCTTCGGCTTCCTCGTGTGCCTGCTCGGCTGCCACTTCGGGCTCACCACGCGCGGCGGCACCGAGGGCGTCGGCCGCTCGACCACCACGTCGGTCGTCACGGTGGCGATCGGCGTGCTCGTCGCCGACGCGATCCTCACACAGATCTTCCTCAACCTCTTCGAGGTCTGATGACGGGCCGACTGCGCGCGCTGGCGATCGTGCTCGGGCTCGCCGCGCTCCTCATCGCCACGGTCCTCGCCGACGCCGCGCGACGCCGCGCCGCGCGCGACGCCGAGGCGAGCCACCGCCTGCTCGTGCGCGTGATCCGCCTGCCGGATCTCGCGCTCAGCTCGTCCTCGCGGTGGCTGCGCCACCCCTCGCAGGCGGAGCCGGGCGCGGCGCTCGCCGATCTCCCGGCCGGCCTCGACGTCGATCCGGCGGGCGCGCTCATCGGGCCGCCGCGCGCGGTCCTCGAGGCGGGGAGGTCGCGGTGAGGCGTCAGCTCGCCTTGCTCGACTACGCCGTCGGCGCGCTCGGGCGCCGCGCGGGCAAGAGCGCCGCGCTCGGCGCCGGGCTCGCCTTCGTCGTCGCGCTCTTCGGCGCGGCGCTGCTCCTGACCGACGCGATCCGGGCCGAGCACGAGCGGCTCGTCGAGGAGATGCCCGACCTCACCGTGCAGCGCCTCGTCGCGGGTCGCCCGGCGCTGATCGCCGAGTCCTTCGCGGACGAGCTGCGCGGCCTGCCCGCGGTGCGCGCGGTCGAGCCTCGGGTGTGGGGCTACTACTTCTTCGCCGCGCTCGAGGCGAACGTGACGATCGTAGGGACCGAGCGCGCCGACCCCGCGCTCGACGCGGCGCTCGCGCATGGGCGCCTCCCGCGCGAGGGCGCGGAGGTGGCGATCGGCGAGGACCTCGCCGACCACCTCGGCCTGCGCGTCGGCGACGCGATGGGCATCCCGCTCGACGGCGACATCGTCTTCAGCCCGGTCGTCGGGACGTTCGGCGGCGGGTCGGCGATCCGCAGCGCGGACCTCGTCGTCGCGCGGCCGGCGCACGCGCGGCGCCTGCTCGACGTGGAGGAAGGCTGGGCGACCGACCTCGCGGTCGACCTCACGACCGAGGACGAGGCTAGGGTGATCACGCGCCGCATCACGGAGCGATTGCCCGGCGCGCGCGTGCTCGAGCGGCGGCTCCTGCGGCGGACCTACGAGCTGACCTTCGACGCGCGCGGCGGGCTGCTCGCGTTCTTGCTCGTGCCGGCGCTCGCAGCGTTCCTCTTGCTCGCCTGGGAGCGCCTGAGCGGGCTCGGGGACGCGGAGCGCCGCGAGATCGGGATCCTCAAGGCGATCGGCTGGGCGACGGCGGACGTGCTCGCGGCGCGTGTGTACGAGTCGCTCGTGCTCTCGCTCACCGGCGCCGCCGTCGGGATCGCGCTCGCGTACGCGTACGTGTTCTGGCTCGGCGCGCCGGGGCTCTGGGGTGCGCTGCTCGGCTGGAGCAACCTGCGCCCCGCGCTCGATCTCGCGCCCGCGCTCGATCCGCTGCAGGCGCTGTCGCTGCTCGGCGCCGTCGTCGTCCCGTTCGTGGCCGTCGGCGTCGTGCCGGCGTGGCGCGCCGCGACGCTCGATCCCGACCGCGCGATGCGAGGGGCCGAGTGAGCGCGATCGTCGCGGCGGGGCTCGTGAAGCGCTACGCAGACGGCGCGCGGCGCGTCGAGGCGGTCGCGGGCGTCGACCTCGAGATCGCGGCCGGCACGCTCGTGGTGCTCGAGGGCCCGAGCGGGTCGGGCAAGACCACGCTCTTGGGCCTGCTCGGCGCGATGATCGCGCCGACGGCCGGCTCGGTGGCGATCCTCGGCGAGGACGTGACGCACCTGCGCGACCATCACCGCGCGGCGCTGCGCCGCGCGCACGTCGGCTTCGTGTTCCAGGACCTGTCGCTGATCGGCGCGATGCGCGTGCTCGAGAACGTGCTGTTGCCGCTCGTGCCGCGCGGCGGAGCCCGCCCCGACGAGCGCGCGCGGGCGATCGCGCTGCTCGAGCGCTTCGGTCTCGGCGGCGAGCGAGACGCGCGCGCGAGCCGCCTGAGCGGCGGGCAGCGCCAGCGCGCGGCGATCGCGCGCGCGCTCGTGACGGCGCCCGAGATCCTCCTGCTCGACGAGCCGACCGCGCACCTCGACGGCGCCAACGCGGGCGGGCTCGTCGACGCGCTGTGCGCGCTGCGCGACGAGGGCACGACGATCGTGGCCGCGACGCACGACGCGCGCCTCGCCCGCGACGCCCGCGTCGACCGCGCGCTCACCATGCGCGACGGCGCGCTCGTCCCGTAGGCGTCCGGTGCGCCGGCGACGGTGGCGACGCCGGCCGCGTCACTCGGCGCGCTCCGCGCGATCGCAGGCCCAGGCGACGCCGTTGCCGCACGCGCGCAAGAGGAGCGCGTTCGCGCGCGCCGGATCGCGCGGGCCGCCTTCACCTTCGCGGTACATCCGGCCGAGGTTCGCGCACGCGAGGGCGAGCTCGACGTTGCACGCTCGCTCGAAGAGCGCGCGCGCGCGGGCGAGATCGGGCTCGCCGCCGATCCCGCGGCGAAGCATCCGCCCGAGCTCGTTGCAGCCCAGCGCAGCCCCCGCCGCGCAGCCGCGCTCGTGCAGGGCGCGCGCCTCCTCGAGATCGAGCGGTCCGCCGAGGCCGCGCTCGGCGAGCCGCGCGACGTTCACGCAGCCCTCGGGCTGCTCGAGCGCGCACGCCCGCGCGTAGAGGGTGCGTGCGAGCGCGTGATCGATGGCGCTCACGACGCCGAGCTCGGCCATCCGGCCCTGATCGTCGCAGCCCGCGCCGTCTCCCGCCTCGCAGGCCTGCGTGAACAGCGCGAGCGCCCGCGCCGGATCGAGGGGCGCGCCGGTGCCGGCGAGGTAGCGGCGGCCGAGCAGCCCGCAGCCGGCGGGATCTCCGAGCTCGCACGCCTCGGCGTAGCGGCGCGTCGCGGTCGCGAGATCGGCGGCGACCCCCCAGCCCGCCTCGTGCGCGTAGCCGAGGTCGGTGCATCCGCGCGCGACCCGCGCGGCGCATGCCCGCTCGTACAGCGCGAGCGCCCGCGCGTAGTCGCGCGCGACGCCCTCGCCGCGGGTGTAGTGCACGCCGGCGCGCGCGCACGCCTCGACGTCTGCGGCGCGCTCGCACGCGTCCTCGTCGGCGAGCGCGTACGCCGGCGCCGGCGGCTCCACGATCGGCGCGACCATCGGCGCGACGATCGGCGCGACGATCGGCTCCGCGCCCCGCAGGGGCGCGAGCGGCGGCTGCATCCCTCGCGCCCACCATCGCGCGATCGCGCCGGCGCCGAGCAGCGCGAGCACGCCGAGCAGCGCGAGCGCGAGCGCGAGCGCGGCGAAGGCGCGGGCGCGCGGTCGCGGCGGCGCGACCGCGCGCGCGGCGCAGGCCGGCGGCGCCGCGGAGCGTCGGCGCCGAGCCGTCGAGCGCGGCGCCCGCCGGGTCGCCGTGTGCGACGGCGCCGCTCGCGGGCTCGAGCGCGAGGAACGCGCGCACCGCGCGCTCGGCGTCGGGGAAGCGCGCGCGCGGGTCGCGCACGACGCAGCCGGCGAACCAGGCGTCGAAGCCGCGCGGCAGCAGCGCCGCGCGGCCGATCTCGGCGGCGCGCACGCTCGGAGGGTCCAGCGGATCGAGCGCCATCTCCCGCAGGACGCGCTCGAGGGTGAGCTCGCCGTCGCGCGCGCTGCGGAAGTAGTGGGCGCCGCTCGCGGCGAGGTGGGCCATGAGGCCGAGCGCCCAGACGTCGGCGGCTGGCGTCACCACGTTCGCGTCGAGCTGCTCGGGCGCCATCCAGAGCGGCGTGCCGCACGCGCCGGTCGCGTGCGCCCCCGTCGCGAAGCTCGCCGCCGAGCCCGCGGGCTGCTCGACGAGCTTCGCGATCCCGAAGTCGAGGATCTTCACCGTCATCGCGACGCCCTCGTGGCGCGGCGTCGCGAGGAAGACGTTCTCGGGCTTGAGGTCGCGATGCACCAGCCCGACGCGGTGCGCCGCTCCGAGGCCATGGCCGAGCTGGCGCATCAGCTCGCGCAGCGTCGGCGGGTCGAGCGGCCCCTCGCGCGCGAGGCGCGCGCCGAGCGTCTCGCCCTCGAGGTGCTCCATGGCGAGCCAGGGCGCCGCCGTGGCCGGATCGACGCCGGCGTCGACGACCTCGACGACGTGCTCGGACGCGATGCGCGCGCCGACCCGCGCCTCTCGCGCGAAGCGCACGCCCGCCTCCGGGTCGTGCGCGAGCGCGCCGCGCATGAGCTTGAGCGCGCGCCGCTTGTGTGTGCTGAGCTGCTCCACGAGGTAGACGGTGCCCATGCCGCCCTCGCCCAGGGGCTGGAGCACGCGGAACTTCCCGGCGAAGATCGAGCCCTCGGCGAGCACCTGCCCTCAGCCCTCCTCGCGCCGCCGCGGTGAGCGCGCGGCCGCTCGCGGCTCGTCGCGCGTCTCTGCCTCGCGTCCATCGCCGGCCACGCCCGCATGGTAGCGGAGCTCGCGCGTCTTCCGACAGCGGCCCCGGGGCGCGTGGCGGACGGCCGCGAAGCCCGCGGTGCGCGTGACGAGCCTCCGCTTGGTCTTCGGCCCTGCGCGCGGTATCACCGCGCGATGACGACGCTGATCGGCCTCTCCGGGAGCCTCCGCGCGGGCTCCCTCAACTCGGCGCTCCTGCGCGCGGCGGTGGAGCTCGCACCGGACGGCGTGGTGATCGAGATCGCGTCGATCCGCGACGTCCCGCTGTACGACGGCGACCTCGAGGCGGCGCAGGGCATCCCACCCTCGGTCCGCGCGCTCAAGGATCGCGTCGCGGCGGCGGACGGGCTCTTGATCGCGTCGCCCGAGTACAACCAAGGGATCCCCGGCGTGCTCAAGAACGCGATCGACTGGATGTCGCGGCCCGCGACGGACATCGCGCGGGTGTTCGGCGGCAAGCCGGTGGCGCTGATCGGCGCGACGCCGGGGCGCGGCGCGACGAGCCTCGCGCAGGCGGCGTGGCTCCCGGTGCTGCGCGCGCTCGGGACGCGCGCGTGGTTCGGCGGTCAGCTCGGCGTCGCGGGGGCGGGGCCGATGGTGGACGCGTCGGGGCGCTTCACGGACGAGCCGACGCGCGCGCGGCTCGCGGTGTTCGTCGCGGGCTTCGCCCAAGCCGCGCGCGCGCGTTGAGACGGCTCGCCGGCGCGAAAGAAGCGCGCGCCGCTGGTGTCGGGCGCGCCGCGGTGATAGCGCTCGATCATCCCGATGGAGCTGAACCCCGACGAGCTCGGCGCGGCGGAGCGCTACAAGCTGCTCACCGGCGTCGTCACCCCGCGACCGATCGCCTTCGTCTCGACGCGCTCGCCCGACGGGCGCGACAACCTCGCGCCGTTCTCGTTCTTCAACGCGGTGTGTTCGACGCCCATGTCGCTCGTGTTCTCGGTGGGGACGCCGGCGGACGGCCGCGACAAGGACACGCTCGTCAACGCGCGGCCGCCCGCCGAGGGCGGGCTCGGCTGCTTCGTCGTCAACGTCGCGGTCGAGGCGTACGCGCGCCAGATGGCGGCGTGCGCCGAGGAGCTGCCCTACGGCGAGAGCGAGCTCGCGCTCGCCGGCTTCACGGCCGCGCCCTCGCGGCGCGTCGCGGCGCCGCGCGTGCGACAGAGCCCGGTGAGCTTCGAGTGCGAGACGACGCACGTGGTCGCGCTCGGTGAGGGCCCGGGGAGCGGCCGCCTCGTGATCGGACGCGTCGTCCACGTGTGGATCCGCGATGACCTCGTGGACGAGCGCCTGCGCGTCGACCAGGCGAAGCTCGCGACCATCGGCCGGATCGGCGGCGAGCGCTACTGCCGCACGCGCGAGGTGTTCTCGCTGCCGCGCGGCGTCGCTTCGCTCGCGCTCGATCCCCCGTTCCCCGAGGACGTCGGCGCGGCGCTCGCGCGAGGGGCGTGACGCCGCGAGGCGGCTACACTCGGGGCGCGTGCTGACGAACCTCCTGCGGCCGTTCCTCGTAGCCCGCCTCGGCGCCGGCCTCGCGGTCGTCGTCCTGTGCGTCGTCGGCGCGCTGGTCGCCGTGCGCGTGCTGCGGTACTGGCGCATCGGGGCGAGCTCCGAGGGGCAGCTCGCGCTCGAGCGCCGCGCCGAGCTCGTCGCCGCCCTCGTCGAGGTCGCGCTCGTCGTCGCGATCGCGAACGTGGCGTTGACGGTGCTGAGCGCGGACCGGGTCACCCACTCGATCCGCGGCGCGATGTGCGCGTGGGGCGTCTTCGACGCGAGCCCGTGGGGCTTCGTCGCGCTCGGCGCGAGCGCGGCGGCGGCGGCGGCGTGCGCGCTCTGGGTCGTCCTGCATCGCCTGGACATGTCGCACCGGCGCCCCGCCCTCACGCGCCGCAAGTTCGTCGCCCTCTTCGGGCTGGCGCCGATCGTCCTGTTCGACCTGTTCGCGACGACGCGCTGGCTCCTCGACCTCGACATGCAGGTCGTCGCGTCGTGCTGCTCGACGGGGCTCGACGACGCGCTCGGCACGCACGCGGGGGCGGGCGGCGGGCCGCGGACGCTGGCCGCCGGGCTCGCCCTCGCCGCCGCGATCGTCGCGGCGCTCGCCGCGCTCGCCGCCGCGCGCGTGCCGGGCCCGTCCCGCGCGATCGCCGCCGCCGTCGCGAGCCCGATCGCCGCGGCGCTCGCGCTGCCCGCGATCCTCGGTTACGTCGCGCCCCACGCGTACGAGACGCCGCAGCACCTCTGCCCGTTCTGTCTCCTGCACGCGGACGTGCTCGGCCTCGGCTGGCCGCTCTTCGGCGCGCTCTTCGCGGCGACGGTGCTCGGCGCCGCGCTCGGTCTCGTCGAGGCGCAGCGCCGCGCGAGCGGGGAGCCGGAGCGCCTCGCCGCGTTCGAGCGCCGCCTCGGCGCGTGGGCGAGCGGCCTCTGGACGCTCGCGATCGTGCTCGCCGCCGCCCCGGTCGTGCGCTGGGCCGTGGTGAGCGGGGGAGCGCCGCTCTTCCCGTGAGGTGGCTCGCGCTCGCGCTCGCGCTCGGCGCGCTCGGCTGCGGCTCGCCCCGCGAGGCGCGCTGCGCGACGTGCGGGATGCTCGTCGCGCCCGACGACGGCTGGCGCGCGGGGGCCGAGGGGCTCGCGTTCGACGCGCCCAAGTGCCTCTTCCGCTACGTCCACCGGCACGGCGTGCCGAGCGAGCCGTGGGTGATCGAGTACTACGCGCAGGCGCGCCGCGACGCGCGCGCGATGCTCTACGTGCTCGGCACCGATCTCGAGAGCCCGATGGGCTCGGACCTCGTCCCCGTCGAGGGCCGCGAGGCGGCCGAGCGCATGCTCGCCGACCATCGCGGGCAACGGATCTTGTCGTTCGACGAGGTGAGCGCGGCGATCGTCGATCCGCTCTTCCGCTGACCCGGCGGCCTCGGCTCACTTCACGGGAAGGCGCCGAACGAGACGCCGTCGCTCGTGCTCGGCGGGATCTCGCAGCGATCGGCGATGCCGGCGACGAACGCGCGGAACGCGGGCAACGCGGTGAGCGGGTTGCTCCCGTCGGCGGTCGTGACGGTCGCGACGTGCAGGAAGCTGGTCGCGTCGTCGAGCCGGGTCGCCGAGTACGCGAGGCCCTCGGGCGCCTCGCGCGCGAGCGCGTCGAACACCGCCCGCAGCTTCGCCTCGTGCTCCGCGAGGTGCTCGGGCCTCACTCGATACCGCACGACGACTTGCTTCACGGGGGCCTCCGATCGCAGGCCGGGACGGCCGGCCGAGTCGTCATGGGTAACCCATGGGTTACGCAAAGGCAACCGGTATGCGCCCTTCGGCGCACCGCTTCAATCGAGGCTCGCGAGCTCCTTGGCGAACGCGGCGGCGGTCGCGGCGGCGCGGGCGGTCGCGATCGCCCGCGCTTCGTCGAGCGCGCCCCGCTCGAGCAGCGCGATCAGCCGCTCCGCGCGGTGCTCCGTCGTCTCCGAGGCGATCATCCCCGCGATGACCCGCAGCTCGTCGCGCGGCTCGTCGTCCAGAACGTCGTCTCGATCGTCTTCGGGGTCGGTCATGCGCGCTCACCCGCGCTCGCGTGGAGCATGGTCACCATGTTGGCGAGCGTACCGACTGTCAACACCTCGATCTGCGACGGGGTGCGGAAGTGATCGAGCCGGCTGCTCGTCACGATGAGCGCGCCGTCGGGGCCCGCGGCGCCGGCGCGGAACGTGAACGGGACGCTGACCGCGCTGACGTAGTGGTCGCCGTCGGCGGGCCGCGCCTCGGCGGGGATCCACGCGTCGCCGTGGCGGATGTCGCCGCCGACGAGCAGGCGGTCGCGCGAGACGGAGAGCCCGACGTGCCCCTGCCCGACGCGCCAGCTCCGGCCGTGCACGGGGATCGCCGGGTGGGCGGCGCGCGCGCTCACCTTCAACACGTCGCCGTCGCGCCGGTAGACGACGAAGTTGTGGCGATCGTCGGCGCCGTAGCCGAGCAGGTCGCCTGCGTGGAGCGCGAAGCCCGCCAGCAAGAGCCCCGCCGCGTCCGCGAGCGTGCGCTCGCCCGTCGCGACGTGGACCGCGAGCCGCGCCGCGAGCGCGGAGACCTCCTGCGTCGCGACGAGGCGCAGCCGCTCGCGCTCCGCGGTCTCGAGCGCGGGTCGCTCCTTGGCGCGCGCCACCGCGAGCGCCGCGGTCAACCGCGCGTCGATGCGGCGCACCGCCTCGCCCGGCGTGCCGTCCCAGTCGAGGTGGACCCAGTTGTCGACGTGGCCCTTGCGGAGCGTGTCGATGAAGCGCTGCACGCCGGGCAGGTTGTGGCGGTCCGGCTTGGCGTCGGCGAAGCGCGGGTCGGCGCGCAGCCGCGCGTCGATGTCGACGACCCGCTCGTCCGGGAAGCGGCGCACCAGCGCGGCGCGCTCCGCGCCGAGCGCGCGGGCGAGCGCGTTCGTGTCCGCGCGCACGAGCACGATGGGCAGGAGCTTGGCGTCCATCGCCTCCTCCCACTCGCGCCAGGTGATCGACTTGTTCTGCCGCTGGTACTCGCCGCCGAAGCGCGAGCCGACGAGGAGCACGAACACGTGCGCGCCGCGGACCGCGCGCAGGCACGCGTCGTGGGAGGTGACGCCGGGCTCGACCGGGAAGTCCGGCGCCTCGCTCGTGCGCACGTCGGCGCCCCGCGCCTCGAGCGCGTCGCGGATCGCGCGGCGCGCGGCGTCGAGATCCTCGACGGTCGAGCTCAGGAACACGACGAGCCGCTGGCTCATGCGACGCATCCTCGCATCCCCGGCGCGCGGCGGGGACCTCTTCCGCTCGCCGCGCGCGACGCGGCGCGCGCTATCCTCGCGGGCGATGCGGTGGACTGCGTGCGCTCTTTGCGCGTTGCTGCTCGCGGCCTGCGGCGCGGGGCCGCGCGCGCGCGTCGCGGCCGCGGTCGGCGAGGGCGACCTCGACGCGGCGCTCGCCGCCTACGAGGAGCTGCGCCGCACGGAGGGCAGCGACGCGCAGGTGCTCGCGCAGCTCGCCGCGCTCGTGCTCGCCGGCGCCGCGGAGAGCGACGACGCGAGCGCGCGCGACGCCGCGCTCGTGCAGCTCTCGCTCGCGGGCACGGCGGGGGCGCCCGTCCTGCGCCGCCTCGCGGACGCGCCGGGCGACGGGCCGGCGCGGCTCGGCGCGCTCGCGGTGCTCGCCCGTCGCGGCGACGTCGACGCGCAGCTCGCGCTCCGCGCGCTGGCCGATGACGACGATCCCACCGTCGTGGCGCTCTCGGTCGAGGGGATGGATCCGGCGCTCGACGGGGCGCTGCTCTTGCGACACATCGGCGCGCCCGACGCCGCGCTCCGGCGGGCCGCGGTCGCCCGGCTCGCGCCGGCCTCGGCCGAACGCGACGTGCGCGAGCTCGACGAGGACTCGGCCGTGCGCGCGGCCGCCGTCCGCGCGCTCCGCGCGGCGGGCGCGGCGGTCACCGACGCGCTCCGTGAGCGGCTCGCCGACCCCGCGCCGAGCGTGCGCTTCGCCGCGGTCGGCGCGCTCGCCGCGCTCGACGCCGAGGCCGCGGACCCGGCGCTCGTCGCGCTGCTCGAGGTCGCGGTGAGCACGGTCGGGATCGAGGCGGCGCGCCTGCTCGCCGCGCACGCGGACCTGCTCGTCGCGGCGCGCGCGCGCGCGCTCCTCGAGCGCGCGCTCGAGCACGCAGACGGATCGCTCCGCGCTCAGGCGGGGGTCGCGCTCGCCGGCCTCTCCCGCGAGGCCGAGGCGCCGCTCGCCGCGGTGCGCACCGCGCTCGCTCGCGAGCGGGACGCCGACGTGCGCCTCGCGCTCGCGCGCGCGCTCCATCACCGCGGCGATCCGTCCGGGCGCGCCGCGCTCGAGGCCCTCCTCGAGGAGGCGCCGATGCCGCGCGCGCAAGCGGCCGCGCTCCTCGCCGAGGGGGATCACGCGGCGGCGCGCGCCGCGCTCGCCGCGCTCGTCGAGGACGCGTCGGCGCCCTCGCTCGTGCGCCGGACGGCCGCCCGCGCGCTCGCGCGTGACGCGCGCCGCCCCGACGCCGTGCGCGAGGCGCTGCGTGACGCCGATCCCTTCGTGCGTATCTACGCCGCCGGTGGCATCCTCGCCGCCGCCGCGGCCGGCTGAGGGCGCGGCCAAGGAGCCTCGCATGCATTACCAGCACATCCTCGGCGCCACCGACTTCTCCGAGCTCGGCGATCTCGCCCTGCGCCGCGCGGCGGAGCTCGCGGCCGCCGCCGGCAGCTCGCTCACCGCGCTGACCGTCCTGCCGCAGCCGGAGATCCCGAGCCCGCTCATCTCGCACTACGACGTCCACGTCGGCAAGGAGCAGCGCGAGCGCGCGCTCGCCGCGGCGAGGGACGCGCTCGAGGCGCGCATCCCCGAGGAGATCCGCGCGTCCGGCCTGCCGATCCATTACGAGGTGCGCATCGGCGACCCGACCGACGAGATCTTGCTCGCCGACGCGGAGCTCGAGCCCGAGCTGATCGTGCTCGCGACGCACGGCCGCCGCGGCTGGCAGCGCTTCATCATGGGCAGCGTCGCGGAGCGCGTGGTGCAGTTCGCGCGCGCCGACGTGCTCGCGGTCCGCGGTCGTCCTGCGAGCGCGTGACGCGCGCGCGCGCTAGGTTGCCGCGTGCTCGGCCGTCGCCTCCTCGCGCTCGCGCTCCTCGCGCTCCTCGCGCTCGTGCTCGCGGGCTGCGAGCCGGACGCGCGCAACGACGCGACGATCTTCCTCGACCGCGTGCAGCGCATCGACCTCGACGACCCGCTCGCCGAGCGCCGGCGCCTCGTCGCGTCGCTCGAGTCGCTCCCCCTCACCGCCCCGGAGGTGACGCGCGCGCGCGACACGTGCGTCGAGGCGCACCGCGCGATCCTGAGCGCCGAGGAGCTGACGCAGGGCGCGCGCGCGGAGCTCGAGCGCCACGAGGACGAGGCGGCGATCCCGCTGGTGACGCGCCAGCGCATCGAGGCGGACATCCGCCGCAGCAACGAGCTGATCGAGCGCTCGCGCGGGCTCTTCGACACCTGCCACCGGCTCACGCGCGACCTCGAGGTGCGCTACCGCTCGCGCCGCACGCGCGGCGGCGACGGCGAAGGCGCGCGTTCACCCTGAGCTCGGCTCGCTCTCGGGCCGACGGCCAGGTACGAGACGGCGAGCAGCCCCGCGAAGCTCGCGATCACGACGAGCGCGCGCAGGTTCCCGGCCGGATCGCGCAGGAGCGCGGCGACGTCGCCCAGGACGGCCACCGGATGCAGCACGAGATCCCAGCTGTTCCAGCGCGCGAAGCGGCCGAGGTAGATGCCGACGCCCGCCGCGGGCGCGGCCGCGACGACGAGCGCGAGGGCGGCGCGCGCACCGTGTCGCGCCTCCACCCATCGGTGCATGTCGCGGAGCGACAGCCCGCCGGCGAGCAGCCCCGTGACGCCGGCGGTCGCGAGCAGGATGGCGTCGTACCAGAGGGGAACCCCGGGCCGCGGGCGCAGGTGCACGAGGTCGGTGAGGAGATAGGGAGCGTTCGGAAGGAACAGCAGCCAGCCCACGCCGAGCGTCCACGCCGCCCACACCCGACCGCGCTGCTCGGCGAGCCTCGCGGCGTGGGCCAGGCCCCACGGGACGAGCGCGAGCGTGAGGTTGAAGAGCAGGAACCCGAAGATCGTCGAGTCGGTGCGCACCACGCGCGCGCCGTAGAGCGCGGCGACGAGCCCGCTGCCGAGCCACACCGCGAGGCCCCCGTGGGAGTGCGCCATCAGGGGAGCGTGGACGACCGGCGCGGCGTCGCGGCCGCCGAGAGGAGGACGCTCGGCGGAGGATTCGTGACCAGATCGTGGCGGGAGCGGCCGAGCGCTGTTCGAGGCGTCCCGCCGAGCTCCTCCCGTCCGTCCCCCGGCGCCGAGGGCGCACTCTCCTCGTCTCCGGGTCTCGTCGCCTCCCGTGTTCTTCACGGGAGACGAGGAGGGTGGCGGAGACGAGGAGGTTGGAACGTTGGGACGTGCCCCTCCGAGGAATCAGCGGGCGCGCTGGCGCATCAGCTCGGCGAGCAGCGCGTGCTCGCCGGCGAGGCCCACGCTCTGGCCGGCGCGGCGGCGCGCGCCCGTGGCGGCGGCGAGCAGCAGGGTGACGAGCGCGTCCGCGCGCTCCGTGGCGCCCGTCTCGAACGCCTCGAGCGCGCGGCGTACGACCGGGTGGCGCCCCGCGAGGCGCAGGTGCGCGCCGGCGAAGGCGACGGCCGGGCTCTTGCGGCGGCCGTCGACGTGCGCGCCCTCCGCGCGCCCGACCGCGAGCGCGTTCCAGCGCGACAAGACCGCTTGCTCGAGCGCGCCGCGCGGCGAGTCGGCCGGCGCCGCGCGCTCCTCGGGCGGCGGCTCGAAACGCGGCGCTTCCCGCGCCAGCTCGCGCTCGGCCTCGGCGTCGACCCCTCCGAGCACGTGCGCGCGCATGCGCTCGCGCCAGCCGATGGCGCGTGGGCCGAGGAAGCCGAGCAGCGCGCGCACCGCGGCCGAGCCGTCGTCGCACAGGACCGGGCTCTCGAGCGCGGCCTGGGCCATCGCGACCTCCGCGGGCGCGCACACCGGCACCAGCACGCCGCGACCGAGCTGGGCGAGCAGGGCGTGGAACGCGCCCTCGGGGACCCAGCCGGGCACCGGGATGCGACCGAGCGCCCCGTCGGGGAACCGCGCGCCGAGCCGCACCGCCTCGAAGAGGTGCGCGAGGAGCGCCGGGTAGTCGGGGCCGGGCGCGCGCGAGAGCGCGTCGGCGACGCGCGCGACCAGCCTCGTGTAGAGGGCCTCGGCCAGCGGGCGGAGCGCCTGCGGCGAGAGCGTCGCGGCCACCAACAGCTCCGCGTGGACGGGCAGCGGCGCGCCCGAGATCCCGACGCTCGCGAGCGTGCGATCGCCGCCCGCGTCGCGCACGATCAGCGTGCCCGGCAGCGGCTCGGGCTCGAGCCACGTCACCCCCTCGAGCTCGGTGCCCTTCGGCAGCGGGAGCTCGCTGGCGAGCGCCGAGCTCACGCGCAGCGCGGTGAGCTGGCCGTGTCGGAACGGGACGAGCTCGGAGAGCCGCAGGCTCACGAGGCCGCGCACGCGCGAGCGCAGCCGGCGCATCACCTCGTCCTCGACCGGCGCCGACCACGTCCGGTCCGGCGCGAACGCCGGGTCGTCGACGCGCACGACGCTCGGCCAGCGCGAGAGATCGTCGTGGCGCCCGAGCGGGTGGTAGGAGCGGCTCGGGTAGAAGCCTCGCCGCATGGCGTACCGCGGCGACAGGAGCGTGATCGTCCCGTGCGCGCTCGATCCGTCGGACGCGGTGAGCGGGATCACCGCGAGCGCGCCCTGCTCCTCCTCGGGCGTGGGATCGAGCGAGTCGACCGCGGGTCGCGCGAGGTTCGCGCGCGCGAGGCGGTCGAGCGCGAGCTCCTCGTCGGCGACCATCGCCGGCGCGTAGACACCGAGCTGGCGCGTCGCGCCCGTGTCGAGCCGCAGCACCACCCGCTCCGGATCGAGCGGGTTCGGCTCGCCGGAGAGCGTCGTCGTCCAGACCATGCCGAAGCGGGCCGCCTGCGCGCGGACCTCGCGCGGGGTGATCCAGCCGCCCGCGGCGGTGGGGAGGATCGGGACGGTGTCGAGGCGCTCGAAGTGGAGCGCGCCGCCGGCGAGGCTCGCGGTCAGGAGCGCCCGGCGCAGCCACTCGGGGAGCTGTTCGCCCGGCGTCGAGTCCACCGCGCGCCGCACGACGAGCCCGATCAGCGACGACAAGGCGGCTTCCACCTTCGAGCGGAGCTCGGGCGAGGCCAGCGCGCGCGCGTCGAGGTCGGAGCGGTGCGCCGCGACGTGCACGCTCGGCACGAGCGGGCTCGCGATCGCCACGCGGTTCGCGCCTCGCACGAACACGACCTCCGAGCGCGGCGCGTCCGCGAGCGCGACCTCGCCGATCCCGAGCGTCTCGAGCGCCTCCGCGTGCTGCGCCTCGTCGAGGATCTCGGCGAGGTCGAAGCGGAAGCGCGCGTCGTAGGATCCCTCGAGGCGAGGCGCGTTCGAGAGCCCGCGCGCCACGCGCCGCGTGGCCTGCAGCCGCGCGACCTTCGCGCCGACGTCGCGGACCGGGCCCTGCCACAGCGCGCCGAGCATCCTCTGGTAGCGATCGGGGTCGGGCTCGACGAGCCCCAGGACGGGCCGATCGAGGCTGCTCGCGCGCTCGCCCGGCGCGGGCTCGAGCCACGGCTCGCTCCAGCGCGCGACGCGGAGCGCCTCGCCGTCGTGCGCGACGGCGGCGGCGAGGGGGGCGTGTCCGCCCTGGACCGTCGGGAACGCGGGCAGCGCGGCGAGCGCGGTGGCGGCCTTGTGATCGGCCCCCTTCGCGTGGTGCGTGGCGAACCGCCCACACCACGCCTCGAGGAGCCGTCGCATCGCCGGCGCGGCCGTGAGGGAGGTCGGGTCGCGCTGCGCGACGTCGAGCAGCAGCGCGCGCGCACCCGCGCCGAGCACGTAGGCCACGCGCCGGCGACCCTCCGGCGAGAGCTGTTCGAACGCCTCGTCGGCCGCGGTGGCCGGCAGATCGATCCACGCGTCGAGGGGCAGCGCGTCCGGGCGCTCGTCGTCGACGAACGCGCGGCCCTCGATCGCGACCTCCACTCGCGGCCTCTCGCCGGTTGCGGTCGTCACGACCGCGCGCTCGATGCCGTGCCCGTCGACCTCGACCGACGGGCCGCGCCACCCGCGCGTCGGATCGACGCGGGGACGCGCGCGGTGCCGCTCGAGCTTCTGCGCGCGGGCGGCCGCGCGCCGGAGCGCCTCGAGCCGCTCGGTCGCGTCGACGAACGCGCGATCGAGGATGCGCTCGAACGCGCGGCGCTCCGTCGGCGTGGCGAGCACCGGGTGCCAACCGCCGAGGTCGATCGCGGCCGACTCGTGCGGCCCGACGTGCTCGATCGGCGCGCCGCCCTCGGTCTCGGCTGCCACGGCGGCGAGCGTGCTCGGCTGCTCGAGGCCGAGGCGCCGTACGAACGGGACCCGCGCGAGCCGCGCGAGCTGGCGCTTGGTGATGCGCCCCTTCTCGAGCCAGCCGAAGTAGGCCTCGAGCGCCGCCGTCGCTTCGAGCGCGGACGGCGCACCCAGGCGGACCGCCGCGACGATGGACCGTCCATCGAGCGCCGCGTGGTACGCGCGCGCGAGCGCGTCGACCCAGCTCGCGATCGGGTACTCGGGCACCGCCTCGAGGGTGAACGCCTCGGTGGGGAGCAGGCGCGCGTCGTCGACGCGGACGAGCACGGGCGGCTCGACGTCGAGGGCGACCTCCGCGACGGGGGCTCCGAAGTGGAGCACCTCGAGCCGCGAGCGCTCGGCCGCGCCCCAGGCGATCGCGGCGCGCGCGCCGTCCAGGACGATCTCGAGCAGCGCGCCCCGCGCGGGCAGCAGCCCGCGCGTGAGCGGGGACTCGCCGCCGCGTGAGGCGCGCAGCGCGGAGCCGTAGTCGATCCAGCGCGCGCTCGGGAGCCACTCGTGAAGGGCGGCGTGCTCGCGCGGGCGCAGGAGGAAGACGTCACGCCCCCCGAGGATCGGCGACGCGTCGACGGAGCCGACCACGAAGCCGATCGCGCAGGGCTCGCGCGCGCCCGCGCCGAGCAGCTCGCGGGCGCTCGCGAGGCCGCCGCCGAGCGTCGGCCAGACCGGGACGTCCGCGAGCGGGCTCTTGCTCTCGAGGAACGCCGCGACCGCGCTCGCGGCGCCGTCGTGGTCGCTCGGGCGCGCCTCTGCCGGCTCCGCGTTCGCGAGCACGGCGAGGGCGAGCAGCGTCCCCTCCCGCAACTTCTTTTGCACGACGAGGGTCGCCTCGGGGCTGGGCGCCGCGAGCCAGGGCGCGACCGCCCGGGCGCGGTCGCCGCGCGCCGCCCGACCCTGGGACCGCATCGCGAGCGCCTCGCAGGCGACGACCGCTCCTGCGAGGACGGCGCCCCGCACGCGCTCGAAGGCCTCGTCCTCGACGATCCCGCGGAAGTCGACCGACGGCATGAGCTCCGCCGCGCTCACGACGCCCTCGATCGCGAGGTGCTCGGGCGCCCACGTCGCGATCGGGCGCCCCTCGACGAGCAGGCTGATGGCGCCGGTGCCCGCGCGCGAGCCGAGCAGCGCGAGCTCGCCCGCGAGCCCCTCGACCGCGAACGCGCGCTCGGGCACGCAGGTCTTCAGCGAGCGCCCCGGCGCGCAGATCGGCACGATGAGCAGGTGCCGCGGGTCCTCGCCCGCGAGGCGGGGCTCGCGCCTCTTCTGCGCCTCGAAGCGCCGCCGCTCGGACCGGCTGTCGAGCGCGAGCGCGGCGAGCGGCTCGGCGGGCTCGGGTGTCCACGCGCCCAGGAGCGCGGCCGACGGATCGCCCGGCGGGATCCAGAGCGCGTCGCCGAGCCACCGCTCGAGCTCGTGCGGGAGCGGCTCGCGCCCGCGGTGGACGCGCTCCACGCCGCGCGCGCGCGGCGAGAAGCTCGACGCCGCGCGCGGCCGCCCGAGGGCGTCGAAGAGGAGCGGCAGCGCGAGCAGCGGCGCGAGCGCGGGCGGCGCGTGGAGCACGAGGCGCTCGCGCCAGTCCTCGCCCGCCGCGTGCGCCGCGAGGATCTGGATCGCCCCCGCGCGCAGCCGCTCGCGCTGCGTCGGCGTCCACGCGTGGCTCGGCGCGTCGCCGAGCTCGGCCGCGAGCCGCTCGATCAGGGTCGCCGCGCGCGGGCCCGCGAGCGCGAGCGCCTCCCGCACCGGCGACTCGTCGAGCCGGACCGCCGAGCGCGAGGCGTTCGTCGGCATGCGCGGCGCGTCGACGTACAATCGCAACGGGACTTGCGCACGCGGCGAGGGGAAGAGCTCGTGGGGGAGCTCGTAGCGCGCGAGCACCACGCCGAGCTCCGCCGCCTCGAGGCGCGCTCCGGGCCCTGCGAACGTGGGGTCGACGAGCGCGAGCCACCCGCCGATCCCCTCGCCGAGCGCGACGCGGAGCAGGTCCACGTGCGAGCGCGCGTGCCCGAGCTCGGTGCGTCCGACGAGGATCGGCACCGTCGCGTCGTCGCACGAACCGCGCACGATCGAGAGCTCGCGTGGCTCGCCGTAGCCGAGCATGAGCGGCACGGCGTCGAGCAGGGGCAGGCGCCGCAGGTGCACGAGCCCGCCGCGCGCCGGCGCCTCGGGCGGGGGCCGCCGCGGCTCGGCCCGCAGCTCGCGCAGGCGCGAGGCCGCGCCGCCCGCGATCTCGAGCAAGCGCGGCGAGTAGCGCGCCGCCATCGCCCCGCCCTCGCCGTCGGTCACCAGCACGTCGACCCAGCGCGGCTCGAGGCCGAGCGCCGTGTTGACGCCCGTCGCGAGCAAGCGCAGGGGCCTGCGCTCGCGCCGCGGCGCGGGGTCGACGAGCTCGTCGAAGAGCTGCGCGAGCGCCTCCGGATCCGGCGCCGGCCCGTCCCACGCGACGCGAACGTCGTCGGCGTCGCCGCTCACGCGGATGGCGCTCGCGCCGAACGCGACGGCGGCGCGGATCACCTCGAGCACCCACGCGGTCGGGTCGGGGAGCTGGTAGTCGCGGAGCTTGCCGACGGCGCGCGCCGCGTCGACCCGCAGGCGCCCGCTCGCGACGCGGCGGCCCTCGCTCACGGCACCTCCCGCGCCGCGGCCTCGAGCCACGCCTCGTCTGCGGCTTCCTCGTCGAGCCGCCCGCGCTCGAGCAGGACGGCGCGCGCCAAGAGCGCGGCCGCGCTCGCCGCGTCGTGCTCCGCGAGCTCGCGCGCCTCGCGCAGGACCTCGTGCTCGGCGTCGAGCAACAGCGTCGGGCGCGCGAGCAGCCGGAACGGGTCGAGCGCGCCGCCGGCCGCGTCGATGGCGAGCGGGAGCTCGCCGTCCCCCCCCGCGACGCTCAGCGCCCCGGCGCGTGCGCCCGTGAAGCGCGCGAGCCGAGGCCCCTCGGGCGTGCGCGCCAGCGCGCCGAGGAGCCCGCGCACGCGCCCGAGGAGCGGTCCGTCGAGCGGGCGCGGCTCGACCGGGCTCGCGAGCGTGAAGTCCGCGTGCGCGTCGTGGAGCCGGCGACCGGCCAGGCCCGACAGCACCTGCGCGAGGGCGGCGGGCCGCCGGCCGACCGTCGCGTCGATCACGCGCCCGCCGCGCCGGGCGACCGCGGCGGTCAGCGGGCTCCTCGTCGTCGCGACGTACACGCCGCGCGCGCCGATCTTCGAGAGCGGGATCGTCGCCTCGCCGCCCACCGGCTCGCAGAGCGGGAGCGCGATCGCGCCGTAGTCGAGGTCGAGCCCGGCGGCCACGGCCGCGTCGAGGAGCACCTCGAGCGCGGGCTCCTCGCGCTGCCGGCGCGCGAGCGCGGCCGCGACGATCTCGACGTGCTGCGTGAGGTGCCGGTCGACGACGCGGTTCGCGAGCCGCATCGCGCGCTCGTAGTGTCGATCGCGACGGACGTTGTCGCGGCTCAGCGTGTGCTCGAGGTTCGGATCCTGGATCGAGACCACCACCTGGCCGAGCACGTCCTTGCGTGTCTCGTAGAGGAGCAGGCCGCGGTTGAAGAAGGCGAGGTAAGGGCGCCCGTCGAGGGGCAGCCCCGCGACGACGGAGGTCGAGCCGTCGTCGACGCGCACCGTGACGAGCGCGTCGAGCCCGAGCGGCCGATCGATCCGCGCCTCGCGCAGCACCTGCCCGCCCGCCGCGCTCGCGGCGAAGCGGATCGGGATCTCCGCGTGCCGGCACCACCGCACGAGCGCCGCGACGGACCCCTCGACGAGCGCGTCGAGCTCACGCGCGGGGCGTCGCAAGCGCAGCGTCACCGTCGTGCCCGCGCCGCCGCCGCCCTCCGCGCGGAAGAGGTCGTAGGACTGATCCGCCGAGAGCGCGAGGGTCCACTGCTCGCCGCGGCCCTCGCTCGTGCGCACCATCACGACCTCGGGCCGGATCGCGAGGACGGACACGAAGCCGACGCCGAACTTGCCGATCTTGCCTTGCTGGCCCTCCTTGCCCGATCGGAAGAGCACGGTGAGCTGGTCCTCGAGCACCTCACGGCCCATGCCGCAGCCGTCGTCACGCACCGCGACGTCGATCGTGCCGAGCGCGTCCGGTCCGTCGGCGCCGGGATCGGGCGTGAACGAGAGGCTCACCGCGATCGAGCGCGCGCCCGCGTCGATGCTGTTCTGGACGAGCTCGCGGTAGAACGCGAGCGGGTCGGCGAACTGCTGGATGAGCTCGTCGACGAGGCCGTCTTCGCGCCCCTCCTCGGTGGGCGCGTTGCCGTGTCCCGCGCGGTAGGCGCTCATCGGCGCCGACTATCGCACGCTCGCGGCGCGGCTCATATCGGCGCGCGCGCGCGCCCGATCGCGCGCTCGAGCGCGCCCCGGTCGAACCCGGTGATGATCTCTCCGCGGAAGTCGATCACGGGGATGCCGGTGGGGCGTACGCCGGCCGCGGCCGCCGCGCGCTGCATCGCCTCGCGCGCGCCGGGCTCGCGCTCGATGTCGCGCTCGACGAACGGGACGTTGCGCTGGCGCAGGAACGCCGCGGTCGAGCGGCACGCGCCGCACCAGGAGGCGCCGTACACCGTCACGTCCCCGGCCGTCGCCGCGGGCGCCGCGGCCACCGGCGCGGCTGCGGGCTCCGCGGCGCCGTCGGCGAGCGCGTCGAAGGCCTCGCGCGGCATCCGGCGCACCGCGTAGCCGCCACCCTCGACGGGCTCGCGTAGGTCGGCGACGTAGACGAGCGCCGGGTCCGCGCTCGCGCTCGCCCGCAGGTCGTCGACGCGGACCGCGGCGCGGTGCGCCTCGGGGATGTCCGAGCGGCGCGCGGCGACGTGCGTGCCCTCCTCGTCGAACCACACGAGCAACAGGCCCTCGGCCTCGCCGCGCACCTCGAAGGGGGGCACGACGGTCTCCCCCTCATCGGGCACGCGCGGCTCCCCGCTCGAGCACGCGAGGAGGAGCGCGCTCGCCCCGAGCGCGCCGAGGAGGGCCCAGCGCATGCGCAGGACTATGCGTCCGCGTACGCTCGCTCGCCAGCCCGCGCGGCTCCTGCCGCGTTCGGACTGCCGCCGGTGCGAAGCGCCCCTGCGCGCGCTCAATAGTCGAGGTCCCGCAGGAAGCCCTCGCGCGCGGGCGCCTCGGGGCGCGGCGGCGGCGCGGCGCCGGCGGCCGCGGCGGGCGGCGGAGCGGCCGGCCTGAGCGCGGCCCTGTCGCGCGGCCGCGGCGCGCGGGTCAGCTCGGCCCGACCGGTTCTCGCGTCTGGCGTGCGCGAGCGCTTCGCCGGGCCTGGTCTCGCGCGCGATCTCCGGTTCGCCGGCCCCCGGCGCCGGCTCGCCCGGCTCCTCCGGGGTCGCCGCGGCCTCGGCCGCCTCGGCCGCCTCGGCCGCCTCGGCCGCGCGCGCGGCGACGACGTTCGCGAGGGGCTCGGGGCGTTCGTCGGGCTCGACCGGCGCGGGGGCATCGACGGCCGCTCCCGTCGCGCGGTGCGCCGCCGGCGCCACCTCCGGCGTCGCCTCGCCCCCCAGCCCGCCGCCGGCGACGACGATCGCGGCGGCGGCGACGGCGACGAGGGCGGCGCCGCCCGCGACGGCGAGGGGCCAACGCGGCGCGGGGCGCGCGCCCCCCGCGGCCCGCACGAGCGGGCCCGAGCCCGTGTCGTCGTCGTGCGAGCTCTCCGCGTGCCGCGGCTTCCGGATGCCGTCTCCGCTGCGATCGTGGCGGCGCACCGACTGCGCGCCGAGCGCGTCGCGCGCCGCGAGCAGCGCCGCGCGCATCTCTCGCGCCGACTGCCAACGTCGCTTGCGATCGCGCACCAGCGCGCGCATCACCGCCTCGGCGGCCGCGTCCGGCAGGTCGGGGCGCACGGTCGAGAGGTGCGGCATGTCCTCCATCGCGATGCGGATGAGGATGTCGCCCATGTTCTCCGAGTCGAACGGCAGGCTCCCGCTCAGCGCCTCGTAGAGCAGCGCGCCGACGCTCCACACGTCCGTGCGCGCGTCGACGTCCTTGAGCCCGCGGGCCTGCTCCGGCGACATGTAGAGCGGCGTGCCGACGAGCACGCCCGTGCTCGTCACGCGCGTGTCGTCCTTGTTGCCCGACACGTCGCGGCTGATGCCGAAGTCGAGCACCTTGGGGTAGACGCCGTCGGCGTCCCGGACGAGGAAGACGTTGTCGGGCTTCACGTCGCGGTGGACGATCCCCGCGTCGTGCGCGGCCGCGAGCCCGCCGAGGATCTGCGCCGCGATGTCGAAGAGCTCGGCGTCGGTGATCGGCTCCTCGCCCTCGAGCCGATCCGCGAGGCTCTCGCCCTCGAGCAGCTCCATCACCATGTACGGCCGCTCGCCGTGCAGGCCGAAGTCGAGGATGTCGACTACGTTGCGGTGCTTGATGCTCGCCGCGAGCTTGGCCTCGCGCGCGAAGCGCTCGCGCAGCCGCTCGGCCTTGCCCTCCGAGAGGTCGAGGAGCTTCACCGCGACCTCGGCGTCGAGGCTCAGGTGCGTCGCGCGCCAGACGCTCGCCATCCCGCCGCGCCCGATCGGCGCCTCGAGGCGGTACCTGTCCGCGATGACGGTTCCCGGCTCCAACTTCGGCATGTATGCTGCCAAGCATAACGCGCGCAGCGCGAACCGGTCTCATGTCGGAGTCGTACTGATGCGGATGGCGCACCCCGTCGCCGGACGAGCGGTCCTCTACGCGGCCCTGTTCCTGGGGCTCGCCGGGCCGGCGCGCGCGCAGGAGGTCGACGCCGAGACGACGGCCGCGGCGCGCGCGGTGTTCGATCAAGGCATGGCCGCGGTCGACGCGGGCGAGCACGCCCGCGCCGCGGATCTGTTCGCGCGCTCGATCGCGCTGCGCGACTCGCCGGTCACACGCACGAACCTCGCGCTCGCGCTCATCGAGATCGGCCAGCTCGTCTCCGCCTCCGAGCACCTGCGCGTGGCGATCCGCAATTCGCGCCCGGACTCGCGGGTGCGCATCCTCGCGCAGCGCTTCTTCGACGAGCTGCGCCCGCGCCTCGGCGGGCTCCGCGTCGCGGTGACCGGCGAGACGGAGGCGACCGTCGTGCACCTCGACGGCGCGCCGATGGCCGAGGCGCTGATCGGCGTGGAGCAGCCGGTCGATCCGGGGACGCACACCGTCACGCTGCTGCGGCACGGGCAGGTCCTGACCGAGCAGCGCGTCGAGGTCGGCGCCGGGCGCACGGTGGGCGTGACGCTCGTCGCGCGCGCGATGACCGCCGCGGAGCGCGCCGCGCTCGTGAGCGAGGCGGACGCAGAGGACCGGCGCGAAGGCGGCGGCGGCGTCGAGGGCGAGGCGTGGTTCTGGGTGCTCGTCGCGGCCCTCGCGGCGGGCGCCGCGGCGGGGATCGTCGCGGCGGTGCTCCTCAGCGATCCGCCGCCCCCGCAGTACACGCTCGGCGACAGCGGCACGGCGCACGCGACGCTGCGCGACGCGGCGCCGCCCCACGCGCCGCTCTTCGAGGTGCGCTTCTGATGCGCGCGCGGCTCGCGCCGTGGCTCGCCGTCGCGCTCGCCGCGTGCGCGCCCGCGCCGACGCAGGTGATGGTGCACGTCGACGCCGAGCCCGGCGTGCGCGAGATGACGCGCAGCATCCAGATCCGCATCTGGGGGCGCGCGCGCGACGGGACGTTCGCGACCGAGCCGGACGTCATCGAGCCGGTCGCGGGTCCGCTCTACGTGTGGCGCGTGTCGTTGCACCCGCTCGCCAACGACGGGTCGCGCTTCTTCCGGCTCGAGGCGGCCGCGTACCCGACGGCGAACGCCACGGGCGCGCCGGTCGCGCTCGCGCGCCTGCAGTCGAGCTACGTCGACGGGCAGACGGTCCACCTCTACCTGCTCATCCAGGACTCGTGCATCGGCGTCCCCTGCGAGGACCTCGACAGCACGTGCATCGGCGCGCGGTGCGTCCCGATCCCGGAGCCGACCCCGTTCGACCCGGAGCAGGGCTACCCGCGCGACGGTGGGGTGATGGACGCGGCCACGCGCGACGCGGGCGTGCCGCTCGACGCCGGCCGCGACGCGTTCGTGCCGGACGGCTGCGTCGCCGCCGAGGAGGCGTGCAACCGTCGCGACGACGACTGCGACGGCGAGGTCGACGAGGACTTCGACCTCGACGGCAGCCTCGAGCACTGCGGCATGTGCAACACCCCTTGCACGGTACCGAACGCGACGCCCGCGTGCGTCGACGGCGTCTGCGGGGTCGGCGTCTGCAACGCCGGGTTCGGCGACTGCGTCGAGGCGACGCCCGGCTGCGAGACGCCGCTCTCGACCGCGACGAACTGCGGCGAGTGCGGCCGCGCGTGCACGGGCGGGCTGTTCTGCGCTCCGCAGGCGGCGGGCTACCGCTGCGTCGCCTCGTGTGACGCGCCGCTCACCGCGTGCATGGGGAGCTGCGTCGAGGTCGGGCGCGACCCGCTGCACTGCGACGGCTGCGGCGCCGCGTGCCCCAGCGTCCCCAACGCGACCGCGACGTGCAGCGGCGGCATCTGCGGCTTCACCTGCCTGCCCGGGTTCGAGGACTGCGACGGCGTCGCGTCCAACGGCTGCGAGCGCAACCTCCGCGGCGATCTCGCGCACTGCGGGGCATGTGATCGCGCGTGCGCGCCGCGCGCCTGCAACGCGCGCTCGTGCGAGGCCGGGATCTGCACCTACACGCCCGACGACCTGCGCACCTGCGACGACGGGATCGCCTGCACGACGAACGCCTGCATGGGCGGGATCTGCACGGTGACCGGCGACGCGTGCGGCATGGACGACGGCGGGACGCCCGAGTGCGTGCTCTCGACCGACTGCCCCGATATGGGGCCGTGCTCCGACGACCAGTGCTTCGGCGGGACGTGCTTCCACACGCCGCTCCCCCACCCGTGCTGCACGAGCGTGGGCGAGTGCGACGACGCAAACGCGTGCACGACGGACGCGTGTGACGCCAACCAGTGCACGAGCACGGCCATCGCCGGGTGCACGTCGTGTTTCGGCGGTCCCGACTGCGTCGACAGCGATCCGTGCACCGAGGATCGCTGCGTCCTGGGCCGGTGCGAGCACACCCCGATCCCCGGCTGCAACGCCTGCATGACGACCGGGTGCTCGGGCGCCACGCCGCAGTGCTGCGAGGACTCGGGCGGCTACTGCTGCGGCGCGGGCGCGACCTGCTGCATGGGCGCGTGCTGCGGCGCCGGCGCGACCTGCTGCGGCGGGACGTGCTGCCCGTCCGGGGCGTGTTGCGGCGCGAGCTGCTGCGGCGCCGGCTTCACGTGCTGCGACGGGATCACCTGCTGCCCGGTCGGCGACGCGTGCATGGCCGGCGCGTGCATCCCGCCGGACGGAGGCGCGGGCGGCTTCGACGCCGGCGTCGGCTTCGACGCGGGCTTGGACGCCGGCGTCGGCCTCGACGCGGGCTTCGACGCGGGCGGCCACGACGCCGGCCCTCTGGTGATGGTCGACGGCGGCGTCGGCATGGACCTGCCAGACTTCTGAGAGCGCGTCGGCGAGCCGTCGCGCGATGAGGGTCGGTGTGGCGGCGGTCAGCATCACGCTGATGCTAGAGGGAATCTCGGCGGTCACTCGCGGCGGCGTCGCTGCCGGTAGAACACGCGGACGGGGACGCCCTCGAAGCCGAAGCGCTTGCGGATCGCGTTGATGACGTAGCGCTGGTAGCTGAAGTGCACGAGCTTGGGCTCGTTGGTCATCGCCACGAACGTCGGCGGCCGCGTCGCCGCCTGCGTCACGTAGAACAGGCGGATCGCGCGGCCCTTCTGGGTGGGCGGCGGGTGGTGCTCGAGCACCTCGTCGAAGAAGCGGTTGAGCTCCGCCGTGGGCACGCGCCGCTGGTGCTCGACGAGCGCGGCCGCCACGGTCGAGAGGAGCTTCTTCGTCGCGCGCCCCGTGCGGGCGCTGATCACGACGATCGGCGCCCACGGCGCGAAGGCGAGGACCTCGCGGGTGCGCGCGATCGCGCGCTTGCGGCGCTCCGCGTCGAGCAGGTCGCTCTTGTTCAGCGCGACGACGAGCGCGCGGCCGCGATCCACCGCGAGGCCGGCGAGGCGCGCGTCCTGCTCGGCGACGCCGTCGTCGGCGTCGATCATCAGCACCACCGCGTCGGAGCGCTCGATGGCGCGGATCGCCTTCATCACGCTCAGCCCCTCGACGCCGAGCTCCTTCTTGACCGCGCGCTTGCGCCGGATGCCCGCGGTGTCGATCAGCACGTAGCGCTCGCCGTCGGCCTCGATCAGCGTGTCGATGCTGTCGACGGTCGTGCCCGGGCGGTCGTCGACGAGCTGGCGCGCCTCGCCCAGCAGCTGGTTGACGAGCGAGGACTTGCCGGCGTTCGGCCGCCCGACGATCGCCAGGCGCGGCAGGCCCTCGTGCTCGGGTGACGTCGCGTCGTCGGCGGGTGGCGGCAGGGCCTCGGCGATCCGGTCCTCGAGATCTCCGAAGCCGATGCCGTGCTGCGCGCTGACCGGAAGCAGCGCGTCGATGCCCAGCTCGTAGAGCGACATCGCCGCTTGCTCGCGCTTGGGCGAGTCCGCCTTGTTGCCGACGTAGATCACCGGCTTGGCGGTCGGCCGCAGCAGCGCGACCGCCTCGCGGTCCGCGGGCATCACGCCGCTCGTCGCGTCGAGCACGCATACGATCACGTCCGCCTCGTCGAGGGCGAGGCGCACGTGCTCCGCGATGCCCTCGGCCATCGGGTCGTCGCTGTGCGGATCGAACCCGCCGGTGTCGACGATCACGCACTCGCGGCCGAGCACGAGCGCGTCCGCGTAGTGGCGGTCGCGCGTGACGCCGGGCACGTCCTCGACGATCGCGAGGTGCTGCCCGACGAGCCGGTTGAAGAGCGTGCTCTTGCCGACGTTGGGCCGCCCGACGATCGCGACCACGGGCCGGTGCCCCACCGCGTTGGCGGGCAGCGGGTTGTCGCGCCCGGGCGTGCGCGCGGAGCGGGGCATCGCTCAGTCGCCCCCGCGGGTGAGGCGCCGCACGCGCTCCGCGTCGCGCGTCCAGTCCTCGTCCACCTTCACCCAGAGCTTGAGGAACACCTTGCGCTCGAGCAGCTCCTCGATCTCGAGGCGCGCGGCCGTGCCGATCGCCTTGAGGCGCTCGCCGCCGGCGCCGATGAGGATGCCCTTGTGCGACGTGCGGTCGACGTGGATGGTCGCCGCGATGCGCGTCAGCCCCGGCTCGTCGGCGAACTCCTCGATCGTCACCGCGACCGCGTGCGGGACCTCCTCGCGCGTGTGGCCGATGATCGCCTCGCGCACGCGCTCGGCCGCGAAGAAGCGCTCGGGTCGGTCCGTGAGGAAGTCCGGCGGGTACAGCTCGCCCTCGGGCAGCCGCGCGCGCAGCTCGCCGAAGAGCGCCTCGACGTTGTCGCCGCGCAGCGCGGAGAGCGGGACGAGCGCGTCGAGCGCGTGCCGCTCGTGCCACGCGGCGAGCTTGGGCAGCAGCTCGGTCTTGTCCTTCACGCGGTCGACCTTGTTGAGCGCGAGCACGACCGGCTTGTCGACGAGGCGGATGCGCGAGAGCACCTCCTCGTCCTCGCGCGCGATGGGATCGCCGCGCGTCGCGTCGACGAGGAAGAGCACCACGTCCGCGTCCTCGAGCGAGCCCTGCGCCTCCTCGGCGAGCACCCGGCCGAGCACGCTGCGCGGCCGCTCGAGCCCCGGCGTGTCGATGAACGCGATCTGCGTCGGCGGCTCCTCGCGGTAGTACACGCCGAGCAGGCACGAGCGCGTCGTCCCGGGCCGCGGCGTCGTGATCGCGAGCTTCTGCCCGAGCACCGCGTTCAACAGCGTGCTCTTCCCGACGTTGGGTCGCCCCACGATCGCGACCCGTCCGGCCCGTGCTTCCGCCATGCTCCGGCGGCTCTCTATGCGCCACCCGCGCCCCCGCGTCCAGCGACCTCGCCGCCGCGCCGCGGCCGGGCCGAGGCGGTCGGAGTCGGGCGAGGCGCGCTGCTTCAGCGCGGCGGGCGTGGCGCGGGGAGGGCGCGAGGGCTCGCGGGGAGGGCTGTCGCCTCGGTGAGGCCGGGGAGGAACACGCGCAGCGTCGCCTCGAGGTCGGCGACGCGCTGCGCGTCGAAGAACGCGCGGGCCTCGCGGTGCGCCTCCGCGCTGCCGAGCCCGCGCTCGCCGAGGCGCACGCGCGCGGCCTTGGCCACGAGCACGAGCCCGGCGAGCTCGCCCCGCACCGCGCACTCCTCGAGCGCGACGCGCGCGGACGCGCGATCCCCGCGCTGCGCGTGGACGCCAGCCAAGAGGGCCTGGCCCCAGACCTGCGCGTACGCGAGGCGGCGCCGCAGGAGCTGCTTCGCGACGCGGTGCGCGCGCGCCGCGCCGCGCGGATCGCCCGCCTCCGCGAGCGCGAGCCAGAGCCGCCCGATCAGCCAGCGCAGCTCGCTCCCCCAGGTCAGCACGAACCCGAACTGCGTCCGCACGAAGCGCGACAACGCGCGGACGGACGCCTCGAGATCGTCCCGACCCGCGCCCCGGTAGAGCGCCTCCTCGGCGATCGCGCGCGCCACGTACCACGCGTTCGCGCCCGCGCGCGCGAGCGGTGAGTCGAGGTCGACGCGCGCGAAGTCGCGCCGCGAGGCGTCGAGCCCGTCCTGGAGCAGCACGGGGAGCTGGAACGCGATGGTGCTCAGCGTCCAGAGGTAGCGGTTGCCGCGCCACTCGGCGTCGCGCCTCGCCCGGTCGAGCTCGCGCCGCAGCGCCTCGATGTCGCCCACGTAGCGCAGACAGCCCATCGTGAAGATCGCCATCTGGCTGACGTTCATCAGGTAGCTGCGAGGCTCCGAGCTCCAGATGGCCTCCGCCTCGCGGAAGCCCGCCATCGCGGGGTCGAGCTCGCCGACGAAGTAGTGGCGCAGGGCGTCGCCGACCGCGAGCCACGCGCGATGATCCGCGACCGGGCTCCGCGCGAAGACCTGCCGCGCGAGGCGGCTCGCGCGCTCGGCGTACGCGGAGCGCCGCTCGTTGAAGGTGAGCGCGACGCCGGCCTCCCGCGCGAGGCAGAGGCCGAGGGTCTCGAGCTCACCTCCGTCGAGCGCGTACACGAAGACGCGCGCCTGGAGCTCGTTCGCGAGCAGCGGGTCGAGGATGGGCAGGTGGGTGAACGCGGCGAGGTAGAGCTGCTGGGTCGGCGACTCGGCGACCGCCTCGCCGGTGAACGGCTCGAGCGCGTCCGGTAGACCGCGCAAGCGGATTTGCACGCGCCTGCGCGCGAGCGACAGCAGCGTCCCGAGGCGCGTGCGAGGGAGCCGTACGCCCACGGCGTCGCAGAGCCGTCGCAAGAGCTCGAGCGCCTGCTCGGTGTGCCCGCTGATCGCGAGCTGCTCGAGGGCCCGCGTACGCAGCGTGAGCGCCTCGTCCGGGTCCTCGGTGCCGTCGGCGGCCGCGAGGAAGCCTTGCGCCGCCTCGAGCGCGCCGCGGCCCGCGTTCGCGAGCGCGTGCGAGAGCGCGAGGCGCAGCGCGAGGCGCTTGTCGGGCGTGTGGCGCCCGAGCGAGAGCGCCGTGCGATAGAGCTCGCTCGCGTGATCGAACGCCAGCGCCTGCTCGGCGCGCGCGGCGGCGAGCTCCGCGGCGGCGGCGGCCTCCTCGGGCTGTCCCGCCTCGACGAGGTGGCGGACCACGTCGCGGTCCGCGTCGACGTCGTCGCCGGTCGCGAGCGCCTGCGCCAGCGCGGCGTGCCGGCGCGCGAGCGGGTCGGGCGCGAGCCCGTCGACGACCGCCTCGCGCACGCGGTCGTGGTAGGGCTGGATGCGCGCGTCGTCGTCCGGTCCCGCGCGCACGAGCTGCTCGACCTCGAGCACCTCCGCGAGCTCGCGGCACGTCGCGACGTCGAGGCTCGCCGCCTCGGCGGCGGCGCTCAGGTCGAGCGGGACGCCCGAGACGCACACGACCTCGAGCAGGCGCTGCGCGCGCGCGTCGAGCCGCTGCACGCGGGAGCGCAGGAGCGCGTCGAGCGGGGGCACGGCGCCATCGCCGCGGGCGGCCTCGCGCAAGAGCTGCTGGAGGAAGAACGGGTGCCCGCCGCTGTCGCGCACGACCGCGTCGAGATCGTCGGGCTCCGGGCGCTGCTGCGCGGCGAGCAGCTCGCGCGCGAGCGCGCGCGCGTCCTGCTCGGCGAGCGCCGCGACCGGGACGCGCAGCGCGGGCACCGCGAGGTCCGGTCCCGCCGCGGGCCGCTCGGTCACGACGAGCAACAGCGGCGGCGCGTCGTGCGCGGTGAGCAGGTCTTCGAGGAGCAGCCGGCTGTCGCGATCGGCCCAGTGGAAGTCGTCGATCACCACGACGATCGGGCCCTCGCGGCCGAGGTTGCCGAGCAGCTGGCGGAGCGCCTCGAAGGCGAGGCGGCGCTGGCGCTCCGGGCTCGCGCTCGCGGCGCGCTCGTCGGGCACGAGGCTCCGCACCGCGGGCACGCGCCGCAGCGCCGGGAAGACGCGCGCGAGCGCGTGGACCTCGCGCGGCAGCAGCCACGCTGCGTGCGCCGCGCCGAGGCGGCTCTCGATGCGGCGCAGCTCCCGCGCGATCGCGTCGACGACGCCGTCCCACGCCTTGTAGGGGACGAGCTCGTGGGGGTAGCAGCGCCCCTCGAGCAGCAGGGTCGCGGGCTCGTCGTGGACGGCGGCGTCGGTGAAGCGCTTGACGAGGGCGGTCTTGCCCAGGCCGGACTCGCCGACGACGCGAACGACCACCGGGCGCCCGCGCCTGCTGTCCTCGAACGCGCGCCAGAGCGCGTCGAGCTCGCGCGTGCGGCCGACGAAGGGCAGCGCGGGTGGTGGCAGCCGCAGCGTCGCCGAGCGCGGCGCCTCGGTCCCCGCGACGGCTCGCAGCGCCGCGCCGTCGGCGCGGCTCTCGGGCTCGCGCGCCAAGAGCGCGAGGCAGGCGCCCTCGAGGT
This sequence comes from Sandaracinaceae bacterium, assembly GCA_019637095.1. GTDB lineage: Bacteria > Myxococcota_A > Polyangia > Polyangiales > Sandaracinaceae > JACKEC01. Next base: position 32,124 of record JAHBWG010000006.1, on the reverse strand, counting down.
CCGGCGGCACGTCCGCGAACGCCGACGGCGGCTCCGGGTCGCGCGCCACCTTCTGTGCGAGGATCTCGAGCGCAGCGCCCTCGAACGGCAGCCGCCCGGTGAGCGCCTCGTAGAGCATGACGCCGGCGGCGTACCAGTCCGCCGAGGGCCCGAGCGCCGCTTGCGCCGCCACCTCGGGCGCCATGAACTCGGCGGTGCCGGCGATCTCCCTGCCGGACGCGGTCGTGCGCTGATCGGCGACGCGCGCGAGCCCGAAGTCGAGCAGCACCACGCGCCCCGTCTCGAGCTCGACGAGCACGTTCGACGGTTTCACGTCGCGGTGCACGAGCCCGCGCGCGTGCAGCGCCTCGAGCCCGCTCGCGAGCTGCCCGAGCGCCGGTCGCAGGCGCGCCTCGTCGAAGCGCCCCGCCTCGTGGCGCACCCACGAGCGGAAGTCGACGCCGCGCACGAGCTCCATCGAGAAGAACCACGCGTCCTCGTCGCCGAAGAGCTCGCCGAGCCGCACGAGGTTGTCGTGCCGCACCCCGGCGAGCGCGCGGAACTCGCTCTTGAGCTGGTAGAGCGCCTGCGGGCTCGCGTGGCGCACCGCCTTGACGGCGACCTCGGCGGCGAGCTCGCGATCGAACGCGCGGTGCACCGCGCCCGTCGCCCCCGTCCCGAGCACCTCCTTCACCTCGAAACGGCCGCGCACGAGCGCGCCCGACGCCAAGCTCATCGCGCAGCATGGTACGCGCTCCGCGCGAGCCCGGGGGACGCTCTTCGCGCGCCCCGCCGCCGGCGCTCACGCCGACGAGGACGTGCCGGGCATCGGCGCGGGCGGGCGCGAGGGCCACGCGCCGCGGATGTGCGCCTCCACGTCTTCGAGCGGGCGCCGCAGCGCGTTCGCCGTGCCCTCGAGCTGGCGCATCTGCGCGCCGAGCACCCTGACGAGGTGCGCGCGCTCCGCCTCGAACGTCTCGTTGTGCGCGTCGAGCTCCGCGGCGAGCTCGACGCGGCGGGCCTCGAGGGCGTCGCACTCGACGCCGGCCGCGCGCAGCTCCTCCTCGATCGCGGCGAGCTCCCAGAGCAGCGCGTCCGCCTCGCCCTCGCTCCCGACGCCGCGCTTGAGCTTCACGCGCGCCACCTCGCGCCGCGCGCGCAGGCTGTTGCGCCGCGCGACGAGCGAGTCGAACTGCCCGCGCTGCTCGGACAGGCGCGCGGCGACCTGGTCCATCGCGCGCCCGAGCGTCGAGCGGAAGTCGCGCGCCCGCTCGGTGAGCGCCTCGACCGCCTCCTGGTGCGCCTGGCTCTGCGCCACCGCCTCCTCGAGCTCCTCGAGCGTGCGGGCCGCGAAGGCCATCGAGTGCTCGACCTCGGGCGGTGAGGGCTCCTCGCCCTCGAGCTCGTCGAGGGCCTGACGGATCGCGTCGTAGCGCTGGCGCCAGCGCCGCGCGCCGACGAGCCCGTCGCGGTTGACCTGCAGCGGCGTGGGCGCCTGGTCTTCGTCGGGTGCGCCCGCCTCGATCGCGCCGGGCCTGAGATCGCCGTCGAGCGCAGGGGGCGTCGGGATGTGGAGGGCGTCGGGGTCGTCGATCGGCACCACCGGCGCCAGGTCGGGCCGGGGGACACCGTCCGGCAGCGTGTCGCGCGGCGCGCCGACGCCGTACGGCGCGGTCATCGGGCGCGGCCCGCTCTGATCGGCGCGCGCGGCCTCCGCGTCCTCCGCGCGCTCGATCGCGCGCGCGAGCGAGCTGAGGATGCTCTCGGGCACCGCGCGCTCGCCCGAGCGCGGGACCGGATCGCTCGGGACCCGCGTCTCGTCGAGCCCGCCCCACGAGTCGCCTGGCCCGAGCCGCTCCCGCAGCGCGCGCAGCTCGGCGTTGAAGTGGAAGGCGTCCCGGAAGCGGTTCTCCGGGTTCTTCTCGAGGCAGCGCAGCAGGAACTCCTCGACCGACGGATCCACGTCGGGGTGCCGCAGCGAGGGCCGCACCGGCGGCTCGGTCACGTGCTTGACCAGCAGGTCGCCGGGGTACTCGTAGTCGAACGGCAGCGCGCCGGTGACGAGCTCGTAGAGGATGCAGCCGAGGGAGTAGAGGTCCGCGCGTCCGTCGATGTCCGTCGACTGGATGTACTCGGGCGCGATGTAGCCGGGCGTGCCGAAGATCTGCTGCGAGCCGGTGAGCGAGGGCGCGTCGAGGATCTTCGCGATCCCGAAGTCGAGGAGCTTCACGAAGTCGCGCCGCTCCTTGCGCTGCACGATCAGGATGTTCTCGGGCTTGAGGTCGCGATGGATCACGCCCATCTGGTGCGCGCGCGCGAGCGCGTTGGCGCACTGCTCCGCGATGTCGAGCGCGCGCAGGATCGCCATCGGCCCGTCCGAGAGCAGCTTGAGCAGCGGCTCTCCCGGCACGTACTCCATGACGAGATACACGAGCCCGTCGTCGGTCTCGCCGAAGTCCGAGATCTCCACGATGTTGTCGTGGTTGATGCGGTTGACGGCGCGCGCCTCGCGCAGGAACCGGTCGCGCTGCACGGGATCGCGCGCGAGGTCGCGCCGCAGCGTCTTGATCGCCATGAGACGATCGATGAGCACGTGGCGCGCGAGGTAGACGCTCGACATGCCGCCGGTGCCGAGCCGCTGGATGAGGCGGAAGCGCCCGCCGACCGTCTTGCCGATCAGCGGGTCGAGGACGGTGCGCAGCGGCGTCGCGTCCTTGGGACAATGGGCCGCGTCGTCCGGGTAGAGCTCGGAGCAGCGCGGGCAGACCTTCATCGCGAGCGGATCGTACCCCGCGCGGGCCCCGCGGCGCGAGCGCTCTCGGTCGCGCGCCCCCGTCCCACGCGGCGGACGCAGCTCCGCGTGCGCGCTCCAGCGCGGCTTTCAGCCCGCGTCGAGGCCGGCGTCGGAGCCCGCGTCCGCTTCGTCCGGCCCGGCGTCGAAGCCCGCGTCGGGCGTCTCGTCGGGGCCCGCGTCGAAGCCCGCGTCGCTGCCCGCGTCGTCCCCGGCGTCGGTCCCCGCGTCGGCGGGCGCCGGACCGGCGTCCTCGCTCGCTGCCGCGTCGGCCGAGCCCGCGTCCCCGCAGACGAGCGGCGGCGGCTCCGTGCACGTCCCGGGCGTCACGCAGATGCCGCGCGCGCGCAGGCCATCGCACGTCCGCGTCTCGCCGCAGCACTCGAGGCCGGCTGCGCAGTCCGAGCCGCCGGCGGTCCCGTAGCGCTGGCAGACCTCGCCGAGCTGCTGGGCGCACCCGGCGGTGAGCGCGAGGCTCGCGGCGAGCAAGAGCGGGGCGGCGCGGTTCGTCATGGGGGCGGCAGGATAGCGGACCGCCCCCCTCTCGCAAGCGCTGGGCGGTCGTACGCGCAGCGCAGGCCCACGTCGCCCGGCGCGGCCGCCATCGGCTGCCACGCGCGGTGGGTCACGCGCAGCGCCTCGGGCGGCTGCGCCCACGAGCCCCCGCGGATCAGCCGGTAGACGGAAGGGTCGGCGCCCATCCCGACCTCGTCGTCGCGCGGCGGGCTCGCCGTCCACTCCCAGACGTTGCCCGCGACGTCGAGGAGCCCGTACGCGCTCGCGCCGTCCGGGTACGAGCCGACGGGCGCCGCGAACGTGTGGCCGTCGACCGGGTCGGGCCCGCGCGGGGAGCGCCCGTGGTTCGCGAGCCGATCGTTGTAGAGGCGGCCCCACGGGAAGCGGTGATCCGGGTGCGCGCCGCGCGCCGCGCGCTCCCACTCGGCGTCGGTCGGGAGGCGACCGCCCGCGTACGCGCAGAAGCGCTCCGCCTCGGCCCAGGTCACGCCCGCGACGGGCATGCGCGCGCCGGCGATCCGCGGGTCCTCGTCGCGCACCCGCGCGGGCGCGCAGCGCCCCGCCGCGACGCACGCGCGCCAGCGCCCGTGGGTGACCTCGTGGCGATCCATCCCGTAGGCCGCCGTCCACACGCGCCGCCGCGGCAGCTCGCGCGCGAAGCGCATCTCCGAGCACGCTCCGTCGAAGACGGGGCTCGGCGAGTCGAGGTTCAAGGGCCGCGCCTCGCGGCAGATCTGCACCGCGTACGCGACGTCGCGCTCGCTCGCCCCCATCACGAACGTCGCGCCCTCGAGCCACACGATGTCCGGCGCGCTCAGCGCGAGGCGCGGCTCGTCGAGCTGCGGCAGGAGCGGCAGCGCGAGCCCGAGGCAGGCGAGGGCCATCGCGAGCGCGTGGCGGGTCATCGATCGCTGCGAGGGTAGCGCGCCGCTCGCGCGGCGGCTCCCGCCGCCGCCGCTCGTCCGAGACGCGCGGCGATCGCGCCGCTGTAACGGCGGGCGGGTTGCCCTCGCCCTTGCCCTGCGGCGCAACGGGCTCGTCGAACGACCGTACGCGGAGCATGACATCGCTGGACCACGAGAAGCTGGATGTCTGCCGCGCCCCTTCGAGCGCGCGGGGCTTGCGCTCGCCCTCGCGAGCGCGGAACCTCCCGGCCATGGGCGTTGCGTCGATCGTGCTCGGCGTGCTCGCGGCGATCCTCGCGTTCGCCGGGGCGATGTTGACCTGGGTGCCGTTCCTCGGCGCGTTGCTCAGCTTCCTCAGCCCCGTGCTCGCGCTCGTCGGCGCGGTGCTCGGCGGCGTCGCGCTCAGCCGCGCGAAGGAGGAGGGCGGCGAGAGCGGCGTCCCGCTCGCCGGGCTCATCGTCTCGATCATCGCCTTCTTCCCCGCGCTCCTCGTCGCGCTCACCTGCGGCGTCTGCAACTCGATGTGCTCCGCCGGGACCCTCGCGCCGCGCCCGGACTCGACCACCTCGCCTGCGTTCTGGCTCGTCGACGGCGGCGTCGCGAGCCCCGGGATCTCTCCGCCGCCCGTCTCGCCCGATCCGAGCTTCCCGCTCCCGCCGCCGACCGACGAGCCCGATCCCTCGGCCGACCCGAGCGCCCCGCCGCCCGCGTTCCCTCCGCCCGAGCCCGTCGGCTCCTGACGCGCGTGCATCCGGTCGCCTTCGTCCTCGAGCTCGGCGGTCACGCGCGCCCGATCGGCACCTACGGCGTCTGCGCGGCCGCCGGGATCCTCGTCGCCGGCGCGCTCGCCGTGCGCGCCGCGCACCGCGGCGGCCTCGACGAGGGCCGCACGATCGCCGCGATCGCGATCGCGATCGGTCTGGGCTTCACCACCGCGTGGCTGACCTTCGCCCTCGTCGAGCTCGTCCGCACCGGCACCCTCGACGCGCTGCGCGGCGGCGGTGGCCTCGTCGCCTTCGGCGCCGTGCCCGGTCTCGCGCTCGCCGCGCTCGTCGCGCGCCGCGCCCTGCGCCTCGACGCGCTGCGCGCGCTCGAGCTCGCGCTGCCCGGGCTCGCCGCCGGTCACGCCCTCGGCCGCGCCGGCTGCTTCCTCGGCGGCTGCTGCTTCGGCGCGCCCTTCGACGGCCCGTGGTCCGTCGTCTACCGCGACCCGCTCGCGCCCGCGGCGCTCGCCGGCCCGATCGCGCGGCACCCGAGCCCGCTCTACGAGGCGCTCGGCTTGCTGGCGCTCGCGCTCGCGTTCGCTTGCGTCCCCGCGCGCCGCCCCGGCTCGGGCCGCCGCCTCGCCGCCTACGTCGCCGCGTACTCTGCGCTGCGCATCGCCGTCGAGCTCACCCGCGGTGACGCGGTGCGCGGCGTGCTCGCCGCCGGCCTCTCGACCTCCACCCTCATCGCCCTCGTCCTGGGCGCCCTCGCCGCCGCCGCGCTCGCGCGCCCGGCGCCTCCGTCGGGAAACGCCTGACCGCGCGCGGCGCTTTCTTGGCCGCTCAGTTGACGCGAGCCGGTTCGCCTCGATACGGTTCCCCGCCAGGAAGAGGCAATGTTGACGGGAGGGAAGATGCGGGCAGTTCGTTCGCTCTTCGTGATCGCCGCGCTCTCGAGCGTGGTGTGGACGACGACGGGTCAGGCGCAGGATCCGCGCGCACGCGCGCGGCAGCTCTACACGGAGGCGCAGGCGCTGTTCCAGGCGGGCAACTATGCGCAGGCGGAGGCCTCGTTCCGCGCGGCGTACGACGCGGTGCCGAACCCCGTCGTGCTGCGCGCGATCGCCTCGGCGCAGGAGCAGCAGGGCAACATCGCGGGCGCGATCCAGACGCTCGAGCAGTACCTGCGCGACGCGCCCGGTGCGAACGACCGCGCGGAGGTGGAGGGGCGCCTCCAGGCCTTCCGGCAGCGCCCCGCGCAGATCGCGATCACCAGCACGCCACCCGGCGCGCGCATCGTCCTCGACGGCCGCGACACCGGCCACGTCACCCCGCACGAGGTGACGATGAGCGGCGGCGCCCACACGATCGAGCTGCACCTCGAGGGCTACACCGCCACGCAGCAGCAGTTCGAGGCGCAGGCGGGGACGCGCGCGCGGCTCGAGATCGGCCTCGACGCCGCGGCGGACCCGCTCGGCACGAGCGGCGGTGACCAGCAGCACGCCGACGACGGCGGCGGCGGCGGCGGCGGCGGCTCGTCGGACCCCTCCGTCGGCGTCTGGGTGCTCGCCGGCATCGGCGCGGCCACCCTCATCGCCGGCACGGTCTTCGGCTTCCTCGCGCTCAGCGAGCAGAGCAACTTCGACACCGCGCCGGCGAACGACATCGCGGATCGCGGCGAGACGTTCGCGCTCGTCGCGGACATCAGCTTCGGCGTCGCGGCGCTCTCCGTGATCGCCGCGGTCGTGCTCTACGTCGTGGAGCGCGCGAGCGCGGACTCCTCGCAGCAGGCCGCGATCGTCGCTCCCTTCGCAACCCGTGACGGCGGCGGGATCGCCGCGCAGCTTCGCTTCTGAGGTCAACGGTCATGGCTCGACACACCCAGCTCCTCCTCTGTTCGCTCGTCGCCGTCCTCGGCGCCGGCTGCTCCCTCGTGGTCGGGTTCGATCGCGACCGCATCAACGACGGCGGCACCACGTCCGACTCGGGCATGCTCGACGGCGGCCCGCGTGACGCGGGCCCCGACGACGCGGCGATGACCGACGCGGGGCCCGAGTGCGGCAACGGCGTCATGAACGCGGGTGAGGCGTGCGACGACGGCAACACGTCGTCGGGCGACGGGTGCAGCGCGACGTGCACGGTGGAGCCGGGTTTCGAGTGCGAGGGGTTCGGGCCGGACAGCTGCAGCGCGATCTGCGGCGACGGGATGGTCGTCGGGGACGAGGTGTGCGACGACGGGTTCACGACGCCGTGCGGCGCGTGCAACGCGGACTGCACGGCGGCGGGCACCGGCTCGACGTGCGGTGACGGGGTGATCTGCACGGACACCGAGCGGTGCGACGACATGAACACCATGAGCGCGGACGGGTGCTCGGGCGACTGCACGATGATCGAGACCGGCTGGGTCTGTATGGGCGAGCCGAGCATGTGCGCGGAGACGTGCGGCAACGGCGTGCTCGACGCGGGCGAGACGTGCGACGACGACGGCAACGAGGACGACGACGGCTGCTCTGCGGACTGCCAAGAGGAGCCGGGCTGGTCGTGCGCCGGTGAGCCGAGCGTGTGTGAGACGACGTGTGGTGACGGGATCCGCGCCGGCATGGAAGGCTGCGACGACGGCAACACCTCGGCGGAGGAGGACGGCTGCAGCGACGTGTGCGCCGTGCAGCCCGGGTGGATGTGCACGGAGAACGCGGCCGGCCGCTCGACGTGCATGACCGTCTGTGGCGACGGGATGGTCCGTGGGACCGAAGTCTGCGACGACGGCAACACGGTGACCGAGACCGCGTGTCCCTACGGGACGGCGATGTGCACCCTCTGTCGAGCCGACTGCGGCGCCGAGCTCATGCTGACGGGCAACGTGTGCGGTGACGGCAACCGTCACCCCAGCGAGTTCTGCGACGACGGCAACATGATGCCGAACGACGGCTGCGACGCCGCATGCACGGTGGAGACCGGCTGGCTGTGCCCTGGCGCGGTCGGCGCCATGTCGACGTGCAATCCGATCTGCGGTGACGGACTGATCCGCGGTACCGAGACGTGCGACGACATGAACATGAACCCCAACGACGGCTGCAGCGCCACGTGCCAGACCGAGATGGGCTGGACCTGCATGGGCGCGCCGTCGAGCTGCTCCGAGATCTGCGGTGACGGCCTGGTCGTCGGCGCCGAAGCCTGTGACGACCGCAACACGAACGCGTGCGGCCTCTGCAACGCGAACTGTACCGTGGCGCGCACGTACGTGACGGCCACCGGCTCGTTGACGGTGACCGGCAGCGAGCAGACGCCGGACGGGGCTACGTTCACGCTAGCAAATGGCACGGTCAGACCTCCCGGAATCAGCGTCGTATTTGAGCTCGACACCGACCAACCGGCCAACTGCGCTCCTGCCGCCGGGAAGGTATGCATTCACATCCGTAGTGACCTCATGCTGTCCGCTGCTCAGGTCGCCATAGCCACGCGCGAGGCGATCAACAGCGCGTCCGGTCTCGGGATCACGGCTAGCGGGAGCGGCGCGAACATCATCCTCACGAACGCCACGCTCGGCGGCAGCGGTAATGGTGCGACGGGCAATGAGCCCATCACGAGTACCGGCGGCCTGACGACTACGGGCGGTTGGACGATCACCGGCATGGGCGGCGGCGTAGCTCGCAACTGTGGAGGCGGCGTAGGCTGCACCAGTTCTGACGATTGCCGAAGCGGCATGTGCAGCAGCGGGTCGTGTACGACGCCATAGGGCGTCGCCAGCAACGCGCCGGGGCGAGCGCGGCGGCTACGACCCCGAGGTCCCTGGTGTCCGTGGAGAGAGCGCAGGTATGACTGGCTGCGGTATCTACTGAGGTCACTCCCAGTTCGACTGCCGCCGCAAGCAGCGGTCCTCACACGGAAGCGGCAACGCCGCCGTGGAGGGTCGTGGAACTCGCCGCCGCGGCCGCCTGGATTCTGGTTGCCTGCGGTCCCGCGCAGCACTGACGGCCGCGCCTCACCACGCGGCGGTGGTGTGGGCGGGCCCGGGTTGCGCGCGGCGAGGAAGGCGGCGAGACTTCACAGGAGATCCGGGCGCGGAGAAACTCGGGTCCACCTCGCCCGATGACTGGCCGACGATGACCTCCACCCGAGCCCTCCCAAAGCCTCACCTGCACGGGCGCCTGTGCCATTTGCGTGCGCCCCTGTTCGCGCTCGCCGGGCTGGCCTCCGGCTGCTCCCTGCTTCTCGGCCCGGAGCCCACGTTCCGGGAGACGACCGATGGGGCGAGCCAGCAGGACGGCGGCGAGCCGGACGCCGCCCCGCCCTTCGTCGACGCCTCGGCAGACGGCGGCGGCGACGGTCAGCCTTGTAATCCCAACCCGTGCCTCAACGGCGGGGGGTGCACGCGTACCGGCGCGACGACGTATCGGTGCGACTGCGATGGGACGGGATACGGCGGCTCCACGTGCGAGGAACCGGTCGTCTGCGACGGAGCTACGGCACCCGCCAACGGCCGCGTGTCCGCACCCTCGATCGCCTATCCCGGCGCCGTCACCTACTCGTGTGATCCCGGGTTCGTCCTGGACGGTGACGAGGAGATCCGATGCACTGAGGCCGGCACGTTCGCCGCGCCACCGCCGCGCTGCCTGGCGGCGTGTGCTCCTCTCACCCGGCCCGCCTTCGGCACCTTGGACCGTGAGATCGGAGGAGAAGGACAGGTCGCCACGTACGGGTGCATCGGGCGAACGCTGGTCGGCGACCGTACTCGCACGTGTCTTCCCAGCGGGCTGTGGAGTGGAACTGCTCCCGAGTGCCTTGTCTGCACGAGCAGTCGGTGGTGCCTCGAAGCGCCGGTGATCTGGGACACGTCGGCCGTTTGGGGGTGGGCACCCAATGACGTTTGGATTGCGGACGTCGAGGCTCGGATGCTCCACTGGGACGGTCGCCGACTCCGCGAGCACGAGGCACCGGAAAGGATGCGCGGGGTTTGGGGCACGTCATCGACGAACGTTTGGGCGGTCGGCCACTCCGGAGCGATCCTCCGGTGGGACGGGACGATCTGGACGCCTGCTCGCAGCGGCACGACGCTGCCGCTCCACGCTGTGTCAGGGACCTCTGGGGCCGACGTGTGGGCTGTCGGCGCGAGAGGCACGGCGATCCACTACGACGGGTCCAGTTGGAGCAATTCTCCCACGGGGTCGGCTGCGGCTCTTACGGGAGTGTGGGCGGCGTCCCCCACGTCTGCATGGGCCGTGGGCTCCGGCGGCACCATCCTCCGCTGGGACGGCGCGGCTTGGTCGCCTGCGGACAGCGGAACTGCGTCGAACTTGACAGCTATCTGGGGATTCGGTGCCGCCGATGTCTGGGCCGTCGGAGCGGACTCGGAGCAGCGGGGGGTCGTCTTACACTGGGACGGCACCAGGTGGCGGTCGGTGGCGCTCGGGCTTGGAGATGTCGGTGGACTCTACGGCCTCTGGGGCCGCGCGAGCGACGACATCTGGATCGGCGAGTTTCCCCCTGGAGGTCTACCGAGCACGCTCCACTGGAACGGATCCGTCTGGTCTCGCGAAAGCGCCGGTCGCTTTGGGCCAACGGCCTTTTGGGGAGATCGAGATGACGTGTGGGCGTTCGGTAGTGTGATCGCGCACCATACTTCTATGGGTTGGCAGGGAACAGGCGAGACCTCGGACCTCCGCTCAGTTTGGGCGGGCGCGGGTCCGAGTGTTTGGGCGGTAGGTGATGGCGGATTGCGACGGCGGACGGGCGCAGAGTGGGTCACTGTGTCAACCGGCGTTTCTGACAGCTTCTTCGAGGGCGTCTGGGGCTCCGCGCCGAGCAACCTGTGGAGTGTCGGACGGAGCGGTATCATAAGCTGGGACGGGGTGGGATGGCGCTCCCGCTTGTCGGCCTGGCTGCTTGATGTGTCAGGTAGCAGCGCTACGAACGTCTGGGCGGTAGGTCGCGACGGCCAGTCCTATCACTGGAACGGCAGTTCCTGGCGCGATCGTGAGACAGGGACCCCCCGATGGTTACACGCAGTGTGGACCCAGAACTCCTCCGAAGCATGGGCGGTTGGCGAAGCGGGCAGCATCATAAGATGGAACGGGACGTCCTGGAGCGCGGCTGAGAGCGGCACGGTGGAGTCGCTGTTTGCTGTATGGGGGAGCAGTTCGACGGACGTCTGGGCGGCGGGAAGCGGTGGTGCAGTGCTCCACTGGAACGGGGCCAACTGGACCTCTACGACGATCGGTTCGACGCGCTTCTACGGACTGTGGGGAACTGCAGCCAACGACGTCTGGCTCGTCGGTGAGTCCAGCTATCACTGGGACGGGTCTGCATGGACACCAGTGACGATGCCGTTCGCAACCTGGATCTACGCTGTGTGGGGAGTATCGGCTACCGATGTCTGGGCCGTGGGGGAGCGAGGAACGATCCTGCGGTATCGACCCTGACTCGAGGAGATGGAGATGACCCGTATGACCAACCATGGCGAGAAGGAACGCCGTGCGAGTGTGTCCGCTGCCGTGTTGGGTATCTCCGTCCTGTCGGGGTGCTCGCTGCTCCTGGGTCCCGAGCCGACTTTCCGGAGTGACTCCGACGGGGGTCCGAGCGACTCCGACGGGGGAGGCCGTGTTGATGGAGGCGATTGCCCTCCGCGTGCATGCGAGAACGGAGGCATTTGCGTTCGCGATGGCGCTGACGTCCGCTGTGAGTGCGCTGGCACAGGCTTCGATGGTCCTCGCTGTGAGAGTCCGATTGTCTGTCGAGGGGCTATCGCTCCGACGAACGGTGGCGTCTCAGCCGAGAGCGCACCGTACCGAGATAGCGTCTTTTACTTCTGCGATGCTGGATTCCTTCTTGACGGGGCCGAGAGCGCGCGATGCTCCGCGGATGGCGAGTTCGACGCGCCGCCGCCGACATGTCTTCGTGAGTGTCCGCGACTCGCGGCTCCGCACTACGGCACGGTAGACCGTGAGCGCGCGGGAGCAGGACAGTTCGCCCGGTACGAGTGCTTCGAGGGGTTTACTCTTGTTGGTGCGGACCAACGGGTGTGCGGCGAGAGCGGAGAGTGGGTCGGGGCGGCTGCTCATTGTACGGCTTGCACGGCGGAGGGGTGGTGTTGGGAGCACCCGCTACCCTTCGGTAATACTCTCGTGTCCGTTCAGGCCTTTCGCGAAGACGATGTTTGGGTGCTTGGTCGGGGAGGCCTGCTGATTAGGTGGGATGGGAGCGCCTGGCATCGAACAACGGTAGGTCGCCCACAAGACCGCCTGTTGAGATTGCGCGGCTCCGCGCCGTCGGATCTGTGGGCTGTGGGATGGGACGGAGACGACATCGTCGGCATCGCGCTGCGATGGGACGGCAGCCTCTGGAGCGACACGAGGTTCGGTGATGTGGCCGGAAGGGGTTCCGTTGGGGACATCTGGTCGCGAGGAACTGGCGATGCGTGGGCCGTCCGGGGGAGTGGTGTCTTCCGTTGGAATGGGTCCCTGTGGGAGAGCCAGGGGAACTTGAGTACGCCCGTCTCATCGGTGTGGGGGAGCACGACCGCTGCCGACGTTTGGGTCGCTGGGCCGCGCGCGATTGACCGGTGGGACGGAGGCGCGTGGGTGAGCATGAGAACCGGGGAAACGGAGGCCTGGACGATCGCCGGCGGAGACGCGCACGATCTCTGGGTAGTTGAGAACTACGGAGATGTGATCCACTGGGACGGAGTGGGGTGGTCTTCCACCGTATCCGGAACACGTACTTTTCTGTCGCGCGTTTGGCTTTCTGCGGACCGGCAACTCTGGGGGGCAACGTCGGCTGGCGACATCGTCGTCTGGACGGGGGAACGGTGGGAGGTGTCTAGGGCTGGCGGCACTTGGGCCGTTGGAGGAACGACCGGGATGGACGTCTGGGCGGTCGGCAACGAGTTGGCGCACTGGGACGGGTTTGCCTGGAACTCGGCGTGGAGTGCTGCACGGCGCGGGTATGGTACATACCGTGGCGTCTGGGCGTTCGGGCCGGATGACGTCTGGGCGGTCGGCGGGGGGGACTCGGAGGCTCTCGTGAGCCATTGGGACGGGGACAGATGGCAGGAAACGCCAGTCCCGCCTGACGTCGGGTGGCTGTATGATGTGTGGGGCGCGGGCCCCCGTGATCTCTGGGCAGTAGGCGAAGGTGGCGTCATCATTCGTTGGAATGGGACGGAATGGACTGTGTCGCGCCGCGGAGGGCCCTTGCTGTGGAAGCTTTGGGGCAGTGGGGCGGATGACGTTTGGGCGGTAGGGGACGGTGGGACGGTCTGGCGGTGGAATGGTGTGCGTTGGGCTCTCGTGCCGACGGGTGTAAGCTCAGCATGTCGCGGCGTTTGGGGGCTTGGGCCCGATGATGTATGGATCGCCAGTAGTGATGTTCTCTTGCACTGGGACGGAGCGTCGATAGCACCGCTTAGCGATGCCCCGGGCGGAGACGTGGTCTGGGGTCTTGCGCAGGATGACATTTGGGTAGCGTTCCCCGGACGGGCGCATCACTGGGACGGGAGTCGGTGGACGGAGCACGCCGTCCCTGGCGATGTGGCGCAGGGGACGGCTCGCCTCACCGCGGTGATCGGAAGGGCGAGTAATGAGGTCTGGGCGATGGGAGACGAGAACCTGATCCGATGGGATGGGTCGCGTTGGCGAAGGGAGCATGCCGATGGGGTCAGATTCGAGGCGGCTGCGATCGACTCGGACGGTGGCGTGTGGGCGGTTGGCGGCGGACGCGCGATCCTCCGTCGTACACGATGAGTCAGCTCATCGCATGGCGCCGAGTTGCGAAGGCTCAGTTCGACGGGAGTGGGATCTGAGCGGGCGTGTTGGGTATTCGGCGCGTCGGGTGAGGGTGAAGGGTCAGCTCGCGCGGGTCGGGCGCCGGCGGGTCGCGAGCAGCGCGAGGGTGAGTCCGAGCACCACGCCCGACGGGGCGCGGCCGGGTGCGGTGCGGCAGGAGCAGCCGCCGCCGGAGGTGCCGCCGCCGGCGTCCGGCGCGAGGCTCGCGTCGAGCCCAGCGTCGAGCCCTCCGTCGGGCGCGCCGCCGTCGAGCTCTCCAGCACCCGCGTCGGTCGCCATGGGGCCGGGGCCGAAGGTGAACGCGCTCATCCGGATGCCCCAGTTGCCGGGGATGCGCGGGATCAGCCCCTCGCCCTCGCTGTTCCACACCCAGCCGACGCCGAGCGCGTGGATGAAGCTGCGCCGCTCGCTGCCCGCGAACGGCCGCTCGGGGTCCTCGCCCGCGTTGTCACGGAAGGGGAACCCGCCAGGCGAGCCGTAGCCGGCGCGCTCGCACGACGGGCTCGCGCCGAGCGCGCCGTCCGGCACCGTGAGCACGACGCGGAGGTAGGTGCCCGCCTCGACGCGCACGCGCTCGCCGAGCTCGTCGCGCAGCGACAGGACGTTGAACGTCAGCGAGTAGCGGCCCTCGTCGTCGGTCACGTCGAGCTCGAGCGGAGCCTCGCCCTCCCACACGAGCGTCTCGCCCGGCCACTCCTCGAGCGGGAGCGAGACGATCGCCCGCGGGACCTCGGCGGTGCCGGCGTACACCTCGATCGGGACGAGCACGCTGCCGCCGCGATCGGTCGCGCCGCAGCCGCCCGTGGTGAGGTCGGCCGCGGCGAGCGCGATCTCGACGCTCTCGATCTCGATCGGGAAGTCCTCGGGGTCGAGGCCGCGCCGCGGCGCGGGGAGCGAGGTGAACACGACGCCGAACCGCTCGGCGGCGCAGAACCCGCAGGTGACCGCGCCGGGCGTGGAGGTCGACAAGGTGTCTTGCACGAGCCGGCGCTGCGCCGCGGCGGGCGTCGCGAGGAGGAGGGCCAGGAGCACCGAGGCGAGCGAGGCGCGCATCCAGCGAGCGTACGGCCCGCCGCGCCGGCGGATCAACGCCGCGCGTGCAGGTTCAGCGGCTCGCCGCTTCGGGGTCGGCGGCGCGCGGCGGGAGCGGGGCGCGCGGCAGGCCGTCCCGGACGCGGATGACGGGCACGACGCGAGGCGCCGCGAGCGCGGCCGTCGCGGGGGGCGCCGCCGCGCGCCAGCTCGGGACGTGGTCGTCCGCCTCGGGGATGCGGTCGATCCGGATGCGCAGCGCGCGCGACATCATGATCTCCGTCGACGCCCCGAGGCCGATGCGGAAGGTCGGGTCGAGGTCGCAGATCATCCGCAAGAGGAAGTTCCCCTCCGAGACGTCGAAGCGCGCCCAGCCGACCACCGCGGTCGCGCCGCTCGGGAGGCGCGAGGTCTCGAAGCGCCAGCGGCCGCCGCTCATCGCGCCGTCCGTCGCGTCGAGCTCGAACACGCGGTCGGTCCGCTCGCGCAGCGTCATGCGGCCGCTCGCGCCGGCGATGGGCGAGTCGTAGCGCCACTCGAAGTCGATCGTGTCCGGCGCCGGCTGGCCGGTCACCGTCGCGCTCGAGCCCTGGACGAGCGCCTCGCTGAACGCGACGGGGTCGGCGATGAGGCTGCGCACCTGCGCCTCGCGGCGCGGGTAGCGGGTGATGACCGTGCTCTGGCGGAAGCGGTCCCCCGCCGCCTCGATCGCGAGGATGTCCGCGTGCAGCAGCAAGGGCTCGAGGGTGCGCACGTCGACGGCGGGCCGGCGCAGCTCGCCGTCGAGCGCGCGCGGCGCGCGGCCGGCGCGGCGCTCCGCCTCCGCCTGGACACGCAGCGCCATCGCGAGCGTGGTGGTCATCGTGATGGTGCGGCTGAGCGCGCGGCTCGCCTGCGGCATCTGGCGGGTGACGTAGTTGGCGTCCGCGAGATCGACGCGCGTCGAGAGCGTCAGCTGGGAGCGGTCGGGCCCGAGCGGGCGCACGCGCCACACCTCGCGGCCGCGGCCGAGGTCACCCTCGGTGCGCTCGACGTCGATCCGCCACCCGCGAGCGGGCGCCGCATCGGGCGGCGCGTACACGGTGAGCATCGCGCGGCCGCCGAGCGTCAGGACGCTCGAGACGATGCGCCAGTGGTAGGCGACGCTGTCGCCGCGGCGCTCCTCGATCGTGACCTCGGCGATCGCGGGCAAGAGCGCGGGGAAGCGCTCCGGGTGCGACAAGAGCTCCGCGACGGTGCGTGCGGGCGCGTCGACCTCGAGCGCGTAATGGATCGCGGGCAAGAGCGGCGGCATGTCGTGCTCGACGACCGCGGCGACGCCGACGGCCATCAGCGGCGCGAGCCGGTCGAGGTCGCGCGCGGAGAGCGGCCGGAGCGGCGCCTCGAGCGCGTCGGTCGGCGGCGCCGGCGGCGCCGGCGGCTGGGCGCCCGCGGTGGCGGCGAACGCGAGGGCGAGCAGGCCCGCGAGGGGGAACGAGCGAGTCACGCCCCTCAGGACGCGCGCGCGGCGCGAAATAGTCAACCGCTCGTCGTTGACTCACGTGGAGAGTCACACACACTCCTCCCATGAGTAAGCGCCTCCAGGTGCTCATGGAGGAGGAGGAGCTCCAAGAAATCCAACGGATCGCGCGCGACGAGGGCGTGAAGCGCATCCCGTGACCGCGCCGCGCGGGAGGCCAGGGTGAGGCGAGGGGTACGCTGCGCGCGTTCGATCCTGTTCGCTTGCGTGCTCGCCGCGTGCGGCGACGGGCGCTCGGCCGACGTGGCGCCGATCGCGGCGCCGACGCGCACCGCGGCGCAGGACCGCGCGATCCGCGCGCTCGCCGCCGACCTCGCGCGTCACCAGGCATGCGCGGTGCTGCGCGAGCGCTTCGTGCCGCTCCCCGAGGATCGGCCGGAGGCGGCGCGCCGCGTGGTCGAGGGCCGGCTGTGGGTCGATCGATGCGAGGCGCGCCGCGAAGGCGACGGGCTCGCGCTCTCGCTCGGCGGGCGCGGCTGGCAGTGGGTGGAGCGCACCGCGGCGGGGCCGCTCGGGACGCGCTTCACCGTGCGCGGGACGGTGCGGCTCGAGGCGCGCGTCGAGCTCACGAGCGCGCTCGACGTGCGCTACGACGAGGACGCGCGGCGGGTGCTCGTCGCGCTGACGCCCGTCACGCCGCCGAGCGCGACCGTCCGGCCGATCGGGACGATCCCGGTCGAGCCAGAGGGCGGCTGGTCGAGCCTGGTCGGGGGGCTCGGCAGCCTGGTCGGGTTCTCGCCCGAGGCGCAGGCGCGGCCGCTGCTCGAGGAGGAGGCGGCCCTGATCGTGCGGCGACAGCTCGCGCGCGGGATGACGCTCGCCATCGATCTGTGCACCGGGCAGCCCGACGTCGCGTTCGGTCCGCTCGGCGACGGCGCCGCGCTCCCGCCACCGCCGTTTCCGGCCGCCGAGGGCGCGCTCTTCCTCGACAACCAGCGCGTGCGCCTCCACGCGGGCGGGCTCGATCTGAGCGGCCCGTTCTCGACCGGCGAAGGGGACGGGCGGTTCGAGCTCGAGGTCGAGTCGGGCGGGCCGGTCGAGGCGGTGGTGCTCTGCGCCGCGGAGGCCGCGGCCCTCGCGTCGCGCTACCTCGCCGGCGGCGTCGCGAGCCCGGAGGGCGTGCTCGCGCGGCAGACGGTGCGCGCGCAGACGAGCCTCGAGCTGCGCGCGAGCGACTGCGCAGCACCGCACGTCGCGTTGACGTCGCCGGGGGACGCGACGGTGCGCTACCGGGTGACGCGTTCCGGGCTCGCGCCGTTCTCGCTCGTCGACTGCGCGCCCTGAGCGCGCGTCACTCGCCGCGCCGGAGCCGCTCGAGCTCCGCGCGGAGCTGCTCGAGCTCGCGCTCGGCGCGCTCTCGGCGCTCGATCTCTTGGCGCGCCTGCTCTGCGTCGGTCGGGACGAGCGTCGCGCCGTCCTCGCCGTGGGCGACGCGCACGCGCGTGGCCGTGCCCTCGCCGACCTGGCGGAGCCACGCGCCGAGGACCTCGGAGCGGATCCGATCGCCACTGCTCACGTCTTCGAGGAGCAGCTCGCGGCCCCGTCGCCGGTACACGTGCCACCGGCGCCGCCGGGGGGACTCGGCCGCGTGCGGGTCGAACAGGACCAGCTCGGCGACGCCGAGCTCGGCGTAGCGGCGCGGCGAGTCCTCGTAGTCCTTCAGGCGATCGCGCGCGACGACCTCGAAGCAGAAGGAGGGAACGACGCCGGTCTCCCAGACCTTCCACGCGGTCACCGCGGTGTCCGCGGGCACCCCCTCGAGCACGTAGACGTCGGGCGCCACCGCGCTGCGCGCGTTGAACTGCTCCCAGTAGACGAACTGGTCGGCGCCGACGAGCGCCTCACGGCCCTGCTCGCGGAGCCAGCGCTCCACGAGCGGTCGCAGGACCTCCATGATGAGGCGCTGTACGAGCTCCTCCCCCACCTTCTCGGTGACAGGGTAGAGCGTGGTGTCGACGATGTCTTCGGCGGCCTGCCCCATCGCGCTGCGCTCAGCGTAGTCCGGATCGCGCTCGGCGTCATGGCGCCGGCGCGCGCTCGCCTCACGCCGCGATGGCGACGTCGCGGTTGGGCGCGCGGCCGCGCATCGTCACGCGGTAGCCGGGGGCGTCGTCGAGGTACGCGAGGATGGCGCCGTACGCGCGCGCGCGCAGCGACGGCGGGCCGACGTCCCAGCCCGCGGGCGCGGCCGCGCACTGCGCGTAGAGCACGTGATCGAAGTCCGCCTCGGCGTGCACCGTCCCGTCGTGCAGGTGAAGCGTCGGGAACACGAGCTGGTCGGGGTCGCGGCGCGGGTAGGTGAAGCCCATCGGGTGATAGCGCTTGGGCTCGCGCGCGCCGCCGAGCAGCCCCGCGAAGAGGCCTGGCTTGGGCCCGGGCGCCGCGAGCTTGAACACGACGAACCCGTGGTCGGCCACTTCGGGCACGCTCGCCCAGACGTGGCTTGGGATCGCGAAGCGCGGGTCGAGCCGATCGAAGTCGTCCGCGCGCGGCACGAACGACGCCTCGAACGCGCCGACCTGCTGCACCTTCAGCGTCTGCGGCCCGCCCTGGCGCGAGGGCGCGCCGGACGCGGGCCCCGGGGGCGCGAACATCACCTCGAGCTGCGCGAAGAACGTCGGGACGGCCGACAGATCGACGAACCGCACGGCGTCCTCGCCGGCGTCGCGCGCGACCGGGATCGGCAGCACCATGGCGAGCTCCTCGTCGGCCTCGAGGCTCATCTCGTAGACGACGAGCTGCTCGGCGCCCTCGTTGCGGCAGAAGATGCGGGTCTCGCTGACGCGCCGCACCGGGCGCGAGAAGCAGCACATGCGCCCGAGCGTACACCCGCGCGTGTCGTGCCGGTCAGCCGCTCGCGCGCGGGAACGCGAGCAGGGTGAGCGGCTCGTCGCTGCGGCGGAAGCGCACGACCTGTCCGAGGTCGACCTCGTGCACGAGGTGCGGCCCGTCGAGGAAGAGGCGCCCGGCGCGGATCTGGCTCGCGACGACGAGCTCCTCGCGCTCGTCGACGAGCCCGCGGCGCAGGCGGTACTGCCCCTCGGGCGCGTGGTACGGCTCGCGCACGACGTACTGCAGCTTGCGCGAGGCCGGCGGCAGGACGCGCCCGCCCGCCGAGCGTTGCGCGGCGGTCGAGCCGGCCGCGGGGCCGATCCAGAGCCCGCTCGACTTCTGCGCCTCGTCGATGCCGTGGAGCGACACGATGTAGCGCGTCGTCGCGGCGGGCGAGGCGTGGCAGAAGAGCGCGTCGTTGAGCACGCGCCGGCTCAGCACCTCGCCGTCGAGCTCGACCTGCATCCGCGTGAGCCGGCTCGCCTTGAGTTTGCCGCCGATCGCGGCCTCGAGCGCGTCGCGCACGCGCCCCTTCTGTCCGCCGCAGAAGTGCCCGACGCTGTGCCCGGGCGCGCTGTTGACCGCGAGCACCGGAACCCCCGGCGGGACGCGGTGCGAGACCCAGAGCAGCGTCCCGTCGCCGCCGATCGCGACGATCAGATCGAAGCCCTCGACGAGCCCCTCGTCGCTCCGGTAGCGGAACACGCCGCGCACGCCGAGGTCGCGCACCGCGGCGCGCGCCTCCTCGAGCGTCTCGACGTGCTCGGCGTCGGCCGACAAGACGTTTTGAACCGTGCGATCCCCGCGACGGATGAGCTCCTCGACGCGCCCGTTCTTCCGCTCCCGGACGTGGAGCTGGTACGCGGACTTCTTGTAGACGAACAGGACGCGAGGCCCGCCGTTCTTCACGGGGCGCGCTCCCGGTCGGCGAGGCGGCGCAGCGCGAGCTCCGTCTTGATGTCGCTGACGACGCCGGCCGCGCAGGCCGCGAGCGCCTCGGCGAGCGGCACGAAGCGGATCTCGGCGCGCTCCTCGACCGGCGTGCCGTCCTCACTCGGCGCCTCGAGCGCGTCCGGGTCCACGTCCGCGACCGCGAAGCTCAGCCGCTCGGCGAGCACGCCGGGGCTCAGCGTGACCGCGTGGCCCAGGAGCGTGAAGTCCGCCGGCGCGAGCGCGGCGCCCACTTCCTCGAGCGCCTCGCGCGCGGCGCAGGAGCGCACACCGTCTTCGCCGTCCTCGCCGGGCTCGATGAGCCCCGCCGGGATCTCCCACTGGACCGCGCTCCCGCCGTTCGCGGTGAGCGCGAGCGGCGGTCGGATCGCGCTGCGCAGGCACACGCGCGCCGCGCCGTCCGCGCCGCGCGCGACGAGCACGATCGCGACCGCGTCGAGGGCGCTGCGCTCGACGAGGTCGTACGCGTACGTCGCGCTCCGTGTCCCGTCCGCGTAGCGGTTGCGCAGCGAGAGGCGCCGCACCCGCAAGAACCCGACGTCGCAGCGCGCCTCGCGCGAGCGATCCTCGACGACCTCGATCGCGACCTCGGGCAGCCCCTCGAGCTCGCTCATGGCTCTGGCCTCCACGTGAGCCCCAGCGATGGCGAGAAGAGCGCGGTCTCTCCGACGCCGAAGACGCCCCAGACCTCGAGCCCGACGCCGACCGAGACGCCGCCGCCCAAGACGAAGAGCAGGTACGCCGCGCCGCTCACGAAGCCGCCGGCGGTGAGCTTGGTCTCCTGGGTCGCGCCGCCCCACAGGCCGCCGCGCGCGCGGACCGAGACGCCGACGACGTCGCCGAGCACCTCGAGGCCCAGCGAGACGCCGAACGGCATGAAGATGCGGTTGCGCTCGTCGGCGTCCGAGGGGACGGCGGCGACGCCGAGGAAGCCCCCGATCCGGAACCAATCGAGCGCGAAGTGGAGGTCGGCGCTGAGCCCTCCGCCGAGGTCCTCGTCGGGTGAAGCAAGGAAGTGTCCTTGCACCCCGCCGGCGAGCGGCACGTCGGCCGCGGCCGGCGCGGCGACCGAGAGCGCGACCACGAACGCGAGCGAGCCGAGCCTCACGACTTCGGGATCTTGGCGGCGTCGGCGAGGAACTTCGCGAGGCCGATGTCCGTGAGCGGGTGCTTGAGGAGCTGCAGGATCACCGAGTGCGGCATCGTCCCGACGTCGGCCCCGATCATCGCGGCGTCGACGACGTGCTTCGGGTGCCGGATCGACGCGGCCAGGATCTCCGTCGTCAGGCCGTAGTTGTCGTAGATGGTGCGCAGCTGCGCGATGAGCTCCATGCCGTCCCAGCTGATGTCGTCGATGCGGCCCAGGAACGGGCTGATGTACGTCGCGCCCGCCTTCGCGGCGAGCATCCCCTGCGGCGCGCTGAAGCACAGCGTGACGTTCGTCTTGATGCCTTCGCTCGCGAGGACCCGCACCGCCTTGAGGCCGTCGGCGATGAGCGGGATCTTCACCACCACGTTCCGGTGCCACTTGGCGATGTCGCGCGCCTCCTTCAGCATCCCGGCGAGGTCGGTCGCGAGGACCTCGGCGCTGATCGGGCCGTCCACGATCTCGCAGATCTCTTCGATGACCTCGCGGTAGCTGCGCCCGACCTTGGCGACCAGCGAGGGGTTGGTGGTGACGCCGTCGAGGACGCCCATCGCGGCGGCGTCGCGGATCTCGGCGACGTCCGCGGTGTCGATGAAGATCTTCATGGGCGCTTCCATAGCACCGCCGCGTCCCGCGCGGAACCGCCGCGTGCGCGGTCTCCCCGCGCGCCTCCGCTCTTCTCACCTCGGGCGGGCGCTCCGGCCGCGGCGGCGGCGCGCGAGGGCGAGCGCGAGCAGCGCGCCCGCGGCACCTGCGGCCGGCCAGTCGCCGACGATCACGTAGGGCGTGCGGCCGCGCAAGCGCCGGGCGTCCGCGACGAAGGCCGCCTCCTCGAACGGACGGGTGCGCGCGAGGTCCTCGCCGCTCGCCGCGGTGTGCCCGCTCACGCCCGTGTTGACGGCGCGCACGAGGTCGCGCCGGGTCTCGATCGCGCGCATGCGCGCGTTCATGTGGTGCAGGTGCGGCGCGCTCGTGTCCCCGAACCAGGCGTCGTTGGTGACGTTCACGAGGAGCTCGGGCGCGGAGCGCGCTTGCCAGACGACGTGCTCCGCGAGCAGGTCCTCGTAGCAGTTGAGGACGCCGATCCGCGCGCCGGCGAGCTCGAGCACCTGCGGCCCCTCGCCCGGCGCGATGCCCCGGGGCAGCGCGCGCAGCCACGGGATCACCTCCCAGAGCGGCGTGTGCTCGCCGAACGCGAGCGGGTGGACCTTGTCGGCGACGCCGCCGATCCGGCCGTCCGCGTCTACCGCGACCGCGGAGTTGTAGCGCGCCTCCTCGCCCATCTCGAACACGGCGACCGTGCGCCCGAGCGCGTCGAGCGCGCGGTAGCGAGCGGGCGGCCCGTCCGTGGTGAGCGCGCCCACGAGCAGCGGGCCGCGCACGCCGGGCCCGCGGATCGCGAGCGCGCCTTCGCGATCGCGCGCGGCGCCGCGTGGGATCGGGAAGCGATAGGCGGTCTCGGGCCAGACCACGAGCTCGGCGCCCGCCGCCTCGAGCGCGCGCGTCTGCGCGTGCAGGAGCGCGAGCTGCGCGAGGAAGCGCCGCGGCTCGTGCTTGTCCTCGATCGACACGTTCGGCTGCGCGACGCCGACGCGCAGGAGCGGCGCGGCCTCTCGCGCAGCGCGCACCGCGGGCAGGCGCGCCGCGCCGTAGAGCGCGGGCAACCCGAGCGCGAGGGCGGCGACGAGGGCCGGGACCAGCCTACGCTCGCGCAGGGCGGTGAGCGCGCCGCAGCCGGCGGTCGCGACGAGCCCGTCGAGCAGCGGCAGCCCGCCGAGCTCGGCCACCTGCGCGACCTCGAGGAACGCGAGCTGCGAGACGCCGTAGCGCCACGGGAAGATCATCGGCGCGAGCGAGCCCGCGACGGTGAGCGCCGCCGGGAGCACCAGCCAGCCGCGCGCGCCGGCGCGCATCAGCGCCGCGGCGAGCCACGCGGCGACGACGAACGGGAGCGACTGCGCGAGCCAGAGCAGCGCCGCCAGCAGGAGCGCGAGCGGCAGCGGGAAGCCGCCGAAGCGGCCGAGCACGCCGACCACCCAGTACATGCTCAGCGCGTTGGCGACGACGCCCGTCGCGAGGCCGAGGAGGAGCGAGCCCCTCGCCGAGGCCGGTCGCGGCGTGTCGAGCGCGAAGAGCAGCGCGGCGGGCGCGAGCCAGGTGAGCGCGCCGAACGCGAGCGGCGCTCCGCCCGCGGCGACCAGCGCGCCCGCGAGCGCGGCGGCGAGCGCGCGCCTCACGCCCGCAAGCGCAGCGAGCCGGGCCGCAGCTCGAACGTCGCGGGGAGCCGCCCCGGTGCCTCGCCGTCGATCTCGAGCAGCACGCGCTCCGTCTCGCGCGCCGGCGCTGCGGTGATCCGCGACCCGCGCGCGTGCCAGACGCGCGCGTCGCCGAGGTGTGCGCCGCGGTAGATGGCGGCGGTGAGGCGCAGGCTCTGGACGGGCGTCATCTCGAGCGCGACCACGTCGAAGAGGCCGTCGTCGATCAGGGCGCGCGGCGCGACCTCCATCCCGCCGCCGAAGTAGCGTCCGTTCGCGACGGCGAGGTTGAGGATGGAGAGCTCGCGCGGCGCGGCGTCGTCGACGGTGACGCGTACGCGCTGGTTCGCGTAGCCGAGCATCGCGCGGAAGGTGCCGAGCAGGAACGCCGGTGGCCCGCCGATCCACTTCGGCCCCGCGTTCACCGTGCGCACGACGCGGCCCGCGAGCCCGAAGCTCGCGATGTTCAAGAACGCGCGCGCGTCGGGCGCGCCCTCGTCGCCTTCGAACCGGACCCAGCCCGTGTCGATCGCGCGCGGGCGCGCGGCGAGCATGCGCTCGACCATCCCGTCGACGTCCTTGGGGAAGCCGAGGGTGCGGCGGAAGTCGCCGCCCGTCCCGCACGGCAGCGGCGCGAGCCACGCCTCGGGCGCGATCGGCGCGCCCTCCTCGTCGAAGAAGCCGTTGACCGCTTCGCTGAGCGTCCCGTCGCCGCCGACGACCGCGACGCCCGCGTGCGCCCCGCTCGCGAGGACCTCGCGCACGATGCGCGTCGCGTCCCGCGGCGAGGCGGTCGTGCGCGTCACGAAGCGCGCGCCGCGCTTCGTGAGCGCCGCCTCGAGCGCCGGCGTACGCCGCGCCGCGGCGCCCGCCCCGGCGCGCGGGTTCACGACCAGCACGAAGGGCTCGTCCATCGGCCGGCGACCATACCACGCCGGTCGGCCTGCCCGCGGCGATCGGGGGTCCGATCGATCCGCGGCGCGCCGCGCGATCGGCGGCGCGTGCGTCGGCGTTTCGGCTACCCTCGGTCCGCCGTGCCCCGCGCGACCCCCGAGACGCTCTGGCGAGCCCGCGAGGTGACGAGCGGCGTGGTCGTGCTCGGCTGGGCCGCGTTCCACCTCTGGGAGCAGTGGGCCGCCTTCGGAGGCCGCGGTCGCTTCGTCGAGCGCATGAGCGCGACCTCGGCGGGCAGCGCGGCGCTCCTCGTCGAGGTGCTCTTCGGCGTCGCCCCGGTCGTCGTCTGGCTGGCGCTCGAGGTGCGGCTCGCGATGATCGGACCGGAGCCGCCCGCGCTGGCGGGCGCGATGGCCGAGCACCCCGAGCTCGCGCGGCGGCTCGGCCGCATCGCGCGCGTCGCCGGCTGGGCCCTGATGCTCTTCTTGGCGGTGCACCTCGTGTGGCTCTGGGCGCCCAAGCTCACGGAGGGGAGCGAGCCGCTCCGCACGTGGGAGCGCCTGCGCGGCGAGCTCGGGACGTGGCCGCTCGCGGGGGCGCACGCGATGGGCCTCGGCGCGCTCGCGATCCACGCCTGGGCGGTCCCCGTCCGGCTCGCGCTCGCGTTCGGCGCGCTGCCGACCCCCGAGGCGCGCCGCGCCGCGCGCCTCTGTGGGCTCATCGTCGCGATCGGCCTCGTCGTGCTCTACGCGCAGCTCGCGGGCTGGCACGCCGCCGGAACCGGGACCATCTGGCCCTTGTGAGGTAGGCTCGCCCGCCGATGGGACGCGTCTGGGCCATCGCGATCAACACGTTCCGCGAGGCGGTGCGCGACAAGGTCCTCTACGGTGTCCTGTCGTTCGCGGTGCTCGTGCTGTTCTTCAGCCTCGCCCTCGCCGAGCTCTCGCTCAACCAACAGCGACGCGTCGTGCTCGACATCGGGATCGCGTCGATCTCGTTCTTCAGCGTCGTCATCGCGATCTTCCTCGGCAGCTCGCTCCTCTACAAAGAGATCGAGCGCAAGACCCTCTACGTGATCCTGCCCAAGCCGATCCGGCGCTGGGAGTTCCTCGCCGGCAAGTATGTCGGGATCGTCGTGACCGCCCTCGTGTTCATCGCCATCATGGGCGCGATCCAGCTCTGGGTGACCGCCGTGCAGGCCGACGCGCCGGCGGTCCAGCTCGTCGGGCTCCCCGTCGCCGCGCTCGCCCTGCTCGCGTTCGCGCTGTGGCGCGCGAAGGACCGGACGGCGGTGCTCTTGCCGTGGTCGCTCGCGTTCCTCGCCGGCGCCGCCGCGGTGCTCTCGGGGACGGACGTCGCGGTCGCCCCGCTGCTCGGCGCCTTGTCGCTGATCTTCGGCGAGGTGATCGTGGTGAGCGCGGTCGCGCTCCTCTTCTCGAGCTTCTCGACCCCGTTCCTCACCGGCGCGTTCACGCTAGGCGTGTGGGTCGTCGGCCGCAACGCGGATCTGCTCGCCGCGATGCGCGACCGGGCGCTCGGACCCGCGCTCGCCGGGTTCCTGCGCGGCCTCGCGCGCGTCGTGCCCAACCTCCACCTCTTCGTCCCGGGCCGGCACGCGCTCGATCAGCACGCCGCGACGCCGTCGGGTCTCTACGACTACGTCGGGACCACGATGGCGTACGGGCTCGGCTACGCGCTGCTGCTCTTCGTGATCGCCTCGCTGATCTTCCGGCGGCGGGACTTCCTCTGATGGCGCGCGTGCTCCGGCTCGGCGCGCGCGCGCTCGCGGTCCTCGGCGTGCTCGTCACGATCCTCGCCGTGCGCGCGGTCGGCTCCGCCCGCGCGGAGCTCGGCCGCGGCGACGCGCTGCGCGAGGCCGGCGACCTCGACGCCGCGATCCTCGCGTACCGGCGCGCCGCGCGTTGGTACGCCCCCGGCAACCCCTACGTGCCCGAGGCGCTCGATCGGCTCGCCGCGATCGCCGAGGCGGCGGAGGCGGGAGGCGATCGCGCCCGCGCTCTGGCCGCGTGGCGCTCGGTCCACGGCGCGATCCAGTCGAGCCGCAGCTTCTACGTCCCCCACCGCGATCGGCTCACCGCGGCGCGGGACGAGATCGCGCGCCTCGTCGCCGAGGGCGCCCCCGCCGGCCGCGCCGAGAGCGCGCGGCGGCGCACCCGCGAACGGCTCGACGCGCCCGAGCGCCCTCGCGTCGCCTACGCGCTGCTCGCGCTCGCCGGCTGGATCGCCTGGACCGCGGGCGCGTTCGTGTTCGCCCAGACCGCGATCGACGAGGAGGATCGCCTCCTCGGCAGGCCCGCCCGCCTCTGGGGCACCGTCGTCGTGGCGGGGTTCGGGACCTTCGTCCTGGGCCTCGCGCTCGCGTGAGGATTGAACCCGGCCCCCGCGTGCGTTAGTCCCGGCGCATGGACAACCTCCGGATCGTCGGCGGCACGCCGCTCCACGGGACGCTGCGCGTGAGCGGCGCCAAGAACGCGGCGCTGCCGATCTTGTGCGCGTCGCTCCTCGCCGACGGCGAGAGCACGTTCCGCAACGTCCCCGACCTCACCGACATCCGGACGACGGCCAACCTCCTGCGCCACCTCGGTCTCGACGCCGAGGTCGCGCCCCCGGTCGTGACGATCACGTCGCGGCCCGTCGTCGAGCCGGACGCGCCGTACGACCTCGTCCGCAAGATGCGGGCGTCGGTGCTCGTGCTCGGGCCGCTCGTCGCGCGCTACGGCCGCGCTCGCGTCTCGCTCCCCGGCGGCTGCGCCATCGGCGCGCGCCCCATCGACCAGCACCTCAAGGGCCTCGAGGCGATGGGCGCCGAGATCCGGCTCGACCATGGCTACGTCTACGTCGAGGTGCCCAAGGGCAGGCTCACCGGCGCGGACGTGTGGCTCGACGTGCCGACCGTCACCGGCACCGAGAACCTGATGTCGGCGGCGGTGCTCGCGAAGGGCCGCACGACGCTGATGAACGCGGCGCGCGAGCCGGAGGTCGAGGAGCTCGCGCGCGTGCTCAACAAGATGGGCGCGAAGGTCGAGGGCGCGGGCACCGACACGATCACGATCCAAGGCGTCGAGGCGCTCGAGCCGGTCGATCACGCGATCATCGCCGACCGCATCGAGGCGGGCACGTACATGGTCGCGGCCGCCGCGACGGGTGGGGACCTCTTCCTCGACGGAATCACCTTCGAGCCGATGCGCGCGGTCGCCGCCAAGCTGCGCGAGGCGGGCATCCACGTCGAGCGCCAGGACACCGGGATCCGCGTCGTCGGCAAGCCGCCGTTCAGCCCGGTCGACGTGACGACGGCGCCGCACCCCGACTTCCCGACCGACATGCAGGCGCAGTTCATGGTCCTGATGTGTCTGGCCAAGGGCGTCAGCGTGATCACGGAGACCATCTTCGAGAACCGCTTCATGCACGTCTCGGAGCTCAACCGCATGGGCGCCGACGTGACGGTCCAGGGGCGCCGCGCGACGGTCGTCGGGCCCGCCAAGCTCCAGGGCGCGAGCGTGATGGCGACGGACCTGCGCGCGAGCGCGTCGCTCGTGATCGCGGGCCTCGTCGCCGAGGGCATCACCGAGGTGCTGCGCGTCTACCACATCGACCGCGGCTACGAGCGCATCGAGGAGAAGCTGCGGGCCGTCGGCGCGAACATCGCGCGCGTCCCGGGCGAGGTATGAGGCGGCTGACCATCGCGATCCCGAAGGGTCGCATCCTCGGGCCGCTCGGCGATCTGCTCGAGCGAGCGGGGCTCGACGCGTCGGTCGTGCGGGCCGACGACCGGCGCCTCGTGCGCGAGGATCCGGTCGCGGAGGTGCAATACCTCTTGCTCAAGCCGGACGACGTCCCGACCTACGTCGAGTACGGCGCGGCGGACCTCGGGGTGGTGGGTCGCGACGTGCTGCTCGAGCGCGAGTACGACCTCTACGCGCCGCTGGATCTCGGCATCGGGCGCTGCCGCATGATGGTGGCGGGCCTGCCCGACGTGCCGGAGCCTCCTCGCACGATGCGCGTCGCGACGAAGTACCCGAACGTCGCGGCGCGCCACTACCGGCGCTCCGGGCGCAGCGTCGAGATCGTCTTCGTGCAGGGCTCGGTCGAGCTCGCGCCGATCACCGGCCTCGCCGACCGCGTCGTCGACCTCGTCGAGAGCGGCGAGACGCTGCGACAGAACGGGCTCGTCACGCTCGAGCACGTCTGCGACGTCTCCAGCGTGCTCGTCGCGAACCGCGCGGGCCTCAAGTTGCGGCGCGAGCGCATCCGGCCGCTGCTCGACGCGCTCGAGGCCGCGGTGGTCGCCCGCGCGTGAGGCCGCGACATGCGCGCGAGCGCACCGAGCGGGGAGCGGCGCGTCTCGCGTCGCCTCCCGCCCGGTGCGCTCGTCGCTCGAGGATTGTCGATTCAGCAGCGGGGACGATCCTCGTCATTTCGTCATTCGTCGAGCGCTCGCCCCGCCGAGCGCCCATCGAGACCGAGCTCAGTCCTCGTCCTCGGCCGCGGCGCTCGCCGCCTGACGCGGCGCCCGCGTCGGCGCGCTCAGCGTGGTCGGGCCGTCGACGGTGAGCATCGGGCGCAGCCGGCGGAACGTCGCCCGGCCGACGCCGCGCACGCGCATGATGTCCTCGACGCGGCGGAACGCGTGGCGCGAGCGGTGCGCGACGATCGCCTGCGCCTTGGACGGGCCGATCCCGGGGAGCATCACGAGCTGCTCGACGGTCGCGGTCTGGATGTTCACGACGCCGTCCGACGAGCGGGCCGCCTCCGCGCTCGCGGCGGGCGCGGGCCGAGTGCGCTGCGCCTCGGCGTTGGGCGCGACCGCGGCGAGCGCGACGGCGACGCCGAGGGCACAGAGCGCGTGACGGACGAGGGAGCGGGGGGAGCTGAAGAGGGTGTTCATGATCGGTTCTCCTTGTGAGTGGCGCCTCCATCGGCGCACACCGAACCCCTCAGCAGCGGGCGTGCCGGAGATCCCGATCAATGATCTCGCGTACTTGGCGCCGCCGATCGGCGAACGCGGCGAGATCGGCGCGGCGATCGCCGCGATTTCGCCGTTTCCGACGGCGCTCGCGCGGGCGCGCGGGACGCGCGCGCTTGTGAGAATTGTTCGCGCGTGCCAGGATGCGCCCGCGGTCGTGGGGGGCCGAGCCCGGCGACGGCACCGCAACGTTCGCCGCACGGTCGGAGTCACATGTTGGTCAAGCTCTCCACGGATTCGGTCACCTCGGCTCGCGCCGACCTCCTCGCGATCGGCGTCCACGGCTCGCTCGCGAGCCCCCTGGTCAAGGCCATCGACGGAGCCACGAAGAAGGCGCTCGGCAAGCTCGCGAAGCTCGAGCGCTTCGAGGGCAAGGACGGACAGACCCTGCGGATGACCGCCGCGGGCCTCGGCGCGAGCCAGGTCCTGCTCGTCGGGCTCGGCGAGGGCGAGCCGTCCGTGGCGTCCGCGCGCAAGCTCGGTGCGATCGCCGCGCGCGCGGCGCGCTCGTACGGCACCGTCGCGATCGCGGCGCCCTCGGATGACGCCGCGGTCGTGCGCGCGCTCGCCTCGGGCGCGCTGCTCGGCGGCTACCGCTACACGCGCTACCTCACGGGCGATCGCGTCCCCGTGCGCACGCTCGGGACGATCAAGCTCATCGTCGGCAAGCGCACGCCGGCGCTGCGCGACGCGGCCGCCGCCGGCGTGGTGCTCGGCGAGTCCGTCAACCACGCGCGCGATCTCGTGAACGCCCCGCCGAACGACCTGACGCCGACGGCGCTCGCGGACTTCGCGGCGGCCCAGTGCAAGGCGCTCGGCGTCCCGTGCAAGGTCTGGGACAAGAAGGGCATCGAGAAGCTCGGCATGCCGCTCCTGCTCGCCGTCTCGCGCGGGAGCAGCCAGGAGCCGCGCTTCGTGCACATGACCTACACGCCCAAGGGCGTCGCGCCGAAGGCCAAGGTCGTGTTCGTGGGCAAGGGCCTCACCTTCGACGCGGGCGGCCTCTGCATCAAGCCGCCCAAGTCGATGCTCGACATGAAGTGCGACATGGCCGGCGCCGCGACGACGATCGGCATCGTGATGGCCGCGGCGCGGCTCGAGCTGCCGGTGGAGGTGCACGGCATCATCGGCGCCACCGAGAACATGCTCGGCGCCGACGCCTACCGGCCCGGCGACGTCTTCCCGTCCCGCGACGGCAAGAGCGTCGAGATCATCAACACGGACGCGGAGGGGCGGCTCGTGCTCGCGGACGCGCTCGCGTACGCGCGCGACCTCGGCGCCGATCACCTCATCGACCACGCGACGCTCACCGGCGCGTGCATGGTCGCGCTCGGGCCGCATCGCGCGGGCCTGTTCACGGACGACGCGAAGCTCGCGGACCGCTACCTCTCGGTCGCCGAGGCCGAGGGCGAGGCGTTTTGGCGCTTGCCGCTCGATCGCGATCAGTTCGAGGCGCTCAAGAGCGACGTCGCGGACCTCAAGCACGCGGCGGATCGCACCGGCGGCGCGATCACCGCGGCGCTGTTCCTGCGCGAGTTCGCGGGCGAGGGCAGCTACATGCACCTCGACATCGCGGGCCCCTCGTTCCAGGACGGCGTCCACGGGGTCCATCCGAAGGGGGGCACGGGGTTCGGTGTGCTCACCGGCGTTCGCTTCCTCGAGTCGCTCGGCGGCTGAGCGAGCCGCCGTCCTCGGCCTCGCGTTGCTCGCGCTCGCGGCGCCCGCGACCTGTCGCGCGCACGTCGGCCACGTGATCGTGCGCGCGGAGCGCTACCTCAAGCTCGACGTCGCGGGGCGAGACGTGCGCGTCGTCGTGTCGCTGACGCTCGGCGAGGGCGAGGGCCTGCGCGTGTTGACCGCCGCCGACACCGACGCGGATGGCCGCGTGACGCGCGCCGAGGCCGACGCGTACCTCGCCGAGTGGGGCGCGGCGCTCGTCGACGAGCTGCCGCTCGAGGTCGATGGGGAGCCAGTCGCGCCGAGCTGGGGCGAGGGCTTCTTCGAGCCCACCGGTCCCGTGCGCCGCACGGCGCTCACCGTCGAGATGGTCGCGCGCTTCACCCTCGGCGGCGGCGAGCAGACGGTGCGCCTCACCGATCGGATGGTGCGGCGCGAGGTGTTCGAGCGCACCGACGTGGCCTTCGAGGTGCGCGACGGGGCGGCGCTGCTCGCGAGCGGCGTCGAGGGCGACGCGGACGAGCCGCGGCCCGACCTCGCCTACGGCGGCAGCTTCCGCGACGGAGCGCCCGTGCCGCTCGTCGCCCGCCTTCGAACGCCTGAGGCGCCTCCGGAGGAGGCGCCTCGGCTCGCTCACCTCTGGATCGGCGCGGCGGCCTTCGTCGCGCTCACCGCGCTCGTCGTGGTCGTGCGGCGCCGCCGGCGCGGACGCGCTACTGGATCCGGAAAGGGTAGTTGACGCTGAACGTGTCCTGCCGGAAGGGCGGGACACTCGCGCTGCGCACCGCCCGCGCGATGCAGCTGCTGACCGGCGCCGGGATGTTGGCGCCCGACACGTTCGCGCTCTGGACGCGGCCCGTGCTGCCGCTGAAGATCACGCGGACCGTCGCCGTGCCCGCCGTCCCGTTGCCGCACGCGCCGACCGCGCCGGACACGCCATTCATGGCGGAGACGATGTCGCCGCGCGACGGAGTCTGCGGACCGGAGGCCGCACCGCCGCCGCCGCCGCCACCGCCGCCACCGCCGCTGGCCGCCGGCGCGGGGGTCGCGCTCCCGCCACGACGGGCGCCGCCGCCACCGCCACCGCCGAGCGCGCTGTCGAGGAGCGAGTCGATGTCGCTGCCGCCGCGGCCGCCGCCACCGGCGGGTCGGGCCGGT